>CAZFKQ010000004.1:0-324095 GCA_964518735.1 uncultured Pseudomonas sp.
ACAGCCACAAGCAGCGCCTGGAGCACAGTGCCGAACTGGCCGAGAACGGCAGCGAACGCACCCTGGATAACAGCCGCCGCGCCTGACATCAGACCTGACGCCTACAACCTAGCCAAACAAGACACCGTTACCGAGCCTCGTCGGTAACGGTGTTTTCATTGCTTAACTGCAACGCGCTGGTCATTGCGCTTGATCGAGACGGATCACAACCTTGCTGAAATGCTCGGCGCTCTCTAGCAGGCCATGAGCTGATGAAAACCACGGACCGACCAGTTGCGGTTATCGACAGCTGGGGCGACGGCAGCGACCAGCGCATCGTCCAGGCGATTATCGGCATGACCCACGGCCTGGGCATGCTGGCCATCGCCGAAGGCGTGGAAACCAGCGAGCAGCTGCAACAGCTGACACTGATGGGCTGCCAGGAAGTCCAGGGCTACCTGTTCAGCCGGCCGCTACCGGTTGCCGAATTCGATGCCCTGGTGCGCAGCAAGGGCCTGCTGCCGATGACCAGCCAGGCCTGAATGCTAGCTGTTTATCTGAGAGACTTACGGGCCAGTAAAGCGCCCAGAGCGTAGGAGCCAGCTTGCTGGCGATCCAGGCAGGTCAAAAGCATCGCCAGCAAGCTGGCTCCTACGAAGCTTGCGGCGCGACCGCGCTCCGTCGAAGACGGCGGGCAATCTCCGACAGGATTGCCGCCAAAGAAAAACATTACCCCTCAGCGCAGCTTTTCCAGCAGCCCGTAGTACCACATGCCCACGGCCAGCATCGGGTTGCCGAACACGTCACCCAGCGGCACCTTGATGTGCTTGCAGCTGGCGAAGGTGTCGAACTGACCGAGGTTGCCAGTCAAGGCCTTGGCCATGATCTCGCCCATGATGTGGGTAGTAGCGATGCCGTGGCCGGAGTAACCCTGGCAGTACCAGACGTTGTCCGACAGCTTGCCCAGCTGCGGGATGCGGTTCATCACGATACCCATGGCGCAGCTCCACTGGAACTCGATGTTGACGCCCTTGAGCTGCGGGAAGGTGCGCTCGATGCACGGGCGCAGTTCACCGGCGATATCGCGCGAGTCACGCCCGGAGTAGTTGGCGCCACCACCGAACAGCAGGCGACCATCGGCAGTCATGCGGTAGTAGTCGAGCACGAAGCGGCAGTCGTACACCGCCAGGTTCTGCGGGTTGAGCTCCTTGGCCAGCTCGCCCAGCGGCTTGGTGGTGACGATGCCGCCCATGGCCGGGAAGATCTTGCCCTTGAGCTGCTTGGGTTCCAGCTTGTGGTACACGTCGCCAGCCAGCAGCACCTGCTTGGCGTCGATGCGGCCCTTGGCAGTAATCACCGCCGGGTTGGCGCCATGGACGATTTCCAGCACCTCGGAGTGCTCGAAGATCAGCGCACCCAGACTCGCGGCGGCCTTGGCCTCGCCGATGCACAGGTTGAGCGGGTGCAGGTGCATGTTGCGGGTGTTCTTCAGCGCGCCCAGGTACAGGTCGCTGCCCAGGTGCGCGCGCACGCCAGCGGCGTCGAGCAGGGTGACCGCATCGCCCATGCCGCGGCGCTGAGCTTCGGCGTAGGTGCTCTCCAGCTCGCTCATGTGCACCGGTTTCATCGCCGCATGCAGGTGACCGTGGCGCAGGTCGCACTGGATGCCGTACTTCTCGACTCGGCTCTTGATGATTTCGTGACCGCGCCAGCGCAGGTGCCAGATGAAATCGTCGACTTCGTCGCCGAGCTTATTGCGCATCTGCTTGGTCATCGCCGCATCGCCGGACAAACTGCCGGTGACCTGGCCGCCGTTGCGCCCGGTGGCGCCCCAGCCGATCTTGTGCGATTCGACAATCGCCACCTTGAGGCCGCGCTCAGCCAGCTCCACGGCACTGGCCACGCCGGTGAAACCGCCACCGATGATCACCACATCGACGCTGACCTGGCCCTGCAGGGTCGGGTAGTCGGTCTCCTCGTTGAGCGTGGCGGTGTAGTACGACTTGCAACGCTCGGCGGCGGGAATCACAGGTTGGATGGCGGCGTTCATGCGGTGGTCCTTGTTGTCACAGGTGCGCCGTACGCACCCGCTAATCTGGGAATGGGGTCAATCAGTAGTCCGGATACAATCCGGGAGCGGCCGGATATGGGCTGGCCATCGAGGCTAAAAGCATGACGCAGCCACCTGGCTCAGCACGCTAGGTGCAAACCATCCGGTGGGCGCGCATGACGGCAATGCCAGAGGGCCCAGAAGGCAAGAACTTCAGGCAGCTGCGGGCTGGCCCGATCAGCACCGAGCCGGGCCTCGGCCTTGAACAGACCCAAGCGGGAAAAACGGCATGCAAGACGGATCGGGGAGCTCATGAACAAGGAGACTCGCACGCCGGCTAGCGTTGGTTAAATCGAATTTTTTACACATTCAGTTATTCATTCGCTAAACAATCTAAGGCGATGATTGATAGCGAAACGGTGCCGCCAGGCTGCTATTGATCTGCCAGGACAGCGAATGCACTCCGGCCAGCCCTGACAGGCGCAAAGCCACCTACGCTGTGAACAAGCGAACCGGCATCGGCCAGGCTGCTACAGCGGCACTAGGAAACTCGGCATGCTCAACCACCAGGCGGCCAACGGATGAACAAGGGTCGACTCAATCCCCTGCTGCTGGGTCTGACGGTGCTCGCCTTGCTGGCGGGCGGCAGCGCCCATTTGCTCGGCTTCACAGACCTGGCCAGGCAACTGTGGAGTGGCAGCGCACTGCTCGTCGCGGGTGTGTTGTTGGTCGAAATCATCCTGCGCCTGTTGCGCCGCGAACTGGGCGTGGATCTGATCGCCCTGCTGTCGATCCTGGGCGCAATACTGCTCGGGCAAGCGCTGGTGGCATCGGTTATCGCGGTCATGCTGGCCAGTGGCAGAACCCTCGAATACTTCACCGCGCAGCGCGCTGAACACGAACTGCAGCGCCTGATCAACCGTGCTCCGCGCTTCGCCTGGCGCCTGCATGACGGTCAGCTGGAACAGATCCCGGTTGAACAGGTGGCGGTCGGTGATCGTCTGCTGCTGCGCATGGGCGAGGTGATTGCCGTCGATGGCGAACTGCTCAGCGCCGCGGCGAGCGTCGATGAGTCCGCGCTCACGGGTGAGTCCTTACCGGTGAGCCATAGCAGTGGCGCCACTCTGCGCAGCGGCGGAGTCAATGTCGGCGCCCCGTTCGAGCTGCGCGCCAGTCGCACCGTCCAACACAGCACCTACGCCGGCATCGTGCGTATGGCCGAGGCCGCGCGCCAGTCACGCGCGCCCTTCATGCGCATGGCCGACCACTATGCCCTGGCTCTGGTGCCGCTGACTCTGCTGATTGCCGGCACGGCCTGGCTGCTCAGTGGCGACCCGATTCGTGCTCTCGCCGTGCTGGTGGTCGCCACGCCTTGCCCACTGATCCTGGCAGTACCGATTGCCATCATGGCCGGCATTTCCCGCTGCGCCCAGCGGGGCATCCTGGTCAAGGACGGGGCGACCCTCGAAGCACTCGCCGCGGCGCAGATCCTCTTTCTCGACAAGACCGGCACGCTGACCACCGGCCATGCACGCATCCAGTCCGTGGAAAGCGCCGGCAGCCAGAACAAAGAGCAACTGTTGCACCTGGCCGGCTCACTGGCCCAGGCGTCGCCCCATCCAATCTCGGCGGCGATCGTCCAGGCGGCGCAACAAAGCGCCAGCCCCCTCAGTACGCCGCAACAGATCAGCGAGCAACCCGGCGCAGGCCTGTACGGTCAGGTCGACGGCCATGCCGTGCGCATTGGCGCCCTGGAATTCGTCAGCCCGCAGGCCGAAACCGATACCTGGGCACAGGCCGTGCTGAGGCGTATGGACTACCAGGCAGCGGGCGGCAGTTTTATCGGCGTGGATCAGGCACTCGCCGGTGCCGTACTGTTTTCTGACCCGCTGCGTATGGAGTCCCCCCACGCCCTGCGCCTGCTGCGCCGCGCAGGCATCGAGCGGATCATCATGCTCACCGGAGACCGGAACGAAACCGCGCAGATGATCGGCCTCGCCGCAGGCGTCGATGAAGTACGCGCCGAACTGGATCCGGCCGCCAAGGTTGCCGCCGTGCTGCAAGGGCGCGCCCAGGGCAGGACCCTGATGGTCGGCGACGGCATCAATGATGCCCCGGCTCTGGCGGCGGCGGACGTCGGCGTGGCCCTCGGCGCCAGTGGCGCTACGGCCTCTTCCGAGGCCGCCGGCGTGGTCTTGCTGGTCGATCGCCTCGACCGTGTGGCCGAAGCCCTGCAGATTGCCCGGCGTTCACAACGGATTGCCCGCCAGGGCGTGCTGGCCGGCATGGGCCTGTCGTTACTGGCCATGTTCCTGGCCGCCTTTGGCTACCTGCCGCCGCTGGCCGGGGCCATTCTGCAGGAAGGCATCGACGTAGCCGTCATCTTCAATGCCCTGCGCGCCCTCAGCGGCGGCTTGCACAGCAATGCCAGCCAATCGCTGCAGGGCGAGCACATCGACCGCCTGAAGCGCGAACACGACGATCTTGGTCTGCTCCTGGAAGCACTGCGGACCCTGGCCCGGCAATTACCCAGGCAGACACCCGAGCAGGCCCGCGCAGAATTGAACAGCCTGGTTCTGCTGCTGGAAGAGAAACTGGTGCCCCATGAGCAGAACGACGAGCGCGAACTCTACCCTCTGCTGGCCCAACACCTCAAAGGCGATGACCCGCTGGCAGCGATGAGCCATACCCACCGCGAGATCTTCCGCCTGGTCAAATTGCTGTCGCACATGAATACGGACTTCGCCGCCAGCAGCACAGCGCTGGCTCTGGAAGACATCCAGGCGGTACTGCAACGTCTGGATACCGTTCTGGCCATGCACTTCGCCCAGGAAAACGAGCTTTATCACAATCTGGATAGACGCTGATTAGCGCATGCCAAGTGAGCGCATGTGGACAGGCAATGGGTGGCGCTATCGGCCACAGGCACAGTGAGATATGACGGCAGCTCGCCAGTATGGCTAAACTGCAAACTGAATGGCCGAACCTGTCGGGCGGCGTCTTTCAATCCCGGCGAAGCATGGTCCCAATGCAATCATTGAATTCTGTCAGCGCACCCACCAGCGCCAACGATGAACTATTCGATGGGCTGGTCCGTCTGGCCAGGCAACATGTCGGTGTCATGTCGGCACTGGTGATTGCCGGCGCCGAGGATCAGCCACGGATACGCACCTGCGCGGGTGCGGCACTTGGCAAGGCCGTCAGTCATTTCGAAGCCCCTTGGCGTTGTACCGACTCACTGTTAGTGGTGCCCGATATCCAGCGCGATGAGCGCTTGCGCGACCTGAATCTGCTGGATGCCGCGCCCCATCTGCGTTTCCTGGCAGCCTACCCACTACGGGCACCGGCCGGTGATGTGCTTGGCATCCTCTATTTGCTGCACGACCAACCCCACGAGCTGAACATGACCCAGCAACAGGTGCTGCACGAGCTTGCTCAACTGGCAGCGCAACTGCTTACCCGTGAAGCCGCCGACGCACATTGGCAACGCGAGCTGGATCTGCTGCGCGAGAACGAACGACGCATGGCCCTGGCCATTGCCGGTAGCGGAACCGGCATCTGGGATCGCAATGTAGCCAGCGGGGAGATTCACTACTCCACAGGTTGGAAAGCCCTGCTGGGCTATGCCGAAGACGAAATCAGCAACAGCATCGAGGACAGCTACGCGCGTGTGCACCCGGACGATCTGCCCTATGTCCAGGCCAGCATCCAGGCGCACTTCGAGCAGCGCACCGAAACCTACGAAGTCGAGCATCGCTTGCTTTGCCGTAACGGTAGCTACAAGTGGGTTTGCAGCCGTGGCAAGGTGATCGAGCACACGGCGGCCGGCGAGCCATTGCGCATGATCGGCACGACCACTGATATAAGCGCCATGCGCGCCATGTCGGAGCAAGTCCAGCAGACCGCCACACTGATGACCGATCTGACCAACGAAATCCCCGGCATGGCCTTTCAGTACCACCGCCAGCCGGATGGCAGCTCCTGCTTTACCTATGCCAGCGGCGGTGTGCAGACAATCTACGGACTCACTGCCGAACAACTGCTGGACAACCCGGACGTGCTGCACGAAATCATTCACCCGGATGATCGGGCGCTGTACCTCGCCACACTGGACCACTCCGCAAGGCATCTGACGCCCTGGCACCTGGAGTACCGGGTGCAATTGCCACAACAAGGCACCTTCTGGCGCCAGGGGAGTGCCTGCCCCAGGTCACTGGAAGACGGCAGCGTGCTCTGGCACGGCTTCATTGCCGACATTACCGGGCACAAACTGATCGAAGCCGAACTGCAGGAATTCGCCACCACCGACTTCCTGACCCAGCTGCGCAACCGCCGCAGCTTTATGCTGCAGCTCGAAACCGAGTTGGCGCGGGTGCAACGCACCGCCGGGCACTGCGCAACGCTGCTGATGTTCGACCTGGACCACTTCAAGGACATCAATGATCGCTGGGGCCACTCGGTGGGCGACCAGGCGCTGCGGCATTTCGCGGCGATCCTCAACGAACAGCTGCGCAAGACCGACGTTGCCGGCCGGATGGGCGGCGAAGAGTTCGCCGTGCTACTCAGCGATACCGACATTGCCCAGGCCATATGCTTTGGCGAGCGTATTCGCAGCGAGCTGGCCAGCTCGCCGCTGCTGCACGCCGATGAGCAGATTTATCTGGCCGTCAGCGTAGGCCTGACCGCGCTCAATGCCAGCGATATGACTCCTGAAGCGGCCCTGTCGCGCAGCGATATAGCGCTGTACCGAGCCAAGCGTAGCGGTCGTGACCGCATTGAGTGCCACTCGGACGCGACAGTGTAAAACTGTCGTTTTCCTGCCCGTCTTCTCGCCCGGGGCCCTGCTCCGTTCGGCGGGCACCTGGGCGGCTGCAGGCAATCAGTCCGCCTGTTCCAATACGGACGTCTACGCTACAAGCCTGCAACGCCTTTCTTGAATACTGACGCTACCCATGAGCCTCAGATTTCCTGAGCACTATCGGTTCCATACCTAAAACCTATTTGCTGGCTCGGCATGCAGGGTCAAGACTCTTTCGGGTAGTCAGGTGCAAATCACACAAAGGAACGACCCCATGTCAAACGATGCCAAGTGCCCATTTTCGGGTGGTGCTGCCGGTAGCCACACCACCGCAGGTAGCCAGTCGAATGCCGACTGGTGGCCCAATCAACTGAACCTGAAAATCCTCCACCAGCACTCATCCCTGTCTGATCCGATGGACGCGGACTTCAACTACGCCGAAGAATTCAAGACGCTCGACCTGGATGCCGTGGTCAAGGACCTCACCGCCCTTATGACCAACTCCCAGGACTGGTGGCCTGCCGACTGGGGCCATTATGGCGGCCTGATGATCCGCATGACCTGGCACGCCGCCGGCACCTATCGAATCGCCGACGGCCGTGGTGGCGCCGGCACCGGCAACCAGCGCTTCGCCCCGCTGAACAGCTGGCCGGACAACGGCAACCTGGACAAGGCTCGTCGCCTGCTGTGGCCAATCAAGCAGAAGTACGGGCGCAAACTGTCCTGGGCCGACCTGCTGGTCCTGGCCGGCAACGTCGCGCTAGAGTCAATGGGCTTCAAGACCTTCGGCTTCGGCGGTGGGCGCAGCGACATCTGGGCACCGGAAGAAGACATCAACTGGGGTGCCGAGACCGAATGGCTGGCCACCAGCGACAAACCCAACAGCCGCTATTCCGGTGATCGCAACCTGGCCAATCCGCTGGCTGCCGTGCAGATGGGTCTGATCTACGTCAACCCCGAAGGCCCGGACGGCAACCCCGACCCCGTGGCATCCGGCCGCGACGTGCGCGAGACCTTTGCTCGCATGGCCATGAACGACGAAGAAACCGTGGCGCTGGTCGCCGGCGGCCACACCTTCGGCAAGGCCCATGGCGCAGGCGACCCGACCCTGGTCGGCCCCGAGCCGGAAGCGGCGGGTATCGAAGAACAGGGCCTGGGCTGGATCAACAAGCTGGGTAGCGGCAAGGGCGTGCACACCACCACCAGCGGTATTGAAGGTGCGTGGAAACCCAACCCGACGAAATGGGACATGGGCTACTTCGACATGCTGCTCGGCTACGAGTGGGAGCTGACCAAGAGCCCGGCCGGCGCTCACCAGTGGACGCCGAAAAACTGCAAGCCGGAACACATGATTCCCGACGCGCATGATCCGTCGAAGAAGCACCCACCGATGATGACCACCGCCGACCTATCGCTGCGTATGGACCCGGCCTACGAGAAGATCTCGCGACGCTTCCACCAGAATCCGCAGGAGTTCGCCGACGCCTTCGCCCGTGCCTGGTTCAAGCTCACCCACCGCGACATGGGCCCGCGCACCCGCTACCTGGGCAAGCTGGTGCCGAAGGAAGTGCTGATCTGGCAAGACCCGGTTCCCGCCGTGGATCATCCGCTGGTCGATGCCCAAGACATTAGCGCGCTGAAGGCCAAGATCCTCGCCAGTGGCCTGTCCATCTCGCAACTGGTCAGCACGGCCTGGGCCTCGGCCTCCACCTTCCGCGGCAGCGACAAGCGCGGCGGGGCCAACGGTGCGCGCATTCGCCTGGCGCCGCAGAAGGACTGGCCCGCCAACCAACCTGCGGAGCTGGCCAAGGTTCTCGCAGCGTTGGAAACCGTGCAGAAAGACTTCAATGCTTCGGCCGCCGGCGGCAAGAAAGTCTCGCTGGCCGACCTGATCGTGCTGGGCGGCTGTGCCGCCGTCGAAGCGGCAGCCAAGAAAGCCGGCGTGAGTGTCACCGTGCCCTTCACCGCAGGCCGCACGGACGCCACGCCGGAGCAGACCGATGCCGAGTCGTTCGCCGTGCTGGAACCCAAAGCCGATGGTTTCCGTAACTATGCCCAGAAAGGCCTGGAAGGCGTTGCCGCCGAACTGCTGATCGACAAGGCCCAGTTGCTGACCCTGACCGCCCCGGAAATGACCGTACTGGTCGGCGGCCTGCGCGCCCTCAACGCCAACGTTGGCCAAGCCCAGCACGGCGTGTTCAGCAAACGCCCGGAAACCCTGAGCAATGACTTCTTCGTCAACCTGCTCGACATGGGCACCAAGTGGCAGAAGTCGGCCACTGAAGGCGTACTGGAAGGGCGTGACCGCAGCAGCGGCGACCTGAAATGGACCGGCACGGTGGTCGATCTGGTCTTCGGGTCGAACTCGCAGTTGCGCGCGCTCGCCGAGGTCTATGCCACCAGCGATGCGTCGGCGAAGTTCGTCAAAGACTTCGTCGCCGCCTGGGACAAGGTGATGAATCTCGATCGTTTCGACCGGGCGTGATGACAGCCGCCAGGCCCTGAGTGGTCTGGTGCGTTTAAGCGAAACCTGACCGGGGCTGCCCGGTCAGGTTTTTTTACGCATGCGACAGCGCACCTGGGCCAGCCATCCCGCAAACCACTAAGGCGCAAACGAGTCGAAGGGCAGCAAATCAGGTCGATTTCGACAGTGCTTCGGCCTGCTTGCTGCCTGCCGTCAACTCCTCCCCAGCAAGCGCTAGAGGCTGCCCATACCAGCGTCTGCGGCTGACCAACAGCACCCCCGCCAGAACCAGGCCAGCGCCCAGCAATTGCGCCAGGGAAACCGGCTCGGCCAATAACAGCCAGCCGAAGAAAATCGTCAGGATCGGCCCCAGAGTGCCGATCAGCACCGTGCGCGCGGCACCGATGTGATGAATCGCCGCCGACTGCCAGAACACCGGCAATACCGTGGAAAAAATCGCCATCGCTGCGCAATAGAGATAGACCGGAACAGGCTGGATTAACGCAGCAAACGGCTGAACAGCAACAAAGTGCAGCTGCGTGGCAAAGGTGGAAACGATGATGGCCAGCGCGGCAAAACGAATGCTGCCCAGCCGCTTAATCGCCACCTCGGCGCCAGCGCTGTATAGCGCATAGGACAGGGCCGAGCCGAAGACGAAAGCGCTGCCGATCAGCACCGCATGAACATCGCCGGCCACCTGAAGATCATGCGCAAACGCCAGGCCAATGCCGGCATAGGACAGCAGCAGGGCCGCCACCTGGCGCTTCTCCAGGCGTTTGCCCAGCGCCAGCACACCGATCAGCACGGTCATGGTCGGGTAGATGAACAGGATCAAGCGCTCCAAGGCCGCAGAGATGTACTGCAAACCGACGAAGTCGAGGATGCTCGCCCCGTAGTAGCCCAGCAGCCCCAGGGCAAGCAGCAGCACACCGTCCTTGCGCGTCAGCGGCACCGCGCTGCGGCACAGCCACAGCACCGCCCACAGGGCGAGCGGCAAGGCGAAACTCATGCGCAGGGTCAGCAGGGTGACGGCATCGACGGGCGCGGCGGCGTAAGCCAGCTTGACGAAAATCGCCTTGAAGGAAAAACCAAACGCGGCCAGCACGGCAAACACGATACCCAGGCGCTCGGCTGACCAGACTTTCCAGGGCATGACTGAATGAATCCTGCAGAGTTTTGTATATCCGAATGATTACGGGGATAGAATTCGAATTAAATTGGATTTTTCGTAACACATCGTTCGGATTTAACCAACGCTATGCACTATGACCTGACCGACCTGCGCCTCTTCGTGGCGATTGCCGAAGCCCGCAACCTGACCCGCGGCGCCGAACGCGTGCACCTGGCTGCCTCCTCGGCCAGCCATCGCATGCGCATGCTGGAACAATCGATTGGCACGGCCCTGCTGATTCGTGAACCGCGCGGAGTGCGTCTGACGCGTGCCGGCGATGCATTGCTGCGCCATGCACGCCAGGTGTTTGCCCAACTCGAACAGATGCATGCCGACCTCACGCCCTACGCCAAAGGGGTGCGCGGGCATGTCAGCCTGTGGGCCAACACCCATGCCACCCATGCGTTCCTGCCTGACAGCCTGGCGGCCTTCTTGAAACGCCATCCGCAGGTCAGCATTTCCCTGGAGGAGCACACCAGTCCGGAAGTGGTCATGGCCGTTGCCCGTGGCGAAGTGGAAATCGGCGTAGTGGCCGAGTCGATAGAAGGTGCAGAAGTCGAGCTGCTGCCCTACCGCGCCGATCGGCTGGTATTGATAGCGCCTGCCGACCATCCGCTTGCCCAACGGCCGAGCATGCCCTTTGCCGAGGTGCTGGATTACCCCTTCGTGATGCTGCATTCAGGTTCGGCCATTCACACCTTCACCATGAACGCTGCCGCTGCACTGGGTCGACACCTTGAAGTGCGTATTCAGGTACGCAGCTTTGAGGCGGTTTGCCGTATGGTCAGTGCTGGTGTCGGTGTGGGTCTGGTGCCGCGCAGCAGCGTCGCCGATGGCGCCCCGCGCGAGCCCCTGGCTGTTATCGAACTGGAAGAGTCCTGGGCCCAGCGCGACCTGAAAGTCTGTGTGCGCAAACGCGAGCAACTGTCGCGCTTTGCGGCGGATCTGGTGGCCTGTCTGACCGACAGTGAAGTGGCGCTGCCTTAGAGCCTGTTTACGATCTCGGAAGCCCCCTCTGCCGTGAACGGGAGCAGGAGAAAAAGCAATCAACACAGGCACTAAGAGCGCTGTTTCATATATGCACGCCGAACAATAAAAAACCGCCCACAAGGGCGGTTCTTTTATTGCGGATTAAACCTTTGCCAGGGAGACAATCGTCACCTACCCGCGGTCCAGCTCTTCCTGCTTGGCCAGAAATTCTTCCTCCAGCAGGGCATCGGTGAGGATCACCTCGCCAGGCTCTCCGATACGCCCGGTAGAAACCACCTTGGTTTCAAGACGACCGGACAGATGCTCCAGGGCATGACGCATTTTCTCGACGGCACCATCCACGGCGATGCCCATTTCATCGGCTTTGTGGGTGACGGAGATGGGTTGGTGGCCTTTAGGGCGAGCTTCGATGTGACAGCGTTTGTCGTCGGCGCCGGCCTTGTGGGCGTTTTCATCGCTGATATGCACGACCACGCGAGTGAGGAATTCGTCGAAATGATCGAGTTTGTCCAAGACGGCGGAGCTGACCCACTCCTGAAGCCGAGCACTGCCTTCAATCTGGTTCGTGTGAACTTGAACTTGCATAGGGCTTCCTCGTTTTACTGGGGTGTTGTTTCGAGGTACTGCGACTGCAAAGGTTCAGGCTGTGTGACACATCTCCCGTGGTGACGCCTGTTGCTGCGAGGGTGTGCAGCGAAAAGGTCTGTGCAGCATTGAACGGCACAGACCGCCCATCTCCCCCTGCTCTGCCACAACACATCGAATCAGTCCTGGCACTCGGGCCAAGGCTGGATAAATTCAGTCCTTGGTTAACTCTTACTACAGTCGCGGCGACCAGGCAAACATGACATGCGTACAAGCGCCTCGAGACTGTGTCGGCAGTTTGCCGGCACCCTACCGGCCAGCCCCCATTCCCCGCAGGTTGGCCAGCACTCGCTCGGCGTTTTCCGTGCACTGCATGCCTTCCGGTTTGCCTTCGATGGAGGCGATGATGCCCAGCAGTTGCGCCTTGTTCTGCGCCAGACGCTGCTGCATGACCTCGATTTCGCCAACCTTGCGTTGCAGGCTGGCCAGCAACTCGTCGTGGGCCCAGCCCTGCTGCTCGCTGCCCGGCAGCAACCGGCGAATCTCTTCCAGGCTGAAGCCGGATTGCTGAGCGCAGGCGATAAGCCCGAGGGTCTGCACCACCTGCTCCGGATAACTGCGATAGCCATTGGCCTCACGCTGGGCGGCAATCAACCCGCTGGCCTCATAGAAACGGATGCGCGAGGGCGCCAGGCCGGTGCGCGCGGCCAGTTCACCTATTTTCATGATTTACCCTCCGGCTATTGACCTTAAAGTTGACTTTAACCTTAGGCTTAGAACCTGTTCACGATATTTTGGACTAGAGCCAGGCAAGGCAAAAACAGGCGAGGAAGCGGAGTTTACGAGCTGTAAATGAGCATTCCGAGCCTGTTTTTAACGCGGCATGGCCGACGGACAGGAAATCGTGAAAAGGTTCTTAGCTCATCTGCTACCCCGGAGTACGCCATGACCGCCTTCCAACCGCTGCAACTGCCTAACGGCACCGTCATCCCCAATCGCATTGCCAAGGCAGCGATGGAAGAAAACCTGGCCGATGCCAGCCAGGGCCCGTCCGCCGAACTGCTGCGTCTTTACCAGGCCTGGGCCGCAGGTGGCGCCGGGTTGTTGCTGACCGGCAACGTGATGGTTGATCGGCGCGCCATGACCGGTCCCGGCGGCGTGGTGCTGGAAGACGAGCGCCAGCTGGATAAATTCCGCGAGTGGGCGCGCATCGGCCGTGCCCAGGGCGCGCAGTTCTGGATGCAGATCAACCACCCCGGTCGGCAGATGCAGGCCAACCTCGGCCAGCAGACCGTCGCCCCCTCGGCCGTGGCCCTGGAGCTGGGCGGCCTGTCGAAGATGTTCCCGGTACCCAAGGCACTCAGCGACGAGGAAATCGGTGGACTGATCCAGCGCTTCGCACGCACCGCGCAACTGGCTGAGCAGGCCGGCTTTACAGGCGTGCAGATCCATGCGGCGCACGGTTATCTGCTCAGCCAATTCCTCTCGCCAATCAGCAACAAGCGCACCGACCGCTGGGGCGGCGCGCTGGAAAACCGTGCGCGGCTGCTGATCGAGGTGGTCAAGGCGGTACGCGCTGTTGTCGCGCCAAGCTTCTGCGTGGCGGTCAAACTCAACTCGGCGGACTTCCAGCGTGGCGGTTTCGATGCAGTCGATGCCAAGCGCGTGGTGCAGCTGCTCAATGAGCTGGCAGTTGATCTGGTCGAGCTGTCCGGTGGCAGTTATGAAGCCCCCGCGATGCAGGGCGATGCCCGCGACGGCCGCACCCTGGCGCGCGAGGCCTACTTCCTCGAATTCGCTGGTGAGATTGCCGCTGCGGCGACGATGCCGGTAATGGTCACTGGCGGGATTCGCCGCCTGCCGGTGGTTGAGCAGGTGCTGGCCAGCGGCGTAGCCATGGCCGGGATTGCCACTGCCCTGGCCATCGAGCCGAACCTGCCGCGTCGCTGGCAGGCCGGCGAGCTGCAGATCAGCGCCGAGCTGGCACCGATCCGCTGGAAGCACAAGGCCCTGGCCTCGCTGGCCTACATGGCTATGGTGAAGTTCCAGATGCGCCGCCTCAGCCGTGGCGGCCAGCCCAAACCGAATGTTTCGCCGCTGCGCGCACTGCTCGCGGAACAACTGAAAACCGCGCGCCGCACACGCCTGTACAAACGCCTGATGGCTGCCGGCTAAGCCGGTAGATGCCCGGTTTTCACCCAGATCAGGCAGCCCTCCTCGCTGAACGGCGTGTGCTGTGACAGGTGTGGGCTGCGCAACCAGCTGCCGGCCGGGTAGTCGCCGAATTCGTCCTGAAAGGTACCTTCGAGTACCAGGATTTCTTCGCCGCCCCAATGTCGGTGTGCGTTGAAGTAGGTGCCGGGCGCCCAACGCACCAGCGCCACGTGCTCGGTACCATGCTGGTGCAACGGCAACACCTGTAGGCCCGGCACCAGGCCGGGCCGCCATTGCGCCTGATGGCTGTCGATCACCACAGGCTGGTCATCGGCTGCATCGAACTGCATCAATTTGACGAAGATCGTGCAGCCTTCGCGGCTGAACGGCGCATGCCGGCTGCCAATGGGGTTACGCACGTAGGTGCCGGCGGGGTAATCGCCGCGCTCATCGGAGAACACCCCGTCGAGCACCAGAAACTCTTCGCCACCGGGGTGTTGGTGCTGACTGAAATGCGAAGCGGGGGCATAGCGCACGATCGACGTGGCCCGCGCCAGCTCCTCGCCGATGCGATCGAGCATGATGCGCTCTACCCCAGGCATCGGTGAAAGCACCCAGGGGCTGTCACCGGGACGGATAACGGCGCGTTGACTGAAGTCGGCGTTGATCTGCATGGGCGTTAGCTACCGAAAAAGTGATAGAGCCAGTTGATGTCACTGCCACAGGTTTGTCACGTTGGACCGCATGCGGCGTGATCTTGTGGAAGCGAATAACTCCGCGCCACGAATAATCCGGCCGCAGATTAGCGTTGGCTAAACGCAAAGGGCCCGGCATGCCGGACCCTAGTGCAGTTACTTCGCCACCTGGTAGCGCTCCAGCCAGTGTGCATAAGGCGCTGGCAGCACCCAGGTGGGCCGCTCGACGCCGAGTTGCTGCGCGGCCTGCAATGGCCAGTGCGGATTGGCCAGGTGAGCACGACCGATCATCACCAGGTCCATCTGCCCCTCGGCCACCACGCGTTCGGCATTGGCCGGCGCATCGATGCCCCAGGACGAGGCCACCGGCAGTTCCGCCTCACGGCGTACGCGCTCGGCGATCGGCGCCAGGAAGGCCGGGCCCCACGGGATGTTGGTCTGGGCGATGGTGAAGCCGACGCTGACACTGAGCAGGTCCAGGCCACCACGGCGCATGGCTTTGGCCAGTTCGATGGACTCGGCCAGGGTTTCCTCGTCGCGACCGTCGTACTCGATCACGCCGAAACGCGCAGTCAGCGGCAGGTTGGCCGGCCACACTTCGCGTACTGCCGCCAGGGTTTCCAGAATGAAGCGGCTGCGCCCGGCGAAGTCACCGCCGTAGGCGTCATCACGCTGATTGGAATGCGTACTGAAGAAACTCTGCGCCAAGTAGCCGTGGGCGAAGTGCAGCTCCAGCCATTCGAAACCGGCATCGCGGGCACGACGGGCAGCGGCGACGAAGTCGGCCTTGACCCGGGCGATGTCGTCCAGGGTCATGGCTGTCGGCACCTTGGGCAGGTGCGCGCCGAAGGCCACGGCCGACGGGGCGATGGTCTGCCAGACGCGCGCATCGTCCGCAGCGATATGGTCGTCGCCTTCCCAGGGACGGTTGGCGCTGGCCTTGCGCCCGGCGTGGGCGATCTGGATACCCGGCACCGCGCCACCGGCCTTGATCGCGCGGGCAATACGGGCCATGCCCTCGGCCTGTTGGTCATTCCACAGCCCGGTGCACCCGGGGCTGATGCGCCCTTCCGGGGATACCGCAGTGGCCTCGACGATCACCAGACCGGCACCGCCACGGGCCAGGCCGGCGTAATGATGCAGGTGCCAGTCCGTGGTCACACCATCGATAGCGCTGTACTGGCACATAGGCGGCACCGCGATGCGGTTGCGCAGGGTGACGTCCTTCAGCTGGAACGGAGAAAACAATGCAGACATGGTCAATCCTCACAAAAGTGAATCAGGGTGGCGCACAGCGCCTCCGGCATTAAAGGGGGGCCAGGTCGAGGGCCTGGCTGCTGCGCACATCCACCGGCGCGGCCAGCCAGTCCCCGATCTGTTGGCGAAAGGTCTGGTAGTGGGTGCTGGCGCGATGGGCGGCCACTGCCGCCTCGTCAACATAGAGTTCGAACAGGTCAAAGGTCGTCGCATCAGCGCCACGTACGAACAGGTCGTAGCGCAGGTTGCCGGGCTCACGGCGGCTGTCGGCAACCATCTGGCGCAGCGCCTGTTCGAGGTCGGCACGGTGCGCGGGATGAGCAGTCAGGCTGGCAAACAAGGCAATTGGCATACAGGTTCCCGAGCGGGGCTGGCAGCCCCGCGTTCATCATGAATAGAAGTTCAGAGCAGCTTGAGCAGGGCTTCGGCGCTGGCATCCGAGGACGCGGGATTCTGTCCGGTCACCAGCAGGCCATCGACCACCACATGGCTGTGCCAGTCCTCGCCACGCGAGTAGCTGGCACCATTGCCAACCAGCATGTCTTCGACCAGGAACGGCACCACATCCGTGAGCTGCACCGCCTCTTCCTCGGTGTTGCTGAAGCCGGTGACGCGCTTGCCCTTGACCAGCGGCTGACCGTCCGCCGCCTTGCTGTGGCGCAATACCGCCGGGGCGTGGCAGACGGCGCCCAGCGGCTTGCCGAGCGCATGAAAGCGTTCGATCAGGGCAATCGAGCGAGCATCCTCGGCCAGGTCCCAGAGCGGGCCGTGGCCACCTGGGTAGAACAGCGCATCGAAGTCCTCGGCGCGTACCTGATCCAGAGTCAGGGTATTGGCCAGCGCCTGCTTGGCCGCGCTGTCGGCGAGAAAGCGGCGGGTGGCATCGGTCTGCGCACCCTCGTCATCGCTCTTCGGATCGATCGGCGGCTGGCCACCCTTGGGCGAAGCCAGGGTGATGGTCGCGCCGGCATCCTGGAACACGTAGTAAGGCGCGGCGAACTCCTCCAGCCAGAAACCGGTCTTGTGCCCGGTATTGCCCAGCTGGTCGTGGGAAGTGAGCACCATCAGAATCTTCATCGTCGTTCTCCTGGCGGGCACAGGGCCCTCGGTCAAAATCTGTGGGGGCATCTTAGGCAGCCGGCAGTCGTTCGATAATTCGAACGTCTTGATGACGGCTATCAATGAATTGAATAGTTCGCGCCGGCCGGCAGGTCTCGCTCAGTAGCCGGTCATTTCCAGATAGCCACGCCCGCCGGGGTTGCCACGCAGGCGCACCGGGCCTTCCCAGTAGGGGAAGGTGGTATCCATCCAGGCCTGCGGCTGCAGCGCCTCGACCTCGACATCCAGGCCATGATCCGCCACCTGCACGCGCCAGCGGGTCGGCACGCGACGGCCGTTGTCCAGCTCGGTAGTGACCAGCGGGCTGAGCTGGATCTGCTCGCCGCGCAGGGCTTGGGCGCGGCCATCGGCGCCGATCCAGGTACCAGCGCGATAGGGCTGGCCTTTGCTCTGGCGCACCTGGAACAGCATCAGCTTGGCGCCGCCGTCCAGATGCAGAGAGAACCAGTCCCAGCCCTGCTGCTCGGCGGCCAGCGGCTGGCTGCTCCATTCGCGGTCGAGCCAGGCCTGGCCGCTGACCCGATGGCGCTGGCCGCCCCGCTCGATCTCGCCGCTGACCCGGTAGAACGGCTGGCTGTAGTAATAGGAGGCCTGACCCTGGCCGGATTTCTCGCTGTAGCCCTGGCCGCCGTGCAGCACCAGCGGGCCGTCGGCGCGCAGATGCAGGTCATAACGAAAATCCGCACTGGCGGCCTGCATCTGCAGCTGCTGCAAGTCCGCGTCGCCATTGCTGTGCAGCGACCAATCGTCGATCCAGGCGCGGAACGGCTGCGCCGCCACCCCGGCCTGGCCAATGCCGCCGCGGCCCAGGCGCTCGGCGAACTGATGGCCGAACGGCCCGCTCAGGCCGGCGTGGCCCAGCCACAGGTTGGGGCTGCCCCAGCCGGCCTGCTCGGGGCCGGGACGCAGCGCCGAGCGAAACAGCGTCCACTGCACGCCCCAGTCGCGGCCCTGCTCGTCGGTGAGGTTGGCGGTGACATACCACCATTCGATGCGGTGGCCGTGGTGGGCGCCGTGATCGAGCGGGAACTGCAGCGCCCGCCCGGGTTCGACCGCACTGAAACCGGCGACATCCTGGCCGAGGCCGGCAAAACCGGCGTTTGGCGCGGGCGCCTCGTCGCAACCCGCAAGCAGAAGTGCGGTAACCAGCAGCAGGCGTCTAACGTTCATCGGCGAATTGCCTCAGCAGATCGGCCGGCTGGCGGCGCGCCAGCTGCCACAGCGGCCCGGCGGCGGCCAGCAGGCTGGTGAACAGGCCGAGCAGGCCCAGCTGCAACAACTGGGCGGGGAACACATGCAGCGGCAGGCGCCAGCCGAAGGCCTGCACATTGACCACCGCCACCAGGCACCAGGCCAGCAGCAGGCCTAGGGGCATGGCCAGCAGCACGGTGAGGCTGGCCAGCAACAGCGTCTGCCCCAGGCTCAGCCAGGCCAGGCGCGCCCGCCCCAGGCCCAGCGCCCAGAGCGGCGCCAGCTGGCCGAGGCGGCTCTGGCCGAGGGTCAGCAGGCTGATGAACAGCGCCACCCCGGCCACACCCAGGGTCAGGCTGTTGAGCGCAGCAGTGGCGGCAAAGGTGCGCTCGAACACCCGGGTCGACCAGCGTTTGAGCGAGGCCTGGTCGATCAGCCGGCTGTCATCCAGCTCAAAGCGTTGTTCCAGCTCAGCCTTGAGCGGCGCGACCCGCGCGGCCGACAGGCGCAGGCTGAGGTTGCTCAGGCTGGCGTCCGGCCAGTGTTGCCGTAGCCAGTGCGCATTCACCAACAGATGACCCTTGGGGTTGCCGTAGTCGGCATACAGACCAAGCACCGGCAGGCGCTGTTCGCCGTCCGCCGCCGGCAGCACCAGCGCATCGCCCAGGCGCAGCGTGAGCCGGCGCGCCAGTTGCTCGCTGAGCAGTACGCCCTGCCCCGCCGCCAGCTGCGTCCAGGCGTCATCCTGCTGCTCCAGCAACGGCCAGTGCTGGCGGTAGCTGGGGTGATCGACAATGCCCTGCGCCTGCGCCGGCCAGCCCTGCAGGCGCAGGTCGACCCGCCAGTGCGGCAGGATCGTGATGCCAGGCTGAGCGGCGAGCCAGCCGCTGATCTGCTCAGCCTGGGTGGTGTCGCGCGGCGCCAGGTACAACTCGGCGGACAGGCGCTGGTCGAGCCAGCCGGTGAAGGTCTGGCGAAAGCCCTCGGTCATGCTGCCGACGCCGACGCTGGCCGCCAAGGCCAGCAGCAGGGCCATCAGCGCCAGGGCCAGGGCCGGCAGCTGCTGGCGACTGTCGGCGATAAACCATTCGCTCAGCGGCCCGCGACAACGCCGGGCGAGCAGCGCCAGCGCGCCATCCAGCAACGCCGGCAGCAGCAGCGCCGCGGCCAGCAGCAAGGCCGCCAGCAGGGCAAAGGCCGTCAGCAGGCTGTCGCCGAAACGCCAGCAGGCCAGCGCCAGCACCAGCAGCCCGACGGCCAGCCAGGCCTGACGGCGCAGCCACAAGCCCTGAGCCAGGCGCCAGGCCTGCGGCTGAGCCAGCGCCAGCAATGGCAGGTTGGCCGCACGCAGCAGGCTGCTGGCGCCAGCGAGCAAGGCGCCGAGCAGGCTGATGGCCAACCCGGCAAGCCACCACTGCGGCGCCAGACTCAACTGGCCAGCCACTTCGGCGCCATACAGGCCGCGCAGGCTGGCGGCGACATCAGCCAGCAACAGGCTGGCCAGTCCGTAGCCGCTGGCCACCCCAGCCAGGCCGCTGAGCAGGGCGAACAGGCCCAGTTCGATGGCCAGCGCGCCGAGCAGCCCACCCAGGCTGACGCCGCAGGCGCGCAGGGTGCGCAGCAGGCCACGGCGCTGCTCCAGGGCCAGGCCGATGGCCGCGTGCACGATGAACAGGCCGACAATGAAAGCCAGCAGGCCGAGGGCCGTGAGGTTGAGGTGGAAGCTCTCAGTGAGGCGCTGCAGGTCGTCGCCGTCCGCTGCCGGTTGCAGCTGCAGCACGGCCTGCAACTCGTCCGGCAATGGGCGTGCGGCGAAATCCGCCGGCAGCAGCAGGCGCGACAGCTGCCCCGACGCCTGCAGCAGGCGCTGGGCCTGGCCGATATCGACCACGATCACCCCCGGTGCCAGTTGCTCCTGCACCTGCAAGGGCGGCAGGCGCTGGCCATCAGCAGTGAGCGCCTGCTCGCCGACCTGCAGACCGAGGCGCTGCAACGTGTCGGCGGCTATCCAGGCCTGGCCCGGACTGCCGAGGAAGCCGCCAATATCCAAGCCATCGGCGGGGCGACCACCCACCTCGCTGCCGTGCGGCAGGCTCAACGGTTCGATGCCGAGCAGTTGCACGCTCAACGGCTCCTCGCCAGCGAAACGCAGGCGCCCTTCCAGCAGCGGCGACACCGGCCAGCCGCTGCGGCGCAGTTGCACATAGACGGCCTGGTCGAAACGCGGGCCCTGGCGTGCCACCAGCTGCGCCTGCGCCGGGCCGGCCAGCACGGCGCTGGCGCGGGCATAGTCGGCGCGCGCCTGGCTGTTCAGCGCCTGCACCCCGGTCCACAGCGCAGTGGCCAGCCACAGGCCGGTGAGGATGCTGAAGAACTGCAGCGGATGGCGGCGCCAGTGGCTGAGCAGCGCCTGCAGGCTGATGCGCAGCATGCCCATCAGGCCTCCTGCGCCGCGACCCGGCCCAGGTGCAGGTACAGGCTGTGTTGCAAACGGGCGGCCAGGCGCGCGCTGTGGGTGACCATCAGCAGGCTGCTGCCGGCCTCGCCGACCAGTTGCAGGAGCAGGTCGAGCACTGTTTCGCTGCTGGCTTCGTCCAGGCTGCCGGTGGGTTCATCAGCCAGCACCAGAGGCGGCCGAGCAGCCAGGGCACGGCCGATGGCCACGCGCTGCTGCTGGCCACCGGAAAGCTGTTCCGGGTAGCGCTGCAGCAGCGGCGCCAGGCCCAGGCGTTCGGCCAGATAGTCGACCCAAGCCGGATCATGGCGCCCGGCCAGGCGCGCCTGGAACGCCAGGTTGGCCGCCACATTGAGGCTGCTGATCAGGTTGTACTGCTGGAACACCAGGCCGATGCCTTCGCGCCGCCAGCGCGCCAGCTCGGCCTCGCGACGCCCGTCCAGCGGCACGCCGTCGACCAGGATGCGCCCGCTATCGGGCCGTTCCAGACCGGCGACCAGGTGCAGCAGGGTACTCTTGCCACTGCCAGACTCGCCCATCAGCGCCAGGCTGCTGCCACTGGGCAACTGCAGATCGACCCCACGCAGCACCGCCAGATTGCCCTGGGCGGTGGCGAACGACTTGTGCAGGTTTTCGACGATCAGCATCGGCAGCAGTGCCTCTGGTCAAAAGCGGTTAACAGAAACCCAGGTGGGCCAGCGCGCAACAGCCGGCAAGCATTCTCGCCTTGGCGGCGCCGGCCAGTCGGCCCATGATCAACCTTTGCCTTGCCACAGGCCAGCCACATGCCGCGTTCATCACCACCGAATGTTTCCGCCCTGGGCCGCTTCCTGCGCCTGAGCAGCACCGGTGCGCGCATCGCCGGCAACCTTATGCTGCAGGGCCTGACGCCCGGCAAGCAAGGTCTGGACTGGCAGCCGGTGGGCGACTTGCTCGGCGATGTGCTGGGGCAGATGAAAGGCCCGGTGCTCAAACTCGGCCAGCAGGCTTCGCAGTGGCAGGGCGTGCTGCCCGAGCCCATCAGCCAGGCCCTGACGCGCCTGCAGAACCGCGTGCCCGCCCTGCCCTTCAGCGCCCTGGAAGAGCACCTGCAGCAGCTCTACGAGGGTCAGTTGCACCAGCTGTTCCAGCCCATCGAAATCGAACCCTGTGCCGCCGCCTCGCTGGGCCAGGTGCACCGCGCCCGCGATGCCCAGGGCCAGGCCCTGGTGCTGAAGATCCAGTACCCGGGCATCCGCGAGATCTGCGCCGCCGACCTGCAGCAACTGCGCCGACTGCTGCCGCTCGGACGCCTGTTTCGCGCCCCGGCCGAACAGCTGGAAGCGCTGTATACGGAATTACACAGCAGCATCCACGCCGAACTGGATTACCAGGCCGAGCAGGCCAGTCTGCAGCGTTTCTGCGAGCACTTCGCCGGCTGGCCGGGCCTGCGTCTGCCACAGCCGGTGCCCGCGCTGTGCCGCCCCGGCGTACTGGTGCTGCATGAAGTGGCCGGGCACAGCATGGCCGAAGTTGGCCTGGCCCCGGCCGCCGTGCGTGAGAGCCTGGCGCTGGCCCTGTGTGACTGGTTATGCGAGCAGGTGTTCGGCCTCGGCCTGCTGCACGCCGACCCGCACCCCGGCAACCTGGCCTGGACCGATGCCGGCGAGCTGGTGGTGTATGACTTCGGCAGCGTGCAGCCACTCGAACCGGCCTTGCTCGATGCCTATGTGCAGCTGTTCGCCGCCCTGCGCGGGCCGAGCAGCGACGCCCTGGAGCCTGCCTTCCAGGCCCTCGGTGGACGCCAGACTGACAGCCCGGCGCCGCATGGCCTGTACAAGCGCATCCACAAACTGCTCCACCCGCTGCTGCAACCCGGCGCGCAGTGGGACTTCCACGGCGCGGCCCTGCACCAGCAACTGCTGGAACTGTTCCCGCTGCTGATGGCCGCCCTCGGCAGCCTGCAACCGGCCTCCGGCACCCTGCTGGTCAACCGTACACTGGAAGGCCACTACTGGAACCTCTACCGCCTGGGCGCCTGCCTGCCCCTGGCCGACCTGCTGGAACGGCATATCAGCCAGTGGGCCGCGCGCCGATCGGCCTAGTCAGGCCATCCAGTACCAGGCGACTGCGTTCGAACCAGCCAAGCAGGTAATCCGCCAGTGCCTGGGTGCGCCGCGGCAGGCTGCCCTGCCAGGGATGCACGAGAAACACCGGGGTGCTGCGGGTCTGATAATCATGCAGCAGCCACTGCAGGCGACCCGTAGCCAGTTCGTCCTGAACCATGTAGGACGGCAGGCGGGCGATGCCGGCGCCGCTCAGCGCAGCCTTCTTCAGCAGGCTGTAGTGATTGCTGGCCAGATTGCCGGAGACCCGCACGCGCTCCAGCTGGTGCTGGCGGTGGTACAGCCATTCCTCGAAACCACTGTAATGGGTGTTCAGCAGGCACTGCCGGGTCGCCAGCTCGGCCGGCTGCTGCGGCGTGCCGTGCTGTTGCAAATAAGCCGGCGCGGCGCAGGTGATTTCCTGCAGGGCAAACAGCGGCTTGGCCACCAGCCGCTCGTCCAGCTGCTGACCAGAGCGGATGCCCAGATCGAAGCCCTCGGCGACCAGGTCACGGTAGCTGTTGGACAGGTCCAGCTCGATGCGCACCTTGGGGTATTGGTGGACGAAGTCGAGCAGCAGCGCATCGAAGAAGGTCTCGCCCAGCGACACCGGCACGGTCAGGCGCACGGTGCCGGCCACTTCCTCTTGCAGGCTCTGCACCACCTGGCGGGCACGCTGGGCCTGGGCCTGCAGCGCCTGGGCCTCGGGCAGCAGCGCGGCACCGGCGGCGGTCAGGTGCAGACGGCGGGTGGTGCGGTGCAATAACACGCAGCCGAGGCTGCGTTCGAGCTGGCTGATGCGCTTGGACAACTGACCCTTGCTGCAGCCCAGGCGCTCGGCGGCGGCTGTGAAACTGCCAGCCTCTACCAGCAGGGCGAAGGCGGTCAGGTCTTGCAGATCGCTCATGGCGCGGCGCCCATTGTTTCCATATAAGAACCAAAGGTTTCACATTGCCTGGATTATTGGCAACAGATCTTTCCCTAGACTGGCTCCGTCATCCACAGCAATCGGGAGTCACTCCATGAAGATCGTTCTCATCGGCGCCAGCGGCACCATCGGTCAGGCCATCGCCAGCGAGTTGCAAGAGCGTCACCAGATCATCCGCGTCGGCCGCAGCAGCGGCGAGTTGCAGGTGGACATTCGCGACCCGGCCTCGATCCGCCGCCTGTTCATCCAGACCGGCCGCTTCGACGCACTGATCAGCGCCGCCGGCAACGCCCACTTCGGCGCGTTGGAGGAACTGACGGCCAAGGAATTCGCCGTTGGCCTCGACGACAAACTGATGGGCCAGATCAACCTGGTGCTGATCGGTCGCGAGTTCGCCAACGATGGCGCCTCCTTCACCCTCACCTCCGGCGTACTCAGCGAAGACCCGATCCGCTACGGCGCCGCCGTGAGCACGGTCAACGCCGCCCTCGACGGTTTCGTCCGCGCCGCTGCCATCGAACTGCCGCGCGGCCTGCGTATCAATGCCGTGAGCCCGACCGTGCTGGAGGAGTCGCTACCGGCCTATGGCCCTTACTTCCGCGGCTTCAAGGCAGTGCCGGCGGCGACCGTAGCCCTGGCCTACGCCAAGAGCGCCGAGGGCCGGCAGACCGGCCAGGTGTACAAGGTGCTGTGAGGCTTGCGCCAAGCTCGACCTGCACAGAGGAACGACCAAGGTCGCGCGGTAATTGGTTATGATTGTGGCCTTATCATGGCGGCAAAGCGCCGCCTGTTTAACTCTGCGCCTGACCACCACAAGGACGACACCATGACCGGCACACTTGCCCGTACTGCCCTCTTCGGCCTCAGCCTGACCCTGCTCGCTGCCTGCAGCAGCAACCCGGAAAAACCGCAGAACAAGGCCCCGGACAGCAGCCAGGCGCTGATCAGCGAACCCACCGCCGACTTCGACAGCCGCTGCGATGCCGACCCGGTACATGACCTGATCGGCGAACAACTCGACAACCAGATGGCGGTAGAAGCCCGCGACAAAGCCGACGCGCGCTTCCTGCGCATCACCCGGCCAAACCAGCCGGTGACCATGGACTACAACTCGCAGCGCCTGAACATCGACATCAATGATGCCGGCGTGGTGCTGCAGGTCAGCTGCGGTTAAGCCGGTGCGCTGGCTGTGCGGCGCCCTCGCCGCCTGCCTGGTCGAACCGGCCCTGGCGCTGGGCCGTGAGGTCGGTTACGCCGAGGCGGCCGGCCATTTCGCCAGCCTGCAGGAGTTGCAGCACTGCGGTGACTGGCAGCTGGGCGAGCGCTCCGTGGCACTGCGTCTGCTGCGCTTCAGCCTGTATGGCCAGGACCTGCTGTTCGTCGATCTGCTGCAGCCCGCGGCGGATGGCACCCACCTGCAGGTCGAGCGCGGCTTCGGCTTCACCGAATTCAACAACGACCATGCCGAGATAAGTCTCAGCCAGCTGCGCTGCCAGAGTGATGGCCAGACCCGCGTACTGATCAGCGGCGTTGCCGAAAACGGCCACGATGGTTCGCGCCAGGGCTTTCAGATCAATCTGGACGGCCGTAGCGGCGCCTACAGTTACGACACCCGCCCCAGCGAATAAGGCAGCGCGGTGGCCAGGCTCATCTGGCGGATCAGCCCGCAGGCCACCAGCTGCGCCAGCAGTTGCACATGGGGTTGCTGCAGATGCGCGTGCAACGCTGCCGGCGACTCCCAGCAGCCGCGCAAGTGCCAGAGATCGTCCTGCCGCGCATCGCGGTGCAGCTCATAGCCCAGGCAGCCGCTGTCGTGCCGCGCCCGCAGTACCAGCTCGCCGAGGCGCTTGCCGAGCTCCTCGCTGCGGCCAAAACTGGCGCAGACCTGCGCCAGACTGAGCATTTTATCGTTCATCACAGGCTCTGACAGGCCCGGCAGCGCGCCACGGCGCCACCGGGCATAGCACTCAATAGGCGCTGGCGGTGGGGCGCACGATCAGCTCGCTGACATCCACCTGCGGCGGCTGGCCGATGGCGAAGGCGATCGTCTCGGCAATCGCGCTGGCCGGGATCGACACCTGGCGGAATTCCTCCATCATCGCGCGGGTAGCGCTGTCGGAAATGCTCTCGGCCAGCTCCGACTCGACCACGCCAGGGGAGACCACGGTGACGCGGATATCTCCGCCCACTTCCTGGCGCAGGCCTTCAGAGATCGATACCACCGCGGCTTTGGTCGCGCAGTACACCGCCGCCGTCGGCACGACCCGGTAGGCGCCGAGGGACGCCACGTTGATCACATGGCCGCTGCGCTGGCGCTGCATCACCGGCAAGGCCGCGCCGATGCCATGCAGCACGCCACGGATATTGACGTCGATCATGCGATCCCACTCGGCGAACTTCAGCGCGGCCAGGGGCGACAGCGGCATCACCCCGGCATTGTTGATCAGCACATCGAGGCGGCCGAAACGAGCCAGGGTGAAGTCGACGAAGGCCTGCACGTCTTCCCGGCGGCTCACATCCAGACTGCGGAACTCGGCCGTACCGCCCTGCTGGCGGATCTGCGCCACGAGTTGTTCCAGGCGTTCACTGCGGCGGGCACCGAGCACCACCTTGGCGCCCTGACGCGCCAGCAACAGGGCGGTGGCCTCGCCAATGCCGCTACTGGCGCCGGTAATGATCACGACTTTTTCTACGATGTTGGACATGCTGCAATCCTCTACATGGAAGGGTTGGCCATGACCCGCTGCGGGTCACCGCGACAGCCCAGAGGTTGCACGCAGCCGGCCGTTGGCCGTTATCCGATTGCTGCCGAAGTCTTGCCTGATTCTGCACAAGCGCCCATCGCCTCAGCACACGATCAAACAGTCCGAGGCTACCGGGTGGAATATTGACTTGGCCGTATTCTTGCCTGTACATGCAAAGCTGACTGGTTGCACAACAGCGACCAGAACCCATCGTCCGCATCCGCCCCAAGGAGAGACCGAGCAGTGAGGGTCGCCCTGATCACCCTGTTGTTGCTGTTGTCGTCTGGCTACGCCAGTGCCGAGCACTGGCAGGTCTATACCCATAGCCTGGGCGAGCAAGGCGTGGCCGATGGCGGCACCCTGCATGGCAAGGAACACGGCGGCAAGCGCGCCTTCTACCTGGAGTTGGTGCATGCCCTGCTGGCTGAACTGGGCAGCAGCGCGCCGATCAGCGAAGTTCCGCTGGCACGCGGGCTGAAACTGGTCACCGAACAGCCGCATGTGGTGTTGTTCAACCTCAGCCGCACACCGGAGCGCGAAAGCCTGGTGTACTGGGTTGGCCCGACCCTGCAGGAAACCGACTATTTCTACGAGAGCAGCGCCGCGCCCACCGGCATCCACCACCTGAGCGATGCCCGCGACCTGCCGGTGTGCATCCTCAACGGTAGCTCCCACGATACACTGCTGGTACAGCAGGGCTTTACCCGGCTGAAGCGGCACAATTCCTACAGTGGCTGCTTGCGTATGCTCGCCGCCGGCCGGGTGCAACTGGTGGCTTCGGCCGATAGCGGCCTGCAGCAGAAGCTGGCTGAAGCCCAGGTCGACCCCGCGCGCATACGCGCCACTCCGGTGGTGCTCGGCCATGATCAAGGCTTTATTGCCCTGTCGAAAGATACCTCGCCGAATGACGTGGCGCGCTGGCAGGCGGCCCTCGACAAGCTGCGCGGCAATGGCCAGTACCAGGCGTTGTACCAGCGCTACGGACAGTAGCCAGGCACGCAGCGGACTGACACAAAACTGCCGGACACTTGCCCGATCCTGCCGACTTGCCCGCTGCCCCCGGACTGGCCCAAGACGGCGGGTTAAGCTTGTCGCACGCGCCGAGGAGAACGCCCGCCATGCCCCACGCACCCGCTGCCGAAGAGCCACAGCATGAAGCCCAGCGCGTCGAGCTGGCGCAACTGATCGATCGTTTTGCGCCGGAAGAGGGCATCAACGAATCCATGATCGCCGCGCTGGCGCTGATGCGCGGTTCGCTGCCCTCACCCCTCGTCCACACCTTGTATCGCCCGGCGCTGTGCATCATGGCTCAGGGCCAGAAGGTGGTGAGCCTGGAGGACGAGCGCTACGTCTACGACCCGCTGCATTACCTGGTGGCCTCGGTCACCCTGCCGGTCACCGGCCAGGTCACTCTCGCCTCGCCGGAGCAGCCGTACCTGAGCCTGCGTCTGGATATCGACCCCGGCGAAATCGGCAAGCTGATCGCCGAAGCCGGCCCGGTCGGCGTACCCAGCCGGGGCAATGGCCGCGGCCTCTATGTCGAACGCCTGGATGCACCGCTGCTGGACGCCGTGTTGCGCCTGTTGCGCCTGCTCGACAACCCACGCGACATCGCCATGCTCGCCCCGCTGGTGCAGCGGGAAATTCTCTACCGCCTGCTGTGCAGCCCCCAGGGCCAGGTTCTGCGCGATATCGCCAACGCCGACAGCCAGACCCACCGGGTGACCCGCGCCATCGACTGGCTGAACCAGAACTTCAACGAACCGCTGCGCATCGAGGAGCTGGCGCGGGTCGCCAGCCTCAGCCCCTCGACCCTGCACCACCGCTTCAAGGCGGTCACCGCCATGAGCCCGCTGCAATACCAGAAGCAACTGCGTCTGCAGGAAGCGCGGCGGCTGATGCTCTGTGAAAACCTCGAAGTGTCGGCGGCCGGCTACCGGGTCGGCTACGAGAGCCCGTCGCAGTTCAGCCGCGAATACAGCCGCCTGTTCGGCGCCCCGCCGCTGCGCGACCTGGCCAGATTGCGCAACGCCGGCTGAGCTACCAGTCCAGCGTCAACCGGCTCTCGAAGGTGCGCTCGACGCCACTCAGCGGGTCGATAAAGCGCAGGGCCTGGGCCAGCAGCTTGAGTGGGCGGCTGTAGTCGTCCGCCGCATCCCGCGCATCGAGTAATTCGGGGTAGAAGGTGTCGTTGCAGATGCCGGCCCCGAGCGCCGCCATGTGCACGCGCAGCTGGTGCTTCTTGCCGGTCACCGGGAACAGACGGTAGCGCCACAGTTCGCCATTGCGCTCGATGACCTCGATGCGGGTCTCGGTATTGGCCTCCCCCTCGCCTTCCTGCATGCGAAAGAACGGCTCGCTGGCGACCAGGCGGGTGGACCGCTGCAAGGGGAACTGCAGTTCGGGCAAAGCTGGGGCGATGGCCTCGTAGCGCTTGTCGATGCGCCGCTCGCGGAACAGCGCCTGGTAGGCGCCACGGCTCTGCGGGTTGGCGGAGAACAGCACCAGGCCGGCGGTGTGCCGGTCGATGCGGTGCAACGGTACCAGGTGCGGATTGCCCAGGCGCTGGGTCAGGCGCGCCTGCAAGGTTTCCTCGACGTACTCGCCGGCCGGCATCACCGAGAGAAAATGCGGCTTGTCCGCCACCACCAGGTGCTCGTCCACATGCAGCACGGCTTCCTCGAAGGGGATACGGGTTTCCGCCAGCACTTCGCGGTAGTACTGCACACGCAGGCCTTCGCGGTAGGGATGCTCGGGGCCGATCGGCTGGCTGTCGGCATCCAGCACACGGCCACGGGCCATGCGGTCGAGCCAGGTATCGCGACTGATCGCCGGGAAATGCCCGCACAGGCAGTCGAGCACGGTCGACCAGGGGCCGGCCGGCAGGTGCAGGATGCTCGGGCGAATGCTGGGGGCGGACATGAACGGGCTCGCTGATAACAGGACGGCGCGCATTATTCCGCAGAACCTGTTTACGATCTTCTGAATTAGAGCCAGACAAGGCAAAAGTGGCCGAAAAAGCGCAGTTTACGAAGTGTAAATGAGCATTTTGAGGCCACTTTTAACGCGGTATGGCCGCGAGTCAGGAGATCGTAAACAGATTCGTAGTCCGGCGGCAAATGCCCGGCCATCCGTCATTCGCGGGCAGGCCGATACAGCCAGAGCGGCAAACGCCACGCGACTGTCACTACAGCCGCCAGCGCATTTGGCGCAGCATGACCCGACCTGCACGCACCGGGAGCGCAACACGGATGAAAACCATCGGCCTGATCGGCGGCATGAGCTGGGAGTCGACCATTCCCTACTACCGTCACCTCAACGAGGCAGTGAAGGCGCGCCTGGGCGGCCTGCATTCGGCCAAGCTGGTGCTGTTCAGCGTCGACTTCCACGAGATCGAGCGCCTGCAGCAGAGCGGCGACTGGGACCAGGCCGGGCGCCTGCTGGCCGACGCGGCTCAGGCTCTGGAACGCGCCGGCGCCGAGCTGCTGGTGCTGTGTACCAACACCATGCACAAGGTGGCGCCGGCCATTGAGCAGGCGGTGAACATTCCCCTGCTGCATATTGCCGACCCGACTGCCGCCGCGATCCAGGCCGCCGGACTGGACAGAGTCGGCCTGCTCGGCACTCGCTTCACCATGGAGCAGGCCTTCTACCGCGAACGCCTGGAACAGCGCCACGGCATCCGCGTGCTGATCCCGGACGAGGCACAGCGCCAGGACGTGCATCGGATCATCTACGAGGAGCTGTGCCTCGGTCAGGTACGCGAAGAGTCGCGAGAAACCTATCGCCGCATCATCGCCAGCCTGGTGGCACAAGGCGCTCAGGCGGTAATTCTCGGCTGCACCGAGATCGGCCTGCTGGTCGGCGCCGGGGATGCCAGCGTGCCCCTGTTCGACACCACCGCCCTGCATGCGCAGCAAGCGGCCGAGTGGGCACTGGCAAGGCACGGAGCCGGCTAGCCGATCAGCTGCTCGATGCCCTGATCAAACAGCAGCACGCGATCGCGCCCGGCAGCCTTGGCCGCATACAACGCCTTGTCGGCGCCTTTGATCAGCCCCTCCGGGCCATCGCCCGCCTGCGGCGTCAGTACGTGCACACCGGCGCTCAGACTCACGCGCAGCCATGGGCAACCGGCATGCACGATGGCCAGTGCCTCCACCGCGGCACGCACCTGTTCGGCCACCTGCAACGCGCCTGCGGCGTCGGTTTCCGGCAACAGCAGGCAGAACTCCTCGCCGCCATAACGCACCGCCAGGTCCGCCGGGCGCTTCTGCCCGCCGCGAATGGCCTTGGCTACCGCGCGCAGGCAGGCATCTCCGGCGGAATGGCCATAGATGTCGTTGTACTGTTTGAAGTAGTCGACATCCAACAGTACCAGCGCCAGTGGTCGCTGGTAGCGCAGGGCACGGGCGAACTCGTCGTCCAGGGCGCGGATGAAACGCCGGCGGTTGGCCAACTGGGTCAGCTCGTCTTCCAGCGTCTGCTTTTCCAGACGCAAGTTGAATGCACGAAGAGCATCGCGGGTGGCCAGCAGCTCAGCCTCGGTCTTCTGTCCCTGCTTGATCAGGCGGATCAGGTAAAAACCCAGCAGCCACAGCAAGCTGGCCAGCAGGCTGATCACCACCAACTGGCGGGCCGTGTCTGCGCGCCAGTCGGCGAGGATGTCCTGTTTGGCCAGGGCAGCCACCACCACCAGTGGATAACCCTGAACCTGGCGGTAGCTGAACAGCCGCTCGACGCCATCGATCAGCGACGGCAGCATCGCCGTACCGGCCGGGCTCTGCGGCAACAGGCGCTGGAAAATCTGGCCCTGGCTGATATCCGAGCCAATCGCCGACTCACTGTAGGGGCTGCGCAGCAGCATGATGCCGCTGTTCAGCACCAGGTTGATGGAGCCGTTGTCGCGGATATCGAAGGTGTCATAGAACTGGCGCAGGTACTCGACGGAGATAGTCGCCAGGGCCACCCCGGCGAAATTGCCCTGGGCATCCTCGACGCGGCGTGACACGGGGATGATCCATTGGTTATTGGTACGACTGCGGATCGGCGGGCCGATATGCGGGCCGTGATCATCCGGGTGTGTACGGTGGAAGATGAAGTACTCGCGGTCGGCATTGTTGGCCCCTTCCGGGATGGTGCCGAAGGACGTCACCAGCCAGTTGCCGTCGCGGTCATAGGCGAACAGGCCGTGCAGTTCGGCCTGGCCGAATACATGCTGGCGCATCAGGCCATTGAGGCGCTGCAGCTGGGCCGGGCCGGTGCCATCCACCTGCAGGCGTTCGACCAGGTCGAGCAGCACGGTGTCGGCCTTTTTCAGACTATCGGCGGCCTGCCGCGCCAGCGCCGAGGCCAGGTTGGAAGTTTCGATCTGTGCATCACGCAGCTGCACACCACGGGCCTTCCAGATCAACCAGGCATCGGTGGCCACCAGTGACAGGCAGACCAGCGCAACGAAAACCCGCGCCAGCGGCAACACGCTCGGCTTGAGCAGCCAGCGGCGCCAACGGGGAATATCGCGCGATTCATCACTCATGGATTGCTGCCAGCCACTCCTGTTTGTAAAACGCTACAGTTTGAATAGAGGAAAGGTCGCCCCGGGTCAACCGAACTACCGCAACACATGCACCAGCAGACCGGCCGCGGCGCAGGCCAGCAGCACTTCGATCACCCCACGCTTGAAGGCGAACAGCGCCACCCCGGCGGCCACCGCGAGCAACGCCGATGGCCAGTCGAAGACCCCGGCAAAACCCTGCGGCCACAGCACATGGTAGGCAAAGAACAGCGCCAGGTTGAGGATCACCCCGACCACTGCGGCGGTAATCGCGGTCAGCGGTGCAGTGAACTTCAGTTCGTTGTGGGTCGACTCCACCAGCGGCCCGCCGATCAGAATGAACAGGAAAGACGGCAGGAAGGTGAACCAGGTCACCAGGCTGGCAGCCAGCGCGCCACTGACGAACGCCGAGTCGGCACCGAACACCGGCTGCAGGTAGGCACCGACGAACGCGACGAAGGCCACCACCATGATCAGCGGCCCCGGCGTGGTCTCGCCCAGGGCCAGGCCGTCGATCATCTGCGTCGGGCTCAGCCAGCCGTAGTGGCCGACAGCGCCCTGGTAGACGTAGGGCAGCACCGCGTAGGCGCCACCGAAGGTCAGCAGCGCCGCCTTGGTGAAAAACCAGGCCATCTGCGTCAGCGTACCCTCCCAGCCGTACAGGGCCGTCAGCAAGCCCATCGGCAATAGCCACAGGGCCGCACCAAGCAGCAACAAAGCCAGCAGGCGCGACCAGCGAAAGCGCGCATGGGCCGGTGGCGGCGTGTCGTCGTCGATCAGCGCCGGGCCATAGGACTTGCCTGCAGTCGCATGGCCGCCACCGACGGTGAAATACTGCGGTGCCAGGCGCCCGCCGAAGTACCCCAACGCGGCAGCGCCCAGCACGATCAGCGGAAATGGCAGCTTGAGCGCGAAAATGGCAACGAAGGAAGCTGCGGCAATGCCCCACAACCAGTTGTTCTTCAGCGCCCGCGAGCCAATACGATGCGCCGCCTGCACCACGATGGCAGTCACCGCCGGCTTGATGCCATAGAAGATCCCGGCCACCAACGGCACATCACCGAAAGCGATATACAGCCAGGACAGGCCGATCAGGATGAACAACGAAGGCAGCACGAACAGTGCCCCGGCGATCACCCCGCCCCAGCTGCGGTGCAGCAGCCAGCCGATGTAGGTAGCCAGTTGCTGGGCCTCGGGCCCAGGCAGCAACATGCAGTAGTTAAGGGCATGCAGGAAGCGCCGCTCGGAAATCCAGCGCCGGCGCTCGACCAGCTCCTGGTGCATCAGCGCGATCTGTCCGGCCGGCCCGCCGAAACTGATGAAGCCCAGCTTGAGCCAGAACCACAGGGCTTGCAGCAGACTGACCTCGGCTACGTTCTCCTTGGCCTCAAGCACTTCGTGCTTCTCACGCATTATTCCCCCGGCATGGTGTAGCTGACGAAGCGACAATGGTCGCACAAAGCCATGACAGCCACGTATCAAGGCAGGCAGAGACGGCAAAATGGCATGTTATGCAGGGACGCAGACGCGGCAGATGCATAAACTAGCGACCATCCCCGCTTTTTCTGCCCGAGGCTCCCCCATGACAGACGCTGCATCCTCCACTGCCATCATCATCGGCGCCGGCCATGCCGGCGGCGAACTGGCCGTCAGCCTGCGCAACGAAGGCTGGAGCGGACGCATCCTGCTGATCGGCGAGGAAGCGCACCTGCCCTACCACCGCCCGCCGCTGTCCAAGGCCTACCTGGCCGGCAGCGTGGAGAAAAGCAGCCTGTCCATTCGCCCACAGGCCGCCTACGACAAGGCCAGTGTGGACATCCTCAGCGGTGTGCGGGTCGAGGCCATCGACCGGGCCAGCAAGACTGTGCAACTGGCCGATGGCAGCAGCTTGCCCTACAGCAAGCTGGTCATCGCTACAGGCGGCCGCCCGCGTCCGCTGGCCGTGCCCCAGGCCAAGGCCGCCGAGGCCTGCAGCAACTTCCATTACCTGCGCACCCTCGACGATGTCGAGCTGATCCGCAGCCAGCTGGCCCCGGGCAAACGCCTGGTGATAGTCGGTGGTGGCTACATCGGCCTGGAAGTGGCCGCCTCCGCCGTGCAGCAGGGCCTGCAGGTGCAGGTGCTGGAAGCCATGCCACGGGTGCTGCAGCGGGTTACCGCGGCCGAGCTGTCGGCCTACTACGAACGCAAGCACCGTGAAGCCGGAGTACAGATCCACACCAACGTGCAGGTCAGCGACCTGGAGCTGGACGCCAGCGGCCAGGCCGTCAGCGCCGTGCTGTGCAGCGACGGTACGCGCATCGCCGCTGACCTGGTGGTGGTCGGCATCGGCCTGCTCGCCAACACCGAACTGGCTGCTGCCGCAGGCCTGGAAGTGGACAACGGCATTCTGGTCAACGAATACGCACAGACCTCAGATCCGGACATCTACGCCGCCGGCGACTGCACCAATCACCCCAACGCCCTGCTCGGCCGCCGCCTGCGCCTGGAGTCGGTGCCCAATGCTCTAGAGCAGTCGCGCTGCGCTGCCGCGGCGATCAACGGCAAGTTCAAGGCCTATGCATCGGTGCCCTGGTTCTGGTCCGATCAGTTCGAGCTGAAACTGAAGATGGTCGGCCTGTCCCAGGATTATCAGCAACTGGTGCTGCGCGGCACGCCGGACAGCGACAGCTTCTCGGCCTTCTACTTGAAGGATGGCAAGGTGATCGCCGCCGACACGGTCAACCGCCCGCAGGACTTCATGGCCGCCAAGCGCCTGATTGCCGAAGGCATCGCCCTCAGCGCCGAGCAACTGGCCGATGACAGCAAGCCGCTGAAGGAGCTGCTGCCGCCCCCAGCGGCTTGACCGGCAACCCGCCCCGTCAAACAAAAACACCGGCCTAGGCCGGTGTTTTTCGTAGCCCGGGTGCAATCCGGGAGCGGAGTCGTAGATTGTCCCGCAAGCTTGGCTCCCCTCTAGGGCGTCCCATGCAACCCTCAGCGAGAGGCGCCTGGCACCGTCACGGAATCCACGACCACAACTCGACATCGACAAAGCGGAAGATCGCCCGGGTGAAGGCTTTCCACACCGGCAGTTCTTCGCTTCCAACCTTGGCGTAGCCGGTCATGCCGGATTTCAGCTCGCCATTGGCGTTCTCGATCACGGTCAGCACTTTGACGTACTTGCCAGCGCTCGTCTCGATCACGTTAGCGTCGATCTGGGTGACCTTGCCGTCAAAATAGCGATCGGAATAGGCCAGCGGTTTGACCTTGAGCACTGCCCCTTCCTGGACAAAACCGATCTCGGTTTCCGGCACTTCGATCTCGGCGAACACCTGATCAGCCTTCTCGATCACGGCGAACGTCTCGCCTGGGCCGAGGTACTTGCCAGTCTTCTGCTTGAGCAACAGGGTGATCAGCTTGCCGGACATTGGCGCGCGCAGTTGCGAGCGTTCGATCTTTGCCTGGTACATCTCGCGCTCGCTGCGCCAGCGCTGCACCTGAGCCTCGGCGGCAGCAATCGAGTCGGCCGTGGCACCGGTCTTGACCAGGGCCAGGTTAGCCTCGGACACCTGAATCGCCATCAGGTCCACTTCATACTGACGCTGTGCCTGCTCGGCCTGTTGAGCGGAAACCCCGCCACGCGCCAGCAGGGTGGCATGCCGCTGGTAATTGGAACGGCTGAATTGGGCCTGGGTCCGCGCCATCTGCAGGCTCTGCTCGGCCACGGCGACTTCTTCCGGACGCGGGCGCGCTTTCAGCTCGGCGACCATCGCCTGCTCCTCGGCGATCCGCGCCTCGGCAATGCGCATCTGGCTCTCGTAGTCGCCGGTAGCCAGGCGGGCCAGTACCTGTCCGGCCTGGACTTCTTCACCGCCGTTGAACAGCACCTCGGTGACGATGCCATCGACATCGGTAGCCACCTGCTGCTGCTCAACCGGCAGGATCACGAAGGAGCCGCCCGGCTCATAGGGATAGGGCAGGAACAGGCAGATCAGCAACGACAGCAGCAAAACGCGCCGGGTATAGCGCGCCAGCTTGTTAGCCGGTTTGAGGTTGATCTTGTTTTCCACGTCTTCCGGCAGGCGCCGACGCTTCCAGCGTTCGTACTGCAACGAACGCTCGTACATCTCGTTGGCCGAGCTGAACTTGCGGTAGGTCAGCACGCTCAGGTAGCCCAGCAACATGACGCAGAGCAGCACCCCGGTACCGCTGAAATTGAGCTTCAGCCAACTGCCGATCATTAGCAAGGCGACCACGAACAAGATGAGCGAGTAAAGAATTGAGGCCAGACCATAGGCCATCAACGCGGTGTCGTTGGCCTCACGGTAGGCGTTACCCTTGATCCGACCGAACAGCGCCTTGAACGCCTTGCCCCGCAGTTGCGGCTCGTCCAGCAAGACGGCGATCAGGTGATAGCCACTGCTTTTCGACAACGGGTTGAGGGTCAGCAACAGAGCCATGGCACTGACTACCGCCAACGCCAGGCCGACGGTTGCCAGCGAGCCGCTGGAAGAACGGGTCAGGTACCAGAGAAAGGTGCCGACGCTGAACAGGGTCACCCGCATCAGCACCGGGCCGGCATGCAGCCACAGGCGCTCGCGCCGGGTCAGGCCGATCAGGTTGCTGATCTTCGGCATAAAGCGCGGCAGGAAACCGAGCATCAGCGCCACGGACAGGCTGTTCACCGTGCCACGGTACTTCTGCGCGGTGAGCGCCAGAGTCAGGGTACACAGCAGGTTGACGCTGAACAGACTGAACAGGATCTGGCCGATAGGCCCCAACCCGGACAGCCGGGCGGCCGCATCGCTTTGCAGGAGCTCGAAGTTGCTGATCACGATACCGAGGGCCATCACCAGCAGCAGCGGCAGGACAAAGACCATGTATTTCAGCGGCTCGACCCAGTCCAGCAATCCCTTGAGCAGGGCGCGCGGATTGAATAGATGGAACACTGGAATCTGCAGGGTATCGTCCATGCCAGCGAAACCGCGCACCCCGGCCTGCAGCTTGTCGGCATCCGCGCCAGCCTTGCCGGCGTCGTTGGATGCGCCACCGCGCGGAGCGGGCGGCGGTGCCACCACGGGTGTCTTGGCCGAGCGCGATGCGCCCGGCGCCTCGGTCTTGTCACGAAATTTGGCGACCTTTTCCTCAAGCAGACGCTGCAGGTCGGCCTGCAACCTCTCGCGGTAGGGTTCGATCAGCGGATGGGAGGCCGCCGCCAACCCCAGCAGGCGCTGGTCGACCAGATTGCTCAGCAACGCCTCCAGCGCGACCCGGGTCAACACCTCGGCAAAGCGTCGTTCATAGCTGGCTGCCAGAACGACAAACTCCTGGTCGACCTGGAGCATCTCCAGAATAAAAAACTGGCGCGTCTCGAACTCCCAGTGCAGTTCGCTGGACGGGTCGCGCACCACATACAGCGGCTCGTGCTTGCCATTGCGCAGGAACACCGTGAGGCCCTTGCGCAGCAGCAGAGGCGTAGCGATCTTGCGCGCGTCGCCGAGGTCGGATTGTTGCTTGGCCGAGATAGTGCCGTTCATAGCGCAGGGCTTCCTTTTGACCGATCACGGACACCGGCGCTGGGCGCGGCGGAGGTCATGGCTTTGCGCGGGGCGAAGAACACTTCGCAGCCGCCACGCGGGTTATCGATATAGCGGTCGCCACCCAGCGGCCAGACTTTCGGGCCGAACGGGTTGGCCGCCCCGAGGAACAGGCCGTAGGGCGAAGAGACGATGGTGCGCATGCCGATGTTGTAGGGATTGCCCATGCCATCGGTGGTCACTGGCACCCAGTTCTCGCCGTCGTAGCTGCGGTACAGGTCGAAACCCGACTGGCGATTGAAGATGAACTCCTCACCGACGCTGTTGACGATATTCAGGAATGGCGCCGGCCAGCTGTCGCGCCGCGCATAGCCAAGCAGGCCGCTCCAGTCGAAGGTCGACAGGTACAGCCAGCCCTCGTGCTCGGCCATGCGCCAGAAGTAGCCATTGAAGAAGTTGTCGAAGCCGGGCATGTAGCCGGACAGCGGTTCTTTCCAGCCGTCACGGGTCATCCGCGCATCGCCAACCAGCAGATCCCAGCTGTTGTCCGGGTGGATGCGGATCAGCTCCGGTGCAGCCGGGCCGACCCCATTCTGCCGGTCAATGCCGCCACCCTGGATGGCGCTACCGACATATAGAGCGCCCTTGAACGCATACATGCTCAGCACCGACTGGTTGAGCGGGCCGCGGTCGGCGCCATCGGCAATCACCCGTTCCCATTGATAGGGCTTGCTCTCGCAGGTGCTGCGCCAGACCTGGAAGCCCTTGAGGTTGAAGGTGCCGACATACAGATGATCATTGAAGGCGCACATCTCGAAGATGGTCTTGTTGCCCTCGTCGCCGAAACCGAAATCGCTCGCCGCCTGCCACTGACCATCTTCCGGCGCCTCGCTCTCGTAAACGATGGAGTGCGAGGAGACGTTGGGATTGCCACCGCGCGAACCGGCCGGCGTGGTGTACATGCGGCCCTTGAAGGCCACCATGGTGCGAATAGTAGTCACCGGCAAGCCCATCAGTCCTGGCTCGCAGGTCGGTGTAAAGTTCAGCCCGTCTTCGGTGCGCAACAGCAGCGGACCGGGGCCCTTGGCCGGCGACCAGGTGCTGACGAACAGGCCTGGTGGGCGGCCCTTACTGCCTGGGTACACGCACATGCCGCGAAAGCCCAGCTCACGGGGGATCTTCGAGCCGTCGCTGCCGATGATGGTCGGCGCCTTGAACACCCGCCGCCACTCGTCCTTGCGCGGGTTGTAGCGCCAGATTTCGGCATGCAGATCGAGGTCGAAGGGGTTGGCCGGGCACTCCACCGGCCAGGGATCCATGCTGATCGGCAGGCGCGCCTTCATCAGCGGGAAGTTGCCGCGGGTGGTGCCGATGTACAGGTAGTCGTTAAACCAGGCCATGGCATGGGCATAGGCATTGACCCCGTCGCCGAAGCCGTTGCGGGCGATCAGCTGGAAATCGTCCTGGCTCAGGCCAGCCGGTACGCGAACTTTGCTGATACTGCTGAACATGCTGGGTTACCGGGCCAGCGCTTTACGCGCGACCATCTGCGAGATGAAGGAGTCGAGATGGGCCAGGGCCTCCTCGAACTGGGCGAAAGGCCCCACCTCCGTGCCCTCCCGGGTGGTGAAGAACCACTGGCCCTCAGAGCTGTACAAACGGTCACTGCGAAAGAACGGCTGCTGCAGAGGATCACAGGAGCGTTGCTGGCGTTGATTGGCTTCACTGGCATTGCGCAGAAAGAACTCGAAGGAGCGGATCAGTTTCTGCGGCCGCGACGCCGGGAAGAAATGCCCGGCGCCACGCACCAGGCGGAAATCCGCTGCAGGCCAGACACTGAGCAGCAGCTCGCCGGTGGTCACCGCCTGCGAGCGCTCGCCGTAGATGGCCAGCACCGGGAAATCCAGTTCACGCAGGCGCTCCACCACCAGGCCATCGTCGCCCATCAGTTCATCCTGGGCCGAGGTAGTCTCCAGCAGCTTCACCCATTGGTCGGCGGTGCGTTTGCCGGAGCTGCCCATCAAGGGATTAATCAGCTCGCGCAGGGCTTCCGGCAAGTCCTGTTTGTTCAATTGCAGGGTGGCCGCCTCCTTGAGCAGGCGGTAACCGAAGTAGGGTTCACGGGTATTCAGATCGATACCGTGATCATCAAGGATGCGCTGAATATGCTCGGCATAGCGCCAGTCGCTACCCACATTGCGAATCGCCGCGATGTGGGTATCGGCGATGGTCAGGCTGGCAATCCGCTGCGGATAGGCACAGGCCAGGCTCAGCGCAATTACCCCACCGAAGCTGTGGGCGATGAAATGCGCCTGGCCAATGCCCAGATGATCCAGCAGCAGGCGCAGGTCCTCGGCCTGTTCGGCCGGGGTGTAGCCCGTTGCGCTCATGCTGGAACGACCGTGGCCACGCAGGTCATACATGGTCACCCGGTAGTTGCGGGCCAGCGCATGGCCGACCTGCATGTACCAGAAGGCCAGGTTGGCGGCGAGGCCGTGGATCAACACCACGTCCTCGACCTCACCGCCTTCACGCTCGCATGCCAGCTGCTGGTAGTGCAGCTTGATGCCATTGACCTCGGCCATAGCCATAGCGTTATTCCATGTACCCGAGCATTTGCAACTGGGCCATGATCTTTTCCTTCTCGTCGTCGGCCATGTCTTCGGCGTTATCGTCCTTGTTCACCCCGCGGGTCGACTCGCCGATACGGATCGGGTTCTGGTTCAGCCAGGGCTTGATGAACATGTCAGCCGGCACCTTGCCCTCGAAGTCGCCGGGCACTTCCAGGCCCTGGCTGTAGAGCAGGGTCGCGCCAACGTCGCAGATGTGTCGACGCTCGATCTTCACACCCTTGCGGATGCCTGGGCCGCAGGCGATGAAGATGCCGTCCGGGTGGTGGGTCCCGGCCGGTTCTTCACGCGGCTCGACGATCGGCAGTTTGTTCTTGATCGAGACGAAGCCGAAGTCGCGCAGCACCAGCAGCAGGTCCGGTGCATCCATCATCGCCGGGCCGGCGAAGACTTCTTCGCGCAGGTGGATTTCGCTGACGATGCTCTCGCCGGTGGCCGGGTCCTTGAGCGCCTTGATGTCGAGGATCAGTTGCTCGCGGAACGCCTCGTAGTCTTCCGGCTTGATCCCGGTCTCGCCCGGATTGCGCGCCACGCGGATATTGATACCGTTGCTCGACGGCGTGCGGCAGTAGGCAGTGGTCTTGGACCAGTCGAGGTTGGCGAACATGCTGTCCTCGCGGCGCTTGGCAGCCTCCGAGTCCGGATCGAGCACTTCCTTCCAGTGCAGGTAGCCCTTCTCGAACAGCCAGGCGTTGATCCGCACCACTTCGGTGGTGGCGGTAAAGCCGTGGTCGGAGGCCATGAACACCTGCACATCCGGACCGGCCATGGTCACCAGCTCTTCGATGAAACCGTCGAGCTGGCGGAAGTAGTCCAGGCACAGGGCGCGCATGCGCTTGTGGTAGTCGCTGACGCCGTCGTGCTGCAGGGCCGGATCGAGGAACAGCCAAGCCTGGTGCTGCAGTTTGTCGACGCCGTCGAACATCACCGCCATCAGCTCAGGCGCTTCTTCCTTGAGCAGGAACTTGGCGATCTCGAACCACTGCTTCTCGCGCGGCAGGTGGTAGCGCACCCAGTTCTCGCGGTCTTCGTCGGTCAGGTGATCGACCGCCTGCTTCTCCTGTTCGAAGTCCCAGGCCAGCTCCTTGGGATTGAAGTCCGGCAGCTCTTCCTTGAGGCGATCGTAGAAGTTGGCCGGCACGGTGTTGCGGCGCAGGTGCCGCCACGGGATAAAGCCCGGCACCATGAAACCGTTGAGGTCCTTGGGTGGCGGCGCGGTGAACGGCAGGTTGAGCACCGCGACACGGCGGTCCTGGCGGCTGGCGATCGACCAGATGGTCTCGGCACGGTTGTCACGCGAATCGTAGAGGGTGAAGAACACGTCTTCGCCACGTTCCTCGGCGCGGATGAAATCCAGCAGGCCGTGGTTGCCCGGACTGCGCCCGGTCATCAGCGAGACCCAGGCCGGCGGGGTCAGCGGGTTGGGCGTGGAGCGCAGCTCGCTGCGCGTACCACGGGCCATCAGGCCGCCGAGGAACGGCATGACCGCAGGACGCCCGTCCTTCTCTACCGTGAGGTCGTCGAGGATGGTGAAGGTGCAACCATCCATCCCGATGAACAATGTACGTGTGGTCATGCCGGCACTCCTGTGAGTTTTGCGTGAACGAAGTCGATCACCTGGCCAATGGAAAGATCATCGACGTAACTGCCGTCGTTCATCAGCAGGTCCTGAAAGCCCATTTTCGGGCGGTTGTAGTGCTCTTCGATGGCCACCATCAGCTGAATGATGTCGACCGAGGCGAACTCCATGTCGGCGACCAGGCGGGTCTGGCTGCTGACAGCCTCATCCAGCTCGATGCCCCAGTCCTGGGTCAGATCCTCGACGATGTGGATCAGGGTCTTCTCGATACTGCTTTTATCCAGACCCACTGCGACAGCTTCAGCCATTGGCTACTCCAAATTCCTGATAATCCAACTCGGCCCCGGCCAGGGCGATCAGCAGATCGCCTTGCACTTCCAGGGCCACACTTATTTGTGCGGGCGCCTGCTCGGCAGACCCCGCGAAATTCACCGTGGCGAAGGTCCAGTCTTCGCCGAACAGCACCTCGAAACGCTCCGGTGCGCCCTGCAGGCCACAACCCAGGTACTTGGCGGCGGCTTCCTTGGCGCACCAGGTGCGCAGGATCAGTTCACCGCGCCGTTCGCCCGGCACGCCGTCCAGCGCCTGTTGCTCATAGGCGCTGAAGGAGCCGGCCACCAGCTCCGGCTGTTGCAGGCGATCCAGGCGTTCGCCATCCACGCCAATACGTCCGGCCGGCACCAGCGCCGCCAGGCAGCCGTGGCGGTCATGGGTCAGCGACACGCTCGGCGCATCCAGCCACTGGCCGTTCCACCAACCGTCGACATAGGGCGCGCCCAACTCGTCGTGCCACACCACAATATCCGCCGGGCAGAGCAGCTCGCCGGTCTGCTGGTAAAGGTAGTAGCGCGTTGCTTCCTTCAGGCACAGGCGACCATGCAGCCATTCGCGGGCCTTGCGCGTATGGCGCACGGCTTCCCATTCGGCACGCTCGTCCTCGGCAAGGATGGCGTGGGCGAGGATGCGCAGGAAGATCGCCGCCGACTGCTTGCAGAAGTCATCCGCCAGGTAATTGAGCTGCCACAGCAGCACCTCTTCGGCGCAGACCAGGGTCGCCGCGCCACTCGCCAGCGGCGCGCCGAGCCAGCCGTTCATGGGCTCGCGGCGCAGCTGGTAGAAGGCGTTGGGCACCGGGAAGAAGATGTTGGAGAAACCGCTGGCACGCAGCAGCAGGCGGCCCTCGTGCAGGCAGTCGAAATCCCACACCCGTGGCGCGCCCAGGCCCTGCTCGGCGCCGCCCTGCGGCTGCTGGCGGCCGCGCAACTGGGCGCCGGCGATATCGGCCGGCACCGCTGCATGCAGCTCGATACGGGCGATATGCGAGGGGAAGCTGTTGAAATCGGTGCCGACCTGCTGCGCCAGCCAGAAAGCGGCCAGTTGGCCGAGGGCATCCAGCAGCACCGGGTTGAGCACCAGCTCGCACGGTTCGCCGTCCTGGATAAAGCCATCCAGGCTGCAAGAAGCCAGCGCCGCGTCGATACCTTCGGCCGACCAACCCTGGATGCCGGCAATGCTCTGGAACAGCGGGCCGTGGAACATGCCGGTGGTGTACAGCTCGGCATCCGCCCAGCGGTAGGCCTCGGCCGTCGCCAAGGGAGCCAGCGGTGTGCCGGTGAGCGGCGCGGCGATACGGAACTCGGCGCTCATCACCTTGCTGCCGGCATTGAACAGGCTGGCGCCGTACAGGCGCGCCTGGGCGTCCAGGCACTCGGCCTCGACCTGCAAGGTCAGCTCGCCGCGATCCAGGGCGACCCAGTCGAAGGCGCGGACATTCTCGATCAGGTTGATCGCCCGGCTGCCGGCCAGCACGGCGCAGGCCTCGGCCATGATCTCCAGGCTGGCCATCATCGCCACGCAGGCCAGGCCTTGCAGCTCGGGCTGATGGTAGGAAGACGGGCCAGACAGCACATGGTCGGCGAGGAAGCGATCGGTCGACCACAGCGGGCATTGTGCGCTGAGCTTGTGCGCGCCCAGCTGCTGGATCTCGCCGAGCAACGGCGTGACGATCGGCGCTCCAGCCACAGGCACGGCAGCGGCCACAACGGTGGGCTGCGGCGCGGCGGGCGCCATGATTTCGCGCAGCACCTGGGCGATCTCGCCGTCGACATGCACGAAAGGCATGGTGTTCTTGATCAGCAGGCCGCGCTTGGGTTCGACCAGCGGCTGCTCGAGGTCAAGTACCCGGCAGTTGCTGCCACGGAACAGCTTGCCCAGGTCGACCGTCTTGCCGTTGACGAACAGCGCGCCAAGCACGCTGAACAGCTGCTCGATGCCGCTGCGCTTGCGCGCGTTGGAGGCCAGCGCCACGTATTCCTCGCCACCGAGAATGTCGTTGACGAAACCGGTGAGGTTGCCCGACGGGCCGACTTCGATGAAGTAACGCACGCCATCGCGGTGCATGTTGGCGATGGTTTCGCGAAAGCGCACGGTGGTCGACCACTGTGCCGCCGCCAACTCGCAGACCTGCTCGGCAGCAGCCGGGAACAGCTCGGCGCTGGCGCAGGAATACAGCGGGGTCTTCGGCGTCTGCAGGCCGACAGCCTGGTAGTAAGCGAGGAAGGCCGTGCTGACCGGAGCGAACAGTGGCGTGTGGTAGGCCCGATCGAACGGCAGCAGGGCGCAGATGCCGCCCTCCTCGCTCAAGGTCTTGAGCAAACCGGCAATCGCATCTTGGCTGCCGAACAGCACCAGCTGGTTCTGGCAGTTGTCCATCGCTACCACCACGGCCTCGCCGCTGGCAGCAATATGCTGCTCGACCTGCGCGCGGCTCATGGCGCCGACGGTGAGCAGCGCGCCGGTGGCGATGTCACCGGCCTCCAGCACGCCACGGTAAACCTTGTTCAGCTCGCGGATGAAGTCGGCCAGCTGCTGGCGATCACTGAAGGCCATGGTGCCGGAAGCCGCCAGTGCCGAGGACTCGCCGGTGCTGTGGCCGAGCATCACGTCCGGCTCCACGGCCAGGGCGCGCAGCAGGCTGAACATGGCCTGGCTGGCGACGAAGATGGCTTCCGAGCCGACATCCATATCGAACAGGCGCGCCTCCAGTTGGCCGCGCAGCGCATCGTTCAGCTCGCTCTGCGGCGGGAACAGGATGTCGCTACGGCCTGAGCCGGCCTGCTCGTCATACAGGCCCTGCCAGAAATCGAACCACTCGCGCACTTCGCCGAACTGCTGGGCCAGGTCGCTGAACATGTTCAGGTACTGCGAACCCTCACCAGGGAAGATGAAAGCCAGCTTGCCGTCCAGCGACTGGCTGCAGAAAGACAGACCGGTGCGGGTCATCCAGCGTGGTGACTTGCCTTCGGCGACTTTCTTCGCCGCCTGCTGCAGCTTCTTGTCCAGCTCGGCCAGGTCGGCGACCAGCACGGCCAGGCGTACCGGCTTGCCGCTGCAGTCGCGGGCGGCCAGGGTGGCGGCCAGGTCAGCCAGGCGCAAGCTCGGGTTGGCGGCGATATAGCCCAGCACCTGCTGGATATCCTGCAGCAGCGCGGCCGTGGAATCGGCGGCGAATACGCACAATTCGCACTCACGCTGGCCCAGGCTCGGCGGGCGCAAGGCACTGCTCGGCGCCTCTTCGAGAATGGCGTGGGTGTTGATCCCGCCGAAGCCGAAGGAGTTGATGCCGGCACGCCGTGGCGCGTCCGGTTTGGCGATCCAGGGTTTGCTGGCGGTGTTGACGTACAGCGGCGTCTGCTCGATCTGCAGCTCGGGGTTGACCGTGCCGCACAGGGTCGGCGGCAGGATCTTGTGGTGCAGGGCCAAGCTGGTCTTGATCAGTCCGGCGATGCCGGCGGCCGGGATGCAGTGGCTGATCATCGACTTGACCGAACCGATCGCCACGCTGCCGAGCAGGCCCCGGCGCGCGCCGAGAACGCTGCGCAGGGCGGCGATTTCGGTCTTGTCGCCCAGCGGGATGCCGGTGCCATGGGCCTCGATCAGCGAGATGCTGGCCGGCTCAACACCGCTACCTTCGTAGGCGCGGCGGATCGACAGGGCCTCGCCCTCCTCGCTCGGCGCCAGCAGACCGGTGCCACGGCCATCGCTGGCCTGGCCAATGCCACGGATCACCGAATAGATGCGATCGCCATCGGCCAGGGCGTCGTCGAGACGCTTCATCACTACCATGCCCAGGCCTTCACCGAGCAGGGTGCCATCGCTACCCTGCTCGAAAGGACGGACTTTCTTGCGCCCGCTGAGCGCGCCCAGCTGAGTGAAGATCACCGAGACTTCGGCCGGCAGCGAGGCATTCACCCCGCCGGCGATCATCAGCTGGCTGCGACCGTTGCGCAGTTCGTCCATGGCCGCGTTGACCGCCAGCAAGGAAGAGGAACAGGCGGCGTCGACTATATAGTTGGGCCCCTTGAGGTTGAGGCGGTTGGCGATGCGCCCGGTCATCACGTTGGGCACCAGGCCCGGGGCGATGTCGGTGTTGGACGGCGGCAGCTTCTTCTGCAGCGCCGCGCGCAGGCGCGCCAGGTCGTCTTCGCTGAGGCTCGGCTGGGCCGCTTTAAGCAGCTCCAGGGTCTGGTCGAGGACGATGTGATTCTGGATATGGCTGACCTGGCCACGATGCAGGTAGGTGCTGTGACCGAGGATGATGCCGGTATCGCGGTGATCGTGTTCGTCGCTCAGGTAGCCGGCATCGAGCAGCGCGTCGCGCGCCACCTTGAGGGCGAGAAACTGATCCGGCTCACCGCCGTCCACCGAGTTGGGCATGATGCCGAACTCGCGCGGATCGAAGCGGTAGAGGTCACCCAGAAAGCCGCCAAACTGCGTATCGATGCGCCCGGAGTCCAGGTAGCGCGTGGCTTCCCATTCGGCCAGCGGTTCGCCCACGGCATCCGTGGCGGCGAGAATATTGCGCCAAAAACTGGCGATATCCGGGGCCTGCGGAAAGATGCAGGCCATGCCGATGATGGCGATCGGCTGGTTGGCTGGCTGGCTCATGCGGCTCACTCGGTTTCCTTGCGCAGGTGGGTGCCGCCGAGGCGATTGAGGCGGGCATCGACGATGCACTCCAGCTCCTCGATCAGCAGCAGCAACTTGCCGTCGTCATCGGTGAAGAACACGTTGGCGCACACCTGCTGGGCCTCGCCGGGCAGGCACTGGAAGTCCATGTGGAAGCGCTCCGGCAACTGCTCGACGTAGCGGATCACCCGGCCGAACTGCGCCGGCAGCGCCGAGCCGTCGTGGAAGGTCCGCGCCCACAACAGGGCCATCTGCGGCGCCGCATCGAGCACTGCCGGGTCGATGATCCACTGCTGCTGGGCCGGCGCACCGCTCAGCCACTGTTGCGGCGAGCTGGGGCACATCAGCGCGGCTGCGCCCTGGCTGGACAGACCGTTGATGGCGCGGATCACCTGGAACCGCGGGCCGTGGAACAGCCACTCCTGGTAGGCCTTGGCCACCGGCAGCTCACGCTCGCGGTATTCGCCGGGACGATGCAGCGGCGCTTGCGGCAGTTGCTGAGCCATCTTCACCGCGGCGCGGTAGTGGATACGCTGGGTCTTGCCGCTGCCGGAGCGGATGGTCAGGCTGGCGTCGAAGCCTTCGCTGCTGGCGTAGGTCGGCGGGTTGATCACAACGGCCAGGGTCTGGGTCGGCTCGGTCAGTTGCACGCCCTTGAGCAGACGGAACTCGGCTACCTCGGCGACCACCCAGCCCGGCCACATGACACTGGCGGCCTCGGCGACGATCTCCAGGGCCACCGCCGCTGGCAGCACCGGGATGCCGTCGATGCAGTGTTCCTGCAGGTAGCCGTGACCGGTGTCGATGGTGAAGGTCAGCACCTCGGTGCCCTTTTCACCATGCTCGATGCGGCCGTGAGTCAGCAGCGGCTGGTTGATTCCCCCCGGCGCCGCGCCAGCTTCGGCCTCGACCAGGCGGCCGATGTCGGCTTCATGCTGCTCCCAGGGGCCGCCGCCGGCGATCACTTCCACCGCATGTGCGCCACGCAGACGCAGGGCCTCGCTGAACAGCTGGCGGCCCTGAGCGGCAGTGACCAGGGCCACGCCCTTGTCGGCAAATTTCTTCTCGGTGTCGGCAGTGACCATGCCGGCGCCGAACTTGGTCGCCCCCCAAGGGCCCCAGTTCAGCGACACCACGTTGACCTGCTCACCCCACTGCCGTTGCAGCTGGCAGCACAGGCGGTTCATCAGTTCGTTGGCGGTGGCGTAGTCCAGCTGGCCGCTGTTGCCGTAACGGCCGGCCACCGAGCTGAACACGGCGAAGAAGTCCAGTTCGTCCACGTCCACATACTTCTGTAGCAGCAGCATGCCGTTGACCTTGGTGCCGACCACGCGCATCCAGCTTTCCGCGGTTTTGTCTTCCAGCAGCTTGTCTTCGATCACCCCGGCGCCATGCACCACGCCGCTGACCTTGCCGTAACGCTCGCGTAAACCGACCATCAGGGCCTGTACGGCCTGCTCCTGGGTCACGTCGACGGCGATGTACTCGACCGTGGCGCCAGCCTGGCGCAAGTCGGCGATATTGCTGTGCATCTCGCGCAGGGCGACGATGGCCGCCACTTTGCGTTGTACCTCCGCCGGGCTGAGCTGCAGACGACAGGCGCGCACCTCGCCGATAAAGTACTGGCGCAGGGCGTTCGGGCTGTCGAGGCCGGCTGTGGCCGGATCTTCCTCATGCAACTCGCTGCGACCGGTGAGGATCAGGACATTGCCCGGCCGCGCCAGATCGCGCAGCACTTCGGCGGTGATGCCACGGGCGCCACCGGTAGCCAGCACCACGACATTGTTCATCGGCGGCAGCAGATCACTGCTGGCAATTTCGTGAGTATGGGTGCGGAACAGCGTGCGCTGCCCAGCCGGATAACCTACTTCCTGGCGCCCGCCAACCAGTTGCAACTCACTGGTGATAATGGCCAGTTGCTCGGCATCCGCCAGCGCCGGATCGAGGTCGATGGCACGGGTGCGCAGGTGCGGGCGCTCCTCGCGCACGGACTTGATCAGCCCACTGCTGCCGCCCTGCAGGCTGAGACCAGCCTCGGCCGGTGCGTCACCGCGACCGAACAGGCCGCCCAGACCGCTGACCGCCATAACGTGGGCATCACTGCGCAGCTGCGCGGCCAGGGCATGCAGGATGAGGAACAGCGACTTCTCGTTGACCAGCAGCTCACGCTGCCAGCTACCCAGCTGCGCATCGCGCGGCAAAACATGGGCGCCCAGTGCAGCCAGGTGGATGACCCCGGCGACCACCTTGTCCGGGTTGGCCGCAGTTTCCCGACACCAGGTCAGCAGCGCCGCTTCATCGGCCAGCAAGCTCGGCGCCAACAGCGACACTGTGCAGCCACGCTGTTCCAGCCACTCTTGCAGGCGCAGGGCCAGGCCATGGTTGTCCGCCGTAATGACGAAGTAACCGGGCTCGAACTGGCGCAGGGCATTGGCGGGAATTTCTTCTGCTTCGGCAATCACGACATGCCGGGGCGAATGGCTGACCACGGGAGTGGTAGCTATCGGGTTCGCCCCGGCCAAATCAAAAGGGACTGCCGCCTCGCCGACCTCCAGGCCTTGCAGCAGTTTGAGCATGTCGGCCAGCGTCGCTCGCGTGTTCAGCTCGCTACGGGCCTCGCCCAGGGCACTGCCGTAGGCCGGCGGCAAGGTCTGCAGCAGGGCGCCGACGATCTCCACGCGCTTGATCGAATCGATGCCGAGGTCAGCTTCGAGGTTCTGCTCCAGGCCGACCATGTCGCTCGGGTAGCCGGTGCGCTCCTCGACGATGGACAGCAGGATGTCCTTCATCTTCGCGCCTGCCACCTGCACTGGTGCGGCGGCAGGAGCAACTGGAGCCGGAGCCGGAGCCGGAGCCGGGGCGACCGTCGCAGCAACCGGGGCAGGTGCCGCGACTGCCGGAGCAGCCACTGGCATCGCCAGCGGAGCCGGGGCAACAGCAACACGCGCCGGTGCCGCAGCGGGTGCCGGACGACGGGCCGGAGCAGCCGCTGCCGGCATGACACGCGGCTGGCTGGCCGCAGCCCCGCTGGCCATAAAGGTATTGAGCACCCGTTCCTGGGTTTCCAGGAACTGGCGCATGGTGGCGAAATACTCCGCCATCACCGATGACATTTCGTCACCGTTGGGAGCCGTTGTTTCAGACATGACCAGCCTCTCCTTGACTCGGGGTGCAGCCTGCGCTGCGCGTTGGGGGACGGGAATTGAAAGGGGTTGGACGAGCGGTGCGACCAGGGCGCGCGGCTCGCTCGGCGCGGCCGGCAGCACTTCACCCTGGCGTACGCCGATCTGCCGCTGCGCAGCACTGGCGCGACGGGCGCCGCTGCCGTTGAGCAACCAGGCCTGCTTGGGCAGGCTGGCGTCCTGCCACAGGCCGTCGAGCCGGCCATTGCTGCTGCGCAGGCAATCGCGGCGAGCAAACAGCGCCGTCGGCTGGAAGCTGACACCCAGGCAGAACAACCGCGCCAGGGCAGTCAACAGGCTAGCGATGCCGGCGCCACGCTCATCCAAGGCGATGGCCTGGTGCGCGCGGCCGTCGAGAATGCGCCCGACCAGACGGCTGAGCACGGCCTTGGGCCCGACCTCGATAAATACGCGGGCGCCGGCGGCATACATGGCTTCGACCTGGGCGACGAACTCGACCGGCTTGACCAGGTGTTCGGCCATGCTCGCCTTGAGCTGCGCCGTCTCGCGGCTATGCAGCGCGGCCGTGGTGTTGGAGTACACCGGCATGCTACCCGGCTGCCAGTTAGCCGCCTCGATGGCCGCCGCCAACAGCGACTGCGCCGGCGCAACGAACGGCGAATGGAAGGCAGCGGCCACTGGGATGGCACTGGCATTCAGCCCGGCCGCCTGGAAGGCCTGCAGGGCACTGGCGATACCGGCCTGGGAGCCGGAAATAATGCTCTGCTCCGGTGCGTTGTGGTTGGCCACCAGCACGTCCGGCAGATGGCTGATACTGGCCTCTACCAGCGCCCGCGGCGCCTGCACCATGGCCATGCTGCCCAGTTCGCTGCCCGCGCTGGCGGCGGCTTCGATGATGAAGCGACCGCGCGCTTCGGACAGGCTGATCAGGGTGGGGAAATCGATGTGCCCGGCAGCAAACAGGGCGACGAACTCGCCATAACTGTGCCCGGCGGCCATGTCGGCGCTGATGCCCAGATCCTGCAGCAGGCGCCACAGGCCGGCCTCGACCACGCCGAGGGCCGGTTGGGCGATGTCGGTGCTGGTCAGTGCCGCACTGGCGGCCTGGCGCGCACCGTCGTCATAGCAGCCGCGCGGGTAGATGAACTGGCTCAGCGGCTTGTCGGCAAAGCGCTCGGTGGAGCCCTGCAACTGCTGGTCGGCGGCGGCCAGGGTCTCGGCCACGGCCGGGAACAGTACGGCGATTTCGCGCAGCATGTGGATGTTCTGCGAACCCTGGCCAGGGAACAGCACAGCGACCTGACCGGCTTCGACCAGGCTGTCGCCCAGCTGAATGCTCGGATCGATCAGTGCCTCACCGGCTAAGCGCCGCTGGGCCTTGTCCAGCTTGTCGGCCAACTCGTCCAGGTTGCCGACGACTAGGGCCAGACTGTGCGAACCGCTGCCGAGGTTGGCAGCCAGGTGGCAGGCGATATCGGCCAGCGCCACCTTGCCCGGCGCCGCCAGTTGCTGCCGCAGCGCGGCGACCTGAGTGTGGAGTTGCTCACGGCTGGTGGCTCGCCACAGCAGCAGCTCGGCGGCCCAGGCGTCGCTGACGCTGGGCTGCAGCCAGGGACGATATTCGCCCGCGTACTCCTCCAGCACCGCGTGGAAGTTGGTACCGCCGAAACCGAAGGCGCTGACCGCAGCGCGGCGTGGCTGCTCGCCGTTGACCAGCCAGGGCTGCGCCTCGTCCAGCACGCAGAGCGGGCTGTCGGCCTTCTTCAATACCGCGTTCGGCGACTGCACACCGAGGTGCGGCGGCAAGGTCTTGTGATGCAGGGCCAGGGCCGCCTTGATCATCCCGGCCACGCCGGCGGTGGCCTTGGTGTGGCCGATCATGGTCTTCACCGAGCCGACCACGGCTTGCGCCGGACGGCTGCCGGCTTCGCGCAACAGCGCGGTGGTACTGTCCAGTTCGGCGGTGTCGCCGGCCACGGTGCCGGTGCCATGGGCCTCGAACAGGCCAACGCTTTCCGGGCCAAAACCGGCCTGCTGGTAGGCGCGGCGCATGGCGCGCAACTGCCCGGCAGGCAACGGCGCGGTGAGGCCCTTGGCCTTGCCGTCACTGCTGCCGGCCATACCCTTGATCACCGCGTAAACACGGTCGCCGTCGCGCTCGGCATCGCTCAGGCGCTTGAGCGCGAGCATGGCGATGCCTTCGGAAATCACGATGCCGTCGGCCGACTCGTCGAAGGTGCGGCAACGGCCGCGCGGCGACAGGGCCTGGGTCTTGCTGAAGCACAGGTAGCCGAACGGGCCCTGCACGGTATCCACGCCACCGGCGATAACCAGGTCGCTGCGCCCGGACAACAGCTCATTGATGCCCTGGTAGATCGCCGCCAGCGACGAGGCACAGGCCGCATCGGTGGCGAAATTGACGCCACCGAAGTCCAGGCGGTTGGCGATGCGCCCGGCCATCACGTTGATCAGGATCCCGGCGAAGGTGTCTTCGGTCCATTCCGGAAGGCGCTCGGCGATCGCATTCGGCAGTTCGCCGGAGAAGCGCGGCAGCTCGGAGCGCAGGCCGTATTGCATGCCGACGTCGCCAGCACCGCCGCTGGCGCCAATGATTACCGAGGCCTTCTCGCGGTTGAAGCCGCGTTGGTCGTAGCCGGCGTCACTCAAAGTCTGGCGGGCAATATCGAGGGCCATCAGCTGCATCGGGTCGACCGACTCGATGGACTTGGGCGGCATGCCGTAACGGGTCGGATCGAAGACCATGTCGTCGAGAAAGCCGCCCCAGCGCGAGTAGATCTTGTCCGGAGCACTGCGGTTCTCGTCGAAGTACAGCCGCCAGTCCCAGCGATGGGCGGGAATTTCGGTGATCGCGTCGACCTTGTTGAGGATGTTGTGCCAGTACTCACGCGGAGTTTTCGAACCCGGCAGCACCGAGCCCATGCCGATGATGGCGATATCCGCCGGATCGCCGCTCAGCGGCGCCAGCTCGTCCTGGGTTTGCACATGCGCTTCGAGCAGGGCCAGCGCCTCGTCGGTAACGCTGTGGTGCAGGCTGGCGATATCGGTAACGGCGGCGCGCAGGGTGGCGACCTGGCCGATCATGTACATGCCGTCGGCGACCTGCTCATCCTCACTGAAGACCTTGAGCTTGGCCTCTTCACCGATGCGCATGCTGCCCTTGGAAGCCAGACGCAGGCGACCGAGGATCAGGTCGTCGAGCTGCTCGCGCGCTTCGTCGGCTGGCACGGCCTGCTGCTTGAGCTCGTTGCGCCGGGCAAAGAAGGCGGCGGCGAACGGGGTGTAGGCACAGCGGCTGGCATGTCCGGTACCGGACTCCAGATTGACCGTGCGCGTACAGTCGATGGCCTGCTGCTGGAAGGTCTCGACGATAGCGCCGGAGCCGACGATCTCACGGGTGAACAAATAGGCGCTGCCCATCAGCATGCCGACCTTGACGCCCAGCGCCAGCAAAGGCGCAGCCATGGCCTGGACCATGGCCGAGGAGCGGGCGTCATGGATGCCACCGGCAAACAGCACCTGGATTTCGGCCGCCGGCACGCCGCCTTTGATCTCGTCGAGCAGGCGATCGATCATGCTGCTCCACAGCACGAAGCTGCTCAGCGGGCCGACATGCCCGCCGCATTCGCGACCCTCGAAGATGAAGCGCCGCGCCCCTTCCTTGAGGAACATCGGGATCAGGTTGGCCGACGGCACATGCAGGAAGGACGGGATGCCCGACTGCTCCAGGCGCACTGCCTGGTCCGGGCGACCGCCGGCGATGATGGCGTAGCTCGGCTGGTAGGGTTTGGCGGCGGCAATCTGCTCGTCGAGCAGGCTCTGCGGGGCGAAGCCGAGCAGGCCGATGCCCCAGGGACGACCGTCGAGCAACTGGTGGGTCTTGTTCAGCAGCTCATCCAGCGGTTTGCCCTTGAGCAGAGCCAGAGCCAGCATCGGCAGCGCGCCGCCACTGGCCACCGCTTCGGCGAATTCGGCCTTGTCCGAAACCCGGCTCATCGGCCCCTGCACAAGCGGCAACGGCAGACCCAGGGCCTGGGCCAGCGGCGCATCGGCTTGAATCGCCCGGGCTTTCAGGGCGGTCTGCGGGTTGTTCTGCACGGCGTTGTCGATAGCCTGCAGCAGTTGCGCCAGACTGCCGTACTGCTTCTGCCAGGCCGCCGCGAAGGCCACATCCTGGCCCAGCGGCAGCAGCCCGGCGGCTGGCTCGCGCCAGTTGATCTCGGCCAGCACCCGCACACGCAATTCGGTGGGTGTGAGGCTTTCCGCTGCGGCGACAAAGGCCTTGGCCGTGGCAAAACCGGGACGCAGCAGCACGCGGCAGTAACGACCGAATTCACCGTTGCCGGCGGCCACTGTTTCGCTGCCGGACAGGCTGCGCAGATGCGGGAACAGCTCACTGGCGACCGGCGACTCCTGCAGCAGCAGGACCTGGCTATCCAGTACCACGCCGGCGCAACCGGCGACGGCAGCGGCAGCAGCGGTGTGCGGAGTAATGCCGCCGCGCAGGTAGAGCGGCAAGTCGCTGTGCTGGCGCCAGTGCTGGGCAAGGATGAAGCAACTGCTTTCACCGACGAAACCGGCGGCTTCGTGGCCCTTGAGAATCAGACCGTCGATGGCGTCAAGTACAGCCGGTTCCGGCATATCACTGCTCGACAACTCCAGCAGCACTCGCACACCCGCCGCACGCAGGTCGTGCACACTGCCAGCCCACTGTTCGAGCTGCTCCACTGCAAGCACCACCAGGCTCAGCCCATGAGCACACTGCTCAACCAAAGCTGCCTGCAGCTCTACCGAGAACCCACCCAAGCGAACCGCAAAACCATTGTGCCCAGCATGCTGAGCCAGCAGCTCCAGCTGCTCGACACTACGCACATGGCAAGTCTCGAACTCCAGGTCCAACACCCCCAGACCACCTGCGCGTGAGGCGGCGATGGCCAAAGCCGGATGACTTAAGCCGGCAGGGGAAAACACTAACGTCTGGAAACCTGTTGCGATGCGAGCGCCTTGCATGGTTTTACAGCCTCATTCCTTAGGCTAAAAAACCCCGTGCGGCGATCATTCACGCTCACCCGGGGGCCAATACCTAGCAGCGACTATCTGATGAGGATCAAATGCAAGAAGCGGGCATAACCCCAGTTGCAGACTGAAACTCGCGCGTCCCTACCCAACAAAAAATGGCGAAATTCCTTTCCAGGTCACCGGCCAGAGCCTTCGCCGCGACCTGACAGCGCTCAAGCAAAGCAGCAAGAAATGACAAAAACATGGCGCACAAACCGTATCAATTCTTGTTTTTTATCTTTTCTTGAACCTACACAGTGCGAAACGCACCACAGAGAGGCATATTTCGTGGTGGCTTTTTAACAGCAAGCGACAAATAATGTCAAAATTACAACGAAAAATAAAAACAGCTGATCAAATAGTCAAAAATATAGCGCAACCATGAAGTGCCAATTTAGAGCCTCAGCACCGACGCGCTGATGCAGTGAAAGCTGACTGCAGTCAGCCCGACAAAAGCCCCTGGCGCCAAACGTAATGGCTGCCGCCGAAGGAGCGGCATGCTTGATGCACAACTCATCCGGGTAACGCTGGGTAATTTTCATCGAATCAGCATATTCATCTGCCAGCATGCCCAGAGCGGCATACCGGTAATCAGGACAGAGCGAAACGGCCATGGATAGACCTGTAACGAAGCCGCAAACCCGCCACTGCACAGCAGGCGCTCTTTGGCACCCATGCGCATCCGGCCCGCTCGCTATCACCGCGCCTAAACCACACCCCAGCACTCGACAGCGCAGCCGGCTCGGTCGCGCCAGTCACTCGACGCTGGAACGCCAACGCCCAACCCACGCCAGCCCAGAGAGGACAACCGCATGAGCGCCCCTATCAACCACATCGTGTTCATCATCATGGACAGCTGCCGCTACGACTCCTGCGTGGCCGCCAAAACGCCAAATATCGAGCGCGTTGGCGAGATCGAAAAGCGCTACAGCTATGCCTCCTGGACCGCACCGTCGCACTACGCCTTCACTATGGGCATGCTGCCGCACAACACCCCGCGCGAGGTCTATGCCTCGGAGGTATACAAGGAAGAGTTCGTGCAGTGGGTGACCCGTACCGGCATTACCGATGTGTCGTTCCGCAACTTCATTCCGGAACTGTCACTGCCCAAGGTGCTTGGCCAGCTGGGCTACCGCACCGTGGCGCGGGTATCGATGCCGGTGCTCAATCAGCAGACCGCGATCAACCAGCATTTCGATGACTACAAGCTGATGAGCAACCACAACGACTTCGCCGGCATGGTCGAGGAAATGACCTTCCCCGAGGACGAACCGCACTACTACTTCCTCAACCTGGGCGAAACCCACTACCCCTACATGCTCACGGACGAAAACCTGCCGCGCATCTCCGGTGTGCATGGCGTGTTCAAGACCCTGGGCGGCGAAGCCCAGCACAATGCCGCCGACAGCGAGGCATTCTTCGATCAGGAGCAAATGGAAATGCTTCGTCAGCAGCAGATTCGCTGCGTGGAATACGTCGACGGCCTGATCGGCAAGCTGATGGAGAAGGCGCCGGAGAACACCTGGTTCATCATCACCGCCGACCACGGCGAACTATTTGGCGAGGATGGCTATTTCGGCCACGGCCCGATCATGCATGAGAAGTGCTTCGAAGTGCCGTTCGTCGAAGGCTTCGCAGGCAAGGTCTGATGACACAGCCGCTGTTCATTCTGGCATTGCCGCGATCCTATACCTCACTGATCGCCGGCATGCTGGGCCAGCACCCACAGGCATTCGGGCTGCCCGAGCTGAACCTGTTCACCGTCGAGCACCTGATGGAAATGTGGCAGGACGGCAAGAACGATGCCGGCTTCAACAAATTCCAGCGGCACGGCATCCTGCGTGCGGTCGCCGAAATCTATGCCGGTGAACAGACCAGCAATAGCGTGGAAATGGCCAACCACTGGCTGGCCGCACGCCAGAGCCGCAGCGGCACCGAGGTCTTTCGCGAGCTCAGCCAGGCACTCGCGCCGCTGATGGTCATCGACAAGAGCCCGGCCCACGTGATCAGCCCGGTCTATCTGGAGCGCATCTATTCGGTCTATCCCGATGCGTTCTATCTGCACCTGACCCGCCACCCGACCAATCAAGGCCAGTCGGTGATGAAGGTGCAGGACGGCGGCTATGCCCTATCGGTCAACTCCATCGACTACACCGAGACGGAGGCGATCATCGATCCACAGATCGCCTGGCACGACATCAACCTGAACATCATGGAACTGCTGCTGAAGGTTCCTGATCGCCAGAAAATGCATATCCGTGGCGAGGATGTGATGGCCAATCCGCTCGGCAGCCTGGGTCGTATCTGCCGCTGGCTGGGCCTGCGTGACGACATCGAAGCCCTGGAGGACATGTTGCATCCCGAGCTGTCACCCTTTGCCTGTGTCGGCCCGATCAACGCACTGTTTGGCAACGACCCCAACTTTTTGCGCGACCCGGTATTTCAGCCCCACGAACCCAAACAGCCACCACTGCGCGCGCCCCTGCCCTGGCGCATGGACGGTGCCTGCCTGAAGGCGGAAGTGCAGAAACTGGCCCTGGAACTCGGCTACCACTACTGACTGAGAAGTACAGCATGCCCACACGCTCACGCATCGGTGACATTTCCAGCCCCAGTGCCCTGGAGGACCTGCCAGCACTGCCGCCGCACCTGCAGGTACTCCGTGATGACCTGCAGCAGCGCATCCAGGCCCGCCGCGTACGCAGCCACCTGGAGCGCGAACTGTCGCATCTAAATGGCAGCCGCGAGATAGCCGGCAGCGTGCGTCTGCTCTTCGATGGCCAGGGCCGCCCCTCGGAAAACCTCAACCTGAAGGAAATCGTCAAGTATCGGCAGAAGATCGAGACCGATATCCAGTGGCTGGAAGCCATCCTTATCGAACTGCGCGGCGACCTCACAGTCGTACGTGAACTGGAAGACGCGGCCCTGGATGTAGCCAGTGTGCAGCAGGCCGAAGAAGACTACTGATTCGATAACGAGCAAGGAGCTGGCACATGCGCACCACGCGACTCACATTCATCCTGCCGAGCCTGTTGCTCGCGCTGCTGACACCGCTGCTGGCACAAGCCGCCAATAACGAGGGCCAGCTGTTTGAAATGCAGGTCAATGGCACCACCCGCAGCTACAAGCTCTACGTGCCAGGCAATGCACAGGGTCCACTTCCCCTGATGATTGTCATGCATGGCGGACTCGGCAATGCCGATGAAACCGAGCGCACCACCGGCATGAACCGCATCGCCGCCAGCAACCAGTTCATGGTGGCCTACCCCAACGGTACGGGTGCCCGGCTACTGAAAAATCGCCGCACCTGGAATGCCGGCAAGTGCTGCGGCCCAGCAGTCGAGCAGAACGTTGACGACGTGCAGTTCATCCACAACATGCTCGCGGATATCGCCACCCGCCACCCGCTGGATCGTTCGCGGGTCTATGCCACCGGCATCTCCAACGGTGCGATGATGGCCTATCGCCTGGCCTGCGAAATCCCCCAGGATATCGCCGCAATCATTCCGGTTTCCGGCACCCTGGCACTTAATAGCTGTGCCGGGGCAAAGAGCGTAGCGGTACTGCATATCCATGGCTCGAAGGACAGCAACGTGCCCTATGCCGGCGGCATGGGCGAGAACGCCATTGCTGGCGTTGCCCATCGCTCCGTCCCGGAAACCCTGCAGATCATGGCCAAGGCGCACAATTGCGCCGGCTCCCGCGAGCAGAACCTGCCGGACGGCTCGGAACTGACCAGTTGGAGCTGCCCGAGCCAGCCTCCCGTACAATTACGGCTGATCCCCAATGGCGAGCATGTCTGGCCGGGTGGCGACAGTCGACGCAACCGCAAACTTTTTTCTGGCAACTTCTCTGCCAGCCAGGCTGCCTGGGACTTTGCCAAGCAGTTCCAGAAGACTCCCTGAGCGGCTTCAGAAAAGACAACCAAGCCCGTTATAGTCCGTCAGAAAGCCGTTCTTGCAACAGCTATTACGAACTTGTCGAAAATGGGCGCGAACAACCGCAGTTACCCGCTATGCATGCAGAGAATGCCCCTATGTCGCAGTTGACCCACCTTGAACGTCTAGAAGCGGAAAGTATCGATATTTTTCGCGAAGCGGTTGCCGAAGCGGAAAACCCGGTGATGCTCTATTCCATTGGCAAGGACAGCGCGGTGATGCTGCACCTGGCACGCAAGGCATTCTTCCCCTCCCCGCCCCCGTTCCCGCTGCTGCACGTCGACACCACTTGGAAGTTCCAGGCGATGTACGAGATGCGTGAGCGCATGGCCAAGGAATCGGGCATGCAGCTGCTGATCCACCAGAATCCGGATGCACAGGCGCAGGGCATCAACCCCTTCACTCATGGCTCGTCCATGCACACCGACATGTGGAAGACCGAAGGCCTCAAGCAGGCCCTCAGCGCCCACAAGTTCGACCTGGCTTTCGGCGGCGCGCGGCGTGACGAAGAAAAATCGCGGGCCAAGGAGCGCGTATTCTCCTTTCGCTCCGCCCAGCATCGCTGGGACCCCAAAGCCCAGCGACCGGAACTGTGGCGCCTGTACAACGCACGCAAGCAGCAGGGCGAGAGCATCCGCACCTTCCCCATTTCCAACTGGACCGAGCTGGATATCTGGCAGTACATCTACCTGGAAGGCATTCCGATCGTGCCGCTGTACTTCGCCGCCAAACGCCCGGTAGTCGAGCGCGACGGCACGCTAATTATGGTTGACGACGAGCGCATGCCACTACGCGAAGGCGAGGTGCCGCAACTGAAGAGCGTGCGTTTCCGTACGCTGGGCTGCTACCCGCTGACCGGCGCCGTGGAGTCGGCAGCCGACACACTGCCTGGCATCATCCAGGAAATGCTCCTGGCTACCACCAGCGAGCGTCAGGGACGAATGATCGACCACGACAGCAGTGGCTCGATGGAAAAGAAAAAGGTCGAGGGCTACTTCTGATGAACGCACATACCCACCTCATCGAAGAAGACATCGAGCAGTACCTCAAGGTGCACCAGCACAAGAGCCTGTTGCGCTTCATCACCTGCGGCAGTGTAGATGACGGCAAGAGCACACTGATCGGGCGCCTACTGTACGACGCCAAGGCCCTCCTGGAAGACCAGATGAGCGCCCTGGAAAGCGACTCGAAAAAAGTTGGCACTCAGGGCGGCGAGCTGGACTTCGCTCTGCTGGTCGATGGCCTTTCCGCCGAGCGCGAACAGGGCATCACCATCGATGTGGCCTATCGCTTCTTCGCCACCGAGAAACGCAAGTTCATCGTTGCTGACACACCCGGCCACGAGCAGTACACCCGCAATATGATCACCGGCGCCTCGACCGCCGACCTCGCGGTGATCCTGATCGATGCGCGCAAGGGCGTGCTGACCCAGACCCGCCGCCACAGCTATCTGGTCTCGCTGATCGGCATCAAGCGCGTGGTGCTGGCCATCAACAAGCTGGACATGGTCGACTACTCACAGGAAGTCTTCGAGCAGATCGATGCCGACTACCGCGCCTTCGCCAGCAAGCTTGGCATCGAACATATCCAGAGCATCCCACTGTCGGCCCTACGCGGCGACAACATGACCGGCCCCAGCAGCAATACGCCCTGGTATAAGGGCCCGAGTCTGATGCAACACCTGGAAACCGTGCCGATCGACGACTCCCAGGATGATGCTCCACTGCGCATGCCGGTACAGTGGGTCAATCGTCCCAACCTGGATTTCCGCGGTTTTTCCGGCCGTATCCTCGGCGGCAGCGTCCGTCCTGGCGACGCCATTCGCGTGCTGCCATCTGGCAAGATCAGCACAGTAGCGCGCATCGTCACCCTCGGTGGCGACCTGGCCGTAGCCACTACCGGGCAGTCAGTCACCCTGACCCTGCGCGACGAGATCGACATCAGCCGCGGTGACGTAATCGCCAGCGCCGATGCGCCACCAGCGGTCGCCGACCAGTTCGAAGCCACCGTGGTATGGATGACCGAGCAAGCCATGCTGCCGGGCCGCGGCTACCTGGTGAAAATGGGCGCCAGCACACTCGGGGCAACGCTTAGCCCACCGAAATATCAGATCGACGTCAACAGCCTCGACCAGCTACCTGCCAGAACCCTGGAGCTGAACGAGATTGGCGTGTGCACCCTGAGCCTGGATCGCGCCACGGCATTTGATCCCTATGCGGAAAACCGCGACATGGGCAGCTTCATCATCATCGACCGTTACAGCAACCAGACGGTTGGCGCCGGCATGCTGCACTTCGCTCTGCGCCGTTCGCAGAATATCCACTGGCAAGCCCTGGAAGTCGACAAACAGGCCCGTAGTCACCTCAATGGCCATAAACCCTGCGTGTTGTGGCTGACAGGTCTGTCCGGCGCCGGCAAATCGACTATCGCCAACCTGCTTGAACGACGCTTGCACGCCATGGGCGCGCACACCTATCTACTCGATGGTGACAACGTTCGCCATGGTTTGAACAAGGATCTGGGTTTCACTGCAGCGGATCGAGTGGAGAATATTCGTCGTGTCGGCGAAGTATCCAAGTTGATGGTTGATGCCGGCCTGATTGTAATCAGCGCTTTTATCTCGCCCTTCCGCTCCGAGCGCGAACTGGCCCGTAATATGGTTGCAGAAGGTGAGTTCATCGAGGTCTTCGTTGACACTTCATTGGCCGAAGTAGAGAAGCGTGATCCCAAAGGCCTGTACAAGAAGGCACGCCGTGGTGAGCTGAAGAACTTCACCGGTATCGACTCGCCCTACGAAGCACCGGAAGCGGCGGAGATCCATATCGAAACCAGCCGCCAGAGTGCCGAGCAGGCCGCCGACCAAATAGTCGAACAACTGCGTGTACGCGGCTTGGTACGTTAAACATTTCCCCGGCACACCCTGTGAGCCCCCATCTGAAATGGTATTGCTCACGGGATACCGGCTCTGTATTGGTCTGCCAGTCAGAATGATCAATTCATTTTGAGCATTACAGACGTCGAGTGCGCCGAAGAGTGCTGCACACCATCAATAGGCTGATGCAGTGGCTCGCAAATGCACGCACTCCAGTTATAATTCTTCAATCAACTGCAATAGTTGATCACCTGCTGAAGTTGCTCGATCCAGTCGAGCTTTCCGGCCAACACCAACCCACAGTCGCAATAACTGGCGACAGCAGGACATGGTGCAAAAGCCTTGGCAATAACCTTGGATATTCACGTGACGAAAGATGAACTGCGCGTTGAACTAGAACGCCAGGCACAACGTTACAAGGATGTATACGGCGGAGAAGTTATTACCTACGCCGCTCAACCGGACCCCGAGCGCAAGCCCTGGCGCAAGAAACCCAGCCTCCTTGATCAGGCGTTCCAGCAGGAACTGCACAAGATCGAGCAAGCCCGGGAAAATGATTGAAAGACCTTACTCCGCGCGACCACAAACAATAAGGGCGCCAACTGGCGCCCTTATTGTCAGCACAAAACACTTTCAGCGACGCTTGCCACCCAGTAATGAGCCCATCAGGCCACGCACAAGCTGGCGACCAATCTGGTTGGCAGCCTGGCGCACGGCGGTCTTCATGACCTGACTGGCAAGACTGCCCAGCAATTCACCGGCCATGCCACCCAGGCTACCTCCCTCTGCCTCCTTGCCTGCTGTATTCGGTTTTGCCGCAGGAACCTCATCCGACTGCTGTGCGCGCGCCATGAGCATTTCATAGGCTGACTCGCGATCAAACGGTTTATCGTAACGCCCGGCTTGCGGCGAACTACGCAAGAGCATGGCGCGCTCGGACTCGTTCAACGGCCCGATGCGCGATTGCGGCGGAGCGATGGCCACGCGTTGGACCATCGCTGGAGTGCCTTTCTCCTCCAGCGTACCGACCAGCGCTTCACCGATCCCCAACTCAGTGAGCACACTGAGACTGTCGAACTCGGGATTGGGACGGAAGCCGTCAGCTACCGCGCGCAGGGACTTTTGCTCTTTGGCGGTGAAAGCACGCAAACCGTGCTGAATACGCAAACCCAGTTGAGCCAGCACGTCATCCGGCAAATCGCTCGGCGACTGCGTAACAAAATAAACACCAACGCCTTTGGAACGGATCAACCGCACAACCTGCTCCAGGCGCTCCTGCAGCGCCTTGGGGGTATCGGCAAAGAGCAAATGGGCTTCATCGAAGAACAGCGCCAGCACCGGTTTGTCCGCATCACCCCGTTCGGGCAACTGTTCGAACAGCTCGGCCAACAACCACAGCAGGAAGGTCGCATAGACCTTGGGCGCTTCATGAACCAGCCGGCTAGCGTCGAGCAGATGGATACGTCCACGCCCATCCGCATCGGGACGCAGAATATCCTCCAACTGCAATGCCGGTTCGCCGAACAACGCATCGCCGCCCTGCTGCTCCAGAGCCGCCAGGCGCCGCTGCAGCGCCTGTGCAGAAGCCCCGGTAAACAGTGCACGATCCTCACCGAGCAGTTCAGGATGATCCTTGAGGTGATTGAGCAGCGCCTTGAGGTCTTTCAGATCGAGCAGCAGCAGACCTTCATGATCGGCAACCTGAAAAGCGGCATAGAGCGCTGCCTGCTGACTATCGGTGAGCTCCAGTAGATTGGCCAGCAGCAGCGGCCCCATCTCGCTGAGCGTGGTGCGCAGTGGGTGACCGCTTTTGCCGGCCACATCCCACAGCGTTACCGGATAGGCCTGCGGGCGGTGTTGTAGCCAAGGCATGCTGGCTATGCGCTCAGCCACCCTGCCCTGTGGATGTCCTGCAGCGCCCAGGCCGCACAGGTCACCCTTGATATCGGCGGCGAACACTGCGACCCCGGCATCGCTGAACAGCTCAGCCAGGCGCTGCAAGGTAACCGTCTTGCCGGTACCCGTGGCCCCGGCCACCAGGCCGTGACGGTTAGTCAGGCGTAGCGCCTGGCCGACAGGCTGACCCTGCGGATCGGCACCCAATACGAACGAATCAGTAACAGGCATCTTGCCTTCCCTCGAGCTAAAGCTTTACTGCAATTAGGTCGTTATATGTTTTGCAAAATATGGATTGAGCCATCCGCGCATTCCACCAATAAAGACTGCTGCCAGAACTCACCGGACGCAAGCAACCATGACCCAGAACCTGAAGTTCAGCCACAAGATACTGCTAGCTGCCTCACTGGTGGTAATCGCAGCTTTCTCGTTGTTCACCCTGTACAACGATTACCTGCAGCGCAATGCCATCCGCACAGATCTGAAGCATGAGCTGGAGAGCCTGGGGCAGGTTACTGCCAGCAATATCCAGAACTGGCTGTCCGGGCGGATTCTGCTAGTAGAAAGCGTGGCCCAGTCTATTGATGACACGACCACCTCCGACTCACTGGCCAAAACACTGGAAAGCAAGGTGCTGGCCTCAACTTTCGCCTACACCTATCTGGGTTCTGTAGATGGCGTAATGACCATGCGCCCTGCGGACGATCTGGGTGCCGATTACGATCCCCGCATTCGCCCCTGGTACAAGGACGCCATCGCCGCTGGCGGCTCAACCCTGACCGAGCCCTACATCGATGCAAGTACCAGCCAGTTGATCATCACCATTGCAACCCCGGCCGGCAGCAGCGGTGTGGTAGGTGGCGATTTGAGCCTGGAAACCCTGGTAGAGATCGTCAACTCGCTGGACTTCGATGGCATGGGTTACGCGTTCCTGCTCAGCGCCGACGGCAAGATCCTGGTCCATCCGGACAAGAATCTAGTCATGAAAAGCCTCAAAGAGGTCTATCCGCAAAACACCCCACAGGTCAGCAGCGGTTTCAGCGAAGCCGAACTCAACGGCTCACCTCGCCTGCTCACCTTCACCCAGGTCAAGGGCCTGCCTTCAGTAAACTGGTACGTCGGCCTTTCCATTGACAAGGAAAAAGCCTACGCCACCCTCAGCGAGTTTCGCGCCTCGGCCATCATTGCCACGGTGATTGCCGTCGTGTTGATCATGCTCCTGCTGAGCATGCTGATCAGCGTGCTGATGAAACCGCTACGCGTGATGGGCAAGGCCATGCAGAACATCGCCCAGGGCGAAGGCGACCTGACCAAACGCCTGCACATCCATAACCAGGATGAGTTCGGCGAACTGGCCACATCCTTCAACCAGTTTGTCGAGCGCATTCACAACTCGATTCGTGAAGTATCCTCTGCCACCCAGCAAGTCAATGAGGTTGCCAAGTTGGTGGTCAACGCCTCCAACTCCTCGATGATCAACTCCGATGAGCAGGCCAACCGCACCACCAGCGTGGCCGCGGCGATCAACGAACTGGGAGCCGCCGCACAGGAAATTGCCCGTAATGCCGCACAGGCCTCGCATGAAGCGTCCGATGCACGACGCCTCGCCGAGGACGGCAGTCAAGTGCTGAAAAAGACCATTTCGGCGATGAACGAGCTATCGAGCAAGATCAGTGCTTCCAGCACCAGCATCGAGGCGCTCAACAGTAAGACGGTAAACATTGGCCAGATCCTTGAAGTGATCAAGAGCATCTCCGAGCAGACTAACCTCCTGGCACTGAATGCCGCCATCGAGGCAGCCCGCGCCGGTGAAGCCGGCCGTGGCTTCGCCGTGGTCGCCGATGAAGTGCGCAATCTGGCACACCGCACTCAGGAATCGGCACAAGAAATCCAGAAAATGATTGAAGAACTGCAGGTGGATGCTCGCGAATCGGTCAGCACCATGACCGAAAGCCAGCGTTACAGCAGCGAGAGCGTGACCATTGCCAACCAGGCCGGTGAGCGCCTGGGCAGCGTCACTCAGCGCATCGGTGAAATCGACGGCATGAACCAGTCAGTGGCTACCGCCACCGAAGAGCAAACCTCGGTGGTAGAAGCCCTGAACATGGACATCACCGAGATCAACACCCTTAACCAGGAAGGCGTAGAAAATCTTCACGCCACGCTGCGGGCGTGCGGCGACTTGGAGCAACAAGCCAGTCGCCTGAAACAACTGGTCGATAGCTTCCGCATCTGACCTGCCTATTTCGGCGCAGGCTTACCCTGCGCCGAAGCACCTTCCGGCACCTCAACAATGCCCTGCAGCTCTGACCATAACTGCGCAGCGCCAGGAAACTCGGTGCCATCCTCCTCGCTCAGGGCTTCTGGGTCGTAGCGACTGGTGCAGCCCTCACCCAATGTCGGGGGCGCAGTGGCCGTGCCTGGTTTACCTGATCCGCGCATAACCAATCCACCCAAGTCTCAATGCTGTCGGGACTCATGCTGGGCGAACTCCTTGACCGCCCGTAATACGTCCTGACAACTGATTTGCCCAAGCAGCCTGCCCTCCTCGATCACCGGCAAACGGCGATGGCCACCATGCAGGAAGCGCTCTGCCACTTCGATCACGCTCATGTCGGCGCCAACCGATTCAACGCGCGGATTCATGCAAGCCCCCACAGTGCCGCCGGTTTCCTCGAAATAGGCACCGGAGAGAATGCCGCGCAAACAATCGGTTTCGGCCAGCAGGCCGATCAGAGCACCTTGTTCATCCAACACCGGAGCACCCGAAACACGGTGCTCCAGCAATAGGCCTATCGCCGTATACAAATCGGTATCGGCACGAAAGGTCAGCAAATGCGTGGTCATGTAATCACGCACCTTGATCGACTTGAGCATTACTGAACTCCTCTGTCGTGTGGCCTACCAGCTCACGACAATAGAAATCAGTCAAACACTACTGTCTTGTTGTCGTGTACCAGTACGCGATCTTCCAAGTGATAGCGTAGCCCACGGGCGAGCGTCATCTTTTCCACATCACGACCCAGGCGCACCATGGTCTCGATACTGTCGCGATGGCTGACCCGCACCACGTCCTGTTCGATGATCGGGCCGGCATCCAACTCCTCGGTGACATAGTGGCAGGTAGCACCAATCAGTTTGACCCCGCGTAGCGAGGCTTGGTGATAAGGCTTGGCACCCGCGAAAGATGGCAAAAAGCTATGGTGAATATTGATGACGCGACCAGCAAAGTCTTCGCACAGTTGCGGCGGCAGAATTTGCATGTAGCGCGCCAGAACCACGGCATCAGCCTGGCAGTCACCGATCAGACTGGCCACCTGAGCGAAGGCTGGGGCCTTATCCTGCGGATGAACCGGTACGTGGTGGAAAGGAATGCCATGCCACTCGACCATGCTGCGCAGGTCATCATGGTTGGAGATGACGCAGGGGATGTCGCAATCCAGCTCGTCACTGTGCCAACGGTGCAGCAAGTCGGCCAGACAATGCGATTCGCGACTGGCCATCAGGACCACACGCTTCTTCTGCGCAGAATCGGTTACCCGCCACTCCATGGAGAACTCGCGAGCAATGGGGGTGAACGCTTGACGGAAGCCAGCAAGATCAAAGGGCAGCGAATCTGCACGAATTTCATGGCGCATGAAGAACCAGCCACTCTGGTTATCCGAGTGATGACTGGCCTCCGTGATCCAACCGTTATAGGTGGCGAGGAAATTACTGACTTTGGCGACAATGCCAACGCGGTCCGGGCAGGCAATGACCAGCCGAAAAGTGCGCATGAGGAAACTCCATAGGCGTTACAAGGCCGCCATTCTAGCCAGTGCCCGCAAAAACTTCAGTAGCTACACCTACACGGCAAAACTGGCAGGCACAGGCTTGGTAAATCAGCCTCACTCACTCGACAGCCAAGCAGCGACTGATGATCTCTACGTTTTCCGCACCAACCCCATATACCCAGAACGCACCTGGCATTACGACATTCGAATTACAGAAATAAGCAACTCACCGACATATATTGCTCTAAATAACTCGCGTAAAAAGTCACCCGCGTATTTACTTGAACCAAGTGCCTGTCTATTATTGATTTCACTTCATCATTGCCACCCGCCATTTACAAGGTAAAGCCACATGTCCCTGATCAACGAATACCGCGCCACCGAAGAAGCCATCAAAGAACTGCAAGAGCGCCTGAAGAATCTGTCGCAAGACGACAAGCTGAAAAAAGAGCTGGAGTTCGAAGGCAAACTGCGCACCCTGATGGGCGAATACCAGAAATCGCTGCGTGACATCATTGCCCTGCTTGATCCGGAAGCCAAACTGAGCAAAACCCCGCGCACGGCTAAAGCCACCGTTAGCAAACGTGCCCGTAAGGTCAAGCAGTACAAGAACCCGAACACTGGCGAAGTAATTGAAACCAAAGGCGGCAATCACAAAACGCTGAAAGAGTGGAAAGCCAAATGGGGCGCCGCTGTTGTTGAAGGTTGGGCTACCCTGCTCGGCTAATTCAGCGCGCAGTAATAAAAATGCCGGCACATAGCCGGCATTTTTTATGCGCGATCATTTAGCTGACCGTCACTCGCGGCAACCCAGCCCCGCAACGCGCAACTCCTGTACGTACTCCTGCCATAGCTGCAAGACGCGCTGTTGCGCGCCATCGGCCTGAGGCCATTGCTCCAGCAGCGCCTGTTCAAACTGCACCAGCGTATTGGGCGCACCCGCAGCTTCATCATTCAAACGTTCACGACAAAAACGTGTCCAGCGCTCACTCTCTTCAGCCGTCAATGACTCGGCAAAATTTCGTGCACGATAGCGAAATAGCAATTCCACCAGGCGCTCATCGCTGAACCCCCAACTATCCTGCGCCAATTGCTGCGCACTCGCTTGGCGTACCTGCTCGCATAAGCGCCGATCACGCTCACCAAGAAAACCTGCGTAAAGTTGCTGCTCAGGATCCGCCACCACAGCAAACTCTTCCTCGGCATAAATCTCTGCCAATTTGGATTGCCACTGGGGCAATGCGTTACTCAGCAACTTGGCGCGCATCTGGCATTCCTCCAGATTCAATTGCAAGCGAGCAATATCCTGCGCCCGCAATACCTTCATGGGCGCGACTACTGGACACCGATTGATGTGTAACAATTTCAACGGCACGGGCAACTCACCCTCGCCAAGTTGTTCACGGCGGGTATATAGACGCTGACGCAGCGTCTGCGCATCCAACTCCAACAGTGGCTGCACGTCAGCCTGCAGATCACACACGATCAGGGCATTGCGATTACGCGGGTGCCAGGCCAGCGGCAAGACTATGGCCAGGTAGTTGCGATTACCGGCAAAACGCCCGGAAACATGCACCAGCGGCTGCAGCAAGCGAATCTGCTCCATGACCTTGTGCTTGCTGCGTAACTGGAACAGGTAGTCATACAGCTTGGGTTGTCGCTCGCGCACCAGACGCGCCAGGGCAATGGTTGCGCGTACATCAGACAAGGCATCGTGCGCATGACCATGCTCGATACCATTGGCCACGGTCAGCTTCTCAAGCCTCAGCGATATACGCCCCTCTTCGTCACGCGGCCACTCGATCCCCTCGGGACGCAAGGCATAGGCCGTACGCATGAGATCGATAAGATCCCATCGGCTGTTACAGTTCTGCCACTCGCGGGCGTAGGGGTCATAGAAATTGCGGTACAGGCTGTAGCGCGTCATCTCGTCATCGAAACGCAAACTGTTATAGCCAGCACCGCAAGTCCCCGGCAGCGCCAACTCAGCATGTATCCGAGCCATGAACTCGGCCTCGCTAAGCCCTTTCTCCGCCAACACCTGCGGCGTGATGCCGGTAATACGACAGGCTGCCGGGTGCGGCAAGATATCGGTAGACAACCGGCTATACAGGTTGAGTGGCTCTCCGATCTCATTGAGATCTTCATCGGTACGAATACCAGCCACTTGCAACGGACGATCGTTACGCGGGCTGATGCCGGTGCTTTCGTAGTCGTACCAGAAGATGCTTGAGCTCACAGGCGTATCTCATTGATAGAAGATCGATAGCAGTCTAACAGGCGCTTATAGGCGATAAAAAACGCGATAAAGCATGATTTTGCTCACGTCGAAGCCCACACCTGCTTGCTGCATTCCTGACTCTCTCGCTAGGATGCGCAGCTGGAATTTCCCCACACCACAAGGACAGTACCCATGAGCGACGTTATCGCCCAGAACCCCTATGCCATGCCAGGCAGTGAACTGCAGGAAATCTCTGCACCTGGGCAGGCTCCATCGATTACCGAAGCCTTGAGCCGCGGTTATGACTTCTCCATCGGCGCACTGATCAGTGAAGCCTGGCAGAAAACCAAAGGCACCAAAGGCATCATCTGGGGCGGTTTCCTGGTCTTCTATGCGGCATTGTTCGTCGCGTCCTTCGTCATGATCATCGTGATGTCGCTGTTTGGCGCCCTCGGAGCGGTTGGTATGGCTGGCCTCGCCGATGGCTCCGGAGACGGCCTGCTGGCAGCCGGAGCGTTCGGTTTCTTCCTGATGGGCCTGGCCTTCCTGCTGGTCATGCTGGCGGTGGTCTACCCCTTTATCGCGGGCATCAACATGGTTGGTATCCGTCAGGCCGCCGGCCAACCGGTACGCTTTGCCGAAGTCTTCAGCCACTTCGGGCGCACCCTGCCACTGCTCGGCGCCGCGATCCTGATGGGCATTCTGGTCAATCTAGGCTTCATGCTGTTTATCCTGCCCGGCCTGTACCTGGCCATTGCCTTCATCCTCACCATCCCGCTGATCGTGGAGCGCAAGCTGTCGGCCTGGGATGCCATGATGACCTCGTGCAAAGCCATCAATCAGCACTGGTTCAAGGTGTTCTTCCTTTACATCGTCCTCGGCATCATCCTGACCATCAGCATGATTCCGTTCATGATTGGCCTGATCTGGACTTTCCCACTGTTCATCGTTGCCCAGGGCGTGCTCTACCGCACCATCTTCGGTGTACTGCCAGCGCCTGCCAACTGAGTCATCATGCTGCAATCGGGCTGCAGGTGCAGCCCGATTGCCTTCCCTCCTGCTGCTGGCTAGCATCAGGCTTTCTTCGATGCAGTTGACCGATGCAGCCAACCCCGTCCAGCGTTGCCCATGAACCATCCCGTGTCCGTCAGCGGCTGCTGGATACTCGTCACCATGTGGAAACCCCCGAAGGTATCGATCTGGTACTGCGTCCAGCTGGCGCCTTGCCGCGCATCCTGGCGTTTGCCATTGACCTGTTGATTCGCGGGGCCATTCTGCTCCTGCTTTTTATCGTTCTGGCCTTTCTCGGTCAGTTCGGCATGGGCCTGGGCAGCATTCTGTTTTTCCTGGTCAACTGGTGGTACATGGTGCTGTTCGAGGTATTACGCCAGGGCCGCTCACCGGGTAAACAGATCATGGGATTGCGCGTGGTGCACGACGATGGCACTCCGGTCGGCTGGGGAGCCTCGCTAACGCGCAACCTGCTGCGCTTTGTTGATGTTCTGCCCTTCGGCTACTGCCTGGGTCTGTTCAGCTGCCTGAGCCATCCATCCTTCAAACGTCTCGGCGACCTGGCTGGTGGAACTCTGGTGGTCTACCAGGAGGAAGCCATCAGCCGCCCGCTGATTCCCGAGGGTGATAGCGAACGTGCACCGTTCCGTCTGAGCCTTAATGAACAACGCGCCCTGCAAGGCTTCGCCGAGCGCCAGAGCGGCCTGTCTGCAGCTCGTCGCACCGAGCTGGCGGGTATTCTTGCCGAACCACTGGAGGTGCCGGAAGAGCAGGCTGAAGCCCGCCTCAACAGCATCGCCCGCGGCCTGCTGGGGGCTACATGAAACAGCATCTGTTCGAACAGCGGCACACTGCCGACTGGCAGCGTTTTTCAGCCCTGCTGGAGCAACTGGAACAGGGCAAGGCCGAAGCCAAGGCCTGCGAAAATTTTGCAGCCGATTACCGTCATCTGTGCCAGCACCTGGCCCTGGCCGAAGAGCGTGGCTACAGCAGCCACCTTATCGATCAGCTACAACACCTGGCGATGCGTGGCCACCAGCAGTTCTACCGCCATCGCAGCCACCTCGGCGCACAAATGATCGGCTTCATCCTGGCCGGATTCCCCCAACTGGTTCGCCGCGAATGGCGCAGCGTACTGGCCGGCTGCCTGTTGTTCTTCGGTAGCCTGATCACCATGGGTCTGCTCACCTGGCAGTTTCCCGAGCTGATCTATGGCCTGCTCGACCCGGCTCAGGTCAGCGACATGGAACGCATGTACGACCCGGACGCCCGCCGCATCGGCCGCTTCAGCGAGCGCGACGCCGCCGATGACTGGATGATGTTTGGCTTCTACATCATGAACAACATCGGTATCGCCTTTCAGACCTTTGCCAGCGGCCTGCTATTTGGTCTCGGCAGCCTGTTCTTCCTGCTCTTCAACGGCCTGATGATCGGTGCAGTCGCCGGCCACCTGACGCGGATCGGCTACAGCGAAACCTTCTGGTCCTTCGTCATCGGCCATGGCGCCTTTGAACTGACGGCCATTGCCTTTGCCGGGGCCGCCGGCCTCAAACTCGGCTGGGCCCTGCTCGCGCCGGGGCGCCTGAGCCGCAGTGAAGCCCTGCGCCAAGCCTCCAAACACAGCATCCAGCTGGTCGCCGGGGTCATTTTCTTCCTGACCATCGCCGCCTTTATCGAAGCGTTCTGGTCCTCGATGACCTACACCACGCCGACCATCAAATACATTGTTGGCGCCGCCCTGTGGCTGCTGGTCATCGTCTATTTCGTTTTTGCCGGACGCCATCGCCATGCGCCTGACTGACGCCAGCGTCGCCATCCGCCCACGCAGCACCTGGGAAGCACTCGACCTCGGCGTGCTCCTGGCGCAACGCCATGCCGGCCTGCTGATGGCCAGCTGGGCCCTGGTCACCCTGCCGATCTTCACGCTACTGAGCCTGTTGCTATGGCAGTACCCGAGCCTGGCCGTGTTCATCTTCTGGTGGTTGAAGCCGGCGTGGGAGCGCCTGCCCCTGTATATCCTCGCGCACGGCCTGTTCGGCGATACACCCAGCCTCAAGCAGGCACTAAAGGCCCTGCCCGGCCTACTCCGGCCGCAATTGCTGGCCAGCCTGACCTGGCGCCGCTTCAGCCCGACGCGCAGCTTCGACCTGCCAGTGCTGCAGCTCGAAGGCCTGTCTGGCGCCGAGCGTAGCAAGCGCCTGGTCGTACTCGGCCAGGGCAACAGCGGCAGCGCCACCTGGCTGACCGTGCTCGGCATGCACCTGGAAGGCGTATTCTGGCTGGGCCTAGCCGGCCTGCTCTACCTGTTGCTGCCCCAACAGATGGAGCTCGACTGGGATTGGCAAAGCATGCTGCAAGGCAGCGCAGCCGAGTGGCTATGGCTGGAGCACCTGTCCAACCTGCTCTACGCCCTGATACTGGTGTTTTGGGAGCCGATCTATGTAGCCTGCGGCTTCACCCTCTACTTAAACCGGCGCACCGCGCTGGAGGCCTGGGACATCGAACTGGTGTTCCGCCGCCTGCGCCAGCGCCTGACCGGCAGCGCCTATGCACTGGCCCTGCTCTGCAGTCTGTTGCTATTCACCCCCGGGCAGGATGCCTGGGCTGCAAGCAACGCCGGCAGTTGTCCGGTTCCCGTTGAAGACTCGATCGGCCCGGATGCAGAACGCCTGCTCAAGCAACCGCTGACCAGCCAGGCCGCCCGTGACAGCATCAACAAACTGCTCGACCAGCCCCCGTTCGAAAACCGCGAGACAGTTACCCGCTGGCGCATCGGCGACGAACCCAAGAAATCCGCCGAAGAGCCGAGCAAGGAGGATATGGAGGGTCTTGCCAAGATTCTCAAAGGCCTCGGCAACCTGGCCAACTATTTCAAGAAGGTGGAAATAGTCGCGACCATCTTCGAAGTGCTGCTGTGGACGGCACTGATCAGCCTGATCGTCCTGCTGCTGTGGCGCTACCGAGAATGGCTGAGCACCTTTGCCAGTCGCCTGGGGCTGCCGCAGCGGCGTATTCGCGAAATGCCGAGCCAGCTGTTCGGTCTGGAGCTGGCCCCGGAGAGTTTGCCAGATGATGTGGCCAGTGCCGTCGAACGCCTCTGGGCCGAACAGCCGCGCGAAGCCCTAGGCCTGCTCTACCGTGCCCTGCTCAGCCGCCTGCTACACGACTTCCGCCTGCCGCTGAAAGGCTCACATACCGAGGGCGAAGTCCTGCAACTGGTGCAGCGTCTCGAACAGAGCGAGCTGCATCGTTTCAGCGCCGTTCTAACCGGCCACTGGCAGAACCTCGCCTATGGCCATCGCCTGCCACCGCAAGCGCTCAAACAGAGTCTGTGTGACGCCTGGCGCCGGTTATTTCCGGCAGGAGCCACGGCATGAACCGGACCACGCGCTTTGCCATTGGCAGCCTGGTGGCACTGGTTATCGGCCTGCTGGCCATCTACGTGCTGAGCCAACTGCAACCCTATGACGAGACGGTCGAACACGGCCCCGCGCCGGAAGTCACCGCCGACCCCTTCCTCGCCGCCGAAATGTTCCTGCGCCAACGCAAACTGACGGTCACGCGGGCCGACGGAATTTCCGTGCTACGCCAGCTACCGGCTGCCGGACAGACCCTGATGCTGCTCAGCGGGCGTGAAGACATGACCCCGCGCCAGGCGCGCCAGGTACTGGAATGGACAGCCAAGGGTGGCCATCTGGTATTCGTCGCAGAAAGCATCTGGGATGAAGAAGAAGGCAAGAGCGACGACCTGCTACTCGACAGCCTGGGTATCCAGCAGCACCTCACGGAAGACCTCGACGCCGAAGAAGAAAGCGACAGCGAAACCAGCGAAGACCAAACCAGCGACGAGTACATCGAGGAAGACCAACTCGACGAAGAGGGCAGCGCTACGGAAGAAGACCTCGGCGATGCCGTCGCCGCCCAGGTCGAGGCTGCGGATGAGGATCGCTATCCGGAGCTGACCAAGCTCTATCTGGAAAACGAGGAAGCGCCAGCCTACGTCGATTTCGATACCGAATTTCACCTGTACGACGCCAACAACCGCGCCCATGCCTGGGCCAACAGCGGCGAAGCCACGCATATGCTGCAGCTGTACCACGGTGATGGCCTGGTCACCGTGCTCACCGATGCCTGGATCTGGCAGAACGAAAATATCGATGAATATGACAATGCCTGGCTGCTCTGGTACCTGACCCAGGACAGCAGCGTCACCCTGATCTACAACGCCGTGCGCGATAACCTGCTCAGCCAGTTGCTTGATCACTACCCCGCAGCCCTCACAGCCCTGGCCCTGCTGATCGCCCTGCTGCTGTGGCATGTCGGCTTGCGCCATGGTCCATTGCAAGGGCAACCCAGCCATGCCCGGCGACAACTGGAAGAGCACCTGCGCGCCGGTGCCGACTTTCTGCTGCGGCGCACTGGCCAGGCGCATCTGCTGCACAGCCTGCAACGTGATATCCAGCGACGTGCCCGGCATCGTCATCCCGGCTTCGAACGCCTGCCCGTGGCCGATCAATGGCAACTGCTCGGCCGCCTCACCCGTATCCCTACCAGCGCCATCAGCCTAGCCATGCGCCCTGCGCCCACGCAAAAGCTGTCTGCTGCCGACTTCACCCGCCAGGTCGCCAACCTGCAAACCCTCAGGAATGCCTTATGAGCGAACACACGCCGGAACAACCTACAGTCGCTACAGCCCCAGTAGCACCTACCGCATCAGCCCCCAACCCGGCGAGCAACCCGGCCAGCCAACGCCAACGTGCCAGCCAGATGCTCCAGGTTCTGCGCCTGGAACTGCAGAAGGCCGTAGTCGGCCAGACTGCTGTCATCGACGATGTGCTGACCGCCCTGATCGCTGGCGGCCACGTACTGGTCGAAGGGGTGCCGGGGTTGGGCAAGACCTTGCTGGTGCGCGCCCTGGCACGCTGCTTCGGCGGTGAATTTGCACGTATCCAGTTCACCCCGGATCTGATGCCCAGCGACGTCACCGGCCACGCCGTGTATGACCTGCAGAGCGAGCAGTTCAAGCTGCGCAAGGGTCCGGCCTTCACCAACCTGCTGCTGGCCGACGAAATCAACCGCGCCCCGGCCAAGACTCAGGCGGCCCTGCTGGAAGTCATGCAGGAACGCCAGATCACCCTCGAAGGCCGGGCCATGGCCGTACCGCAGCCATTCATGGTACTGGCCACGCAGAACCCCATCGAGCAGGAAGGCACCTACCCGCTGCCGGAAGCCGAGCTGGACCGTTTCATGCTCAAACTGCGCATGGATTACCCGCAGGCCGATGAGGAAATGACCCTAGTACGCCAGGTCACCCGCTCGGCCAAGGCCGACATGCTCGAAGTAGCGCCTCTGCGCACCCTGCTGCAAGCCAAGGACGTACTGGCCCTGCAGAAGATCGCCAGTGAACTGGCCATCGACGAACAGGTACTCGACTACGCCGTCCGCCTGGCTCGCGCCACCCGTACCTGGCCAGGCCTGGCCATGGGTGCCGGGCCGCGCGCCTCGATCGCCCTGGTGCGGGGCGGACGTGCCCGCGCCCTGTTGCGCGGCGGCGACTTCGTCCTGCCAGACGACGTCAAGGGTTGCGCCCTGGCCGTGCTGCGCCACCGCGTACGCCTGGCCCCGGAACTGGACATCGAGGGTCTGTCGGTGGACCAGGTGTTGCAGCAGTTACTCGACCAAGTGCCGGCGCCGCGCCTGTGATGTCACGCCAACCGTTTGATCGAGGCGCATGTCCGGCATGAAACCTTCGCGCCTACTGCTCAGCCTGCTTGCTGCGCTGCTGGCCCTGGCCATCGTCCTGAGTAGCCTGCCGCTGCTCAAGGTCAAGCTGCCGGAAACCCTGCAGCCCCTCTGGTGGGGGCTGCTGCTGGCCCTGTTGCTGCTGGCGGCAGTCGATGCCCTGTGGCTACGCCGCCTGCCCTCGCCACGCCTGCAGCGCCAACTGCCGGGCAACCTGCCGCTGGGGCGCTGGAGCGAGGTGCAGCTGACCCTGCATCACGATTACCGCCAACCATTAAGCATCGAGTTGTTCGATCATGTGCCCGAGCGCATGGACTTCGAATACCTGCCGCAACGCGTTGAGTTGCGCCCAGGCGAGCAGACCCAGTGTGGCTACCGCGTGCGCCCCCTGCTGCGCGGCCACTTCCGTTTTACCCGCTGCGAACTGAACCTGCCCAGCCCATTGCGCCTGTGGCAAGGCCGGCGCTATCTGCAGCTGCCAGGCGAGACCCGCGTCTACCCGGATTTCGCCCGCCTCTATGGTGCTCAGCTGATGGCGGTAGACGACTGGCTCAGTCAGCTCGGCGTGCGCCAACGCCCACGTCGCGGCCTGGGCCTGGAGTTCCACCAGCTGCGCGAGTTCCGCGATGGCGACACGCTGCGGCAGATCGACTGGAAAGCCACCGCGCGCAAGCGCACGCCGATCGCCCGCGAATACCAGGACGAACGCGACCAGCAGATCGTCTTCCTGCTCGATTGCGGGCGGCGCATGCGCAGCCAGGACGGCGACTTGTCGCATTTCGACCACGCGCTCAATGCCAGCCTGTTGCTCAGCTACGTGGCCTTGCGCCAGGGCGATGCCGTGGGCCTGGCAACCTTCGCCGGCGACCATGACCAGTACCTGCCGCCGGTCAAAGGCCAGGCGCAGATCAGCACCCTGCTCAATGCCGTGTATGCCCTGGACAGCACCCGCCGTCCGGCCGATTACGCCACGGCGATCAACAACCTGCTGGTACGCCAGCGGCGTCGTGCCCTGGTGGTGCTGGTAACCAACCTGCGCGACGAAGACGACGAAGAATTGCTCGGCGCGGTCAAGCGCCTCAGCCGCCAGCACCGCGTGCTGATTGCCAGCCTGCGCGAGGAAGTCCTCGACCAGCTGCGCCACACCCCGGTGCAGAGCTACGAACAGGCGCTCGGCTACTGCGGCACGGTGAACTACCTGAATGCCCGCGCCGGTCTGCACGAACGCCTGCTGGCCCACGGCATCCCGGTACTCGACGCCCGCCCTGGCGAGCTGGGGCCGGAACTGGTCGGCCGCTACCTGGCCTGGAAAAAGGCCGGGGTGCTGTAAGGACCTGTCTCTGATCTCGGAAACGCCCCTCTCCCACTTGTGGAAGAGGGGCTGGGGGAAAGGGTATTGGCCCGCACGCCCTCTCTCCAACCCTCGACTTTGGCTTCCTGCTTCGCTCTACCCACTGCATTCATGCAGTCGTCTCCCGTGAACGGGAGAGAGCTAAGGCGATCCGTACCCGTCCTACACGCCGTGTAGATGCCGGCAAAAATCGCACATAGGTTTCAGGGCCAACCGTAGCCCGGATTGCATCCGGGCTACGCCAATCAGCCGATCAGGATAATCGCCCAGACCAGAGCGATCAGGCTGAGGGAGACAAACTGAGCGGCGCTGCCCATGTCCTTGGCATTCTTCGACAGCGGATGGCGATCCAGGGAGATACGATCGATTGCCGCCTCTACTGCCGAGTTGAATAGCTCGACGATCAGCGACAGCAGCCCCACCGCCACCATCAGCGCACGCTCTACCGGGCTGACGTCCAGCCAGAAGGCCAGCGGCACCAGCACCACGTTGAGCAGCACCAACTGGCGAAACGCGGCTTCACCGGTAAAGGCCGCGCGCAGGCCGTCCAGCGAATAGCCAGCAGCATTGAAGATACGTTTCAGGCCGGTCTGGCCCTTGAATGGCGACATTGCATGATTACCTGAGAAAGACTGCACGCGAGCCTAGGGCCGGGACCGTCAAAAATACGTGAAGGACAGCGTTCAGAACCTGTTTACGATCTTCTGAATTAGAGTCAGACAAGGCGCTACGCCAGTAACAGCCTCCGGCTGGTCAAAATGGCTGAGGAAGCGGAGTTTACGAGTTGTAAATGAGCATTCCGAGGCCATTTTTAACGCAGTATGACTGACAGTCAGGAGTTCGTAGAGAGGTTCTCACTGCCCCGGAATCGATTCCATCTGCTGCAACAACAGCGCCGCCTGGGTACGCGTACGCACCCCGAGCTTGCGGAAGATAGCAGTGACGTGGGCCTTGATGGTTGCCTCGGAAACACTCAATTCATAGGCGATCTGCTTGTTCAGCAGCCCATCGCAGACCATGGTCAATACGCGAAACTGCTGCGGCGTAAGGCTGGCCAGGCCGGCACTGGCCGCTTTGGCTTCGGCCGACACGCTGGCCGCTTCGGCCGTCAACGCCGGCCACCAGACATCGCCGTCGAGTACCTGGCGCACCGCCTGCTGGATGGTTTCCAGCGAACTGGACTTGGGGATGAAGCCACTGGCGCCGAACTCGCGCGAGCGTGCCACCACGGCCGGTTCCTCCTGCGCCGAAACCATCACCACCGGCACCTGCGGATACTGCCCACGCAGCAGCACCAGGCCGGAAAAACCATAGGCACCGGGCATGTTGAGATCAAGCAAGACCAGATCCCAGTCGTTCTTTTCCCCCAGGCGGGCTTCCAGTTCAGCAATGCTGGCCGCTTCCACCAGGCGTACATCCGGGCCCAAGCCGAGGCTCAACGCCTGCTGCAGGGCGCTGCGGAACAGGGGGTGATCGTCAGCGATAAGGATTTCGTAAACGGCCATGGGGGTTCCCTGTTGTTGTTGTGGGCCGGGTCAGCAAGCGGCGCCAAGCATGCCCAGCCCTGACGGGGTGGTCAAGTCGCGTGCTTTGCGGCAAAGTCGCGGCTTTTTACTGCCGAGACCGACCATGCGAAGCCAAGCCCTGCGCGCCGACCTGCTGATGTTATTGACCGCCATGATCTGGGGCTCGGCCTTCGTGGCGCAGCGCCTGGGCATGGATGCCATCGGCCCCTTTCTCTATACCGGCCTGCGCTTCGCCCTGGCTAGCGTGGCTCTGCTGCCACTGGTAATCCTGCTCGGTCGCCGTGGCGGCGACAAGAGCCCAGAGCCTGTGAACCGCAGCCTGGTGCTAGCCGGCGTAGTCATGGGCCTGGCCTTGTCGCTGGGGATCAACCTGCAGCAGGTCGGACTGCTGTTCACCAGCGTGACCAACTCCGGCTTCATCACCGGCTTATACGTCATTGTAGTGCCGCTACTCGGCCTGTTTATCGGCCACAAGACCGGCATGGGCACCTGGCTGGGGGCGGGGCTGGCAGTCGCCGGCATGTTCCTGCTGAGTGTGGGCGAAGGTTTTCAGGTCGCCTCGGGGGACTGGCTGCAACTGGCCGGCGCCTTTGTCTGGGGCGTGCATGTATTACTGGTGAGTTTCTTCGCCAGCCGTCACGACCCGCTGCGCCTGGCTCTGCTGCAATTCGCCACCTGCGCGGTGATCAGCCTGCTATTGGCGGTAATTCTCGAAGAGATCAAGCTCGACGCCATCCTTGCCGCCGGCCCGGCGATTCTCTATGGCGGCCTGTTTGGCGTGGCCGTCGGCTTCACCCTGCAAGTCGTGGCACAGAAGCATGCCATCGCCTCGCACGCAGCCATCATCCTCTCTCTGGAAGCGGTGTTCGCCGCTATCGCCGGCGCACTGTTGCTTGGCGAAGCACTGGCGCTGAAAGGCTACATGGGCTGTGCGCTGATGTTCGCCGGCATGCTGCTGGCCCAGCTATGGCCTAAAAAGTCGCTGCCACACTGAGAGCCTGTTTAGTATCTTGCCCCCTCTCCCACTTGTGGGAGAGGGGGCAAAAGCGCACTACACCAGTCCTGCACATCGCCACGCCGATGAAAAATTGTGCGAACAAATCCCTGAAGCGGTAGACGCTTTATCGCTCGGCTACAGGAAGGCTTTCACGGCCAGATGCGCTGGGCTCTGCTCGTCCACCGGCCAGCGAAACTTGGCCCCCAGGTAACGCTCGGTAAAAAGGTCCAGCCAGGCATCCAGTGCAGCCGCGGCACGCCCATCGCCAGCCTGCTCCAGACACAGGGCCGCCACTTCCGCCGTACACAGGTGTTCATCGCGCGTAGAGCGGCGAAGGCGGTAGCGCGACAGCTGCTCCGGTTGCAGGCTGAGCACCGGCAGGTTGTTGAGGTAGGGGCTCTTGCGGAACATTTTGCGCGCCTCGATCCAGGTGGCATCGAGCAGGATAAACAGCGGGCGCTTGCCGCTCTCTGCCGGCAGCTCGCTGATCACCCGTTGCGGCTCGGCATACTCACCGGGGAACACCACATAAGGTTGCCACTGCGGATCGGCGAGCAAGGCCAGCAGGGCCGGATCGACGACCGTACGCTGCCAGCCGAAAGCGAAGGTATCGGCCACCAGGTCGGCGATCAGCCAGCCGGTGTTACTCGGTTTCAACGCTTCCACGTCATACATCAGCAGGCACACACCAGAGCGCGCCTCGACCTGCGGCAGCCAGGCGCACAGACAGTGGCTCTCCAGCACCCGGCAGCGCGGGCAGCGCGGAGCCCGCGAACCACGCGCCACGAAAGGCTTGAGGCTGCGGGCCAGGCGTTCGGCGCGGAGCCGGGCAACGGCATGAGTCATGGGAAACCTGCGGAGTGAAGAGCAAAGGGCGCGCAAGTCTAGAGTAAGATGAGCAGCGACTGAACCCGCCAGCTGCCGGCCGGTCGAAGGATTCCGTCTTACTTCAGGAGATTGTCCATGCTGCGCCTCACCACCCTGCTCGCCCTCAGCCTTGCCCTGCCCGTCGCCCAGGCGGCTTCACTGCAGGAATACGAGCTGGCCCGCATGCTCGGCCAGGTAGCCAAAGACAGCAGCGTCGGCACACCGCGGGCAATCAATGAGGACATCCTCGACCAGGGCTATACCGTGCAAGGCAATGAGTTGATCAACCACCTCAGCGTGCGCAGCGCTCATGCGGCACAAATGCGCGGCAACCCTGATGCAGTCCGCCAGCAACTGGCTAAGAGCGTCTGCAGCAATACCGGTTATCGCCAGTTGCTGGCCCGCGGCGCCGTGCTGCGCTACGAGTTCAGCGAGTACCAGAGCAATCGGCCGGTGACCACCGAACGCTTTGCCAAGGCCGATTGCGGCCTGCAATAAGCAGAGAGCTCAATCGTTCTCAGCTCTTTTCTGCGCTTCATCGGCACGCAATTCGGCGAGCAACGCTTCCATGTAACGGGAGCGCCGCACACCACCCTCAAGTCGCCTCAGGCATTCGTCCTGCAAACTCAAACCGTTGGTGCGCGCGGCCTGCACCAACAAGCGATACAGCTCCAGATCCAGTTCCAGCGTCAACTTGGGCATACCTGCCCCTCCCTTTGCCGTCCTCATGTCATCCCTGAGCAACCTGCCTCAGAACCTGTTTACGATCTTCTGAATTAGAGCCAGACAAGGCAAAAACGGCCGAGGAAGCGCAGTTTACGAGCTGTAAATGAGCATTCCGAGGTCGTTTTTAACGCGGTATGGCCTCGTAAACAGGTTCTCAACGCAGGCTCAGGGGATCTCCCTCACCACAGACCGCCGCCCACTCCTCGCGGCTGAGCAGCTGCAGAGGGCTTATCTGCAGTAACTCGGTCGCCGCCTGCAACACATGCGCCCAGCTGCAACGGTTGGCAAACAGCATGCCGGCCTCGTCCAGTGTTCCGCCACGGTTCTGATAACCCAGCACACGCTGCCAGCGGGCATCACCGAGAATCGGCCAGAGATGCCCTCGGGCCACTTCCGGGCGCATATGGGTCAGCAATATCCGGCGACCACAGGCTGCCGGAAACAGCTCTTCAAGCACATCCGCAGAGACCACGGCCATCGCTTCCCATACATCACGCGGTGCACGGAAACGCCCTGGTTCCTGCAAGTAAATCAGACGCCAGGCGCAGCCAGCACTGCTCAGACGAACGGCCGCGCGGCGCATCTCAGCCAACTGGTAACTGCCGGTGGCGATCAACAGCAATGGGTTATCGCCAGGCTCCTGGTCCAGCTGGATGGCGCCATCGCGGGCCAGGCTTTCGGCCTGCTGCTGATCAAAGACCACCGGCCGCTCACGCTTGGGCGCCACGACACAGGCCAGTTGCCCGCGCGCTTGGTAAATCGACGGCAGCAGGGCCAGCAGTGAATTGTGGTCAGCCGGGAATAGCACCCGCACCATATCGCTCATCTCACCAAGCAGAGCTTCGCAAAAGGTGGTGTCCTGATGCGACTGCTGGTTCTTGCCGTTCTCCCAGGTGTGCGAGGTCGCCACCAGTGGCCAGCCCAGCCAACCAGCAGGACGCCCTACTTCTTTCTGCTGCCGGGCGAAGATCAGGCTCTGGCGTACCGCACCCAGCATTTTCACGCAGAAAGCCTCGTAGCTGGCGACCAGATTGAGGCCACTCTGGTTGGCCAGACAGGCGGAAACCACCGCCTCCTCATTGAGCGCGGTAATCACCGCACCGTGCAGCGATTCCATTTCACTTTCCGGACTGCTAACCCGGTGTTTGAGGGCCTTGAGCACACCACCCAGACGATTGCTGGCCAACTCGTCCGGGTTGCCTACGCGCGGCCGCAGCCCGGGATTGGCCTGCACCAGATCGACAAAAAAGCGATCCAGAGCCGCCATCGGCGAACAACCGGTCACCTGATAATGCAGCTCAGGCAGCTGCGGCGCAGCAGGTTGCCGCAAGGCCAAGGCATGCTCGCGTTCAGCCGGGCGCGCATGGCGTGAGGTGATGAACAACGCACAGGCCTGCGCCAGCTCCTTCGGTGCCACCCACAAGGGGGCCGCATGCTGATTGAAAAGCTCGCGAGCAGTGACATCGCTGTGTGGATTGCCTGGCAGTGGCAGGTTGTGCGCAGCATTACTGCCCGCACCATAGAAACCAAAGCCTTTCTGCGTTTCGGCAATGCCATAGGGCATCGGCAGCGGGTAGTGCAGGATCTGGTTGTGCAGCTCCTGCACGCGGTGCTCCAGCCGCTGCTCCATCTCCCACAGGGCGCAGGCGAAAGCCGCCGGGTCGCGACCATCGAAACTCAACGGATCAAAGCCGCAGCGCTGCAAGTGCTGGCGAAAGCCTTCCAGGCCCTCATGGGTGCCCAGCTCGGTACGCTGTTCGATGCGCCGGCCATTGGCGATCATCACCGGCAACGCCACCCCACAATCCTCGGCGCGCCACCAGCGCGGCATCCAGTCGCTACCACGCTGCTCTTCGGCCGCACCGTCAGATAGAAATGCCACCAGCTTCTCGCCAGGCAGCGGCATATGGCTGTACTGCAATTCGGCGAAACCCAGGTAGCCACCCTCGGCAATACCACCACCGGTGTGCGGGTTGACGTGGCTGCCCAGCGGTACACCCGGGCCACCATCGGGGGCCTGCGCATAGCTGTAGAAATCCGCCGCCAGGCGGCTCATCCCCGCCTCGTCGCGCGTGTAACGCTGCGCCTGCTGCGGATGCTGGTTGGCCGTGAGCAGGTTGAGTGCCTCGATAGCTGCCACGCAATGCCCCTGCCCCATCAGCCAACCGCGGGTTTCACCCGTCAGCGCGTTTAGGGCCAGGTACCCGGCATAGGCCGGCACCATATTCAAGGCGCCTCCGGTATGGCCCTCCGGTTGCACTTTGAAGTCGTCGGCCTGTAAAGCGGTGCCGTCGACCCGTACGCGCCGGGCATAGGTCATGTGCACCACCAGCCACAAACCGGCGGCATTCAGGCAATCCAGCGCCCAGAAAAAGCGATAGACACTGGCCAGGTCGGGCTGCTGACCGCTCTGTACCAACTGATGGGCCAGACGGAACACGGCCGCCTGGGTCGCTGGACTATGCTGTAGCGGACCATGGCCACCCAGCCACTGAGCAAAAGCAGGCTCACACTGAGCGTGGCGGACCAGCTCTTCGAGACTGGGAAATATCTGCGACATGGACAAGCTCCATTGAGGTTAACGGCAGTCTAGAACAGGCAACAGCCAACTCGGCTGACCTGCATCAAGATCGCTGTTCAGCATCAGCGGCAAGCTGTTCGCCTCGCCTCTACAAGGATCACCTCATGGCTCTGCTCAGCTTCCTCGGTGCCATTCAACAAGTTACGGGCTCCTGCTACCTGATCGAAAGCCGCGATGGCGCCAAAGTCCTGCTCGATTGCGGGCTCCGCCAGGGGCGCCGCGAAGAAGAGGAAGGCAACCAGGCACCTTTCGCCTTCGATCCACTGAGCCTGGATGCTGTGGTGATCTCCCACGCCCACCTGGATCACACCGGCCTGCTGCCCAAATTGGTCGCCCGCGGCTATCGAGGGCCTATTTACGCCACTGATGCCACCTGTGAGCTGATGGAACTGATGCTGCTGGACTCGGCCCACATCCAGGAAAAGGATGCCGAGTGGGAGAGCAAATGGCGCGCGCGCCAGGGCAAGCCTGCGATCAAGCCGCTGTACACCACAACGGATACCGAGTTGACCCTGAAACTACGCCGCCCCCTTGTTTACGGACAGGCCCACGAAGTGGCCAAGGGCGTGCAGGTGACCTTTCACGATGCCGGGCACATCCTTGGCTCGGCCATCGTCGAACTGGAGGTACAGGATCATCACCTGACTCGTCGCCTGGTGTTCTCCGGGGATCTGGGCAATACCTGCTCGCCTCTGATGCATGACCCCAAGTTTCTTGAGCGCGCAGACGTGGTACTGCTCGAATCTACCTATGGTGATCGCGATCACCGCTGCAGCGAAGACACCCTCGACGAACTCGCAGCGATTCTGCAACAGGCGCACCGCACTGGCGGCAACGTATTGATTCCCTCCTTTGCCGTCGGTCGTACCCAGGATCTGATCTACTACCTTGGGCGCTTCTATCAGGAAGGACGGCTGCCGCAACAGGCTGTATTTCTCGACAGCCCCATGGCCATTCGCGCTAACGCCATCTATTCGCGCTTCCAGGATCAGTTCTCCCCCGAAGACCGCGCCGCCCTGGCCGCCAAAGGCGTCAAGCGTGTCGAAGACTGGCTACCTATCCTGCGCTGCACGCCCACTCCGGATGAGTCCATGGCGATCAATCGGATCAAGAGCGGCGCCATCATCATCGCGGGCAGTGGCATGTGTACTGGCGGGCGGATTGTCCACCACTTCAAACACAACCTCTGGCGCAGTGAATGCCACCTGGTTTTTCCCGGCTTCCAGGCCGCCGGCACTCTGGGCCGCAGCATTGTCGACGGCGCCAAATCAGTGAAAGTGCTGCACCAACGCCTGGCGGTGAAGGCACAGATTCATACACTGGGTGGCTTCTCCGCCCATGCCGGTCAGTCACAGCTGCTGGACTGGGTCAGTCATTTCGAACAACACCCCGAGCTGTATCTGGTGCACGGCGAGCTGGAGAAGATGCGGGCCCTGCAAGGCGCCCTGCGCGAGAAGCTCAACTGGATCGCCAACATCCCTGAACCGGGCGAGCAAATCGCCCTCTGAGCCCCGCTGCGCAGCATGAGCCCGCACCTGCGGGCTCATGAAGATCAATCCGGTTACAAAAGCCAGGTCGCGCCATGCAACCTGCAATGCCGTTCGTCCGTCAAACCGTCACAAGTCCAGCCATAATGAACACAGGGCCGAATGCTTCAGGGATTGGCAATGATTCGGTCCGCATGCAAAAAAGGAGAAGTACCATGCCTTATGAACCGGATGACTATCTGTCACGGCACTTTCAAACCAGCGGTATCGACCTCACCAGTAAAATTGCAGAACTGGCCGCTCTGGTGGTTCCACCCGCTAGCCCCAATCTTCCGCTTTACCAGGAAATGCTCACCACCGTCGTGCGCATGGCCCAGGCCGACCGCAACCGCTGGGACGCCAAGATCATGCTGCAGACCCTACGGGAAATGGAGCATGCCTTCAGCACCCTCGAACAGTTCAAGCGCCGCCGCAAGGTCACCGTATTCGGCTCTGCACGCACCCCGAATGATCATCCGACCTATCACCTGGCGCGCGAACTGGGTAGAACTCTGGCCCGCCTTGATCTGATGGTCGTGACCGGTGCCGGCGGCGGCATCATGGCGGCCGCGCACGAAGGCGCCGGCTTGGAAAACAGCCTCGGCTTCAATATCACCCTGCCCTTCGAACAAGGTGCCAATGCCACCGTACAGGGCAGTGGCAACCTGTTGTCGTTCCACTTCTTCTTCCTGCGCAAGCTGTTCTTCGTCAAGGAGGCGGATGCGCTGGTGCTCTGCCCCGGCGGCTTCGGCACCCTCGATGAAGCCCTGGAAGTGCTCACCCTGGTACAGACCGGCAAGAGCCCGCTGGTGCCCATCGTTTTGCTGGACGAACCAGGTAGCAACTATTGGGAAGAAGCCCTGCGCTATATCCGCGAACAGCTGCTCGAGCGTCATTACATTCTGCCCAGCGACATGCACCTGATGCGTGTGGCGCACAGCGCCGAGGATGCGGGTCAGGAAATTGCCCGTTTCTATCGCAACTTCCACTCGACCCGCTGGCTCAAGGGCAGCTTCCTGATTCGCATGAACCACCCGCTCAACGCCGCCGCTCTGAAAACTCTGAACAAGGAGTTTGCCGACCTGTGCCTGAGCGGTGGTTATCTGCAGCAAGACTACTGCGAGGCGGAAAGCGACGAGCCGGAGTTCTGCGAGCTGACTCGTCTGGCCTTCCACTTCAACGCCCGTGACCATGGTCGCCTGCGCGAGGTGATCGACTTCATCAACCTGCCACAGAACTGGGCGCAGAACGGCTGAAGCACACAGCATTGGCCACAGGAACAGCACTGCGAGAGATTTTGGATCGATAAAAGAAGGCCCGAAGGTGAGGACTCCGGGCCAAAGGGGAATTCAGTCCAGGTCGGCGCCGCGTAGCAGGCGTCCAATCTGTTCCTGGGAGAAACCGCGATAGGCCAGGAAGCGCCCCTGCTTGGCCCGCTCGCGCATATCACTGGGCAGATTACCGGCAAACTTGCGCTGCCAGAGCTCACGCAACTGCGCCGACCAGTCGATATCTGCGGCGGCCAGCGCCTGCTCGATAGTTGCACGCGGCAAACCGCGCTGCGCTAGCTCCTCGCGAATGCGTAGCGGCCCATAACCAGAACGCGCCTTGCTGCTGACGAAGCTGTCGAGATAGCGCGACTCCGACAGCAGCCCCTCTTCCGTAAGCCGGTCGAGGGCGCTGTCGATCAGTTCAACCGGAGCACCGCGCTGACGCAGCTTGCGCGTCAGTTCGACCCGCCCGTGTTCACGCCGCGCCAACAGGTCCATGGCGGTGCGCCGTACCGCAACCAGGGTATCGAGCATCATGGACGGCTACCGGCGTTCAGGCGGTGACGATCAGGCGTCGATATCGGCCAGGTCGTCAGCATCCGCCGTCGACTCAGCGCGAGCGGCCGGACCGGAAGCCACCAGCAATTTCTCGCGGATGATCTTCTCGATGGCGCTGCCGACTTCCGGGTTGTCTTCCAGGTACTTGGCCGAGTTGGCCTTGCCCTGACCGATCTTGCTGCCCTGGTAGCTGTACCAGGCGCCCGACTTCTCGATCAGGCCGAGCTGTACACCGAGGTCGATGACTTCGCCAGTGCGGTAGATGCCCTTGCCGTAGAGAATCTGGAATTCGGCCTGGCGGAACGGTGGGGCAACCTTGTTCTTCACCACTTTGACACGGGTTTCGCTGCCGACCACTTCGTCACCTTCCTTGACCGCGCCGGTACGGCGGATGTCCAGGCGCACCGAGGCGTAGAACTTGAGGGCGTTACCGCCGGTGGTGGTTTCCGGGCTGCCGAACATCACGCCGATCTTCATGCGAATCTGGTTGATGAAAATCACCAGGCAGTTGGCGTTTTTGATGTTGCCGGTGATCTTGCGCAGTGCCTGCGACATCAGACGGGCTTGCAGGCCGACGTGCATGTCGCCCATCTCGCCTTCGATTTCGGCTTTAGGCACCAGGGCGGCTACGGAGTCGACAATGATCACGTCGACGGCATTGGAGCGCACCAGCATGTCGGTGATTTCCAGCGCCTGCTCGCCTGTGTCCGGCTGCGACACCAGCAGGTCATCGACGTTAACGCCGAGCTTGCCGGCGTAGTCCGGATCGAGAGCGTGCTCGGCGTCGACGAAGGCGCAGGTGGCGCCCATCTTCTGCGCTTCGGCGATCACCGACAGGGTCAGGGTGGTCTTGCCCGAGGATTCCGGACCGTAGATCTCGACGATCCGGCCTTTCGGCAGGCCGCCGATGCCAAGCGCGATGTCGAGGCCCAGGGAACCGGTGGAAATGGCCGGAATGGCTTGGCGTTCATGGTCGCCCATGCGCATCACTGCGCCTTTGCCGAATTGCTTTTCGATCTGGCCCAGGGCCGCCGCCAAAGCACGCTTCTTGTTGTCGTCCATTTCCATCCTCACGTATTCAAGAGGGCCAATCGCCCACTAACAACTGTATAAGTAGACAGTAGTATTCCATAAGGCAAGTCGCACGCCTACCCCTGTCAGGGTTTTTCTCCTGCCGTCAGTCGGAGCAGCCCCTGCAGTGCACGCTCAACCGTCTGCCGGCGCACTTCACTGCGGTCACCAGCGAACTGGCAGCGCTGACTATGTAACTGTTTAGCATCACCCCAGGCCAGCCATACGGTGCCCACCGGCTTTTCCGGCGAGCCACCATCAGGCCCCGCAATACCGCTCACAGCCACGGCGAAACGTGCCCCACTGTGCTGCTGGGCACCGCGCACCATAGCCTCGACCACCTCTTGGCTGACCGCGCCGACACGCTCGAACAACTCGGCGGGCACCCCCAACTGGGCCGTCTTCTGGCGGTTGGAGTAAGTGACATAACCAGCCTCGAACCAGGCCGAACTCCCGGCAATACGAGTAATTGCTTCGGCGATGCCACCACCGGTACAGGACTCGGCAGTACTGACCTGTGCCCGCGCAGCGAGCAGCCCCTGGCCCAGCTGGGTGGCCAGGGTAGTTAAACAATCCATATGCGCTCCGGGGTTAAGCGGGTTCGGCGGATACCGTACACTACGCGACTTTGTGAATTAAGCCGGACAGCCAGAACCATGAGCGATCTCTCCGCACACACTCCAATGATGCAGCAGTACTGGAAGCTGAAGAACCAGCATCCGGACCAGCTGATGTTCTATCGCATGGGCGATTTCTACGAGATTTTCTACGAAGACGCGAAGAAAGCCGCTGCGCTGCTCGATATCACCCTGACCGCGCGTGGTTCCTCGGCCGGTCAGGCAATCCCGATGTGCGGCATTCCCCATCACTCTGCCGAAGGCTACCTGGCCAAACTGGTCAAGCTGGGCGAGTCAGTGGTGATCTGCGAACAAATCGGCGATCCGGCTACCAGCAAGGGCCCGGTGGAGCGCCAGGTGGTGCGCATCATCACCCCTGGCACCATCAGCGACGAAGCGCTGCTCGACGAGCGTCGCGACAACCTGCTGGCCGCCGTACTGGGTGATGAGCGACTGTTCGGCCTGGCTACCCTGGACATCACCAGCGGCCGCTTCACCGTGCAGGAACTCAAGGGCTGGGAAAACCTGCTGGCCGAAGTGGAGCGTCTGAGCCCGGCCGAATTGCTGATCCCTGACGACTGGCCACAGGGTCTGCCGCTGGACAAGCGTCGCGGCACCCGCCGCCGCGCGCCCTGGGACTTTGACCGCGACACGGCACGCAAGAGCCTGTGCCAACAGTTTGCCACTCAGGATCTGAAAGGTTTCGGCTGTGAGCACCTGACTCTGGCCATAGGCGCCGCAGGTTGCCTGCTGGCGTACGCCAAGGAAACCCAGCGCACTGCCCTGCCGCACCTGCGCAGCCTGCGCCACGAGCGCCTCGACGACACGGTGATCCTCGATGGTGCCAGCCGGCGCAACCTGGAACTGGATACCAACCTGGCCGGCGGCCGCGACAACACCCTGCAATCGGTAGTCGACCGCTGCCAGACTGCCATGGGTTCGCGCCTGCTGACCCGCTGGCTGAATCGCCCGCTGCGCGATCGCATCGTGCTGGAAGGCCGCCAGGACTCCATCGCCTGCCTGCTTGATCGCTACCAGTTCGAGCTGATCCAGCCGCAGCTCAAGGATATCGGCGACATCGAGCGCATCCTTGCCCGCATCGGTCTGCGCAACGCCCGCCCACGTGACCTGGCGCGCCTGCGCGATGCCCTAGCCGCCCTGCCGCAGTTGCAGAACGGCATGGCCCAGCTGGATGTGCCGCACCTGGCCGAGCTGGCGGTGAATATCCGCACCTACCCGGAACTGGCCGACCTGCTGGCCCGCGCCATCATCGACAACCCGCCGGCGGTGATCCGTGATGGCGGCGTACTGAAGACGGGTTATGACGCTGCTCTGGACGAACTGCAATCGCTCAGCGAGAACGCCGGCCAGTACCTGATGGACCTGGAAGTACGCGAAAAAGCCCGCACCGGCCTGGCCAACCTCAAGGTCGGCTACAACCGCGTGCATGGCTACTTCATCGAGTTGCCGAGCAAGCAGGCCGAATCGGCGCCGGCCGACTACATCCGCCGCCAGACCCTGAAGGGTGCGGAGCGCTTTATTACCCCGGAGCTGAAGGAGTTCGAGGACAAGGCCCTGTCGGCCAAGAGCCGCGCCCTGGCCCGCGAGAAACTGTTGTACGACGAACTGCTGGAGCACCTGATCGGCCACCTGGCGCCACTGCAGGACACTGCCGCCGCCCTCGCCGAGCTTGACGTGCTGAGCAACCTGGCCGAGCGCGCGCTGAACCTGGACCTCAATCGCCCGCGCTTCGTCGAAGAACCCTGCATGCGCATCAGCCAGGGTCGCCACCCAGTGGTCGAGCAGGTGCTGGATACGCCGTTCGTCGCCAACGACCTGGGTCTGGACGACGACACACGCATGCTGATCATCACCGGCCCGAACATGGGCGGTAAATCGACCTACATGCGCCAGACCGCATTGATCGTGCTGCTGGCGCATATCGGCAGCTTCGTTCCGGCGGCCAGCTGCGAGCTGTCGTTGGTTGACCGCATCTTTACCCGCATCGGTTCCAGCGATGACCTGGCTGGCGGCCGTTCGACCTTTATGGTCGAGATGAGTGAAACCGCCAACATCCTTCACAACGCCAGCGAGCGCAGCCTGGTATTGATGGACGAAGTCGGCCGCGGCACCAGCACCTTCGACGGCCTGTCGCTGGCATGGTCAGCCGCCGAGCAGCTGGCCAGCCTGCGCGCCTGGACGCTGTTCGCCACCCACTACTTCGAACTAACCGTACTGCCGGAAAGCGAGCCGGCGGTGGCCAACGTGCACCTCAACGCCACCGAGCACAATGAGCGGATTGTCTTCCTCCACCACGTACTGCCAGGGCCCGCCAGCCAGAGTTATGGCCTGGCGGTGGCGCAACTGGCCGGGGTGCCAGCGCCGGTGATCGCCCGCGCCCGCGAGCACCTGACGCGCCTGGAAACCACCAGCCTGCCTCACGAAGCACCACGCAGCGTGACCGGTCAGGCCGCTGCGCCCATGCAAAACGACCTGTTCGCCAGCTTGCCGCACCCGGTACTGGAGGAATTGGCCAAGATCAATCCCGATGATCTGACACCGCGTCGCGCCCTGGAGCTGGTATATACATGGAAGACGCGCATCTAACGCCAAGCCGCGCAAGCTGATAGAATCGCGCGCAATTTTACGACTGCCCGGTTTACAGCCTGAGCCGCGGCCAATTACAGAGCACCTGCAAGCCCTGCGTAGAAAGGGATCAGGCCGCCGCCCGAGGAGAGAATCGAACCATGACCTTCGTCGTTACCGACAATTGCATCAAGTGCAAATACACCGACTGCGTGGAAGTCTGCCCGGTTGACTGCTTCTATGAAGGCCCGAACTTCCTGGTGATCCACCCGGACGAGTGCATCGACTGCGCCCTGTGCGAGCCGGAATGCCCGGCTCAGGCGATCTTCTCCGAAGACGAGGTGCCGGAAGACCAGCAGGAGTTCATCGAACTGAACGCCGACCTGGCCGAAGTCTGGCCGAACATCACCGAAAAGAAAGAAGCTCTGGCGGACGCCGAAGAGTGGGACGGCGTGAAGGACAAGCTGCAGCACCTGGAGCGCTAAGCGCTTCCGCTGTAATGTAAAAGGCCCGCGCAATGCGGGCCTTTTACTGTGTGCAGGTTTTCTGCGGACAAAAAAAGGGGCGGTGATTAACCGCCCGCTCTTTTTTCCCTACTCCCTTTGTTTCCTGCTCATCATCCTGATGAACCGCATCCTGCGGTGGTTCCTGACCCTCTTCCCTGACGGCCTGTGCTTTTCCCTTTGCACGGGCTTCATATTAGCGTTTCGCGCCGCCCGGACAAGGCCTCCAGCGGACCTTGGCGACAGCGAAGGCAGACTTAAACTTTAAAATATATCTATAAATATCAATAACTTATAAAAATTTCACTGAAAAAAGTGCCGCAACGCGCACCACGCACCTGCGATCTCCTACAAGTCATGTAAGCAATGACTTACATGAGCGCGCACAAAAAACCCGGCTACAGCCGGGTTCTTGTCAAAGCAAAGATATCACTGGAACAGGGAGTCACTCGACAAGCCATTCTTCTCGAGAATTTCCCGCAAGCGCTTGAGCGCCTCGACCTGAATCTGTCGAACCCGCTCGCGGGTAAGACCGATTTCCTGGCCAACTTCTTCCAGGGTGCAGCTCTCATGACCACGCAGACCGAAGCGGCGGATCACCACTTCACGCTGCTTGTCGGTGAGCTCCGACAGCCACTGATCGATGCTCTGCGAAAGATCGTCATCCTGCAGCAGGTCACAGGGGTCGGTCGGCTTTTCGTCAGTCAGGGTATCGAGCAGGGTCTTGTCAGAGTCCGGGCCCAGGGAAACATCCACCGAACTCACCCGCTCGTTGAGCCCAAGCATGCGCTTGACCTCGCCAACCGGTTTTTCCAGCAGGTTGGCAATTTCCTCGGCAGACGGCTCATGGTCAAGCTTCTGCGTCAGCTCGCGCGCGGCGCGCAGGTAGACGTTGAGCTCCTTGACCACATGGATCGGCAAACGAATCGTGCGGGTCTGATTCATGATCGCCCGTTCGATGGTCTGGCGAATCCACCAGGTGGCATAAGTCGAAAAGCGGAAACCACGCTCAGGATCGAATTTTTCCACGGCCCTGATCAGTCCGAGGTTGCCCTCTTCGATCAGATCCAGCAGGGAAAGCCCCCGATTGACATAGCGCCGGGCGATTTTCACCACCAGCCGCAGGTTGCTTTCGATCATGCGCTTGCGCCCCGCAGGATCGCCCTTCTGCGCCAGACGCGCGAAGTGCACTTCTTCCTGAGGGGTCAGTAAAGGGGAAAAGCCGATTTCATTGAGATACAGCTGGGTCGCATCAAGCGCCCGGGTGTAATCGATGTATTTGTGCTGCTTGAGACTAGTGGTCGAGTTTCTGGATTTGGCGCTGGAAAGCGGTAGCTCGGAATCCTCGCTTAACACATCTTCCAGGACGATGCCGGGCTCCATGAGCAGCACTTCATCGTCGACGTCAAACTCCGGCGCTTCATTTTTTTTATTGAGTGCCATTGTTGTTGTCCTTTGCTGAGTTCGACAACAAGCCCTGGCGGCGCCCATTCCACTTTCCCACCAGGGAGAACCGGCCCCCCACGCCTGTCGAAACAGGCCTGCTGCCGTTCACTTCGCACCTGAAAGAAAGCTGAATTTACTCCCTGGCAACACCCGAGCCCGTTCCTCCTACCCTGGAACAGACTGGTAGCAAGGTCAGCGACGTGGCAGATATTGCAGCGGATCTACAGGTTTGCCCTGACGGCGAATCTCGAAGTGGAGTTTCACCCGGTCGGCTCCTGTGGAACCCATCTCGGCGATATTCTGTCCCGCTTTGACCTGCTGCCCCTCTCGTACCAGTAGCCTACGGTTATGTCCGTAAGCACTTACGTAGGTATCGCTGTGCTTGATGATCACCAGTTCGCCGTAGCCCCGTAACCCACTTCCGGCGTACACAACGGAACCATCAGACGCAGCCAAAACAGGCTGGCCCAATTCACCGGCGATATCAATTCCTTTATTCAAACTGCCGTTTGACGAGAATTTACCGATAAGAACGCCATTTGCAGGCCAGGCCCAGCCTTTTGCCGAACGGGTTACCGGTTGCACTTTACCGGGAGCCACCGGGGCTGTTACCGGCGGCTTGCTGGCCTGAACGGGCGGCGGCGAGGTCTGTACCGGCGGTTGCGGGCGAGTGGCGGGCTGCTGGGTCACAACCACCGGCGGACTGCTCGGCCTGCTGACTTGGGCTACTTGCGGCACATCAAAGCGAATGATCTGGCCAGGTCGAATTACATAGGGCGCCGGAATGTTGTTTCGGGCAGCTAGACCTTTCCAGTCCCAACCGAAGCGGAAGGCGATCGAATACAGCGTATCGCCGCGTTGCACAATGTACTGCCCACCAGTGGCCTGCGGGCGCTGTTGCGCGTTCCCGCCAGGATGGTTGCGATCAACCACCTGAGGCGGCGTAGTCGGAGAGCTGCCACAACCAGTCAGCAAGGCGGCGAAAACCAGTGCACCCAGTCCGGTTCGACCGGCAAGGCCATTCCGCTGCTGTTTGGTTGTGACTGTCACCCCGTGCTCCCCATCCAGATATTTCTTAGAAGTTCGGCTATTGTGCCGCAATTATTCGATGGCACCAGGCGTTTGCTGCTTACGCCCAGCCAGCCATTCCAGCCCCAGCACCAGCACTACACCGCCAACGGCTAGAAGAATAGCCAACCAGAGCTGGGCATCCTGGCCACTGAGCTGAGCGAACTGGGCTGGCAGCAGGTTGTCCTGCAGCAAAGGCGTCTGCTGGCCATGGCTGTCGGTGCGCCAGGTCAACGTCTGTTTCCATGGCCAGACTTTGTTCAGCGAGCCAAGCATCAGACCCACCAGAAAAGCTAGGGTCAGATCACGCCAGCGCGCCAGCAGCCAGCTGAGCAGACGGGAGAAGCTCAGGATGCCGACCAGGCAGCCGGCGGCAAAAACCGCCAGCACGGTGATATCCAGGGTCTTCACCGCACCCAGCACCACGGCATACAGGCCCATCAGCACCAGCAGGAAACTGCCAGAAATACCCGGCAGAATCATTGCGCAGATGGCGATGGCACCGGCCATGAACAGACTCAGGGGATCATTCCCCCACTGCACCGGCGAAGCCACGGTGATCCACCAGGCGAAGCCGATACCCAGAACGAAACTGACAATACGCGTCCAGTTCCAACGACTGATCTCACGCGCCACCAGATGACTGGACACCAGAATCAGGCCGAAGAAGAACGACCAGACCGGAATAGGATGCTCGGCCAACAGCCAGGTAATCAGCCGCGCCAGGCTGAAGACGCTGGTCAGGATGCCGCTCAGCAGCACCAACAGGAAAGTCGCATTGGCCGTTTGCCAGGCTTTGGCGATACGCCCACGCAGCAATTGCAGCAGGGCTTCCGGCACGCTGGCAATCGAACGCAGCAGCTCGTCATAAATGCCGCTTATAAAAGCCACGGTGCCACCGGAAACGCCGGGCACCACATCAGCCGCACCCATCGCAATACCCTTGGCGAAGAGCAGCAGGTAATTCTTCATAGCGCTTCCTTGGCAGTTCGGTCAGGCCACAGGCCCATTGAGCAGCGGCACAAAGCGCACCGCATCCAGCACATGCCGGGAGTAACCGTCTTCTTCACGGACGATCAGCAGCAGCTCCTGAACATCGCCGGCGCCGACCGGTATCACCAGGCGACCGCCCAGAGCCAATTGCTCAAGCAGCGCTTGCGGCACTTCGGCGGCGGCGGCGGTAACGATGATGCCGTTGTACGGACCCAAGGCGTTCCAGCCCTCCCAGCCATCGCCCCAGCGGAACACCACGTTACGCAGCTTGAGCTCGGCCAGGCGCTCCTTGGCGCGGTCCTGCAGGCTCTGGATACGCTCGACCGAGAACACCCGTTCGACCAGCTGCGCCAGCACGGCGGTCTGGTAACCGGAGCCGGTACCAATCTCCAGCACCTTGTCCAGCGGCCCGGCGGCCAGTAACAACTCGGTCATGCGCCCGACCATGTAGGGCTGGGAGATAGTCTGGTTGTGCCCGATGGGCAGCGCGGTGTCCTCGTAGGCACGGTGAGCCAGCGCCTCGTCGACGAACAGGTGACGCGGCGTACGACGGATGACTTCCAGCACATGCGGGTTGGACAAGCCTTCCTCGTACAAGCGTTCGATCAGCCGCTCACGGGTGCGTTGCGAGGTCATGCCGACGCCCTGGCGCTGCAGATGATCCTGGCCGCGCATCAGAGCAGACCCTCCAGCCAGCCTTCGAGGCTGGCGAAGGCATCGTTGAAGGTGCGATCGAGCTGCAGCGGGGTGATCGACACATAGCCCTGCATCACCGCATGAAAATCGGTACCCGGCCCGCCGTCCTCGGCATCGCCGGAAATCGAGATCCAGTAGCCTTCCTTGCCGCGCGGGTTGACCACCTTGACCGGAGCCGCCGCACGGGCACGATGACCCAGGCGGGTCAGCTGGATGCCGCGAATGCGCTCCAGCGGCAGGTTGGGCACGTTGACGTTGAGCACGCTGCGCGGCGGCAGATCGAGCTGCTCATGGGCCTCGACCAGCTTGCGGGCGAAATAGGCCGCAGTCGGCAGGTTGTCGGTCTGCCGCGACAACAGCGAGAAAGCGAATGCAGGGCGATTAAGGAAGCGACCTTCCAGCGCTGCCGCCACGGTACCGGAATACAGCACGTCGTCGCCCAGGTTGGCGCCCAGGTTGATGCCCGACACCACCATCTCCGGCACTTGCTCGAACAGGCCGTTGAGGCCCAGGTGCACGCAGTCGGTCGGCGTGCCATTGAGACTGATATAGCCGTTGGGCAGGCGCGTCGGGTGCAGCGGACGGTCGAGGGTCAGCGAGCTGCTGGCACCGCTCTTGTCCTCGGCGGGGGCCACGATCACGCAGTCGGCGTAGTCGGCCAGCGCGCCATGCAGCGCGGCGATACCGGGCGCCATCACCCCGTCGTCGTTGGAAATCAGAATTCGCATGGATTATCCGTCTGCCCTGCCGGCAGTAGATCGACCAGTTCGCGCACCACTACGGTGGCAAAGCATCCGGCCGGCAGGACGAAGTGCAGTTGCAGAATGTCAGGCTCCGGATAATGCCACGACAAGCCGCCGATGGGGAGGCGCAGGATACGCCGTTCGTGCGCCATGCCCGCTTCGACCAGCCAGTCCGCCAGCGCCTGCTCGCTCGCCGCCACGCCCTGCTCCAGCGCGTGCGCTGCACCGGCGGCTGGCGACGAGCCACTGCCCCACAATGGGCCGGTGGGATGCAGGTCAAGAATGGCCAACCGCGGATCGCTGCACTCGGCTTCGCCGGCCATGAAGAAACTGCGCTTGTCGGTAAAGGCCAGCAGATCGCCGACCGCGACCTGATTCCAGTTTCCCGCCGCTACCCGTTCGGCCAGCAGCCGATTGAACAGATAGCTGCGCGCTGCCGAGAGCAGGCGCGAACGCAGATTACGTTGCTCCGGCAACTCATGGCGCTCGGCAAACTGACGCGCCTCGAAGACGTTGCCGCCCTGGAAGCCGAAACGCTGCAGACCGTAATAGTTCGGCACACCCTGCGCCTGGATCTGCTGCAGGCGTTGCTCCAGGGCAGCCTTGTCACCCTCGAACTGGGTCAGACGCAGGGTGAAACCGTTGGCCGAATGGGCGCCGCGCTGCAGCTTGCGCGAATGGCGCACGGCCTTGAGGATGCTCAGGCTGTGGCCTTCGGCAGCGCTCAGGTCGGGATCGGCCTTGCCCGGCAGGTGCAGGCTGAACCACTGACGGGTCAGCGCCTGACGGTCTTTCAGCCCGGCATAACTGATATTGCGTTGCGACACGCCGGCGGCGCGGGCCAGACGGCGCGCTGCTTCCTCGGTATTCAGCCCGCGCTTTTCCACCCACAGCCAGAGGTGCTCGCCCTGGCCGGACAGCGGGATGTCGAGCACTTCATCGACCTGGAAGTCTTCCGCCGTGGCCTTGAGTACGGCACGCCCGCAGGCCTCGCCATGGGCGCGCGGACCGAGCAACTGTAATTCGTTCATGCCTTCACCAGCAGTGCCACGGCATGTACCGCGATGCCTTCCTCGCGTCCGGTGAAGCCGAGCTTCTCGGTGGTGGTGGCTTTGACGTTGACCTGATCCAGCTCGACCTGCAGGTCGGCGGCGATCAGCCCACGCATGGTCTCGATATGCGGCGCCATCTTCGGCGCCTGGGCGACGATGGTGGCGTCGACGTTACCAACCAGCCAGCCCTTGGCATGAATGAGGCCGAGCACATGGCGCAGCAGGGCACGACTGTCGGCACCCTTGAAGGTCGGGTCGGTATCGGGGAAATGCTTGCCGATATCGCCCAGCGCCGCAGCGCCGAGCAGCGCGTCGCTCAACGCATGCAGCAACACGTCGCCATCGGAGTGGGCAACCAGACCGAACTTGTGCGGGATACGCACACCGCCCAGGGTAATAAAATCGCCCGCGCCGAAGCAGTGTACGTCGTAGCCGTGGCCAATACGCATAGAAAGAAAACGCCCTGAAAATGTCAGGGCGTGATTCTAACCGGATTGCCCGGTAGCCCGGATGAAATCCGGGCAGGCAATTTCCCGAATGGCATCCGGGCTACGCGTCGAGCAAGGCCGCCGCATGATGACGCAGGTGGTCGTCGATAAAGCTGGCGATGAAGTAGTAGCTGTGGTCGTAGCCCGGCTGCAGGCGCAACGTCAGCGGATGGCCGGCGGCCTTGGCCGCTGCCTGCAGCGCCTCGGGCTTGAGCTGATTGACCAGGAAATCGTCGCGATCGCCCTGATCGACCAGGATCGGCAGCTTCTCCGTCGCCTCGGCCAGCAACGCGCAGGCATCCCACTCGCGCCAGCGGCTGCGCTCCTCGCCCAAGTAGCGGCCCAGGGCCTTCTCGCCCCAGGGGCAGTTGCTCGGGTTGCTGATCGGCGCGAAAGCCGACAGCGACTGATAGCGCCCCGGATTGCGCAAGGCGCAGACCAGCGCACCGTGGCCGCCCATGGAGTGGCCGCTAATGCCGCGCTTATCCGTTACCGGAAAGTTGGCCTCGATCAGCGCCGGCAGCTCATGCACCACATAGTCGTGCATGCGGTAATGCCGCGCCCAGGGCTCCTGGGTGGCGTTGACGTAGAAACCGGCGCCAAGGCCGAAGTCCCAGGCGCCATCAGGGTCGCCCGGCACCTCGGCGCCGCGCGGACTGGTATCCGGCGCGACGATGATCAGGCCCAGCTCGGCGGCGAGCTTCTGCGCGCCGGCCTTTTGCATGAAGTTCTCGTCGGTGCAGGTCAGGCCACTCAGCCAGTACAGCACCGGCAGCCGGGCACCCTGTTCCGCCTGCGGCGGTAGAAAGACGGCGAAGACCATGTCGCAGTTCAGCGTGCTGGAGCGGTGGCGGTAACGCTTGTGCCAGCCGCCGTAGCTCTTGTTGCTGGAGACGATTTCGAGAGTCATGGCGATGCCTCGCGTAGGGTGGAAACCGCGCAGCGATTTCCACCGATCAAGGTGGACAAGCGGCCGGGACGGCCGCGTTTTCCACCCTACGGATCAAAAGTGGATGACGGTGCGAATGCTCTTGCCTTCGTGCATCAGATCGAAGGCTTCGTTGATCCGCTCCAGCGGCATGGTGTGGGTGATAAAGGTATCCAGCGGGATCTCGCCCTTTTGCGCCTTTTCCACGTAGTTCGGCAGCTCGGTGCGGCCTTTCACGCCACCAAAAGCCGAACCACGCCAGACGCGCCCGGTCACCAGCTGGAACGGCCGCGTGCTGATTTCCTCGCCGGCACCGGCCACACCGATGATCACCGACTCGCCCCAGCCCTTGTGTGCGCATTCCAGCGCGGCGCGCATCAGCTTGACGTTGCCGACACACTCGAAGCTGTAATCGACGCCGCCATCGGTCATCTCGATGATCACATCCTGGATCGGCTTGGTGTGATCCTGCGGATTGACGAAATCGGTCGCGCCCAGCTCGCGGGCCACCTCGAACTTGGCCGGGTTGATGTCGATGGCAATGATGCGGCTGGCCTTGGCCATCTTCGCGCCGATGATCGCCGCCAGGCCGATGCCACCGAGGCCGAAAATCGCCACCGTGGCGCCCTCTTCCACCTTGGCGGTGTTGAGTACCGCGCCGATGCCGGTGGTGACGCCACAGCCGAGCAGGCAGACCTTCTCCAACGGCGCGTCCTTGGGAATCTTGGCCAGGGAAATTTCCGGCAGCACGGTGTACTCGGAAAAAGTCGAGCAGCCCATATAGTGGTAGATCGGCTGGCCCTGGTAGCTGAAGCGGCTGGTGCCGTCCGGCATCAAGCCCTTGCCCTGGGTGGCACGGACTTTCTGGCACAGGTTGGTCTTGCCCGAAGTGCAGAATTTGCACTCGCGGCACTCTGCCGTGTACAGCGGGATGACGTGATCGCCGACCGCCAGCGAGGTCACACCCTCGCCCACCGCCTCGACGATGCCGCCGCCTTCGTGGCCGAGAATCGACGGGAACACACCCTCGGAGTCGGCGCCGGACAGGGTGTAGGCATCGGTGTGGCAGACGCCGCTAGCGACGATGCGCACCAGCACCTCACCAGCCTTGGGCGGCGCCACATCCACTTCGACGATTTGCAGCGGCTGATTCGGGCCAAAAGCCACGGCGGCGCGGGACTTGATCATGATTGTTCTCCGGCAAGCTGATGGAAAGTGGCGCAGAGTGTAGATCAGTGCGTTTTGCTGGATAATCCGCGACCGAGCAAAACATTATTGCCAACCAGGGATAATCCACTCATATGAACCCTTCGCCATGAAACGCTGGGAAGGCCTGGATGAATTCGTTGCGGTCGCCGAGTGCGGCCAGTTCAGCGCTGCGGCCGAGCGCCTGGGCTTGTCGCCTTCGCAGGTCAGCCGCCAAGTAGCCAGACTGGAAGAACGCCTGCAGACCCGCCTGTTCTATCGCAGTACGCGCAAGGTCGCGCTGACCGAGGCCGGGCAGACTTTTCTGCAGCACTGCCAACGTCTGCAGGATGCCCACGAGGAAGCCCTGCGCGCGGTCGGCGACCTCGCCGGCGAACCCAAAGGCCTGCTGCGCATGACCTGCGCGGTAGCTTACGGCGAGCGCTTCATCGTGCCGCTGGTGAATGACTTCATGCAGCGCCATCCGCAGCTGCGAGTAGAGATCGAACTGAGCAACCAGACCCTCGATCTGCTGCACGGCGGCCTCGACCTGGCCATCCGCCTCGGTCGCCTGCAGGACTCGCGCATGCTCGCTACCCGCCTGGCACCTCGGGTCATGCACCTGTGCGCGGCGCCGGCCTATCTGGAGCGCTACGGCCGACCGCACTCGCTATCGGAATTGGCACGGCACAACTGCCTGATTGGCAGCAGCGACAGCTGGAGTTTCCAGCAGGACGGTCGCGAACTGGCGCTGCGGGTGCAAGGCAACTGGCGCTGCAACAGCGGCGAAGCAGTGCTGGACGCCGCCCTGCGCGGCTTCGGTTTATGCCAACTGCCTGACTATTACGTGCAGGCGCACCTGCGCAGCGGCGAGCTGGTCGAACTGCTGGCCCAGCACAAACCGCCGCATACCGCGGTATGGGCGCTATACCCGCAGCAACGACATCTGTCGCCCAAGGTGCGCCAGCTGGTCGAGCTGTTGAAGGAAGGCTTGGCGCAGCGGCCGGAGTATCAGCAACCGGGCTAAGCGTTCGGTGGAAAACCCTGCGCGGTTTTCCAAGGGGTGGCCTTCCACCCTACTCGGGCGCAATCGTAGGGTGGATAACGCTTTGCTTATCCACCAAGACGAGCAGCGCAAAACTCCGGAGCAGACGCCTGTCACGCCGGCGTCAGGCACTCCGGTGCATCGAACTTGGGATCGTTGACCAGGTTGGCCAGCACCCGCTCACGCAGCGGCGGAGTCGGAATCAGCAACAGCGCCTGCAACTGCGGCAATGGCGTATCTGCGGCCAACCAGGTGCGCTGCTGCTCGGCATCCAGCAGCAAGGGCCGGCGCAGATGCGCGGCGGCCTGGGTCACCATGGCCACGCTCAGGTAGACCTGATCACCCGCCGGGTAGGCCTCCCACAATGCCGCAAAGTGCAGCAGGGGTTCTTCGCCGGTCAGCCAGAAGGGCCGCTTGCGCAGCTCGCCACGCCACTCGTAGAAGCCGTTGGCCGGCAACAGACAACGACGCTGACGAAACGCCTCGCGAAACATCGGCTGCTCGCTGAGGGTCTCCGCGCGGGCATGGGACGGTGCCTTGCTCAAGTCATTCAGCCAGGCCGGAGTCAGCCCCCAGCGGCCGCTGGCGGCGTGCAGTTCACCGTCGACATGACGCAGAAACAACACCTGATTGCCTGGAGACAGGTTCCAGTGCGGTGCCTGCCCAGCCGGGAAACCCGGCAGCGTGGCCAGGCTCTGCGACCAGCGAAACAGGCCATAACGTCCACTCATAAGGCAACAGGCTCAACATCAACAGAACAGAAAGACCGCGCCCCGCCGATTGCCTGGCGGGCCGCGAAAACTAGCAGAGCAGAATGCCGGGGCTGGCCTCGGGCTCTTCGCCCGGTAAGGGCGCGGCGGCATTGTACGCATCGATCAGGCGCCGTGCGTGTTCGGCATCCTGATCTTCCACCAGCAGGCCGAGCAGCCCCAGTGCCGGCAGCTCGCCAATTCCCCCAAGCAGGTGACGCCCGGCGAGATGGGCATCGACCCCTTCGCTGGCCAGCATGCCCAGCAGCATTTCACCTTCCAGCAGGTCCTGCGGTTCGTAGATACGCTGCATCAATCGTTCTCCGTACGCACATCCAGTGACCAGTCATCGCCATCGGTGCGCAGATCGAAGATGATCGGCCGGCAGCACACCGGGCAATCCTCGACGTACTCCTGATCGCCGGCGGAGAGATCGAGCAGCGCCTCGACCGGCTCGCCGCAATAGGGACATTGATACGCCTGTGCTTCCAGCATCACGACCTCCACTGTGACTTGCGGTTACAATCGCCGGTCTATTGCAGGCTCGCGGGAGTCCCCCTGAGCCTAGGCACCTGAACAACGAGAACATGATGGGCGAATTCGATTCCATCCGACCCTACGCCGACCACGAAGTCCCCGCCGTCCTGGCCCGCCTGCTGGCTGACCCGATCTTCCTCGGCACCCTGACGCGCTTCCGCTTCCCGCGCCTGGCCGGGCCATTTGGCTGGCTGCTTAAACCTCTTATAGCCTATCGGCTGCGCCAGCAGCTGGCCGATGTAAATTCGGTACGGGCGCTGCAGGAGCGCATCGAGCCCTATATCGACCGAACCGTCGAGCGCGCCACCGATGGTGTGACCTACTCCGGGCTGGAACAATTGAAGGCGGGCACGCCCTACCTGTTCCTCGCCAACCATCGCGATATCGTCATGGACCCGGCCTTTGTCAATTACGCCGTGTTCCACGCCGGCCTGCCAACGCCGCGAATCGCCATCGGCGACAACCTGTTGCAGCGCCCCTTCGTCAGCGACCTGATGCGCCTGAACAAGAGCTTCATCGTGCACCGCTCGCTGACCGGCCGGCGCGAGAAGCTGGCTGCCTTCCAGCTGTTGTCGGCCTATATCAACCACTCGATCCGCGTCGACGGCCAGTCGATCTGGATCGCCCAGGCCGAAGGCCGGGCCAAGGACGGTGACGACCGCACCGACTCGGCGATCCTCAAGATGTTCCACATGAGCCGCAAGGATGAGGCCTTCGCCGACGTACTCGGCGCGCTCAACCTGATCCCGGTGTCGATAAGCTACGAGTACGACCCCTGCGACCAGGCCAAGGCCCGCGAACTGTCGATCCGCGCCAGCACAGGCAGCTACGAGAAAGCGCCAGGCGAGGACGACGCCAGCATCGCCCTGGGCATCACCGGCTACAAAGGCCGCGTGCATATCCACTTCGGCGCGCCGGTGACCAGCGGCTTCGAGGATGCCAAGCAGCTGGCCAGCCTGATGGACCAACACATCCTCGCTGGCTACCGGCTGTTCCCCGTGCATTACCTGGCCTACAGCCAATGGGACGAGCGCAACCACACGCTGCAGGTGCCGACCGCCGAGCAGCTGTTCGCCACCGAAGAGCTGACCAAGGCCCGCGCCGAATGGCAACGACGCCTGGATGCCTGCCCGACCGAGCAACGCCCCTGGCTGATCCGCCAGTACGCCACGCCGGTGCGCAACCAGTACCGGATCAAGGCCGGCCTGCCGCTGTAACCCAGTGTCCGCTGCAGCCACGCTGTGGCGGACAAGCCCACAAACCTTGTCGGCAACGCTTACTTTTCAGATAACTTTCCGCCCTCTTTCAGGGCAACTAAGCGCCCTCAAACTTACCAGTAAACAATCATCACACCCGTACTTACTGCCGCACCACTGCGCCTACCTAAAATCTGCACCAACTGGATAACTTCATAACTCCAGCCGCCGTCAACCAAACAACTATTTCCGTTATTTAGACGCAACTTCTGCAAAAGCAACTGGCAATTTAACGCAAACTTTGTTTAGTTACGCATACAGGAAAAACCGGAATTACTGACTATTCAGACAAGCCTGTTCAAGCAGCAACGTCTGACCAGCATGTGACTGTTATCCAGCCCGGTTTCACCACCAGTTTCTAAAGGGATTTGCACATGCGCCGCGTCGTAATCACCGGGATGGGACTGGTCTCCAGCCTGGGCAATGACCTGCAAAGCGTCAGCACCAGCCTGCGTGAAGGTCGCTCGGGTATTCGCTTCAACCCGGCCTACGCCGAAGTCGGCATGCGCAGCCAAGTGTGCGGGGCCGTGCCGCTGGACATGGACAGCCTGAACATCGACCGCAAGGTCAAACGTTTCATGGGTGACGCCGCGGCCTATGCCTACCTGGCCATGCAGCAGGCGGTGAAGGATGCCGGCCTGAGCAACGCCCAGGTCTCCAACCCGCGCACCGGACTGATCGCCGGTTCCGGCGGCGCCTCATCCTTCAACCAGATGGAGGCCATGGAGATCCTGCGCGAAAAAGGCATCGCCCGGGTCGGTCCGTTCCGCGTACCGCGAACCATGAGCAACACCGTCTCGGCCTGCCTGGCCACGCCTTTCCGCATCAAGGGCCTGAGCTACTCGATCGCCTCGGCCTGCGCCAGCAGCGCACATTGCATCGGCCATGCCATGGAACAGATCCGCATGGGCAAACAGGACATCGTCTTCGCCGGTGGTGGCGAAGAGGAACACTGGAGCCAGAGCTACCTGTTCGACGCCATGGGCGCCCTCTCCAGCCAGTACAACGACACCCCGCAGCAAGCCTCGCGGCCCTACGACACGCGCCGTGATGGCTTCGTCATCGCCGCCGGCGGCGGTATCGTGGTGGTTGAAGCGCTGGAGCATGCCCTGGCACGCAACGCGCAGATCCATGCGGAAATCATCGGCTATGGCGCCACGTCAGACGGCTACGACATGGTTGCCCCCAGTGGCGAAGGCGGTATGCGCTGCATGCAGGATGCTTTGGTCGGCGTTACAGAGCCTATCGACTACCTGAATACCCACGGCACCTCGACCCCGGTCGGCGATCTGGCCGAGATGCGCGCCGTGCGCAAGGTATTCGGCCGCAACATGCCGCTGATCAGCTCGACCAAGAGCCTCTCCGGCCACGCCCTGGGCGCGGCCGGCGTACACGAGGTGATCTACTGCCTGCTGATGATGCGCGAGAACTTCATCGCTGCGTCGGCTAACATCGACAACCTCGATCCCGAACTGACCGACATGCCGGTGCTGCGCGAAACCTGCGAGAACGTGGTGCTGGATACGGTGATGAGCAACAGCTTCGGCTTTGGTGGCACCAATGCCACCCTGGTGCTCAAGCGCTGGAAAGGTGAATGACCACCGGCCTTGGTGCCAGGCTACAAGCCAGGCACCAAGGCCACTAATCAGGCCGCCAGGCCGCTGCCGCCGGTGGCCATGACGATATGCCCACGAATCGCGGTGGAGCGATCAGAGGCAAGAAAGGCGACGATATTGGCGATTTCCATCGGTTCCAGCGCCCAGCGCCGCCCCACCGACTCCAGGCGCCCGATCATCCCCGGCCACATCTCCGACAAGTACGGCAGCATCTCGCTCTTGACCACGCCGCCGCAGACGCCGTTGACGCGGATGCCCTTGTCGTACAGATCCACCTCCATGTAACGCACCAGATTTTCCAGCGCGGCCTTCATCAGGCCCAGCGGATAGTTTGGCAGTACCGCATGGGAACCAACCCCGGAGATAGCGCAGATCGTGCCTCCCGCCGGCATCAGCGGGACGACATTATTGATACAGGCGACATTGCCAATCAGGCTGGTACCAAACAGCTCCTTCCAATCATGCTTGGTCAGCTCGCGAATCGACTTGAACGGAGCGCTGGCGGCGTTGAGCACCAGGTGATCGATGCGCTCGACACCCTCGGCCTGCAGGTTCTTGACCATCTGTTCGATGTCACGCGTCTCGGAGATATCCGCCAGCGCCTTGTAGGCTTTCACACCACGCGCCTCGGCGTGCGCCACTAGCTTGTCGACACTGGCCGCACCCTTGCCCTGGGCCCGGCGGTAATTGAGGATGACGTCATAACCGTCCTCGATAAAGCGCTCGGCGATAGCCGCGCCAATACCACGCGCAGCCCCGGTAATCAGGACAGTTTCCCGCTGTGCATGCATAACTTTGTTTCCCCTGTGGATGAAGCGCGGATGCCGTCAGTCATTCCCTGCGGCGGCGCATTTCTTATTAATCACGGCACAACTTCCGCTGCACCGTTGACAACTTGCCAAACGCTGCCCGTCAATTATTCGAGCAACTTCCAGCGCCCTTCACTCATCACAGGTCTATAACTACACAACGACTTGCACAACTTCGCGAGTACTGCCAAGGGTCTTATCTATTTATTGCCTTACTGCTTATCAGGTAAAACGGAAGGCCTCTGCAATCAGCAACTTCGACGCGCGCTTGGCCGGGATAATCGAGGCCAGTACGGCAGTCACGATGGCCAGCGCACAGGTGAACCAGAACAGATTGAAGTTCTCGTCCCACAGGATGAACGCCAGGTAGCCCTTGGTGTATCCGGGTGACGGCGGCATGGGCAGGCCGTTGATATTGATTAGCTCGGCCAGGCCGATGCCCACCGCCACGCTGAGCGCCGCGCCGAGCAGGCCGATGAAGATGCCTTCGAGGATGAACAGCCGCCCCACCTCCCGCTGGGTCAGGCCCAAGGCACGCAGGGTGGCGATTTCGCGGGTGCGCTCGACCACGTTCATCATCAGCGTGTTACCGATCATGAACACCACGATCACGCTGACGATCGACTTGATGAAGAAGAAAATCCCGTCGAACAGGCTGACCACCTGGTGGTAATACACAGCCAGCTCCGACCAGGGCCGAACTTCCAGCTTCAGGCCCTGTTCCTTGATCAGGCTTTGCACCCGCTGCAGAGCCGCATCGGTCTGCTCGGTGTCGTTGAGCAGGATGATGATGCGACTGACCTCGTCGGTCTCCAGCAGATTCTGGGCAGTCTTCAGCGGCAGCTTCAGAGCGCGGTCGTCATATTCCTTGATACCGGATTGCATGACCCCGCGCACCGTCACCGACATGGCGTTCTGTCCACCAGTGGGATTGACCACCAGCAGGTCGAGGTCGGCGTCGTAGCCAGCCGACAACCCCTTGGCCACGCCGGTGCCGATGGTCGCGCCAAGCCCGTCGATACGTGACAGATCACTGCCGAGGACGATGCGGTCCAGGGCACCGAGAGTCAGCGAACTGGCCGGTTCGATGCCGACCCCGGAGATAAAGGTCGAGGTCTCGGATTCATAGTGCGAGGCAATCCCGGAAAACTCGATCTGCCCGGTCACGGTCTTGAGCATCGGACCGAGTTCGGCATCTTCAGCCAGTACCCGTTTGATCTGCTCGTAACCGGGAATGCCATAACGCAACGGGTTGGTCGCGCCGCTGGCCAGGTAGCCTTCGCGATACAGCTGCAGGTGACCAAGGTTGGTGCGAATGGTCTGCTCGCGCAGCGACGAGAAAGAGTGCTGGACGAAGCCACCGAAGATGAACACCGCCCCCCCGCCCATGACGATCGCCAGCAAGGTGATGCCGGAGCGGCGGCGCTGGCGGAACAGGTTGGCGAAGGCGTAGCGGATCGAGGTCGGCCGTTTCAGCGCAGTCCACAGCACCAGCAGCAGGGCGTAGGCGATGATGGCGTTGGCCAGGTAATACAGCAGCTCGCTCATTGCTCGCCCTCCACAATCGGCGCCAGCACGAACTGGATTTCTTCGCTGGTGAGGAACAACCGGCTCGGCGCCGGCTGCTGCAGCAGCTCGGCCCACACTGGCGAACGGCGCAGCTGCTCACGTAGTTGCTCGGCCTGTGCCTGCTGCCCGTCGGCGGCGAGGGCGCGGATCTGCAGAAAATCGATCAGTACGGCCAGCGCCGCAGGCAGCTCGGCCTGGCGCTGACGCAGGTAGTCGAGGTCCTTCAACGCCACCACATGACGACCGAACTCGGCCGGTACATAGACATCCAGACGCGCCCGCAGAAAGCGCAGACGCCAGTCATCCGGCTGCTGATCGACCGCCTCATCGATCAGGAAAAAACCGCGCTTGGCCAGTTCGGCGGCGCGGAAGTAGTTCTGTTTCTTCACATACTCGCCCGCCGTGAACAGCCAGCCGTAGCCCTCGTACATCTTGGCGTAGAGGTCGTCCGGGTGCTGCTCGCGATAAGCGGCCAGGGACTCGATGGTCTGCTCGGCCACGCCGTCACTGGGTGCCTGCACCACCGCCAGAATGGCGCGATCACGGCTATCGGCCGCAGACTCGGTCGCCAGCAATTGCTCCAGGCTGGCCCGGCTTTGCGTGCGGTAGTCATCGAGCGTGCTTGGCGCGTCGATGCTGGCCTGCACAGCGCTAGCCAGGCCCAGCAGGGCAAACAACAACGGCAGGTGCTTAAGCATGCTGCAGCCTCCCGTCGGCGATGCGGATAACCCGGCTGGCAACGTCGCGCACCGAGTCAGCATGGGTGGAAATGATGAAAGTGGTGCCGTTATCGCGGTTGATCTCCTGCATCAGCTCCAGCACCGAGCGGCCGGTTTCCGAGTCCAGGTTGCCGGTCGGTTCATCGGCGATCACCAGGGCCGGTTTCTTCACCAGCGCGCGGGCAATCGCCACGCGCTGCTGCTGGCCACCAGACAGTTCCACCGGTGGACGCAGCGCATGCTTCTCCAGGCCAACCCGTTCCAGCGCCTGCATCACTTGGCGGCGCGCCTGCTCCTTCTTGTAGCCGTTGAGCATCAGCGGGTAGTAGACGTTGTCGAACACGCTGAGCACCGGCAACAGGTTGAAGAATTGAAAGATGAAACCGATTTCCTGGGCGCGCAGCTGAGCCAGTTCGCGGTCATTCAGCTCGGCCAGATCCTGGCCGAGGAAATGCACGCGACCGGCACTCGGCTTGTCGATGCCACCGATCAGGTTGAGCAGCGTGCTCTTGCCGCTGCCGGACTGGCCGACCAGGGCGGCAAACTCGCCCCGCTCGACCACCAGGTCGATGGCCTGCAGCGCATGCACGCTGCCCTCGCCTTTGCCGTAGCGCTTTTCCACCTGCCCCAGACGCACGATGGGCAGCTGCGTGGCAGTGACGATCTGCATCCGTTTAGCTTCAGCGCCGGCGATTGCCGGCGCGCCGTTATCAGCCTGCATGGCCTGGCCCCCTTGGCGCAGAATTCGTTATCACTGGCAGCGCAACATCCAGGTGCCGCCATGGCTGTCGCTCAGCGACAGGACTGCCGGTACGCCATCGTTGCCAGCGGCCTTGCGCTCGGCATAACGCTGCAGCGCCAGCAGTGGGTTGATGCCGCCGCTGTCGCCGAAGCGCCGACAGAGGTTCTCGTAGACCAGCTGATCGCCCATGGCCGCCGCCGCGCTGCCCTCCACTGCCGCCAGCAAACTGGACGGGTAGTGGCCGCCATAGATGATTGCCCGTGGTTCCGGCAGCAAGGCCGACCAGGCCTGACTGAGTGCCGCCGTCGCCGCCTCACGCCGCCCCGGCAGGCTCAGGTACTGCGGCGTACCGAGCAGTACCGGCGCGGTCTTGGCCTTCAGCGCAGCCTCGGCGCGCTTGAGAACGATAAAGCCGGCGCGCTCGACGATCGGCGCATTGTGTTGCCCGCCCTTGCCCAGCCAACGGCGCTCCTGCTCGGCATTACCGATGGCCTCGGAAAAGCCCAGCGCCGGATAGAAGCGGAACACCCCGCCGAGCAGCACGCTGTCGATATCGCCGCCGTTGAGCAGCTCACCGGCTACGCGCAGGCTCTGTACGAAACCGGAGCGCCCCGCCTGCACCTTGCAGGAGTAGCCATCCACCGCATGCTCGCGCAGGAGGAATTTGGGGATCACATCCAGATCGAAACCGTCACGCCAGTTGAAGGCGTGTTCGAGGTGCGAGCACTGCCCCCAGAAATCCGAGTAGACCAGCGCCAGGCGCTCACGCGAGCTGCGTCGTCCGCAACTGGCTTCGGCCGCAGCCAGCGCCTGCTTGGCGGCCAAGCCAACGGCGGCCAGGGTTTCCCGATAACCGGCCTTGCTCGCCTCTGGCCCGCCATCGACACTGAAACGGCTCAGATCCCACTGCCGCCGCCCGGTTTTGCGCACCGCGCGGCGATACAGCTCACCCTCCCAGGCGCGAAACCAGCGCGGCGCATAGGGCAACGGCGCGCGCTCCGGCTGCACCACGGACAACCCGACCAGGGCCAGTGCCGTGCTGTTGGCGCCCTCTTCGCCGAGCAACTCGGCGCTGCTGGCGGCGCGGCTCGGGGTCAATTGCTTCTCTTCGACGGACATGCACTCTTCCCTATCAACTGTCCCGGCTCACGCCAGGCGCGCCAATGTGCAGGCCGCGACCGAACCCTCGATACCGAGGGCGAGTTTGACCACCGTGTCCGAGACCAGCGGCAGCGGCTCGGCATCGGCGTGCAGTTGCACCCCGGCCGCACTGTCCAGCGGTGCCTGGGCACGGAAGGCGAGCAGACGCTTCTGCTGCATGGCATCGGCCAGAATCGCCAGATCGGTCAGGCCGCTGGCCGCCACCTGATAGCCGAACTGCGCTTTGTACGAGACCGCCGGAATGCCGTTATCGCCCCACACTTTGCGCACCGCCATCAGCTCGGCCTGGTCGCTGCCACGGATACCGTTGCCGTGCATGAAGATGCAGCCGACCTGATCGGCACTGACGTCTGCCTGGGCCAGCGAGTCGTCGATGGTGCGCGAGATGGAGCGAAAATCCGGCGAGAAGGATTGCCCGCCACGCGACGAACCGCCGCTCTGGCACATGGCGAAGCCGTCGATGCGTAGGCGTCCCTTGCCACCACGAGCAGCCAGGTGTTCAGGGCTTTCCAGCACCGTCGCGGCCACCCCGCCACCGAGCATCACCCCTTCGGTCGCCGCCGAGAACGGCTGGCTGATCGAGCGCGCCAGGGCATTCAAACCGCCCATGAACACCATGTTGTACAGCGTCACCTGCTGCCAGGAGGCAACCACGGCGATATCCGTACTGCCGGACTCGATCGCCTTGCTGGCCAGGTACAACGCCGACATGCTCGAGCAGCTGGCGGTAGACAGCGCCAGCGGCGGCAAGGCCAGCTGGTAGTGCTGCATCAGCAGACGACCGAGGCGTTCCTCGGCGTAGTTGTCACTGTGCATCTGCTTGAGCGCCGGGTAGAGCTGCAGATCTTCGTGGTCGTTGCGCTGCAGGTAGGCGGTGAACTCCATCACCTCCGGCTGCACGCCCTGGCCACCGATATACAGCTGCACCCGTTTGCCGGGCAGGGCCTCACGCCCCAGGCCAGCATCCTTCAGCGCTTCGTCGATCACCCGCTGCAGCAGCACCAGGGCCGTCGGTGCATCGCTGCGGCGACCCTTGACCAGCGCCGGCATGGCTACCTGCAGCGGGTTGAACGGCATGCCCAACCGCGCCGCTTCGCGCTCATCCGGAAAGTACGGCTGGTAATCGGCCAGGCGTTGTTCGCCCAGCGCGGCAACCAGCGCCGGTGCATCCAGGCCCAGGCCGTTGCAGGCACCGACCCCGGAAATCACCGCAGCACGAGGCTTAGGCATCCAGGGCACCCTTGCGCAGGATCACCGCGTAGTTGTTACCGCCGTCGGAGGCGCCGATTAGCAGCGCATGCCGTACTTCACGACGGATCGGCTCGCGGACGAAGGCGATGTCCTCGGCGCAGAACGCGCGGGTGAAGGCGATCGGCGCAATCTCGCCGGTCTTCATCGCGTCCAGTACCACCGACAGGTTGAGCAACGCGGCGGCCGACTCGACGAAACCGAAGTAGCCGTTGTAGTTGACCAGAGGAATCTCGGCGCTGGCGTTGCCAAACACTTCGCGCACCGCCCCCAGTTCCTTGTCTGCACTTTCCGCCACACCCCAGCTGGTGCCGCAGATCAGATCAATCTGATCGAAGCGCAGGCCGGCATCATCCAACGCCTGACGGATCGCCGTGCTCATGGCATTGCCATGTACCAGCGCCGGCTCGCCCGGATAGGCGGCGTCGCAGGAACGACCATAACCAACCAGCTCAGCGAGAATTTCCGCACCACGCGCCTTGGCGCTGTCGACATCCTCAAGCATGGCCACCGCCGCGCCCTCACCGAGGACGAAGCCACTGGGCTGCGCACCATAGACCTGGAAGGAGTCCGCATCGGCCGTCCAGCTGACACGAGTGCTACCGGCCTGCGACATCAGTGCCGAGGAGTAGGCGTTTTCGTCTGCACCGCCAACCAGCGCCTGCGCCTGCAGGCCCTGACGTACCAGCTCGTAGCCATAAAACAGCGCACCGAACGAGGCGTTGTAGCCGGTCGACAGGGTGGTGTTGTAGCCCTTCATGCCCTTGGCAATGGCGCAGAAGGTGGCAATGGAGTTCATCAGCGCCGAGGGGAACTCGAAGGTCCGTGCCCGACGCGGGTCCGGGTACAGGCTCTGGGCATACTTGGCCACGGTGGACTGCGGCCCCTTGGACATGCCCATAATCAGGGCAACATCGGTATCGCCATGGCGCACCTTCTTGCCGCCACTTTGCAGCGCCTGTTCCAGCGCCAGCAGGCCGTAGGTGGCGATCTTGCTGGCCTTGCGCGAGTCGAAGTTCTTCAGGTGCTTGCGCGGTTCGATATTGCGTACTTCGTGAGCGCGGAACTGCAAGGCACGGATATCGCCCTCACCGAGGCCCGCGAGCATCTCGCTGAGGCGCGGGTTGGCGGCCAGCAGTTTCTCGTATTCCTGACTGTTCTCATCGCCGTCCAGCCAGTCGCTCACCGCCACCAGCGCCGAGCCCTGCTCGCCGTCGCGGATACGCTGGTTGATCTGCTCCGGACCGTATCCCAGGGAGTTCAGTGCGCCCATGCCGGTGATCGCCACACGGCGCGGACGGTACTCGGTCTGCGGCACCTGCTCGGGTTTTACCGAGGAGACGATGCTGCAGTTGTTGCCGCCAAAGGCGTAGTTGTTCTTCATGAACAGCGTGACATCGTGCTGCTGGAACTCGTTGGGCACGTAGTTGAGATCACAGCCGGTGCGCGGCACGCTGAAGTTCAGGGTCGGTAGCACCTTACCCTCGGGCAGGGTGACCAGGCAGGCAATCAGCTCGATGATCCCGGCCGAACCGATGTTATGGCCGAAGTAGGACTTGCTCGAACTGACCGGGATGTCGGCGATGTTGGGGAACACCTTCTTCATCGCCAGGGTTTCCGCGCGGTCGTTGGCTTCGGTGCCGGTGCCGTGGGCGTTGATGTACTGGATCGCCTCGGGGCCGACACCGGCATTGGCCAGGGCCGAACGCATCACCAGGGTGGCGCCTTCGGCGCGCGGGTCCGGCGCGGTTTCGTGGTGCGCATCGGACGAGGTGGCGTAGGAAATGATCTCGCCATAGATAGTCGCGCCGCGCGCCTTGGCGTGCTCGTACTCTTCCAGAACGATGGCCCCGGCGCCTTCGCCGATGGACAACCCCGGCGTGCCGGAGAACGGGCAGCAGGACTCCTCGCGCATCGCCTTGAGGGCATGGAAGCCGGCGAAGGTCGGCAGGTAGACCGGGTCGGAACCAACGATCACTGCCACCGGGTTCTTGTCGTTCTGGATCAGGTCGAAACCGATGCCGATGGCATTGGTACTGGCGGTACAGGCCGTCGCCACCAGTTCAAACCCGCCCTGCAGCCCCAACAAGGAGGTAACCACAGGACAGATGGAGGAAAAGTTGCCGGAGACTTCCATCTTGCGAACGGAAAACTCCTCCGGCCGATTTTCGATCAGCGGCATGATGGCTTCGGCGCCCGCCGAGGACACGCCAACCACCAGGCTGGTCTGTTTCAACAGCGGGTCGTTGAGCAGGCCGGCTTGCACCAACGCATCACGACCAACCTTGTAGCCCCAGAGCACGGTGCGATCCAACTCGGGCAGCAGCTCCTCGGCAATACCTTCGTAATCAACCGGCTGCAACACCTCGGACGCCATGGCATGGTCGAAATACTTGAGGAAATGCTCACTCGGGCGGATCGACGCCTTGGCCGCAAACAAGCCCTCGCGGAACTCGTCCACGCTATTGCCCAGTGCCGTCAGCACGCCCATCCCTGTGACCACTATTCGCTTGCGCTTGACCATATCCGTACTCCTCTGAGGTACCACTCGACCTCAAGCCACCCGAAGGTGTGGTCACCGCTGCGGCGACCACCCTCGCTGTTGTTGTTTGCTCCGAATCAGGCCTTGGCCTGCTGCTCGATCAGGCTCTTCGGTCGCGAAGCATCGACATAGCTGTGCTCTGCCGGATTGACCATGAAGCTGAAGTTCTGCAGGAACGGAATCGCCACGGTGTTGATGGCCACACGCGCGCCACCGGCTGCGATCTGGTACTGGTCGATGCCGGCATAGGCGTACTCGCTGTCGAGCAGGGCTTGGCCGATATAGCCATCAACCCCCACCGAGTGACCGAAGGTGATGACCTTGCCGATCTGCTGCTCGCCACTGAACACGGCGTCGCCGAGGTTCAGCGCTGCGCCGTCGCCCTTGACCAGGAAACCCACCACGCGCTGCTTGGCGCCCTCTTCCAGCTTGGCCAGCAGGGCCTCGCGGCCGATGAACTCGTCCTTGTCGTAGCGCACGGCCCACTGCAATTGCAGTTCGATCGGGCAGGTGCTGAATTCGCCGACCAGGGCTGGGTCCCAGCACGGGTTTTCCAGGCGCGACTTGCCCTGGAAGTCGATACCACCGGTTTTCATATCGAACTTGGCACCGGCCTCGATGGCGCGCTGCCAAAGGTCAGCGGCGCCTTCCTTGCTGGTCAGTACCTTGAAAGCAAACTCGCCGTGCTTGCCGGAGCGGAACAGGATCGCGTCGTCGACATGCATGAACTCGAGGAACGGCAGGCCGAGCACATCGAAACCGTACAATTCGGCCATCAGCTCCCAGCTATAGGGGCCTTCGAACAGGGTGGTGGTGAGGTTGTCGTTCTGCGCGCTGATCTGCACCTCTTCGTCGCCGACCAGGGCCTGCAGGCTGGCAGCCAGCTTGTCACCACGCAGCCACTCGGAGATCAGCAGGAAGCGCTCGTCATCGCACAGCACATAGAGGTCGGTGACGATCTGGCCCTTGTCGTTGAGCAGCAGGGTGTACAGCGCCTGCTCGTCGCGGATCACCGAGAGGTCGCCACCAACCACGCGATTGAGGAAGTCGTAGCCGTCGTCACCCTGGACTTCGACGATACCGAAGTGCGAGTAGTCGACCATCAGGATGTTCTTGCGCGAGGCTTGGTGCTCTTCGGCTGGCTGACCGTAGTGCAGCGGGATCTTCACGCCATTGCGTTCAACCAGAGTGGCACCGGCGGCTTGATGAATGGATTCCAGACTCATGAAAATGCTCCTTGAAAAGTGGGCGGCGGATTGCGTGCGGCGGCCAATCAGGCGGCGGCAGCGGCCTGGCGCTGGATGATGAAAGAGGCCAGCGAATTGACGTTGCGCATATAGGACGGGTCGTCGCCCTCGGTGATGCGTACGCCGAACTCCTCGTCGAGCATGACCACCAGCTCGGTGGCGTCCACGGAGTCGAGCTTGAGGCCGCTGCCGAACAGCGGGGTGTCGTCGTCGATCTGCTCTTTGCTCTGGTACAGGTTGAGCCGGTCGATCAGGCTTTCCTTGAGTTTGTTCAGCACGCTCTGGCGTTGCTCGATCACTGCTTGCAGTTGCTTGTCCATGTTTTCTTCCTCGCTGAATGGCGGTTTTCGCCTGGCCTGGGGGTTAGCCTGGGTAGTTGAACGGCTTCGACATGTCGAACCAGAAGTTGGCGAGCTTGCCGGTGGTGGTTACCCGCCGACCGATTCGCGCCTCGACCTTGAAATGGCTGAAGCCGGCCGGGTCCTTCATGATCAGTTCACTGCGCATGAACAGGGTGTCGCCTGGCACCACCACGCTCTTGTACTTGAGGTCCTGAGAGGCCAGCACCCCGCCCCACTTCTTGCGGATACCGGCAATGATTTCCAGGCCGGCCTCCGAGTGCAGGGCCTGCTGCAGATCGCGGCGCGCGGACAGATCGCACTCGAAACGCTGCTCGTACTCTTCACAGAAGGCAGTGAGCAGGGTCAGGTAGTCGCTGGTCTGGCCCATCGCCTCGGCGATCAGCACGCCTGGCATGATCGGGCTGTCCGGGAAATGCCCGGTGAACTGCGGTTCGTTGAACGAAATGTTCTTCACCGCCGTGATGTAGCCACGCGAACCACGCTTGAATTCGCAGATCTTGTCGACCAGGAAGAACGGGTAACGCCAGGGGCCCATTTTCATGAGCATCGAGGGTGCAACGAGACTTTCTTCGGAATCGGCCATGGAGCCTCCTTAACGCATGATCAGGCCGCCATCGACTACCAGCGTCTGGCCGACGATGTAGCTCGATGAACTGGAACAGAGAAAGGCGATCGCCTCAGCCACTTCACGGGTTTCACCCATGCGCTGCAGCGGAATCACCGAGAGGGTCTGGCGGATCACGTTGCGCGGCACGCGCTTGGTCATCACCGATTCGATCAGCCCCGGCGCCACGGCATTCACCCGTACGCCCTTGGAGCCCAGCTCAGCGGCCAGGGTGCGGGTGAAGCCGATCATCCCGGCCTTGGCCGAGCTGTAGTTGGTCTGCCCGAAGCTGTTGGTCATGCCGGCAATCGAGGAAACGTTGACCACGGTCGCCAGCTTGGCCTTGCGCAGCATGCGCAGGGCGGCTTTGGTAGCCATGAAGGTGCCGTACAGGTTGGTCTTGATGACGTCGTCGAATTCCTCGTACTCCATCAGCGAGAACAGGTTGTCGCGGTACTTGCCAGCATTGTTGACCAGCACATCGAGCTTGCCGTCGGCTTCCTCGATGATGGTCATGGCCGCTTCCAGTTCATCCTTTTTGGTGATGTCGCACTTCAGTGCGATCACCCGCCCGGCGAACTCCTCACGGTCCGCCAGCTCGCCGAGGCGTGCCGGATTGCTGTTGTAGGTGGCGTACACCTTGCAACCGTCCTCCAGCAATTTCTCGCACACCGCCAGGCCGATATCGCCACTTGCCCCGGTCACTAATGCGACCTTCCCCTGCAAATCCGAAAACGTTGCCATTGTCTGACCTATCGTCTCTTCTGGTTATTAACCGAGCACAACTGCCGCCACTGCGTGCGTGCCGCAGTGGGATATGCTCAAACTCGCCGCACTCAAACCTGACTGCTGCATGACTTCACGGAATCGGCCGGCCAATACCAGGTACGGCCGGCCCATTTCTTCGTGTTCGATTTCCATGTCGTGAAACAGGATGCCGTCGCGAAAGCCGGTACCCAGGGCTTTCACTGCCGCTTCCTTGGCTGCCCAGATGCCGGCTGCGCGCTCCGGGTTCTCTGCGGGATCGCCGATATAGTCGATCTCGCGCGCGGTGTAGACCCGCTGCATGAAACCTTCGCCGCTACGCTGGCTGGCAGTGCGGATACGCTCGATCTGCACGATGTCGATACCGATATGCATCAATTGAACTCCGCCATGCGCCGTGGCACCGCCACCGGCTGCACCGCCTGCTCATTGATGAACTGGGCGGCCTGCTCGGCATCACGCTGTAAGGTCAGCCCGCGCTCCTGCCAGAACATCCAGCCCAGGGCGGGCAACAACAGCAGGCAGAACAGCGGGAACGGCAGGACTACCGGTAGCAGGCCGAGCACCAGGCACCCCCCCAGGGTCCACAAGCCGAGCACGCCGTAGTAAGCGAGCAGGCGCTGCGGCAGCGTGCGCGCCACTGACTGCGGCTGCGCTGCGGCAACGCTGAACAGGCTCGAAAGGTTCTCGCCAACCAGGGAAAACAGGCGAGAGCGACGCGCGCCGAGCAGGGTGAAGAACGCCGCAATCCAGACCAGCAGCACAGCCGCGACCATGAACTCCGGTTTGCCGTAGCCACCGGCCAGACTGAACGCCGGCTTGCTCTGCAGCGGCCAGATCAGTGCCCAGTTGATTGCCAGGGTGATGATCAGGTCTTCGCGTCGGTAGCCGGTCGCCTGGCGCAAACGACTCAGACTCTGGCGCAGGGTGCTCTCGCCTTCCGGACTGGCCAGCACCAGAAAGTAGCGGGCACTGCCCAGCAACAGCCAGCACAGCAGCAGAGGAAACAGCCCGCCAATCACCACCAGGACGACCAGACTGCGATGCTGCGCAAACACGCTATGGCCAGCCAGCAACAGCAGCAGCATCGACAGCATTATCAAGGTCGGCATGCCCAGCGGACTCTGCATCGGGTTGAGCCAGCGCAGCAGCGGGGTAACCTGCACGCTGCGCACTGCGCTCAGCTCTTCCTTGGACATCATGAATTTCGGTGCCAGGGTGCTGTAGATCCAGTAACCCGGGGCATCGCGAAAAGCGCCAAAGCTGACCCCGGCAGAAATCGCTCCGCCTGCCAGCAACAACTCCAGCAGGCCCAGCTCGGCGCTGTTACGCACCAGGGCAAAAGCCAGCAGCAGGCACAGCAGAGTGAGCCCGAACCACAGGGCTACGGCGTAACGGCCAAGGTGTCGCTGAAAAGTCGGAAGCATGGATCAGGATTCTCCGGGCGGTGCGCCGCTAATCACTCGGTCACGACGGGGGCCGGAGCCAGCAATTCGACGGCATGCCGTGCGCTGAGCTGCTCCTGCAAGGCGGGAAAATCCAGTAGCAGGCGGCTGAGTACCTTCTTCGGGCCAACTTCGAGGCACAGGCGCACACCGCTGGCAGCCAGGCTGTGCATGGTTTCGCGCCAGCGCACGGTGGAATACAGGTTGGTCACCAGATCAGCGCGCAGTTGCTCGACGCAGGTCAGTGGAGCAGCCGCCTGGTTGCCAAATACCGGCACGCGCGGCTCGCTGAAGCTGAGGCTGTCGATCACCGCCTGAAAGTCCTCGGCACCCGGACGCATCAGGCTGCTGTGCCAGGCACCATTGACCGGCAGGCGGACCTGCTCGAAGCCTTCACGCAGCAGTACCGGCAGCAGTTCCTTGAGCGCCAGCTTGCAACCGGAAATCACCTGCTGACGGGGCGAGTTGTCGTTAGCCACGGTGATGCGGTCAGACAATTCGTGCAGCGCGATCAATTCGGCGATGCCATCGCGATCGATTCCCTTGATCGCATACATCGCCCCATCGGTTTGTTCGGCCAGCGCCTGCATGATCTGGCCACGGGCGGCCACGCCACGAAACACGTCTTCTAGGCTCAGTACGCCGGCGGCATAAAGCGCCGAGAACTCACCGACACTGTGGCCGGCCACGCAAGCCTCACCCAGCGGCCCTCTGGCACGCAGCGCCTCGAGGCAGGCGATGTTCACCGTGGTTACGGCCACCTGCTGGTACTGGGTCTTGTCCAGCTTCGGCATCGGCCCTTTCAGGCACAGACGACGCACATCGAAACCGGCGATATCGCTGGCACAGTCCCAGACTCGGGCGGTAGCCGGCAACTGATCACACACATCGCTGCCCATGCCGATGTGCTGAGTGCCCTGCCCAGGAAACAGCAGAGCACAGCCCAGAGTTTCGTTACCAGATTGCTCGTACGCCTGCATAGCCCACCCCACTGGTTCCCAATCGGCCAAATTCACTGCTGTCCCGCCCGCCCAAATAACCACCACCGAGATACACTTCAAAGTGCCGGCTAAGTTGTGATGAGAGGTGCACGTTCAGCGCAAAACTTTGATCTTCAATGTTGTAAATGGTCGACGTTTCCCATGACAGTCGCTGCAACTCGGCCTGATCCCGTTGCACATGCGCCATCAGATACTGGCGACCCAGCATCAAATCCCGGCGCACCGTGTTATCGGTTTCCTGGGCAAATAACAGCTGATAATCGCGAAAGACATCGGCACCACTGAACTGAAATGCCTGCTCGCTCACCTCAAGCAGGTCGAAATAATCATCCCAGTTGTTTTCATCCAGCCCCTGATCCTGAAACAGGTATTCAACGGAAATGGCCAGATTATCTTCCGTGGCATAACGCAGGCCGGCGGCAAACTGGGTAAATACGTCACGTTGCTGCTCGACAAATATCTCATCGGCACTGGGCAGCTGAAAACTCCTGAACTTGCGTAAGGCATCGGCACTGGCCTCACGGATATCACTGTAATCACGCGCCGCCAATTCCAGGTTGATAATCCAGTCATCATTCAGAAAACCACTGGTACCAAGACCCGCGCCAAAGTGCTCACCGCCAACCAAAACAAACCGCGGGTTAAAGTCTTCAAACAATGCCGAGGTATACGCAGCATAATAACGTTCTTCGCCATTGGTCCGTTGCAGGCTCGTCCATTCCGCTATACGTGCCTTGCTCGACTGATTGGCCAACTGCGGTATTACAGCAAACTCGGCAGTACCATATTGATTAAACCAAGACGCCTGCGCTGCTACTGAACCTTCACGGTAAGTATCCCGCCAGGAAACCCCCATGGCATTGATCACACCCCGTGATGAATAATTTCCCGGGTTCTGCAAGAAATCCAACGGACTGACGAAAAAGAACTGACCATTGCGAATATCTTTCTTGCCTACATCCACAAACAGCGATTCAGACGGACTCAGCGAAAAATAAGCCTCACGGATAAAACCACGATTGTCATAACCGTCATTATCTTGGGCATCGCCACTTTCGCCGTAATTTGCAATGCGCTCGCCATAGGCATTTACATGCAACTTTCCGGCATCCATCGCACAATCCGCATTCACTTCGCTATACAGCGCAGCGTGCCGCTGATCCTTACTGAAATCGCCCTGCGGATTGAGCCAGGCATCGCGCGCTTGTGCCTGCCCACCTTCCATGCCGCCGTAGCCACCAACACTGCAATCCACTGCCAGCGCTGGCCATGCCGGCAGCCAAGCGCCACAAGCCAGGACCAGGAAAAGCCATTTGCGCATCACGGATACACCTACCTGTGCAATCGAACCCATCAGCGCAGACGCAACAAATATTCTTTCTGGAAGTAGGCTTCTGGAACTTCTTCGAGACGCACATCGGAATACAGCATCCGTGTGTATTGTTCTTTCTTCAGGCTGTCTTCGATATAGATTTCATGTGGCCGCTGCTCACCAAGAGCCAGCTTGTAGTCTTTATACCAAGCTCGTTTAAGCACCTTATTACCGGTCGATAGAAACTCCGCCTTGAATGGCCGATAGGTTTCCACATCCACCCAGTAATTAATCTTCGGGTACGTCACATGCGGAAAACGCCGTTGCAATTCCAAGCGATAGCAGGGACGCCCATCGCAATCTTCCGTGGCGGCCAGCACAGAAACATAGGAAAGATCAAAATCTGTAGCCACCACATCACCGTTCGATACTTGCCCGACCAACCGTTGTTGACGAGAAATAGGAATCGGCCGACGCAACTTCGGCTCGTAGTACCAAAGCTTATCGAAGATTGACAACAAAGACTTGCCACGCTCAGTAGGCGGATCAACAAAACGCACTAATGCTCGTGCGTCGCCAGCCTGCTCGGCGGTGGGCTTATAAAAGCGCATGGCCACATCAAGACTTTGCCGGGAAACTTCCTGTTCCCCTTTCATCTCAATCAAGGTCAAGGCATAACGAAAGGGTTCAGCGGGGGCGCGAATACGATCGGCGCGACGAATAATGTCCACCGCCTGAGAAGACTGCTGTGCAGACGCATCAAGAGCCAGCGAACTATCGACAGACACAGCATCAGAGGGCGCCGCCAGACTCGACGAAGCACCCAAAAAACCAATTATTGATATAAGAAATATTACGAGCGAACGCATCCCTTTCCCCTGCACCGCAAATATCAAGAGCAGTACCAATACCGCATCAATGTTGCAGAATTTATTATTTTTATTAGCGAATCCTATTATCCATGGATTCGTTTAGCTGAGCTAAAAGTGCTGGCGCATCCTATTTTTATCTTGCCTCCACTGTCAACACGAGGGGCTTCTCTAACGCACCGCAGAGTACGAACCAGTTCACAGCAGAACGGCCAGCAAGAAAATTGAAAGGCCAATTTAAATCGACATAACAAAAGACCAAGCGCGCACTTAAATCGTGCAACTAAATACATTTAGGCCACTTAAATAGAAACAAAAACAGTGACCGTACGGTCATGCAAATCAGCCGAATAACACCCACAACGCCCACGCACAGGCCTTAAGCCGGAAATACCCAGGCATCACCATGGATTTGATTAGTACACTGAATAGAGACACCCACTTTTCTACCAAGCACCAGATACGCACGATGACGTAGGCGAATGTCGAAATAGCAGGAATGAAGCGGAGGGATGAAAAAAGGATGAATGGTTGTTTCTGCGGTATGAGCTCCACAGACAACCTGCCGCATTGGAGCTATGAACACGAGCGCGCACTCCGCATAAGCACGCAAAAGCCAGCGAACGCCCAGTCGGTCGTCTGAAACAGGGATAGGCGTAGCGCAATGGACAGCCAAAGGACAATGCTGCAGACCGACTTCAAGTCCTGGGGCAGCGTCCTAATGAGCCAATACACAGGGATTGCACGCTGCAAGTGAACAGCGGACGCTCACGGCAAACACCAGCGCCACAACAACCGGGAAGCGTAATCCGGCTCTCAGAGTTGCGTGCTAGCCCAGGACAGCAGCACAGCAAGAACCAGGCTGACACTGCCAAAACTATAGAAGAAGCGGTTGAGACGCTGAGTTGGCTCATCGTCCAGCGAAGTTTCTTGTGCCACTTCGCTGGCAGCCACCAGGCGCGCTTCGGCGCGCTGTTCACGCATGCGGGTCGCCAGTAGCAGCCAGCTACCTGCCAGCGCAAAGAACAGTGCCAGCGCATTGAGCATTTGCGCCGGATGAGCGAGAAACTGTGACCAAAAAACCTGCAGCGTCATCAGCAACCTCAGGTGGCCCATGAAGGGCCGAAGATAGGAGAACAGCACCAGCACGAGGCCGGCAGTCAGAATACGGCCGCGGATTCTACCGAAGGCCTGCGGGCACGACTGGCGTTTCCGACGAATGTAGCCTTTGGCTCTTGGTCAATGCCGAATCCATCTGAAGGTTGTCATGTTCGTCGACTATGTTTGGCTATTGTCCGGCGAACCCACGACAGGCCGGCAACCATCAAACTTGGGAGACTTGCAGCATGTTCAGTGCACAACCGCAGGATCGCGATTACCTGATCGACTCGCTGGACGATATCGACACCATCCAACTGGTCGATGAACTGTCAATCAACGTGCAGGATCACCACTGGCTGGCGTATTGCGCACTGGGTGGCCACGAACACTACGATCTACCGGAAATCGACGAGCAGACCGGCATCAGCCTGCCCGAGCTCTACCACGAAGCCGCCTGACAGGCGCCAGACATGAAAAAGCCCGACTTGAGTCGGGCTTTTTGCTTATCCGGGATGGCGATTACTGCGCCAGGATCTGGCCGATGGTCGGGTCCTTGAAGGCACGCGTCATGGCATCACTGAGCACATCGCCGACCAGCTTGGTGTTGGTTTCCTGGTTTGGCGCCATGCCGAAGCGTTGATTCAGCGAAGCACCGTAGCGACCGCTGTAGCGACGGTTGCTGTTCTGTACATCCACCCGGAAGCTGGCGCTGATATCGGCCTCGGTGACATAAAGACCCTCTTTCGGCGACTGGTACTTGAGGTCGGCCAGGGTCAGGGTCAACTGCGGCGCGTTGTAGGCGTTGGCGCTCGGCGTGAAACCGAGCAGCCGCACAGCAGCTTCGGCCTCAGCCTGCAGGCGCGGCAGAATGTCCTTACCCTGCACGCTGATCGCGCTGGTCTCCGGATAGAGACCACCGCGGGTACCAAGATTCGGCGAGGAGCGCCCATCAGCAACGCGCACGACCACCGGCTGCCCCTGACCGACAGCAACCAGCGCAGCATTCAGGCGCGGTTGCGGTTTGAGTTGTTGCGGGCTGTGAGCACAGCCAACCAGGGCCAGGCTGAACAGGGCGATCAGGCCGAGCAGCGCACGGTTCATCATGCTTGATCTCTCCAGAAGGGGGTTGCGGAAAATGGCCGGCAGTATAACCAGCAGGATTCTGGGCTGACAGCTGGTTTTTCTGACCGTATCAGCACGGCGATGGTTCCTGTCATGGCCCTGTCACCCGGCCATGGGATAAAGACCAGGCCAACCAAGAGGACAGCCAAATGATGAGTCTATGGAGCCTGCTCACCCCACGCAGCAAGATGCGTCGTTATGCCCTACTGGATAGCGACGGTTGCTGTCTTGCCCTACGTGAAAGCACTGTGCCGCCGCCCCAGCCAGGCTGGGTACAAGTCAAGGAACTGCGTACCTGCTGGTTGGGCCAGCAACTACCCATCGACGAGATCATCCTGCCGCGACAACAGTTCAGCCGACCACGCGCAATGTTAGCCGCATAAAAAAACCGCCCCGAGAGGCGGTTTTTTATCGAGCGTCATACGCTTCAGGCATTCAGCTGCAGGCGCTTGGCCGATTCGGCGCTGACCTCGCGGTACAGCTCGGCATTATCTTCCAGCACGGACTCACGAGCCGGGAAGATCTCCTTGAGCTTGCCAGCCCAGGCCTCGCTTTTAGCCTGCTCGGCGAAACAGCGCTCGATCAGGTTGAGCATGATCGACACAGTCACCGAAGCGCCTGGCGAAGCACCCAGCAGGGCGGCGATGGTGCCGTCCTCGGCCGATACCAGCTCGGTACCGAACTGCAGGACGCCACCCTTCTTCGCGTCCTTCTTGATGATCTGCACGCGCTGACCGGCCACTTCCAGGCTCCAGTCCTCGGCTTTGACGTTCGGGTAGAACTTGCGCAGGGCTTCCAGGCGCTGATCCTGGGACTGCAGCACTTCCTTGATCAGGTAGCGGGTCAGGTCGAAGTTGTCGCGGGCCACGGCCAGCATCGGGCCGATGTTGCTCGGGCGAACCGACAGAGGCAGGTCGAGGAACGAACCGTACTTGAGGAACTTGGTGGTGAAGCCGGCATAAGGGCCGAACAGCAGCGAGGTCTTGCCATCCACGACCCTGGTGTCGAGGTGCGGCACCGACATCGGCGGCGCGCCGACTTCAGCCTGGCTGTAGACCTTGGCCTGGTGCAGCTTGACCACTTCCGGATTGTCACAACGCAGCCATTGGCCGCTCACCGGGAAACCACCAAAACCTTTGCCTTCCGGGATGCCGGACAGCTGCAACAAAGGCAGCGCGCCGCCACCGGCACCGAGGAACACGAACTTAGCCGAGATTTCGCGCTGTTCGCCGGTCTTGTTGTTCTTGATCTCGGCCGACCAGCCCTGGCCACTGCGCTTGAGACCGGTAACTTTCTGGTTGTAGCTGACATTGGCGCCGCCCTGGCTGGCCAGGTAATGCAGCAGTTGATTGGTCAACGCACCGAAGTTGACGTCGGTACCGTTCAGCGCTCGCGTGGCGGCAATGCGCTCACCGGCGTCACGACCCTGCATCATCAGCGGCATCCACTCGGCCATGGCCGCCTGATCTTCGCTGTACTCCATGTCAGCGAAGGCGTGATGCTTGACCATCTGTGCGAAGCGGGTCTTGAGGAAGTCGACATCCTTCTCGCCACGCACGAAACTCAGGTGCGGCACCGAATTGATGAAATTCTTCGGTGAGCCGAATTCGCCCTTGCCGCACAGGTAAGACCAGAACTGCTTGGAGACTTCGTACTGGGTGTTGATCTGCACGGCTTTCTTGATGTCGACCGAACCGTCAGCCGCCTGGGGCGTATAGTTCAGCTCGCAGAGGCCGGCGTGACCGGTACCAGCGTTGTTCCAGGGGTTGGAACTTTCGATGGCGCCGGAAGAGCGCAGTTCGGCGATCTCCAGCTTGAGGCTGGGATCCAGCTCCTTGAGCAACACAGCCAGGGTGGCGCTCATGATGCCAGCACCAACCAGCAGCACATCCACAGTTTCGTGATTGACTTGCGTCATTAACGCTTCTCCAAGATCTGCAGTACCAAATTGATGGCATCGGCCTTTTGAGCCGCGCATCAACCACTAATCACTGACAGCCAGACAAGTGCCTGGAATATCGCAGGGGACGATGAGTAGGGGCCGTTGACTCGGCCTGACCTGACTCTGCGCCACCATCATTGGCATGCGCCACCTGTGGGCAGCCCATGCGCTCAAACTTTCAGCTATCGTCGCTGCCGCAGCTCCAGCCGGCAAGCGCTCAAGGCCGGGCTTTCCCATGCATCTGTCGAGCAGACGCAAGCTGAGCTTTGCCGAGCCGAATTTTACGGCGCGCACAATACCATTAATGACGCATTTTCAGACGCAAAAATTGCGCCGGCAACATCCGTCAATCCTGATTAATGGCCAAATCAGCCGCGTGCAGCCTTGATTGCCTCGACATAAGGCTCGGCAAGCCGCTGATCCTGGATCAAGGCAACAAAATCATGGCCCTGGGCATCCTGGGCATTCAGGTCGTAACCGGCATCCTTGAAGAAACCGAGGAAGCGCTCGAAATCGTCGATACGCAGGCCACGGTAGGCCTTGACCAGCTTATGCAGGGACGGCGGCGTGGCATCAGCCGGTTCGACAGCGAGGAACAGCTTGATCGACTCGTCGCTGATTTCTTCGCCAATCACCTGTTTCTTGTCTTTACGCATGATGTCTTCCAGCTCGGCGGGCATTACGGGGCCGGCAGTTTACCCTTGCCCGCCAGCGCGCTCAACGCGACTAAATGATCCACCGACGAGCAAACCCACACAGAGCGCAAGCCTTTATACTGCTGTTTGGCGATACGGAGCCTGCGATGCCTCTACCTCAGCTGTTTACCGCCTGGCGTCAGGCCTGGCGTGTCGGTTACTCATGGCGCACCTTGCGCGGCGACCTGAGTGCCGGCCTGACGGTCGGCATCATCGCCATACCTCTGGCGATGGCCCTGGCCATCGCGGTTGGCGTTCCCCCGCAGCACGGCCTGTATACGGTGCTGGTCGCCGCTCCGCTGATCGCCCTTACCGGTGGTTCACGCTTCAACATCTCCGGCCCCACTGCCGCATTTGTGGTCATCCTGCTGCCGATTACCCAGCAATACGGCCTCGGTGGTCTGCTGTTGTGCACCCTGCTGGCCGGGCTGATCCTGATTGCTCTGGGTCTGGGTCGAGCCGGCAAGCTGATCGAGTTCGTGCCGTATCCGGTTACGCTCGGCTTCACCGCCGGTATCGGCATCGTCATCGCCGTGCTGCAGATCAAGGATCTGCTCGGCCTGCGTCTGGCAGGTGCACCGCAGCACGTGCTTGAGCATCTACAACTGATCGGACAGGCCCTGCCAGACTTCCACCCTGGGGACGTACTGATTGCCAGCGCCAGCCTGACCACCCTACTGCTGTGGCCAAAACTGCTGCCCAAAGTCCCGGGGCACTTGGTCGCCCTGGCAGTCGGCGCCCTGCTGGCGCTGCTGCTGGAGTGGCTAGGCCTGCCGGTGGCGACCCTGGGCGAGCGCTTCAGTTATACCGTGGACGGCGTCAGTCATCCTGGCATCCCCCCCTTTCTGCCGGACTTTGCCTGGCCCTGGCAGCTGCCGGGAGCTGACGGTAAACCGCTAACCCTGTCCTTCGAGCTGATCCGCCAGTTGCTGGCCCCGGCGTTCGCCATCGCCATGCTCGGCGCCATCGAGTCGCTGCTGTGCGCCGTGGTTGCCGATGGCATGACCGGCAGCAAGCACGACCCCAATGCCGAGCTGATCGGCCAGGGCCTGGGCAATCTGGTTGCTCCGCTGTTCGGCGGCATCACCGCCACCGCCGCGATCGCCCGCAGCGCCGCCAATGTTCGTGCCGGTGCATTCTCGCCGCTGGCGGCGATCATCCATGCCGGCGTCGTGCTGCTGGCCATACTGTTCCTGGCCCCGCTGTTCAGCTACCTGCCGATGTCTGCCCTGGCCGCCCTGCTACTGATGGTGGCCTGGAACATGAGCGAGCCGGGTCATGTGTTGCATACCCTGCGCATCGCACCACGCAGTGACGTGCTGGTCCTGCTCACCTGCCTGCTGCTCACCGTATTGTTCGACATGGTGTTGGCGGTCGGAGTCGGCCTGCTGCTGGCAACCGGCATCTTCATCAAGCGCATGAGCGAGCTGACCGACACAGCCGTACTGCCCCGCCACCAGCTGCAGATGCTCGGCGAGCTACCGGCACAGGTGCTGGCTTACAGCATCCGTGGACCGCTGTTCTTCGGCGCTGCAGAAAAAGCCCTGAGCGTGCTGCGCCGCTTCAACCCGGAGGTGCGCGTGGTGATCGTCGACATGAGCGCGGTGCCACTGCTGGACATGACTGCCCTGGCCGCCCTGGACAATGTGCTGCGCGACTATCGCCAGCATGACATCGGCCTGGTGTTGGTCGGTGTGGCCCCTCGCCTGCGCCTGAAACTGCGTCGCGCCGGGGTGCACCGCGAAAATGGCCGGCTGGCCTATATGCGCGACCTGCCACAGGCGCGGACCAAGGCCCTGCGCTGGCTGGAGCAAGCGGTTAATCCGTAGCCCGGATGTAATCTGGGGAAGCAGGCAGCGCCGATCCCGGATTGCATCCGGGCTACGGCAGTCAGAACTGCGCGCGCATCCAGGCCAGATACTCCTCCGCCCCGTCATCGCCCTCACGCGGCGCCCAACCGGCCTGCTCAGCGTCGCCCAGCGGGCGGTAGGGACCGGCCTTGCACTCGAACAGCACCGAGTCCGCCGCCAGCACCACCAGGGCATGAAACTGCCCTGGCGGCAGATCAACACCGACACACTCACCCGCGGCTTCGAGCAACCGCGTACCCTGCAGCTCGCCCGTTTCACCGAACAGCAACAGGCCGAAACGGCCCTGCAGCACCAGCAGGGTTTCCGCCTTGTCGACACTCAGGTGGCGGTGCGGGGCTATATAGGTGTCGGGCTGCAACCCCACCACCAGGCGGTGGCAGGGCTCGTCCATCTCGTGCAGGTTGTGGTGACTGCGCTGGCGCGGGCTGTGCGCAGCCTTGCCAGTCAAGTCAGCAAACAAGGCATGATCGAGAAAGGCCGGTGCCTTCACTTACAGGCCTTTGACCGCGAAGATCCCGGCCGCATTGCGCCAGTAGCCCTTGTAGTCCATGCCGTAACCGAAGATGAAGCGGTCTTCGCAAGGCAGGCCGACATAGTTGGCCTTGAGATCCGGCCGCGCCTTGCGGTCGTGCACCTTGTCGATCAGCACGGCGGTGTGCACCTTGCTTGCACCGGCATGCTTGCAGAAGTCGATGATGGCCGACAGCGTGTGCCCTTCATCGAGGATGTCATCGATGATCAGGACTTCGCGGTCGATGAAGGAGATTTCCGGCTTGGCCTTCCAGAACAGCTCGCCGCCGGTGGTTTCACTGCGATAACGGGTTGCATGCAGGTACGACAGCTCCAGCGGGAAGCCCAGCTTGGGCAACAGCTTGCCGGCGAAGATCAGCCCGCCGTTCATCACGCAGAACACCACCGGATTGCTCTCGGCCAGCTCGCCGTTGATAGACGCGGCAACCTGGTCGATGGCCGTCTCGACCTGAGCATCGGTATACAGGCAATCGGCTTCGGCCATGATTTGGCGAATGTGGGCGAGGTCGGCAGACATGGCGCTCTCCGGATAGGTTGGAAAAGTGGACCGCCCAAGATGGTAGGTCATAAAAAAGGGTCGGCAAAGGTACTCAGACTCATGGGCCAGGGCAAGCCTGGCGCGTATATTTTCTGACCACTTGTTCAACTCAAGTCAGTAAACTGCGCGGCTTCTAGCTGGCATTAGCAGTGCTTTACTCTAGAACACTATTCAAGCCGCCCTTCCGGAGACCCTGCATGCCCATCCGCGAGATCCGCCACCCACTGATCCGCCACAAACTCGGTCTGATGCGCCGCGCCGACATCAGCACAAAGAACTTCCGTGAACTGGCCCAGGAAGTGGGTGCCCTGCTCACCTACGAAGCCACCAACGACCTGCCCCTGGAAAACTGCGAGATCCAGGGCTGGGCCGGCACCGTGCAGGTAGAGAAAATCGCCGGCAAAAAGATCACCGTGGTGCCGATCCTGCGTGCCGGCATCGGCATGCTCGACGGTGTGCTCAGCCTGATTCCGGGCGCCAAGGTCAGCGCTGTCGGCGTGGCGCGCAACGAGGAAACCCTCGAAGCACACACCTACCTGGAAAAGCTCGCCCCGGAAATCGACGAGCGCCTGGCGCTGATCATCGACCCGATGCTGGCCACCGGCGGCTCCATGGTCGCCACCATCGACCTGCTGAAAAAGGCCGGCTGCAAGGAAATCCGCGCCATGGTCCTGGTCGCCGCCCCGGAAGGCATCAAGGTGGTCAACGACGCCCATCCGGACGTGATGATTTTCACCGCCTCCATCGACCAGCGCCTGAACGAGCACGGCTACATCATTCCCGGCCTCGGCGATGCCGGTGACAAGATTTTCGGCACCAAGCAGAAGGACGCCTGAGCATGAGCGAGTACAACGACCCGCTGCCCCGGCAGATCCTCTCCGGCGCGCAGATGCTGTTCGTCGCCTTCGGCGCCCTGGTACTGATGCCGCTGATCACCGGCATGGACCCCAACGTCGCGCTGTTCACCGCCGGCATTGGCACCCTGCTGTTCCAACTGGTCACCGGGCGCCAGGTTCCGGTATTCCTGGCCTCAAGCTTCGCCTTCATCGCGCCGATCCTCGCCGCCAAGGGTGAGTTCGGCCTGCCTGCGGTGCTCGGTGGCGTGGTCGCCTCCGGCCTGGTCTATATCCTGCTCAGTGCGGTGGTGCGGGTCAAAGGCGCTGGCTTTATCGACCGCCTGTTGCCGCCGGTGGTCATCGCTCCGGTGATCATCTCCATCGGTCTGGCCCTGTCGCCGGTGGCGGTGAACATGGCCATGGGCAAGGCCGGTGACGGCAGTGTGCAACTGGTGCCTTACGAAACCGCCATGCTGATTTCCATGCCAGCCCTGATCACCACTCTGCTGGTGGCCGTGCTGGGCAGTGGTCTGCTGCGCCTGGTACCGATCATCGCCGGCATCGTCGTCGGCTGTGTGCTGGCCGCCTTCTTCGGCGTGATCGACAGCAGCGGCATCGCCGCCGCGCCGTGGCTGGCGATGCCGGCCTTCGTCGCACCCGAGCTGCACTGGGGCGCCATCCTCTATATGGTGCCGGTGGCCCTGGCTCCGGCCATCGAACATATCGGCGGAGTGGTGGCCATTGGCAGCGTAACCGGCAAGAACTTCATCAAGCAGCCCGGCCTGCACCGCACCCTGCTCGGCGACGGCCTGGCCACCTCGGCCGCTGGCCTGTTCGGCGGCCCGCCCAACACCACCTATGCCGAAGTCACCGGCGCGGTAATGCTGACCAAGAGCTTCAACCCGAAGATCATGACCTGGGCGGCCGTGTTCGCTATCGCCCTGGCCTTTATCGGCAAGTTCGGCGCGGCGCTGCAGAGCATTCCGGTACCGGTGATGGGCGGCATTCTCTGCCTGCTGTTCGGCTCGATCGCGGTGGTCGGCCTGAATACCCTGATCCGCCATCAGGTCGACCTGTCGGAGGCGCGCAACCTGATCATCGTCTCGGTCACCCTGGTCTTCGGCATCGGTGGCATGGTCATCGGCAGTGGCAACGGTAATGGCGACTTCGCCCTGTCCGGCATTTCCCTGTGTGCCATCAGCGCCCTGCTGCTGAACCTGGTACTGCCCGGTGGCAGTGCCTGGCACAAGCACCCGCCGCTGGATCCGGAGATTTGAGCCAACCCATAAAAAGCCCCGCAGATGCGGGGCTTTTTATTGGGGGTTTGCACAAGGCGAGTGGCACAAGTCCGAGCCTTAGAATGGCTCGGCGATGAACTTGAAGGGATAGTTAGCCGCCTTGTAGGCACCGATCTTGCGCTTGGGCAGTTTGACCTTGGGCTGCGGAACTTCCTCGTAGGGAATCTGCTGCAGCAGGTGGCTGATCAGGTTAAGGCGCACGCGCTTCTTGTCCTCGGAACGGGCGACGAACCAGGGTGCCCAGGACGAATCGGTGGCCTCGAACATCTCGTCGCGGGCCTGGGTGTAGGCGTCCCAGCGGTTGTAGGACTTGATGTCCATCGCGGTCAGCTTCCAGGTCTTGCGCCCGTCTTCGATGCGCGCACGCAGGCGACGCTCCTGCTCCTCCGGGCTGACCTCAAGCCAGTACTTGAGCAGGATGATTCCCGATTCGACCATGTTGCGCTCGACCAGCGGCGCGCCACTGAGGAATTTCTTCAGCTGGGTCTCGTTGCAGAAACCCATGACCCGCTCGACGCCGGCGCGGTTGTACCAGCTGCGGTCGAAGATCACTACTTCACCGGCAGCCGGCAGATGCTGAATGTAACGCTGCACATACATCTGACTCTTTTCCCGCTCGGTCGGTGCTGGCAGCGCCACCACGCGAAACACACGCGGACTGACCCGCTCGGTCAGCGCCTTGATGGTGCCGCCCTTGCCCGCGCCATCGCGGCCCTCGAACACCACCACCACCTTGGCGCCGGTGGTCACCACCCATTGCTGCAACTTCACCAGTTCGACATGCAGATCATGCAACTGCTGCTCGTACTCCTTGCGCGACAGTTTGCTGCCTGCACCTGCAGTATCGGCATCGGCTTTGACTGTTCCCTGTTTGCTCTTGTGCTTGCTCATGTCGAATTCCGTAATGGTAGGTAACTCTGCTTCAGCCTAGATTGCTCAGCGCCTACCTTCCATGCCCTGGATCAACACTCTTGTACGCTGGCGCCACCTACCGATGCCGCGCTATGGTCGGCGCCCACGACCGCCGCCTCCGGAAGATTGCCTCATGCTCGCCACCCTCGCCCGTGTCTTCGGCTTTTCCCAACTGCGCCCCGGCCAGCAGCGCGTGGTCGAGGCCGTGCTGGCCGGGCGCTCGGCGGCGGCAATCTTCCCCACCGGCTCGGGCAAATCGCTGTGCTACCAGTTGCCGGCCCTGCACCTGCCGCACCTGACTCTGGTGGTCTCGCCCTTGCTGGCGCTGATGCAGGACCAGTTGGCCTTCCTGCATGCCCGTGGCATCAGCGCCGCCAGCATCGACTCGGCGCAGAGCCGTGAGCAGACTGCCGAAACCATGGCTCGCGCCAAGAGCGGCGAGCTGAAGATCCTGATGATCTCGGTGGAGCGCCTGAAAAACGAGCGCTTCCGTAACTTCATCAGCCAGGTGCCGATCTCCCTGCTGGTGGTCGACGAGGCGCACTGCATTTCCGAGTGGGGCCACAACTTCCGCCCCGACTACCTCAAGCTGCCCGACTACCAGCGCCAGTTCGGCATTCCCCAGGTGCTGCTGCTCACCGCGACGGCTACGCCGCCGGTGATCGCCGACATGCAGAAGAAGTTCGCCATCGCCGCAGAGGATGTGGTCACCACCGGCTTCTACCGGGCCAACCTCAACCTGCTGGTGGAGCCCGTGGCCGGGCGCGACAAACAGCGCCGCCTGGTCGAATGGCTGGGCGCCAAGGCCGACCAGCCGAGCATCGTCTACGTCACCCAGCAGAAGACCGCCGAACAGGTGGCCGAACAGCTCAGCCAGCGCGGCATCGCCGCCAGCGCCTACCACGCCGGCATGCCACACGAAGCGCGCGAGGCGATCCAGCGCCAGTTCATGGATGGGCGGATCAACTGCATCGTCGCCACCATCGCCTTTGGCATGGGCATCGACAAGGCCGACATCCGCAACGTGGTGCACTTCGACCTGCCCAAGTCGATCGAGAACTACAGCCAGGAAATCGGTCGTGCCGGCCGCGACGGTCAGCCTTCCGACTGCCTGGTACTGGCCAACCGCGACAGCCTCAACGTGCTGGAGAACTTCGTCTATGGCGACACACCCGAGCTGTCTGGCATCCGCTGCGTGCTGGATGAGCTGCTTGGTGCCGGCCAGGACGGCCAGTGGGAGCTGATGCTCAACCAGCTCTCCGAGCAGAGCAATATCCGCCAGCTGCCACTGAAAACCCTGCTGGTACAGCTGGAGCTGCGCGGCATCATTGCCCCACGCTATGCCTATTTCGCCGAGTACCGCTTCAAGTACCTGGTCGAACCCGAGGTACTGCTGGGCAAGTTCGAGGGTGAACGCCGCCAGTTCGTCCAGGCGATCATCGCCACCTCGGCGCGGGCACGCACTTGGTGCACGGTGGATTTCGACGCCCTGTACAACCAGCACCAGGCCGAACGCGGCCGGGTGATCAAGGCGCTGGACTTCTTCCAGGAAAAGGGCTGGATCGAACTGGAAAGCAAGCAGATGACCGAGGTCTATGCCCTGCTTGATGCGCACTTCGATCCGCAGCAACTGAGCGAAGAACTGCACGCCTACTTCCGCCAGCAGGAAGCCAGTGAGATCGCCCGTATCCAGGCCATGCTCAAGCTGTTTGCCAGTGACCACTGTCTGAGCCAGCGCCTCGCGGCTTACTTCGGCGACGCCAATGCGCCGCAGCAGTGCGGGCATTGCTCGGTGTGCCACGGCCAGGTCGCCCAGCTGCCAGCGCCACCGGCACTGACTCCACTGGCCGAGCAGGATTTGCACGGCCTGTGCGCCCGTTTTATCCAGCGGCATCAGGAGTACAACGGGCAAACACCCAGCAGCGAGTGCCTGACCCGTTTTCTCTGCGGCATCAGCGTGCCGCTGCTGACCAAGCTCAAGGCCCGGCAGATTCCCGGCTTCGCCGCGCTGGAGAACTACCCCTATGCCGAGGTGCGCGAGTGCACACAGCAACTGGCCTAGGCCTGCGGACTTAGCCAAGGCTCAGGCGTTGCGGGCGAGGCTCAGGGCAAACAGGCAACAGAGTGAGTAACGGTCAGTAGACCGCTAGCCTGGCGGATGCGCCATCAGGACCTCACGGCCCAACTCCAGAATGCACTCGTGTAGCCACTGCAACGCCGCATCGCGCTGGCGCAGGCCAAGACTGACCACCTCCAGGTGGAACGGCCCAAGGTCGAAGGGCAACTCCTGCAACTGCAGCGGCAACAGTCCGGAAAAATACTGCGCCAGGCGACTGGGCAACACGGCCACCAGCTCGCTGCTGGCGACGATATGCGCAGCCTGCAGGTAGTTGGGCGTGGTGTAGACGATCTCGCGGCTTAGCCCGCGCTCACCCAGCCATTGCTCGACCATGCCGCGGGTCTGCCCGCCATGCACCCACAGGTGACGAAGGCCGAGAAAGCCGTCGAGATCAAGACCGGCGGCCAGTTGCGGGTGCTCACGATGGGCCACCAGCTGCAAGGTTTCACTGAGCCAGCGCTGGCTGCGAAAGCGTGGCGGCACCGACTCGAAGCGGCCCAGCACCAGATCCAGCTCGCCCTTGTCCAGGGCCTCGGCCGGCAGGGTCGGACTCAGGTGCTGGATATCGATTTGCACCCCCGGTGCACGTTCAGCCAGCAACTTGAGCAGGCGCGGCATAAGGATCAGCTCGACATAGTCGGTGACGGCGATACGAAAGCGTTGGCGGCTGCTGGCCGGATCGAAAGGCGCGTCGCCGCTCAGGCTTTCCTCAATACGCTGCAGCACATCACGGATCGGCACCTCCAGCGCCAGGGCGCGCGGCGTCGGCTGCATGCTGCGGCCGACGCGCACCAGCAGCGGATCATCGAGCAGGTCGCGCAGGCGATTGAGCGCATTGCTCACCGCCGGCTGGCTGAGCGACAGGCGCTCGGCGGCGCGCGACACGTTGCGCTCGCGCAGCAAGGCATCGAGCACGCGCAGCAGGTTGAGATCGAAGGTCGATATATTCACGAAGGAAATTCAACTTATCACAAGACTAAATTTCCCAAATAGTAGCCCGGTACTTATGGTGCGTCAGGTTCTGTTTTTCGTAACCGAGGAAGGCTATGAGTAACCACTACAACATCCAGCAGGCTGCCGTGATCGGCGCCGGCACCATGGGCCGCGGCATCGTCATCAGCCTGTCCAGCGCCGGCATCCCGGTGCTGTGGCTGGACAACAACCCGCAGATGGTCGAGGCCGGCCTGCAGATGGCCGAAGAGACCTGGGCCCAGCACGTCGTCAAGGCCCGTATCACTCCCGGCGAGGCCAGCCTGCGGCGCGCGCGTATCCAGCAGGTGGGCAGCTATGCCGACCTGGCCGAAGTCGATCTGGTGATCGAGGCGGTGTACGAGAACCTCGAACTCAAGCAGGAAATCTTCCGCACCCTCGACAAGACCGTGAAGCCTGGCGCGATCCTCGCCAGCAACACCTCGGCGCTGGATATCGACGCCATTGCCGCCGTCACGGCCCGCCCGCAGGACGTGCTCGGCCTGCACTTCTTCAGCCCGGCGCACATCATGAAGCTGCTGGAAATCGTGCGTGGTGCCCAGACCGCACCGGCCGTGCTCGATGCCGCACTGACCCTGGGCCAGCGCATCGGCAAGGTCAGTGTGGTGGCCGGCAACTGCGATGGCTTCATCGGCAACCGCATGCTGCATACCTACGTATTCGAGGCACGCAGCCTGCTGCTCGAAGGCACCTACCCGCACCTGGTCGACAACGCCCTGCAGAGCTTCGGCTTCGCCATGGGCCCGTTCCGCATGTACGACGTAGTCGGCATCGACCTGGAATGGCGCGCCCGCGAGCTGGCCGGCAAGGGCCAGGACGTGGCCCAGGTGCAGGTCGACAACCGCCTGTGCGAACTCGGCCGCTTCGGCCAGAAGGCCGGCAAGGGCTACTACAGTTATGCGCCGGGCAGCCGCCAGGCCGAGCACGACCCGCAAGTGGACGCCCTGGTGCAGCGCGAGGCCGAGCGCCTCGGCTATCAGCGGCGCAATATCGGCCAGGAAGAAATTCTTGTGCGCTGCCTGCTGGCCCTGGTCAACGAAGGGGCGAAGATCCTCGAAGAAAACATCGCCGCCAATAGCCATGACATCGACCTGGTGTATCTGAACGGTTATGGCTTCCCCGCCGAGAAAAACGGCCCGATGGCCTGGGCCGATGCTCAGGGCCTGGGCGCCATCCGCGAACGCCTGCTGCAACTGGCCGAACGCTTCGGCGCGCACTGGCAGCCGGCCGCGCTGATCGACCGCCTGGTGGCCAGCGGCAAGCGCTTCGCCGACGTCCAGGAGGGCCAGGCATGAGCTACCAGGCGCCCCTGCGCGACATGCGCTTCGTCTTGCATGAGCTGTTCGACGTCAGCGGCCATTGCGAACAACTGGGCAACGGCCTGGATCGCGAGCTGATCGATGGCGTGCTGGAAGAGGCCGCTGCTTTCACCGGCAACGAGATCGCCCCGCTCAACCGCAACAGCGACGAGGAAGGCTGCCAACTGGTCGACGGCAACGTCACCACGCCCAAGGGCTTCCGCGTCGCCTACCAGCAGTTCGTCGACAACGGCTGGGCCAGCATGACCGGACCGACCGAGTTCGGCGGCCAGGGCTTCCCGCAACTGGTGGCCTTCGCCTTCCACGAAATGCTGATGGCCTCCTCGCTGTCGTTCCGCGTCTATTCCGGCCTCACCGAAGGCGCGGTGCTGGCCCTGCACAAGCACGGCAGCGCCGCGCTCAAACGCGACTACCTGGAGAAGATGGTCAGCGGCCAGTGGACCGGCACCATGTGCCTGACCGAGCCCCAGGCCGGCACCGACCTGGCCCTGCTGCGCACCAAGGCCGAACCCCAGGCCGATGGCAGCTATCGGGTGACCGGGAACAAGATCTTTATCAGCGGCGGCGAGCAGGACTTCTCCGAGAACATCATCCACCTGGTGCTGGCACGTCTGCCGGATGCGCCGGCTGGCGTGAAGGGCATCAGCCTGCTGCTGGTACCCAAGTTCGCGGTCAACGCCGATGGCTCGCTGGCGGCGAAGAACGCCCTGAGCTGCGGTGCCATCGAGCACAAGATGGGCATCAAGGGCGCCTCCACCTGCGTGATGAACTTCGACGGCGCCACCGGCTGGCTGATCGGCGAAGCCAACCAGGGCCTGGCCTGCATGTTCACCATGATGAACGATGCGCGCTTCCAGGTCGGCCTGCAGGGCCTGGGTATCGGCGAGGCGGCCTTCCAGGGCGCCCTGCGCTATGCCCGCGAACGCCTGCAGTCGCGTGGCCTGAGCGGCGCCGTGGCCCCGGAGAAAGCCGCCGACCCGATCATCAATCACCCGGACGTGCGGCGCATGCTGCTGACCCAGAAGAGCCTGGTCGAAGGCTGCCGCATGCTCGCCGCCTACACCGCGCGCCAGCTCGACCTGGAGCACGGCGCCAGCGAGCCGGCCGAGCGCAAGGCCGCCGGCAAACGCGCGGCGCTGCTGATCCCGATCGTCAAAGCCTTCTTCACCGACATGGGCCAGGAAGTCGCCAGCCACGCGGTGCAGGTCTACGGCGGCCATGGCTTCATCCGCGAGTGGGGCATGGAACAGCTGATGCGCGACAGCCGCATCACCCAACTCTATGAAGGCACCAACGGCATCCAGGCGCTGGATTACATCCGCCGCAAACTGCTCGGCGATGGTGGTGCCGAACTCAGCGCGCTGATCGGCGAATTCAGCGCCCTGTGCGACGCCCAGGCCCAGCACCCGGCGCTGAGCGCGATGGCCCGCACGGTACAGGCACGCCTGGGCGAATGGCGCGAGCTGACCGCCGAGGTGATCACCCTCAGTCAGCGCGACGCTCAGGAAATCGGCGCGGTGTCGGTGGACTTCCTGCAGTACTCGGCCTATGTGTTGCTGGCCGGTTTCTGGTTGCAGGCAGCTGCCACCGCGCAGGATGCGCTGGATGCCAGCAGCGGTGAGGCCGCGTTCTACCAGGCCAAGCTGCACAGCGCGGATTTCTACCTGCGCCGCGTGCTACCGCGTGCCAGCAGCCACCGCGAAGCCCTGCTGGGCGGCGCGGCGTGCCTAATGGCGATGCCGGAGGCCAGCTTCGCGTTCTGACGCGTAGGGCGGGTGCAACCCGCGGGTTTCACCCGCCCTACGCAGATACTGAGGTACTCGTAGGGTGGATCACGCCTCACCGATCCACCGAGTGGCGCTCCACCGAGCGGAACCATTGGTGGATGAACAAAGCGTCATCCACCCGACTTCACTAGCAAACCGACCGAGAGCATCTGGTGAAAAAAACAAAAATAGCCCTCTCCGTACTTCTGCTGATCGCCGCCATCCTCGGCGCTCTGTACGCCTACTTCCTCTATGCGCCCAAGCCCGCCGAGCCGGCGTTGAGCGCCAGCCTGCAGCACGCGCAGATCGAGATCGACGGCCGCCAGCGCGACTACGCCCTGTATGTGCCGGCCAAGCTGCCGGCCCATGCACCGCTGCTGTTCGTTCTGCATGGTTCGCTGCAGACCATCGCCGACATGCGCATCTTCACCGCCTACGAATTCGAGCGCCTGGCCGACCAGCACGGCTTTATCGTGGTCTACCCGCAAGGCTTCGAGAACAACTGGAATGATTGCCGCCTTGCCGCCGACTACCCGGCGCGCACGCAGAATATCGACGACAAGGGCCTGATCGCCGCGCTGATCCAGCGCCTGGCTAGCCAGCACGGTGCCGACCCGCAGCGCGCCTTCCTCGCCGGCTACTCCAACGGCGGCCACCTGGGCCTGCGCATCGCCCTGGAACAGCCGCAGCTACTGGCCGGCGTGGCCGCCATCGCCGCCAACCTGCCAAGCGACGACAACCTCGACTGCACACCGTCCGGCCAGGCCGTACCGGTGCTGTTCATGAACGGCACGCGCGACCCGATCAACCCTTACAACGGCGGCATCGTCACCCTGTTCGGCTTCGGTAATCGCGGTACCGTGCGCTCGGCGTACGAGTCCGCGCAGTACTTCGCCCAGCTGGCCGGCTACCCGCAGGATGCCGTGCGCAGCAGCACCAGCTGGAGCCACCAGGATAACCGTGCGCAACGGGTCAAGCTCGACCAGTGGCAGGCCGAGGGCCGCGCGGAGGTGGCGCTGTACTCGCTGATCGGCGGCGGCCACCTGATTCCCCAGGCCGGCTTCCGCGCCCCTCGCCTGCTCGGCCCGACCCTGTCCGGCTTCGACGGCCCCCAGGCGATCTGGGACTTCTTCGCCCGCCAGCGCCCCGCGCCGGCCCAGCCCTGATGCTTAGGAGCTAATGCCATGCAACCTTTCAGTTTTGCCACCATCGCGCAAATCCTCTGTGAGTCCGGCAGCGCCGTGCGCCTGGCCAAGCTCTGCCGCGAACGCGGCGCCCAGCGCGTGCTGATCGTTACCGACCCCGGCATCACCCGCTTCGGCCTGCTCGACGGCGTGCTGCCCGGTTTCGCCAACGCGGGTCTCGCCGTGGAAGTGTTCGACCAGGTGATCGCCGATCCGCCCGAAGCCATCGTGCTCAACGCCGTGGAGCGCGCGCGCAGCCTGGAGGCCCAACTGGTAATCGGCTTCGGCGGCGGCAGCTCGATGGACGTGGCCAAGCTGGTCGCCCTGCTCGCCCACCCCAGCTGCACCCAGGCGCTGAAAGACATCTACGGCGTGGGCAATGCCAAGGGCCAGCGCCTGCCGCTGATCCAGGTGCCGACCACCGCCGGCACCGGTTCGGAGGTGACGCAGATCGCCATCATCACCACCGGCGAAACCACCAAGATGGGCGTGGTCTCGCCGCTGCTGCTGCCGGATCTGGCCGTGCTCGATGCCGACCTGACCCTCGGCCTGCCACCGGCGGTGACTGCCGCCACCGGTATCGACGCCATGGTGCACGCCATCGAGGCCTACACCAGCAAGCTGAAGAAGAACCCGCTGTCCGACCTGCTGGCCCGCGAGGCCCTGCGCCTGCTGGCCGCCAATCTGCATGAGGCGGTGCACAACGGACAAAACCGCGAGGCGCGCCAGGCCATGCTGCTCGGCGCCCTGCTCGCCGGCCAGGCCTTCGCCAACGCGCCGGTGGCGGCGGTGCATGCGCTGGCCTATCCGTTGGGCGGCCACTTCCATATTCCCCACGGCCTGTCCAACGCCTTGGTGCTGCCGCATGTGCTGCGTTTCAACGCGCCGGTGGCCATGGCGCTATACGCAGAACTGGCACCGCTGCTGCTCGGTGAGCGTTTCAGGGGCGGCAGCACCGAACAGCGCTGCGCCGAGTTGATCAACGAGCTGGCGGCGCTGAATGAACGCTGCGGCCTGCCCAGCCGACTGCGCGATGCCGGCGTGCCCGAGGCCATGCTGCCGACCCTGGCCCGCGATGCGATGCTGCAGCAGCGCCTGCTGGTGAATAACCCGCGCGAGGTCAGCGAGGCGGATGCGCTGGCGATCTACCAGGCGGCGTATTGAAACGCAGGCCCCTGTAGGGTGGATGTCGCTTTGTACATCCACCATCGGCACCGCCCGGTGGATCGATGAAGCGCGATCCACCCTACACGCTGAGTTAGCTCCCTCTCCCCTTGGGAGAGGGGTGGTCAATGGCTTGCAATACAGCCCGCGAATCAAACTACCCTGCGCACCAACCAGCCCCTAGGCTGATACGCAAGCACGACGAGAACAGCACATGAGCCAGCCCGAACACCTGCGCAGCGACTACGTCCACTTCCAGCCGATCACCACCCGCTGGCACGACAACGACCTCTACGGCCACGTCAACAACGTCGTCTACTACGGCTTCTTCGACAGCGCGGTGAACGCCTACCTGATCGAGGTCGGCGGCCTGGATATTCACGAGGGTGAAGTCATCGGCTTCGTCGTCAGCTCCTCCTGCGACTACTTCGCCTCCATCGCCTTCCCCGAGCGCATCGAGGTCGGCCTGCGGGTCGGCAAGCTGGGCAATAGCTCGGTGCAGTACGAGCTGGCCATTTTCAAACAGGGCGAAGACGAAGCCTGCGCCGCCGGGCGCTTCGTCCACGTGTTCGTCGACCGCGCCAGTAACCGGCCGGTCAGCATCCCCGAGAACCTGCGCACGGCGCTCGCCCGCCTGCTGCGCGACTGATAACAGCCATAACAGAGGATTCCGCCATGCAAGACGCCGTCATCGTCTCCACCGCCCGCACGCCGATCGCCAAGGCCTTCCGCGGCGCCTTCAACGACCTCAAGTCGCCGAGCATGGCCGCCGTCGCCATCCGCGCCGCGGTCGAGCGCTCCGGTATCGAGCCGGGCGAGATCGAAGACCTGGTGATGGGTACCGCCATGCAGGGCGGCACCGCCTCCACCAACCTCGGCCGCCTGTCGCTGCTGGCCGCCGGCCTGCCGCTGTCGGTCAGCGGCCAGACCATCGACCGCCAGTGCGCCTCGGGCCTGATGGCGATCTCCATCGCCGCCAAGCAGATCATGGTCGATGGCATGGCTGTTACTGTCGGCGCCGGCCAGGAGCAGATCAGCCTGGTGCAGAACACCCACATGAAGTGGACCGCCACCGACTACGACCCGGCCGTGGTGAAGATGGCCGAACACGCCTACATGCCGATGCTGCAGACCGCCGAGCTGGTCGCCAAGCGCTACGGCATCAGCCGCGAAGCCCAGGACGCCTACTCCCTGCAATCGCAACAACGCACCGCTGCGGCCCAGGCCGCCGGCCTGTTCGCCAATGAAATCGTCCCGGTCAGCGCACGCAAGAAGCTGGTCGACAAGGAAACCGGCGCCGTCACCTTCGAAGACGTGACCCTGAGCCTGGACGAAGGCAACCGCCCGCAGACCGTGCTGGACGACCTGACCAAGCTCAAGCCGGTCATCGAAGGCGGCTGCATCACCGCCGGCAACGCCAGCCAGCTGTCTGACGGCGCCAGCGCCAGCGTGCTGATGAGCGGCAGCCTGGCCGCCCAGCGCGGCATCGCGCCACTGGGCCTGTACCGCGGCATCGCCGTGGCCGGTCTGGCTCCGGAAGAGATGGGCATCGGCCCGGTGTTCGCCGTACCGAAACTGCTCAAGCAGCACGGCCTCACCGTCGACGACATCGGCCTGTGGGAGCTCAACGAGGCCTTCGCCTGCCAGGTGCTGTACAGCGCGCAGAAGCTCGGCATCGACCCGGCCAAGCTCAACGTCAACGGCGGCGCCATCTCCATCGGCCATCCCTACGGCATGAGCGGCGCGCGCATGGTCGGCCATGCCCTGCTGGAAGGTAAGCGCCGTGGCGTGAAGTACGTGGTGATCACCATGTGCGTCGGCGGCGGCATGGGCGCGGCGGGGCTGTTTGAGGTGCTGTAAGCCGCGCTGCCTGCAACCAGGAACGGAGGCCGCGGCCTCCGTTCCTTATCTAGAGCTGAGTGTGCCATGAGCATTGACGCCCCGGCGCGACATCAAATACTTCGCCACCGACCGGCTCTCGCAAACCTACCCCCTCATGACGTTAAAGGGCGTCAGGGCACCGCTTCGCCGCCCAGGCCCAGCTATCGACAAGCAACCTGCGTCTGCAACCCATAACTCTGCTCGACGTGTACGCCCTCATCAGCCTCTTCACACGCCACCTGATCCGGCATGCTAAAACCACCTAGCCAAACGCCTCTGGAGAACGGCTCATATGGAATCCACCTGGATCGCAGTGGGCACCTTTGCCTGCTTACTGTCGGCATCCCTGCTGATGCTGCACTGGTCGCCCAAACTGTCGGCCCGGCACCGCGATGAAGAAACCAATACGGTGGTTCGCCTGGTCGCCAACATCTTCGTGGTCATGACCTCACTGGTGTTCGGCCTGATGATCAATTCGGCCAAGAACACCTTCGAGGCCATCGATAGCAACATGCATGCGTTCGCGACCAGCCTGATCATCTTCGACCGCACGCTGAGGAACTACGGCGACACGGCACAGGACACCCGCAGACACCTGACAGCCTATGTGGAGCATGCGATCAGCAGCCCCTACCGCGGCGATGAAGCCTTGCAGCATCGCAGCAGCCCGGCGGCCCAGTACCTGGACGAAATCGGCGCGGCCCTGGCAGCCGTGAGCCCTGACAGTCGGTATGACGAAGCCATGCTGATGGACCTGCGTCAGCAGTATCACTCACTGGTTGAGCAGCGCTGGAAGATCGTCGAGCAATCCGAAGGGACGATTCCGCTCCCCCTGATCGCCATGCTGGTGGCCTGGATGACCCTGATCTTCGCCAGTTTCGGCTACCGGGCTCCGCATAATCCGATGGTGATCGGCATGTTCACCATCTCAGCCCTGCTGATTGCCGCCTCGGTTTATCTGGTACTCGACATGGACATCCCTTTTCATGGCCCGATACAGATATCCGACGCGCCCTTGCGCAGGGCGCTGGCAGAGATGCAGATGTAGCGGAGCGACTGGCATCCAATGAAGCTGGAGGCTCGTGCATCAGTGCGGGCCGAACACGACTAGTTACCCGCAAGGTAGGCGCACGGTAGAAGATCATGTGCGGTTACCGAGGGGTTCTCGTTTTGTTGCCCACGATGCAAAACATCACCCATGCCATCCGGGCCTCATTGCTGACGCATTGCTCCTGGAGTCACCGGTACAGGTGGTGGACTATGATCGCCATTCAACCGGCCATGGATGACCTCGATGCGTTTATTGCGCGCTTTATACTTCTGCCTCCTCGGCAGTATCGCTCTCACGCTGCTCAGCTATGCCACCCTGGTGCTGGTCAACTGGCGCGACGACCCTGTCTCCGCTGCAGCTCAGCACTTTGCCGATGTGCATGCGGCGCGCCGCGCTGTGCCGGATCAGCAAAACGCCTACCTCTACCTGCTGGGCTTCGAGGCCGCTGACGATCAGTCGCCCATCGAGCTGGGCCGCAAGCGTATCGAATGGCTGCACTGGGCACTCGGCCAGCCCTGGAGTGAGTCCCTGCAGGAGCCGGAGTACTCCCGGCGCCTGGTTCGCGACGATCAGCAGCCGCTGTTTGTCGACTCGCTGGTAGAGGCCTGTCGCAACAACAACGGCCAGTGCGCGGTGCGCTTGCTGGCCAATGAGGCACGTCTGCATGAGTGGCTGAAGAGCGCGCAACCATTGTTGCAGCGTTACCAGGCCCTGATCGTGCTGCCGGCCATGTACGAGCCCCTGCCCTTTGACATGCGCTCATCTCTTCCCAGCTACCGCCCCGTTCTGCAGGGACAGCAGCTATTGCTGGTACACGCCTGGCAGTTACACCGCCAGGGGGCCTCGCAACAGGCACGGCAACTGCTCGAGAGTGACTTGCGCTTCTGGCGCATGGCGCTGGCCGAGGCCGACACCCTGATCAGTCGCCTGATCGCGGTCTCTGCCGTTCGCCAGCACCTGCTGTGGTCGGTACAGATGTTTCGCGGGCAGCCGTCTGGCTGGAAGCCCGAGTTATGGTCGCTGCCGCTGAGTGCTGAAGAGCGCAACTGGGGGCGCGTACTGGCTGGCGAAATGGCGTTCATGAAAGGTTTGCTGCAGCAGATGAAACGCGGCGAACTGGACTGGGTGGCCACTATCGAGTCAGACAACAGCCTGCAGAACCTGGCATACCGATTGGGGGCTCCACTATTGCTGCCACAGCGCTCACTGAACGACCAGGCGCAACTGCTGCAGTCTCAGCAAAGCCTGTTTGACCTGCCCTACTCCGAGCTGGCTAGCGCCCAAGAGCGCTCGCGGAACCTGGAGCGCAGCTTCGTGCCGCAAGGTATCGGTGTTGCCGAGTTACGCAACCTGGCAGGCCATCTGTTGCGGATGCAGGGCGGGGACAACGATATGACCGAGTACTACCTGCGCGTGAGTGACCTTGAAGGGCTGCGCCGCGCCGCTCTGCTACTGGTCGAGATGCGCGACCTGAAACTCGATCCGCAACAGGCGATGATCCATACCCGGAGCAGCCCACTGCGCGATCCCTATCGTGACCAGCCTTTCGCCTGGGAAGAGCAGCAAGGCCTGCGCTATCAGGGCTTGAGCAAGGAAGAGCCTTACCTGCTGGTGTATTGACGCCTGCCGTTACCAGGTCGCCATGCACAATGATGCGCCTGTCGAGCAGCTGCGGCATGAGCGGTGCACGCATGGTCGGCCATGCCCTGCTGGAAGGTAAGCGACGTGGTTTGAAGTACGTGGTGATCACCATGTGCGTCGGCGGCGGCATGGGTGCGGCAGGGTTGTTCGAGGTGCTGTAAGCCCTCTCGCCGCAAACGCGAAAACGCAGGCTCAGGCCTGCGTTTTCGTTTGTACCGGGTTCAGTTGCCGCGGTAGGTGGAGAAGCCGTAAGGGCTGAGCAGCAGCGGGATGTGGTAGTGCGGCACCGTGCCGTCGACTTCGAAGATCACCGGCACTTCCGGGAAGAAGCTGGCGGTGGCGTGCTGCTTGAACCACTCGCCGGTTTCGAAGGTGACGCGGTAGGTGCCACTTTCCAGCTTCTTACCCTCCGGATAGAGCGCAGTGATGCGGCCCTGCTCGTTGGTCGTGCCTTCGTTCAGCTTGTTCCAGCGTTCGCCGTCAAGCTTCTCCAGGCTGACCTCGACACCCGGCGAAGGCAGGCCGTCCTGCAGGTTGAGGACGTGCACGCTGAGCGGGTTGCCGGCGGCCAGAACGAGGGTGGACAGGCCACTCAGGGCGGTACCGAGCAGCATTTTTTTCAGCATCTTCATGGTGGATCTCCAGTTCAAGGTTGGGTGGGTAGAACCTGGGCGATGGCCTGCAACGCGCAGCCTTCGTCGAATTGCGCGCCGCCGGCACCGGCCACGCCGATGGCGCCGATCACCTGGTCGGCCACCTTCAGCGGTACGCCGCCGCCGAGCAGCAGCAGCTCATCGAGGGTGTTGAGGTTTTCCGCGTCGGGGGTGCTGCGCGCACGCTCGGCCAGCAGGCCGCTGGCGGTCTTGGTCGACAGCGCAGTGAAGGCCTTGCGCTGGGCGGCCAGGGTGTTGTGCGGGCCGACGTTGTCGTCGCGCTGCAGCGCCACCAGGTTGCCGCCACGGTCGACGACGGCGGCCACGGCAGTGCGGCCTTGGGCATGGCAGGCGGCCAGGGTGGCGTCGAGCAACTGGTTGGCCAGGGCCAGGCTGACATCGGCGCGCTGCGCCACCGCTGGGGTCTCGGCCCAGGCCGGGCTCGTCGCCATGGCCAGGGCGAGCAGCGACAGTGTGGTAGTTCGGATAAACATGCAGTTCTCCCGGATAAGGCTCGGCTGAGCCAATGCCGAGCATCTTGCCCAGCCCTTGCGCACAGACCGATTGCCGGCGGATTACCAATTTGTAATGGGAGAGAACGGCGGATAGACCTAGGCTATGCGTCTGTGACGGAGGTCGGTATGCGTATCCTGGTGGTTGAAGACGAAGTGAAGACGGCGGATTACCTGCGCAAGGGCCTGAGCGAAGACGGCTATGCGGTAGAGGTCGCCGCCAATGGCCTGGACGGTCTGCATCTGGTGCAGGAGGAGGAGTTCGACCTGATCATCCTCGACGTCATGCTGCCGGGCATTGATGGCTGGCAGCTGCTGCAGATCATCCGCCGCCAGCTGCAGACCCCGGTGCTGTGCCTCACCGCCCGCGATGCCGTCGAGGACCGCGTGCGTGGCCTGGAGCTGGGCGCCGACGACTACCTGGTCAAACCCTTCTCCTACGCCGAGCTGCTAGCGCGTGTGCGCAGCCTACTGCGCCGGGGGCCGCCGCGGGAAACCGAGCACTTCGAGGTCGCCGACCTGCAGCTCGACCTGCTCAAGCGTAAGGTCACCCGAGGCGGCGAGCGGCTCAACCTGACCAACAAGGAGTTCGCCCTGTTGCACCTGCTGCTGAGCCGTCAGGGCGAAGTGCTGTCGCGCTCGCTGATCGCCTCGCACGTCTGGCAGATGAACTTCGACAGCGACACCAACGTGGTCGACGTGGCCATTCGCCGTCTGCGCGCCAAGGTCGACGACCCCTACCCGCTCAAGCTGATTCACAGCGTGCGCGGCATCGGCTACCTGCTGGACCTGCAGCCATGAAGCTCTGGCCGCAAACCCTGAGCCTGCGCCTGGCGCTGATGTTCGCCCTGGTCGGCGTGCTGCTGCTCGGCGCCCTGGGCTTCTACCTATACCAGTCGCTGCAGCGCGAAATCGCCTGGCGCGACGACCAGGCCCTGCTCGGCCGCCTGCAGCGCATGCAGGCCCTGCTCGACGACGCCGACAGCATCGAGGCGCTGCGCCGGCGCCCGCAGCAGTACGAGAACATGCTGGGCAATCGCGACAACCTGCTGTGGATAGTCGATGCGCAGGGCCAGCGGCTGATCGAGGTTAATCCGCTTGCCTTGCCCTTGCCGGGCCTGGCAGCCGCCGCCGAACCACGCCTGGCCGATGCGCCGGACAACCCGGCCATGCGCCTGGCCTGGCTCGATGTACCGCGCGCCGGCGGTTCGCTGCGGCTGATCGCCGGCAAGCTAGCCAGCGAGCGCGAACAGATGCTTGCCGCCTATCGCCTGAAGATCTGGTTGGCGCTGGGCGTGGGCGCGCTGCTGGCCTTTGCCCTCGGCGCCCTGGTCAGCCAGCGCGGACTGCGCCCGGTGCGCCAACTGGCCCGGCAGGCCGCCGGCATCGATACGCAGCACCTGCACCTGCGCCTGCAGGGGTTTGCCGAGGTCGGCGAGTTACGCGCCCTGAGCCAGGTGCTGAACCAGATGCTCGACCGTCTCGAGCAGGGCTTTGCCCAGCTCTCGCGCTTCTCCGAAGACCTGGCCCACGAGATGCGCACGCCACTGAGCAATCTGATGGGCCAGACCCAGCAGGCGCTGCGCCACTCCCGTTCGGTTGAGGACTACCAGAACCTGCTGGTGTCCAATCAGGAGGAATATGAACGCCTGGCGCGGATGATCGACAGCATGCTGTTCCTCGCCCGCACCGAGCAGCCAAAGGCTGCGGTCCGACGCGAGGTGGTCGACCTGCAGGCGCTCGGCGAGCAGCTGTGCGACTACTTCGAGGGCATGGCCCAGGAGCGCGACATCACCCTGCTCAACCAGGCCAGCGGACAGCTCGCGGCCGAACCGCAACTGCTGCGCCGCGCCCTGGCCAACCTGCTGGCCAACGCCCTGCGCCACGCCACGCCGCAAAGCCGCGTGACCCTCGGCAGCACCAGCACGGCCACGGGTGTGACCCTCAGCGTGCACAACCTCGGCGAGCCGATCGGCGCGCAGCACCTGCCGTATCTGTTCGAGCGTTTCTACCGCTGCGACCCTTCACGCCATGAACCGGGCGACTCCGGCGGCCTGGGCCTGGCGATCGTGCGTTCGATCATGCAGGCGCATGGCGGCCAGGTCAGCGTCAGCAGCGATATCGACGGCACCACCTTCCGCCTGCACTTCCCGAGCTGAAAGCCGTAAAGCGGCGGCACCAATGAAAACGGGGCCGCAGCCCCGTCTCATTCATAGCGCCAACGGCGCCCGCTCGCACAGCGTCTTCAACGCCTCCACCCACTGTGGATGCTCGTTCAGGCAAGGCACCAGCACCAGGTCTTCGCCACCCGCCTCGCGGAACTGCTCGCGGCCGCGGTCGCCAATTTCTTCCAGGGTTTCGATGCAGTCGGCAACGAAAGCCGGGCACATCACCAGCAGCTTTTTCACCCCGGCCTTGGCCAGCTCGTCGAGACGCGCTTCGGTGTAGGGCTCGATCCACTTGGCGCGGCCCAGGCGCGACTGGAACGACACCGACCACTGCTCCGGTCTGAGCCCGGCACGCTCGGCAAACAGCTCGGCGCTGCGCAGGCACTGGGCGCGGTAGCAGTTGGCGAGCACCTGCGGCGAGGCGTTCTTGCAGCAATCGGCGCCCTTCAGGCAATGGCCAGTGGGGTCGAGCTTGTGCAGGTGACGTTCGGGCAGGCCATGAAAGCTCAGCAACAGGTGGTCAAAACCCTGCTGCAGATGCGGCTGAGCACTCGCCACCAGGGCATCGAGGTACTCCGGCTGGTCGTAGAACGGTGCCAGGGTAGCGAAGCGCAGCGGCAGCTTGCGTTCACGCACCACCCGTTTGGCTTCCTCGATCACCGTGGTCGTAGTGCTGTCGGCGAACTGCGGGTAGAGCGGCGCCAGGGTCACCTGCTTGACGCCCTGTTCGGCCAGGCGCAGCAGAGCCTTTTCAATCGACAGCGGACCGTAGCGCATGGCCAGTTCCACCGGGCCGTGCTGCCACAGCGGGGTGATCGCCTGCTGCAAACGCTGGCTGAGCACCACCAGCGGCGAACCCTCCGGCCACCAGATCGAGGCATAGGCATGGGCCGACTGCTCAGGCCGCTTGATCAGAATCAGCGACACGATCAGCCGGCGCAACGGCCAGGGCAGGTCGATGACATAAGGGTCCATGAGGAACTGGTTGAGGTAGCGACGCACGTCGGCCACCGAAGTGGAGGCCGGCGAACCGAGGTTGACCAGAAGCAGTGCGTGATCAGTCATGCAGCGTCCTTGAAGAGATCGGCCAGGGCCGTATCGATAGCAGTAAAACGAAATTCGTAGCCGGCGGCCAACGCACGCTGCGGCAGGGCCTTCTGCCCGCCAAGCAACAGACCGGACAATTCGCCCAGACCGACTTTCAGTAGCAGCCCCGGCAGCGGCAACAGCGCCGGGCGATGCAGGGCGCGGCCGAGGGACTGGGCGAAGGCCTTGTTCCGCACCGGCTGCGGCGCGCAGGCATTATAAGGACCGTGGGCATCGGGGTGTTGCAAGAGAAAATCGATCAGGCCGATTTGGTCCTGCAGGTGAATCCACGGCATCCACTGCCGGCCATTGCCGATCGGTCCGCCCAGGCCCAGTTTGAACGGCAGCAACAGACGCTTGAGGAAACCACCGTCGGCCGCCAGCACCAGGCCGGTCCGCAGCAACACCACGCGGATGCCCAGCTCTTCGGCGCGCACGGCGGTTTCTTCCCAGGCGCTGCACAGTTGCGCGGCGAAATCCTCCACCACCGGCGCACTGTTTTCGTCCAGCTCGCGCTCGCCGCCATCGCCGTACCAGCCCACGGCTGAGCCGGAGAGCAGCACTTGCGGGCGCTGTGCGCGGCCTTGCAGCCAGGTCAGCAGTTGCTCGGTGAAGGTGACGCGACTGGCCCACAGCAGCGACTTGCGCTTGTGCGTCCAGGGCCGGTCGGCAATCGGCGCGCCGGCCAGGTTGACCACCGCATCCAGCGGGCCATCACCGTAGTCCTCCAGTCGACCGATGCCACGAACGGCGACACCACACAAGGTGGCGACTCGTTCAGGACTGCGGCTCCATACGGTCAGCTGATGGCCCTGACTCAGCCAGTGACGGCAGAGGGCACGACCAATCAAACCTGTACCGCCGGTCAGCAAGATATGCATGGCATCCTCCTCGCATGGCGTGAACCACCTGTATCGCCCTAGTCTGAATTATGGCGCAGTTGCGTGTCTTGGCCGCCGCGCAGCAACGTCGCAGTGTTGTCAGGTGTACGATTGGAACCGATCACACTTGTACAAGCAATATTATTTGTACAGATTTTGTCTAGAGCGTAGCCTGTCATAAAGGACACGAGGTAGACCATGAACTTACCCATTGCCATCATCGGTACCGGTCTCGCCGGACTCTCCGCAGCCCAGGCGCTGCATGCCGCCGGGCTGGAGGTACAACTGTTCGACAAGAGTCGCGGCAGCGGTGGGCGTATGGCCAGCAAGCGCAGCGACTTCGGTTCGCTCGACCTGGGCGCCCAGTATTTCACCGCACGCGACCGCCGCTTCATTGACGCCCTGCAGCAATGGCAGGCCCATGGCTGGGTCGCCGAATGGGACCCGCAGCTCTACCACTACAGCGAAAACGGTCTGAGCCCCTCGCCCGACGAGCAGGAGCGCTGGGTCGGTGCACCACGCATGAGTGCCATCTGCCGCGCCCTGCTCGGCGCACTGCCGGTGCACTTCTCCTGCCGCATTACCGAAGTATTCCGTGGCGAGCAGCACTGGACCCTGCTCGATGCCGAAGGCCAAAGTCATGGCCCTTTCAGCAGTGTGATCGTCGCCACCCCCGCGCCCCAGGCCACTGGCCTGCTCAGCGCCGCACCGAAACTGGCGAGCGCCGCCGCCAGCGTGATCATGGAGCCGGTGTGGGCCGTGGCCCTGGGCTTCGACACGCCCCTGCCCACCGACCTGCAGGGCTGTTTTGTGCGCGGCGGACCGCTTGACTGGGTAGCCTGCAACCGCAGTAAACCGGGGCGCGATAACCAGCACGATACCTGGGTGCTGCACGCCAGCAGCAGCTGGAGTCGCCAGCACCTGGACCTGGACAAGGAGGCGGTGATCGAGCGCCTGCATGGCGCCTTCGCCGAGATGATCGGCTGCCCGCTGCCCGCACCGAGCTTCAGCCTGGCCCACCGCTGGCTCTACGCCCGCCCGGCCAGCACCCATGAGTGGGGCGCCCTGGCCGATGCCGACCTGGGCCTGTATGCCTGTGGTGACTGGTGCCTGTCCGGGCGGGTAGAAGGCGCCTGGTTGAGTGGCCTGGAAGCCGCCCGCCGCCTGCTGGAGCATCGCCAATGAGCAGCAAGCTGCGCCTTAATCCGCGCAAGCTGCTGCTGTCGAAATGGACAGCGCGCCAGCCGCAGAACCGCGAGAAGCACTTTTTGGTCAGTGAGCTGATCTGCGACGAGGAAGGCACGGTGCTGCAGGTCGAACTGCAGGCCGTGCTCACCCAGCGCAGCGAGCGCCTCGACTGGCAGGCGTTGCAGGATGGCGAGCGCTGGCAGATGGGCTGGAAATAATCGCCTCGCCGCTTTTTTGTAGGAGCCAGCTTGCTGGCGATCAATGCGTCATGGTTTAGCAAGATCGCCAGCAAGGACTAGGCGCCCCCCTGGCTCCTACACAAGCATGCCCTGCGACGGGTATGGGGCTCCGGCGGCGCGATCTTGTGGGACAATGCCCGCCCCGCTCGCCGAATTATCTGTCATGTCCGAGAACACCACGTCAGCCGTCACGCCCAGCAGTCCGCCGTTGCTGCACCCGCGTAATCGCCACCAGGGCCGCTACGACTTCGCCAGGCTGATCGCCGCCAGCCCTGAGCTGGCCGAGTTCGTCATCCTCAATCCCTACGGCAAGCAGAGCATCGACTTTGCCAACCCGCAGGCGGTGCGGGTGTTCAACCGCGCGCTGCTGCGCCAGCTGTATGGCCTGCAGCACTGGGATATTCCACCGGGCTACCTGTGCCCGCCGATCCCCGGCCGCGCCGACTACGTGCATGGCCTGGCCGACCTGCTGGCCAGTGACAACCAGGGCGAAATTCCACGCGGCGCGACGATCCGCGCGCTGGACATCGGTACCGGCGCCAGCTGCATCTATCCGCTGCTCGGCCATGCCGACTACGGCTGGCACTTCCTCGGCTCGGACATCGATGACACCGCCCTGGCCTCGGCCCGCGCCATCCTCCAGGCCAATGGCCTGGACGGCGCCATCAGCCTGCGCCAGCAACTGCAGCGCGGGCAGATCTTCAAGAGCCTGCTGCAGGCCGGCGAGCGCTTCGAGCTGACCCTGTGCAACCCGCCCTTCCACGCCAATGCCGAGGAAGCCGCCAGCGGCAGCCGACGCAAGTGGAAAAACCTCGGCAAGCTCGACCCCAAGCGCAAGCTGCCGGAACTCAACTTCGGTGGACAGAGCGCAGAGCTGTGGTGCACCGGCGGCGAGGCCAGCTTCCTCAAGCGCATGATCGCCGAGAGTGCCGCCTTCGCCGGCCAGGTGCTGTGGTTCAGCAGCCTGGTATCCAAGGCCAGCAATGTGCCCTGCGCCGAAAACCTGCTGAAAAAAGCCGGAGCCTTAGAAGTGCGCTGCATCGACATGGCCCAGGGCAATAAACAGAGCCGCTTCGTGGCCTGGACCTTCCACAGCCCCGCGCAACGCGCGGCCTGGCTGCACGGGGCAAGCTGAAGCATGCCGTTCAGCCTGCTCGGGCTTTGCGAGTACCGCGAGGAAATCCGCAAGAGCCGCTTTCTCGCGCTGGCCGCGCCCATCGCCAATGCCGATGAAGCGCAGGCCTTTATCCAGCAACACAGCGACCTTGGCGCCTCGCACAATTGCTGGGCTTTCAAGTGTGGCCAGCAGTACCGTTTCAGCGACGACGGCGAACCCGGTGGCACGGCGGGCCGGCCGATTCTTGCAGCCATCGAAGGGCAGGACTGCGACCAGGTGGTAGTGCTGGTCATCCGCTGGTATGGCGGCATCCAGCTGGGTACCGGTGGCCTGGCCCGCGCCTACGGCGGCAGCGCGGCTAAATGCCTGCAGGGTGGCGAGCGAGTCGCGCTGGTACAACGGGTGCAGGCCCGCTGTCATGTGCCGTTCGCCGAGCTGGCGCGAGTCAAGGCGCGCCTGGGTGAGTGGCAGATGGATATCGAGCAGGAAGCCTTTGACGCCAACGGCGCTTTACTGCACGTGGCGTTGCCGGCTGCCCGACTTGATGAAGCAACACGTCAACTGGCCAACCTGGGGCGCGGGCAGATCGCTCTGCAGCGGACTGAGTAACCGTAGGGCGGGTGTAACCCGCGCTTGCTCAACATCCTCGCGGGTTACACCCGCCCTACGACCTGGCGCCTACATGGCCCGTGTCCTGCACCACACTATTGATGGTTCACACGCGGAACATGGGAACCATCGACCAACTTTGATGCCGATGGCCAACTGAGCCCCCCCCTGACCAATCTGCAACAGGTTCGCGAGCAACTGATCGCGCAGTGTCACGGGCATATACATCAGGAAATACTTGCCCCTGATCAGGACCCGCAGCCATAGCGCGCCAGCCCCTTTGGCAACAGCTATTCTTGGCAATAACCGGCGCACCCCGCCGGCAAAAAGTCCGCTCGAAGGGGCATCAATGAACTGCAAGCACCTATTAGCCGTACTGATGCTGTTGTGCAGCACACTGAGCCAGGCGCAACCGCCCACCGAACTGCGCATCAGCGTTGGCGATTGGCCGCCCTACCTGTCCGCCGATCTCAAGCATGGCGGGGTCATTGCCCACCTGATCAGCGACCTGTTTGCCGACGAAGGCTACCGGGTGAATTACCAGTTTCTGCCCTGGCCTCGGGCCTATGCCGCCGCTGCTGCCGGCCGCTTCGACGCCAGCGCCGTGTGGATGCACAAGACTGAACGCGAGGCCGACTTCCTGTTCAGCGCCCCGCTACTGGACGAACAGTTCGTGTTCTTCCACCTGAAAAACCAGCCTTTCGACTGGCACGACTTCAGCGACCTGAATGGCATGCTGCTGGGAGGTGGCCTGGAATACAGCTACGGTGAGGCGTTCGACAGTTTCCTGGGCAAAGGCACGGTAAAAATGGAGCGAGTCTCCAGCGACCGACAGAATTTCGAGAAACTGCTCAAGGAGCGCGTGGCCCTCTACCCGCAGGAGCTCAACGTCGGTTACGCCTCGCTGCGCAAACACTTCAGCGCGGCCGATGCCGCCCGCGTCACCCACCATCCCAAGCCGCTGCTGGTCAACCTCAGCTACCTGATGCTGCCCAAGCAACTGGAAGGCAGCCAGGACCTGCTGGAACGCTTCAACCGTCGTCTGCAGAGCTACCGCGACAGCGGCCGCTACGACCGCTATTTCCGTGACCTGCAGGCGGGCAAGTATGAAATCCCACAAGCAGCCCCCGAGGCCAAACTGCCGCTGTTCGAATAGGCCGTCCTCGCCAGCAGGGCGACTGGTGCAGCAAACAAAAACGCAAAGGCCCGGACAATCCTGCCCGGGCCTTTTCTTGCAGCCTGCTACGTGAAGCCGCGCTTACTCGACCAGTTCGAACAGTGCCACGTTGCCACTCTTCTCCAGCCCGGTGAGGAGGAAGTGACGCCCCTCGTGTTCGACATGGGCCAGGCCTTCCGGCGCCAGATCACCCGTACCGGCCCCCTCGCCCACGGCCACCACCTGCAGCTCCTGCGGCTGCTCCGGCTTGCTCAGGTCGAGCAGCGCCAGACCATCGGCACGTTCCAGGGTAGCGACGGCCAGACGCTGGCCGAAGGCATCGAAGCTGACCACGCCTTCCGGCTCGGCGCCCTTGTTCGGGCTGCGATGGTCCGGGTAGATACCGGCCTTGGCCGCCATGGCATCGAGCTGGGCGCCGGTGTCACCCAGCAGTTGACCGCTCTCGGCATCGAACACGCTGACCGTGCGCCCGCCACCGGTAGGCAGGCCGGACTTGGTCTTCGAGGCTTTGGGATCGGTGTCGCCTTCATCGGCGGTGATCAGGTAGCGATCATCGCCCGTCACGCTGATGGCATCCGCCTCGCGCAGGGCGAACAGCTCGGCGTCGGCCTGGTACTTGCCATCCTCGACCACGTCGGCGGCATGCCGGGTGGTGCCCAGGCCGAAGACTTTGAGCAGCTTGGCGGAGGCCACATCGACCACGGCAATCGCATTGTTTTCCTGCAGGCTGACAAAGGCCTTGCTGCCATCCTTGGAGAACGCCACGTACTCCGGCTCGATATGCTCGGGGCTGCTGCCGAACGGCACTTTCAGCTCTTCGCCGTCGATGACGCGCTCGACCAGGCGCTTGTGCGCCTCCTCGACGGTGCCGGCAACACCGGCCAGGTCGGGCAGACTGACGCTATGGTGCACGGCCTTGTCCAGGCCTGGGCGCAGGTCAATGACGCTGATCGAACCTTCGCCACTGCGAAAGCCCTCGCCCTCCTTCACATAGGCTTCGCCTTCGTTGGCTACCACCAGGAAGTCGCCATTGGGCGAGAAGGCCAGGCTGTCAGGCCAGATCCCTACCGCGACGCTACCCAGCAGCTTGCCATCGGCGCCTGAACGGATCTGCACGCTGCCGGCTTTGAGGCCGTCGCTGTCGCGCACGCACACGGCATAGACATCTGCCGTCGGGTGGAACGTCGCCGAGGTGATTTCACCGGCGCCGCCCTGCACCAGTTGCTGGCGATCGGTACGGGTCAGCTTGCCGGCCGGGTCGAGCTTGAGGATATCGACCAGCCCTTCGGCGCTGTTGGTGACGATCACGCGCATGCTGGCCGGCTGCACGCTGACGATCTCGGTGCCGGCCGGGAAACCGCTCTGGTACAGATCCAGTGGCTTGAGTTCGAGGGCCGACGCCAATGGGCTGAGGGCAAACAACGCGCAGAGTGCAGGGAAACGCAGCATGTGAAGATCCTTGTGCGGGTTGGTCAGATAAACCGCCGCAGTCTCCACAGGGATTGTGAAATGCTGATTACGTGAATGTGACGGATCAAGACCCCACGCAGCGCTGCACGGGTGCCTCAGGGGCTGTTGCCTCGCGTTAGCAGCCTGTAAAAGCAGGCGCGAATCGCTTTTGCCCCCTCTCCCATTTATGGGAGAGGGCTGGGGAGAGGGGAGCTCCCGAGGGCTCTTACATCGCCCATTCCTGCACGACCATATGAGTTTTCACCCGCTGCATGCTGGGGAAGGCTTCGAGGGCCGCGCGCACTTCGCTCAGGCGCGCCATGGAGGCGGCCTCGACATACACCAGCATGTCAGTCTCACCACTGATGCCACAGCAGCGGCGGATTTCCGGGTAGGCGCGCATGCGCTCGACATAGTCCGGGCAGCGACCATTCTGGTAGAACAATTCGAGGAAAGCCTTGACCGCCGCCCCCTCCGGGCTGGCTACCTGGGCGTGGTAGCCCTGGATCACCCCGCTCTGTTCCAGCTGGCGAATGCGCTCGCCCACCGCCGAACGCGAAAGACTGACCTCACGGGCGATCTGGCTGACGGAGGTACGGGCGTCTTCGCGCAGCAGGGCGAGAATCTGGTGATCGAACTTGTCCAAGGTAACTCTCAAGCAGGCAGTTTGACGGTGCATTCCGCCACTTTGTCGGCAATCGGCGGCAACCTGCACGGCGCCGCCTGCTTACCATGGCGGGATCGGAAAACAGCCGCGAGCATACAACATGAGTCGTTTGAACAAGGAGCTGGGGCTGCTGCAGGGCATCGGGCTGCTCAGCACCTCGCTGCTCGGCACCGGGATATTCGTGGTGCCGGCATTGGCCGCCACCGCCGCCGGGCAAGCCTCGCTGTGGGCGTGGCTGATCCTCATCGTGCTTGTGTTGCCAGTGGCTTTTACCTTCGCCCAGCTGGGCAAGAATTTCCCCCATGCAGGTGGTGCGCCACACCTGATCGGCCGGGCTTTCGGCCCGCGCATGGAGCGGCTGATCGCCTTTCTGTTTCTCGCCGTGCTGCCGGTGGGGTTGCCGGCGGCGCTGAATATCGCCACCGGCTTCTGGCAGGCGCTGCTGCCAATCGGCCGGGGCGAAGCGCTGCTGATCCAGCTTGCCACCCTCGGCGCCATGCTTCTGCTCGGCCAGCGCCCAGCCAAGGCCTCCGGCGTCATCCAGGGCCTGATCGCCCTGGCCATCATCGGCACCGTGGCGCTGGTCTGGTGGGTTGGCGAGCTGCCCCTGGCCAGCCAGCCGCTGCTACCGAAACTCGACACTTCCTGGCACTTGATCCCGGCGGCGCTGGGAGTGATGTTCTGGTGCTTCGTCGGTATCGAGGCCTTTACCCACCTGGGCGAGGAGTTCAAGAACCCACAGCGCGACTTCCCCCTCGCCCTGTTGCTTGGCGTGCTGCTGGCCGGCTTGATTTACTGGGCGTTCTCGGTCGCGGTACTGAATTTCGGCGTGTACGGCGATGTGCACAGCGACGCCGCCTCGCTGCCACGCTTGATGGACCAGTTACTGGGCGACCAGGCCCGTGTGCTGGTGGCACTGATCGGCTATCTGGCCTGTTTTGCCTCGATGAACGTCTATGTGCAGGGCTTCGCCCGCCTGATCTGGAGCCTGGCCGACGAAGGCAAGCTGCCGCAACCGCTGGCCCGTCTCAATCGTCACGGTGTACCTGGCCCGGCCTTGCTGCTGGTGGTAGTGGTCTGCGCCCTGTGCGCCGCCCTGGCCGGCGTGCTGCAACTGTCGGTGGACGACCTGATCCGCTACGCCAACGGCAATTTCATCCTGGTCTACCTGCTCAGCATGGCCGCCGGCTGGGTGCTACTGCGCGGCATATGGCGCTGGCTGGCGGGCTTCAGCACGCTGCTCTGCGCCCTGGTACTGCTGGCCTTAGGGGTCGAGGCGCTGTACGCCCTCGGTCTGCTGGCCGGGCTGGCGTTGTTCGGTTACTGGCGAGAGAAGCGCACGACCTTGCTACTGCGCAGCTGAACGGCGGCGCAGAAGCGCACGGCGAGGGGTGAGCGCGGCGCGCATCCCGGCTATCCTCAGCCCAGGTAATGACAAGGACAGACCATGCGCCGCATTCTCCGCGACCTGAAAATCATGCTGTTGGCCAACCTGTGGATCGTGCCGGTACTGGCCGGCCTGGTCGGTGCATTGTTCTACTTCGTCGCCCCGCCGCCGCCCATGCATGCGCGGATGGCCACCGGCGCCGTCGGTGGTGGTTACCACGCCTTCGCCGAACGCCTGCAGGCCGAACTGGAACAACAGGGCTTCACCCTGGAACTGTTAGAAAGCCAGGGCTCCGAAGACAACCTGGCCAAGCTCGGCCAGGGGGAAGTCGAGCTGGCCCTGGTGCAGAGCGGCCAGGAACTGACCCTGTCCGACGAGGCGCGGGCCAAACTCAGCGGCCTCGGCGTGATGTACCGCGAGCCGCTGTGGCTGTTCACCGGGCGCAAGGTGCAGTTCCAGCGCCTGGCCGATCTGACCAAGCTGCGTCTGGCCATCGGTTCCGCTGACAGCGGCACCCAGGCGGTAACTGCCGCTCTGTTCAAAGCCAATCGTATCGAACCGGCGCAATACCCCAAGCGCTGGCAGCAACTGGGGGGCAGCCGCGCCGCCGATGCGCTGATCGCCGGCGAGCTGGACGCCGCCTTTTTCGTCGGCCCGGCCGAGAACCCGCTGATCCAGCGCCTGGCCGCCGAGCCCAAGTTGCGCCTGGTCAGCCTGCGCCGTACCGAAGCCTACCTGGCGCGCCTGCCCTACTTGAGCCAGCTGGAAGTCGGCGAAGGCATGCTCGACATGGCGCAGAACACCCCGGACCGCGACATCGTCACCCTCGGCCCGGTCGCCACCCTGGTGGCCGGCGAGGAATTCCACCCGTCGCTGACCCCGCTGATTCTCGAAGCAGCCAAGACCGTTCTGAAAAACGGCAGCCTGCTCGACCCGGCCGGCAGCTATCCAGCCAAGCCGCCACTGTCGCTGCAGACCCTGGCCGAAGCCGATTACTACTACGACAAGGGCCTGCCGATCCTGCAGCGCTACCTGCCGTTCCGCATCGCATCCTTGGCCGACCGCTACATCATCCTCGCCATCCCGTTGCTGGTGCTGCTGTTCCCGCTGTTCAAGGCCATCGGGCCGATCTACCAGTGGCGCATCCGCGCGCGTATCTACCGCTGGTACAAGCACCTGCGCGAGATCGACCAGTTGCTGTACAAGGGCGACCTGCCCAGCGATATCGCCGAGGAAATCGCTCGTCTGGAGAAACTGGAAGACGAACTGGCGCGAGTCGAGGTACCGCTGTCCTACTCCAGCGAGCTGTACGAGCTGCACATGCACCTGCGCTACATGATCGAGCGCCTGCAGGCCGTGCAGCGGCGCCAGGCGTCAGCGCCAGCACAATGAAAAAAGCCCCGCCAGGGCGAGCCTGGCGGGGCTTTTTTCAGGCGTGGATCACTTGATCCAGTGCTTGCCCCAATGGGTAATGTCATACGCCTGAACGCTACGCTTCAGCCCCTGGCCCGCCGCCGCGGCTGCGATCTCGTCGTCGACCACCTTGGTGGAGAGCGCCAGCCAACCGGTGACAAAGGCCATGGCATCACCATTGATCTCCAGGGCACGCAGGTCGATGTTGTTCATGTCATCGCAGGCGGCGTGGTAGCAAGGGTCCAGAGCGACTCCAGCGGTGCCGCCATAACGCGCGGCCTGCTCCTCGGTCTTCAGTTCCTCAGCCCCGGTGAACAGCCCGCCAAAGGCGATGCCATCGGTGAAGAACTGGGCGTAGTCGGAACGGAAGGTGATTTCGTCACCCTCGAACGGCAAACCGCGCAGCTGGTAGTACTTCTCGAACAGACGCTCCAGTGCTGCCGAGCCGGGCGGGCCTTGCAGGCCGAAGGACGAACCGTCGCCGTCATAGATGAAGTAGCCGAAGTTGGGCGAAGCGATCATGTCGAAGTTCAGGTAAGCCTTGATCTTCGCCTTCTGCTCGGCCGGCAACTGTTCGACATAGTAGGTCGAGCCAACCAGCCCCGACTCCTCGGCGCCCCACCAGGCGAAGCGCAGCTTGTTCTGCGGCTTGGCCTTGCGCATCTGCACCGCCAGCTCCAGCAGAGCGGCACTGCCCGAACCGTTGTCGTTGATACCCGCGCCCTCGAACACCGAATCCAGGTGGGCACCGGCCATCACCACGTTATCCGGATTGCCACGGCGACTTTCGGCGAGCAGGTTGTAGGTCTGGGTGCGCTCGCGTACCACATCGGTGAGCATGCGTACTTGCACGTCAGCAGTCTGCGCCAGGCTCACCCCCAGGTCATAGGTGGCGAACAGCACGGGAACCCCTCCCGCATAGGCGTCGCCCAGGGTCGCGTTGATTAGGTCCTTGCGCTCCTCGGTGTCACCCTGGTTGAAGATAATCACCCCGCTGGCACCGGCAGCGGCAGCGTTCTCCGCCTTGATCTGAAAGTTGCAGCTACCGCGTTGCAGCAAGGCGATGGCACCTGCTGGGAAGCCGGCGAAGTCTTCGGCCTCACAGCCGCTGCTGGAGAGATTGCCGGCACCCAGGGCGATGTCCACTGCCACTGCCGCCGCCGTCACATCCCCGGCATCGGTCTGCGACAGGTAGGTGAAATCCACCTCCCACTCGAACTGCCCTGGCGAAGGCGCCACGGTTTCCAGCAGACCGGGACCCTGGGGGTAGAACGCGCTGAACGGGAACATCTGCCGAGTGACCGTGTAGCCGGCGCTCTCCAGCGTCGACTGGATGTAGTCCAGCGAGCGCTGATAGCCAGGTAGTCCAGCCGCGCGATTGCCTCCGTTGGCCAAGGCAATGTCGTTGAGCATCTGTAGATGGATGCTGGTTCGGTCTGCCTGCATGCAACGAGGCAGCAGCAGCGGCGACGTTTGCAACGCAGCGCCCCGACACTCCTGCGGGCCCATGCGCGTAGGGCTCCATAACTCGTCGAACAATTGCGGGGCCTGTTTGTCTTGAGCGGCAAGGGCAGGCATGGCCAGAGTGGCCAACAGCGAGCCGAACATCAGACGGCGATTCATGATCGTGTTCTGCATGTGTATTTCTCCAATCCGTATTTGGAGCTTTATGGGTGCAGCAGTGCTTGTGGCACCGCCACGTAACGTCCCTTTACTGCGTCGTGTGGACGCTACAGACGCTAGACCCTGATCGCCGAGCACGTGTGACTTGTGACGGTTTTTTTCTTGAAGATTGTGACAAATCACCGAAGATGATCGACAAATGCCAGCAAATAGCCACCACTCAACAGACCTCATGCACGCCTGTGCAGCGTTGCAGATGGAGCTAACGGCGTTGTCAGGTAGACTTTGCCCATCTCACTGCGCACCCCTTGCGTTGCGTTGCACTAACGCCCCCAGCGAATCACCTGAAGACCGAAGCCATGCCGATCCGCCACTGCATCGTCCACCTGATCGACAAGAAGCCCGACGGCACCCCCGCCGTGCTGCACGCCCGCGACAGCGAGCTGAACACCTCGCAGGCCATGGAGAACCTCCTGGCCGATCTCAACGAAAGCTACAACGCCAAACAGGGCAAAGCCTGGGGGCTGTTCCACGAGGAATCCGGGGCCTACCCGTTCAGCGGTTGGCTGAAGCAGTACCTGGATGGCGAGAAGGACTTCACCGCTTTCAGCCGCCAGGCCGTGGAGCAGCTGCAGAAGCTGATGGAGGAATCCAACCTGGCCACCGGCGGCCACGTGCTGCTGGCCCACTACCAGCAGGGCATGACCGACTACCTGGCGATCGCCCTGCTGCACCACAGCGAAGGCGTGACCGTGACCGAGGCGCTGGACGTGGCCCCGGCCAAGCACCTCGACCTCGGCCAACTGCACCTGGCCGCGCGCATCAACATCAGCGAGTGGCAGAACAACAAGCAGTCCAAGCAGTACATCTCGTTCATCAAGGGCAAGAACGGCAAGAAGGTCTCGGAGTACTTCCGCGACTTCATCGGCTGCCAGGAAGGCGTCGACGGCCCGGGCGAAACGCGCACCCTGCTCAAGGCCTTCAGCGACTTCGTCGAGAGCGAAGACCTGCCGGAAGAACAGGCGCGGGCCAAGACCGACACCCTGGTCGACTACGCCACCAGCCAGGCCAAGATCGGCGAGCCGATCACCCTCGACGAACTGTCCGGACTGATCGACGAAGATCGCCCGCGCGCCTTCTATGAGCACATCCGCAACAAGGATTACGGCATGGCCGCGGAATTCCCGGCGGACAAACGCACCCTCAGCCAGTTCCGCCGTTTCACCGGGCGCGCCGAGGGCCTGTCGATCAGTTTCGAGTCGCACCTGCTCGGCTCGGCCATCGAATACGACGAGGCGCGCGACATGCTGATCATCCGCCAGCTGCCTACCCAGCTGAAGGACCAGCTCAAGCGCCGCAAGGACTGAGTCCATGCGCCTGGCGGATGCCATCCTCGACGCCTGCCTGTGCGATCCACAGGCGCCGCTGGCGCAGGCCCCGGCGCGCGACTTCGGCTTGAGCAAGGATGCGGCCCAGCAGGCCATGGCCGCCCTCAAGCCCTGGCTCAACGAGCAGCAGCGCATGCTCTGGGCCAACCGACAACACGCTTTGCTGCTGGTGCTGCAAGGCCCCGACTGCGCAGGCAAGGACGGAGTGATCCGCAAGGTGATCAGCGCCTTCGACCCGCAAGGCATCAGCCTGCATGGCTTTCACCAGCCGGATGAGCAGGAGCGGCGCCAGCATTTCCTCCTGCGCTACCGTCAACGCCTGCCGCAGCCAGGACTGCTCGGCGTGTTCAACCGCAGCCACTACGAAGCGCTGATCTGTGATCCGCTTGATGGCCTGTGTGGCGAGGTTGACGTACCGCTACGCCTGCAGGAACTGCTTGCGTTTGAACGAGAGTGGCCGGCGCAACAGCTGCATCCACTGAAGTGCTACCTGCAGATTTCCCGCGAGGAACAGAAACGGCGCCTGCTCAGCCGCCTGGAGCGTCCGGAAAAACGCTGGAAATTGCACAGCAGCGACCTGCAGGCCTATCGCGAATACGCCCTGCGCCAGCAGCGCTGGAGTGACCTGTTGGCGGCCAGCCATACGCCGAAGGCGCCCTGGTACGTGATACCCGCCGATCACCGCTGGCTGCGCGACTGGCTGGTGGCCAGCCTGCTGGCCCGCGAGCTGGAGCGCCTGCAACTGGCCTGGCCGGACAGCCCGCCGCCTTTCAGCGCCGCCGACATCCTGTAGCCCGGATACAATCCGGGATGGTGGCGTGCGGTCTTTCCCGGATGTCATCCGGGCTACGCCTGAAGCGCATTGCCGCAAGCAGCTTGCCGAGCCGAACGATTACGCAGTGTCGTAGGGTGGATGACGCCTTTTTCATCCACCATGGCGCCGCGCGGTGGATCGATGGAGCGTGATCCACCCTACGGGCCCCGAACCCGTCAGATTGCTTCGATGCGGAAGCCGAGGCGCGGGAAGTGCACATGCACCACGCCAGCCCGTGCATCTTCGCGGCGCAGGATCAGCTCCTCGACACCGGCAAACAGCAGTTCGCCCTCGACCGGATCGACCCCGTAATCGGTGGCGGCGATCTTCACCTGCTGCCCGGCCTGCAAGCCATTGGGCTCGATGAAGGCCTCATCCGGCAGGGCTGCCGGCGTCGCCGCACGGGCGATCTCGATGGCCTCTTCCGCGCTCAGGGCGCCGGATGAGCCATGGCCAAAGCCCAGCACGCGACCGAGCCAGGCGCTGACATTCGGGTAAGCCTCGACCAGCGGCGCAGTCACCGGTGTAGCCTTGAGGAACCACAGGCAGTGAGCCAGGGAAAAGTCGGCAATCGACGGCTCGCCGAACAGGAAGTCGCCCTCCTCGCGCGCCAGCTGCTGCTCGACCCGAGCCATGATGCCCGGCCAGTTGTGCCGGGCGACTTCCGCCGGCAGACGGCTGGCACTACCACCACTGAACAGCCCGGCGCGGTCGGCGAGAAAGGCTTTGACCGCTTCCGGCGGCAGCTTGGCGAAGCGCAGGGCAATGGACTCCGGCTGGAATACCAGGCTCACCGCATGCTGGAACACCACCGAGTCGACCCACTGGGCGAAGCTCGCCACAACGAACTCCAGACCTTCCGGAAACAGCGCCGGGGTGGCCTTCTCGGCTTCCAGGCGGCGGGCGATCAGCGCGGTGTCGCAGTAAATGTCGGCACCGATCTGCAGCACAGGAGTCTTGCGGTAGCCGCCAGTCAGGGCCAGCAGGTCGGGTTTGGGCATCACCGCAGGAATCATTACCGAGCGCCAGGACAGTTGTTTGAAGCCCAGCAACAGGCGGCTTTTTTCGGCAAATGGCGAGGTCGGGTAATGGTGCAGGATCAACTCGTGCATGACGGGCTCCGCGTCGGTGACAGTGAAGAAGCAGCTTAACCCCGAGGCGGCCGGCGGCCTACCCGCTCAGACTGATAGCACGCTATCAGTTTCTCCCATAATAGCCGTCTGCACCAGGCGCTCCTTGGCGACCTTGGCCAGGCTCTTGATCACCCGCTCGCGGCGCAGGGCCGTGCCTTTGTCCGCACAGGCCTCCACATAGACCAGCGCCTGCGCCGGACTGGAATGGAAGAAGCGCGCACCCTTGCCACTGCAGTGCTGGATAAAGCGCCGCTGCGGGTCGTCGCTGATGCCGCAATACAGAGCGCCATTGGCGGCGCGCACCAGGTAGACGAACCAGGCTTTGGCTGGTGGAGAGGAAAGATCGGTCATGGCTCGGCAAACAGACAACGAGGCACCGAGCTTACGTTACTCAGCGGGCCGCCTGCCAGGCGCGCAGCCCGGCCATGGCCTGTTTGCGAATCGCGCCCTGCACCAGCGGCGTCCAGCCCAGCAGCAGCCCCTTGGTGCCGAGCGCCTGACGGGCCCAGCGCCACAGGTCAAAACTGTCGCGGTGCTCGACGATCTTGCCGTCTACGAAGCGGAAGTTGGCCTGGATATGATTGACCACGGTATTGCCGGTCTTGCTGAACAGGTAGGTCGCCACCCAACGCGCACTGCCCTGCTGGTCATCAGCCTGCACGCTGTCGAAGGTCAGGGAGAAGTTCTGCGCCCGAGCGGTCAGCATGCGCCACATGTCGCCGGCATCGCTGCCGCGCAGGTCGGTGAAAGCCGGGTCACTGAACTGCACGTCCTCGGCATAGCAAGCGGCCATGGTCTCGGCATCCAGTTGCTGGAAGGCCTGGTAGAAACGGCTGATCAGTTCGGCATTGGGGTGGGCCATGGGTACCGCTCCGTTAAAGGGACAGCACAGAGTATTGCCGCTGAATGGCCAAACGGCGATTGGCTATAACGCCAACTTTGTGTCAATAATCGCCAAGCCATTCGACATGATTCTGACCCATGATCCGTATTGCTCTCTATGTTTGCCCACAAACCGTGCTGTCCAGCCTGAGCATGGCCGACGACGCCTTTCGCCTGGCCAACCAACTGGCCGGGGAGCGTCTGTTTGAAATGATACGGGTCAGCGCAGACGGGCAGCCGGTCGAGATCGGCTTCGCCCAGCTGCGGGTGGAAGGCGATCTACGCCTGGCCGATGACGCTGACCTGCTGCTGATCCCCGCCACCGGCAGCGCCATCGAGCGTACGCTGAGCAGTAATGGCGAGCTGCTCGCCTGGCTAGCCGCGCGTCCGCCCAATCAGCAGCTGGCCAGCCTGTGCAGCAGCGCCTGCCTGCTGGCGGCCGCCGGAGTGCTCGATGGCCGCCGCGCCACCACCCACTGGTCACTGGCCGGTGGCTTTCGCCAGCGTTTCCCGCGGGTAAACCTGCAGGTTGATGAACTGTTCACCGAGGATGGCAACCGCTTCTGCTCCGGCGGCGCCCAGGCCGGGCTGGACCTGTGCCTGCACCTGATAGCCTGGTACGGCGGCGACTGGCTGGCCGAACGGGTGGCCGGCGCGCTGGTGTTCGAGCGCGGCCGTGGACGGCAGTCACGCTTTGTTCCGCTGCTGCCGGAGCCGCTGCAAGAGGACGGGCTGATTACTCCGCTGCTGCGCTGGCTACAGCAGCACCATGCGCAGGCCATCGACCTGCAGTGTCTGGCGCAACAGGCCAACTGTTCGACCCGCACCCTGCTGCGGCGCTTCAAGGCCGCCACCGGGCTGACACCCAACGACTACCTGCAGCGCCTGCGTATCAGCGCCGCGCAGAGCGCCCTGCGCAACCCGGCACGCTCACTGGAGCAGGTCGCCGCCCAGGTTGGCTACGCCGATCGCGCCACCTTCGCCAAGCTGTTCAAGCAGCTCTGTGGCGAGACGCCGGGCGCCTTTCGCAAGCGCCTGACGAATTGCCCAGCCAATTCGAACGCGCCCCTGTAGGAGCCAGCTTGCTGGCGATCCGTGTGTCACATTCACAGGGCGATCGCCAGCAAGCTGGCTCCTACGGAAGCAGGGCGGCTTAGTTTTAGGCAAAGAAAAAGGAGCCCGCAGGCTCCCTTTTTTTGTCTTGCCGTGAACCTCAGTGCAGGATCTGGCTGAGGAACAGCTTGGTCCGCTCGTTCTGCGGGTTGGTGAAGAAGCTGTTCGGCTCGCCCTGTTCGACGATTTCGCCCTTGTCCATGAAGATCACCCGATTCGCCACGGTACGGGCAAAGCCCATTTCGTGGGTCACGCAGAGCATGGTCATGCCGTCTTCGGCCAGGCTGACCATGGTATCCAGCACTTCCTTGACCATTTCCGGATCGAGGGCCGAGGTCGGCTCATCGAACAGCATGATCTTCGGCTTCATGCACAGCGCGCGGGCAATCGCCACGCGCTGCTGCTGGCCGCCAGAGAGCTGGCCGGGGAACTTGTTGGCCTGCTCGGGGATACGCACGCGCTCAAGAAAGTGCATGGCAATTTCCTCGGCCTGACGCCGCGGCATCTTGCGCACCCACATCGGCGCCAGGGTGCAGTTCTGCAGCACGGTCAGGTGCGGGAACAGGTTGAAGTGCTGGAACACCATGCCCACTTCGCGGCGCACCGCCTCGATCTGCTTGAGATCCTGGGTCAGCTCGGTGCCATCGACCACGATGCGCCCCTGCTGGTGTTCTTCCAGGCGGTTGATGCAGCGGATGGTGGTCGACTTGCCGGAACCGGACGGGCCGCACAGGACGATACGCTCGCCCGGCTGCACGCTGAGGTTGATGTCCTTGAGCACATGGAACTGGCCGTACCACTTGTTCACGCCCTGTAGCAGGATCATCGGCTCGGCGCTGGCTTGCTTGATTGCTTCACTCATAATTCACTCCTCCGAGGGGCTGATTCAGGATTTAGCGAGCTAGAGCCAGGCAAGGCGAAAAACAGTCGAGGAAGCGGAATGTACGTTTGTACATGAGCATTCCGAGAGTGTTTTCAACGCAGTCTGGCCGACGCGCAGCAAATACTGAACAGCTCCTAACGTTTGTGGCCGGTGTCCAGCTTCCTCTCCAGATGCATGGAGTAGCGGGACATGCCGAAACAGAAAATCCAGAACACCAGGGCGGCGAAGACATAGCCTTCGGTGGCCATACCCAGCCAGGCCGGATCGGTGGTGGCTTGCTTGATGCTGTTGAGCAGGTCGAACAGGCCGATGATGATCACCAGGCTGGTGTCCTTGAACAGCGCAATGAAGGTGTTGACGATGCCGGGGATCACCAGCTTCAGGGCTTGCGGCAGTATCACCAGGCCCATCATCCGCCAGTAGCCCAGGCCCATGGCCGCAGCAGCTTCGTACTGCCCCTTGGGAATGGCCTGCAGGCCACCGCGCACCACTTCGGCGATATAGGCCGACTGGAACAGGATCACGCCGATCAGCGCGCGCATCAGCTTGTCGAAGTGCATGCCTTCCGGCAGGAACAGCGGCAACATCACCGAGGACATGAACAGCACGGTGATCAGCGGCACACCACGCCAGAACTCGATGAAGGTCACGCAGATCACGCGGATCGCCGGCATGTCCGAACGCCGCCCGAGGGCCAGCAGAATGCCCAGCGGCAACGCGCCGCTGATGCCGACTGCGGCGATCACCAGGGTCAGCATCAGGCCGCCCCACTGGCTGGTTTCCACCTCGCTGAGGCCGAAAAAACCGCCGTGCAACAGCCAGAAGGCCAGCAGCGGGTAAACCAGCAGGAAGACCAGACCGTAGATGGCCTTGCGCGGCATCATCGGCACGAACAACGGCGCCGCACCGATCACCGCCAGCCACAGGGTCAGGTCGACCCGCCAGCGCAGCTCTTCCGGGTAGAAGCCGTACATGAACTGGCTGAAGCGCTCCTTGATGAACACCCAGCAGGCACCCTCGCTGGTGCAGTCAGTACGACTGGTGCCGGTCCAGTCGGCCTCGATGAACACCCACTGCAGCAGCGGCGGGATGATCAACCAGACCAGGTAGATGGCCAGCAGGGTCAGTAGGGTGTTGAACCAGTTGGAGAACAGGTTGCTGCGCAACCAGCCGAGCACGCCCACGCTCATCGCGGGTGGCGGCAGATCGGGTTTGAACGTATGGGTCTGCATGGCTGCTCCTTACCGCTCGATCAGCGCAATGCGCTTGTTGTACCAGTTCATCAACATAGAAATACTGATGCTGATGGCCAGGTACACGCTCATGGTGATGGCAATCGCCTCAATGGCCTGGCCGGTCTGGTTGAGTACCGTACCGGCGAACAGCGAGACCATGTCCGGATAGCCAATACCGGCGGCCAGCGAGGAGTTCTTCGCCAGGTTGAGGTACTGGCTGGTCAGCGGCGGAATGATCACCCGCAGCGCCTGGGGAATGATCACCTTGCGCAGGGTTACGGTCGGCTGAAGGCCAAGCGAGCGTGCCGCCTCGGTCTGCCCGTGGCTGACCGCCTGGATCCCGGAACGCACGTTCTCGGCGATGAAGGCAGCGGTATAGATGGTCAGCGCCAGGGTCAGCGCCATCAGTTCGGGAATTACCACCCAGCCGCCACGGAAGTTGAAGCCGGTGAGTTGCGGCACCGTCCAGTGGAAAGGATCACCGAACACCAGCACGCTCAACCCCGGCACCAGCAGCAGAATCGCCAGCGACACATACACCGTGTGAAACGGTTGGCCGGTGGCCTCGAAACGCTGACGGGCCCAGCGGGCCAACACAATCACCGCCACCACCGCCAGCACCAGCGCGATGATGAACGGCCAGTAACCTTCTGCGGCACTCGGCGACGGCATGTTCAGGCCGCGATTGCTGAGGAAGAAGATGTCACCGATGCTCATGCTCTGCTTCGGCCCTGGCAGCGGCAGCAGCACGGCGAAATACCAGAAGAAGATCTGCAGCAGCGGCGGGATATTACGGAAGGTCTCGATGTAGATGGTCGCCAGCTTGCTGATCAGCCAGTTTGGCGACAGCCGTGCCACGCCGAGGATGAAGCCGAGCAAGGTGGCGAAGAAGATGCCGACTACCGAAACCAGCAGGGTGTTGAGCAGACCGATGACGAATACGCGCCCGTAGGTGTCGCTTTCGCTGTAGTCGATCAGGTGCTGGGAGATACCGAAGCCGGCGCTGTTATCGAGAAAGCCGAAGCCGGAGATGATTCCGCGCTGGGCCAGGTTGCTCTGGGTGTTGTGGAACAGGTACCAGCCGAGCGCCACGACGGCGATCACGGCGATAATCTGGAAAGCCCAAGCGCGCACCTGGGGATCGGTCCATACCGAACCGCGCGGGCGCGAGTTATTGGCGATATTTTGCATAACGGCCCTCATTGAAACTCCGCACCCATAGACCGCGGCGCGGAGCTCATGAAATCAGGAACACCATCGCCCCATACCGGGGCGATGGCCAAGGGGATCAGCGCACCGGCGGTGCGTACTGCATGCCACCTTTGTTCCACAGGGCATTGAGACCACGCTCGATCTTCAGCTCGCTGCCGGCACCGACGTTGCGATCGAAGATTTCACCGTAGTTACCAACCTGTTTGACGATCTGCACAGCCCAGTCCTTCGGCAGTTTCAGATCCTTGCCGAAATCACCCTCGGCGCCGAGCAGACGTGCGATGTCAGGGTTCTTGGTGGACTTGGCCATTTCTTCGACGTTGGCCGAAGTCACGCCCAGTTCCTCGGCGTTCAACTGTGCGTAGAGGCTCCAGCGCACGATGTCGAACCACTCCTCGTCACCCTGACGCACGGATGGGCCCAGCGGCTCCTTGGAGATCACTTCCGGCAGCACCACGTAGTCATCCGGCGCGGCCAGCTTGATGCGCTGGGCATACAGCTGAGACTGGTCGGAGGTCAGTACGTCGCAACGGCCGGACTCCAGCGACTTGGCGCTTTCGTCAGAGGTGTCGTAGGTGATCGGGGTGTACTTCAGGCCATTGGCGCGGAAGTAGTCGGCCAGGTTCAGTTCGGTGGTGGTACCGGCCTGGATGCACACGGTGGCGCCGTCCAGTTCCTTGGCGCTGGAAACACCGAGCTTCTTGTTCACCAGGAAGCCTTGACCGTCGTAATAGGTCACGCCGGTAAAGTTCAGACCCATGGCCGCGTCACGCGAGCTAGTCCAGGTGGTGTTGCGCGACAGCATGTCGACTTCACCGGATTGCAGCGCAGTAAAGCGCTCTTTGGCGGTCAGCGGGCTGAATTTAACTTTGGAGGCATCACCGAATACGGCAGCCGCTACAGCCCGGCAGATGTCCACGTCGATACCCAGGTAATTACCCTTGGCGTCGGCATAGGAGAAACCTGGCAAACCATCGCTGATACCGCATTGCACGAAGCCTTTCTTCTGCACCGCATCCAGGGTGGCACCGGCTTGCGCGAAACCGCTCACGCCAAGTACTGCAGCCGTGGTCAATACCGCCAGGGTGGATTTCACCATCTTCATTCAAACCTCCAAATGTTCTTATTGGATCGGAGTCTCGGTCCTGCCGCCGTACCCTTGTGAGGCACGTTCGATCCCGCCACCATGGCAAGATCAACCGGGGTGCGAACCTGGAGTGAGTCTAGATGCCGATAACGATACCGGCGAATTCCTCACCCAGTGCCGTAGGTAATACGGACTTGAGACACTGCAAATACCCGACTCGACGACAAGCTGCCGCCTTGCCAGATCGATTACACAGAGCAAGGTGCATACCAACGTGGCAAATGAGACGCGATAAAAACAGGTCAAGAGCAAAACTTTTCACCGTGCGACATCTTCTTAATTAATCTGCCAATCGCGCAAAATCATCACGCACCACAATGGGGCGTTTGCACTGCGCCGGAGCCCGTCATGAGCGAACCATTGATCCTCGAACCCACACACAAGGCCGACGCATGCGTCATCTGGTTACACGGCCTGGGCGCTGACCGTTACGACTTCCTGCCGGTGGCCGAGATGCTGCAGCACACGCTGCACAGCACGCGCTTCGTCATGCCGCAGGCGCCGACCCGCGCGGTGACGATCAATGGTGGCTACAGCATGCCCAGCTGGTACGACATCCTGGCCATGAGCCCGGCCCGAGCCATCAACAAGGAGCAGCTGGAAGCCTCGGCGCAGAGCGTGATCGACCTGATCGAGCAGCAGCGTGACAGCGGCATCGACCCACAGCGGATCTTCCTCGCCGGGTTTTCCCAGGGCGGCGCCGTGGTCTTTCACACCGCCTACCTGCGCTGGCAGGGCCCGCTGGGCGGCGTACTGGCTCTCTCTACCTACGCTCCCACCTTCGGCGATGATCTGCGGCTGGCCGATACAAAACTGCAACTGCCGGCGCTGTGTTTGCATGGCAACTTTGACGATGTGGTGATCCCGTCCATGGGCCGCGCCGCCTTCGAGCAACTGGATGCGCTGGGCGTACCGGTAGAGTGGAAGACCTACCCGATGGCTCATGAAGTATTGAATGAGGAAATCCGCGATATCGGCACCTGGCTGATCGCGCACCTGAACCGCTGAAGAGAGCACAACAATGACCGCAGCCCCCATCATCCGTTCGCTGGCCGACATCGAACTGATCGAGCAGACCCCGCTGGCCGCCCGCGACCTGCCGGCCAGCACCTACGAGCTGATCCAGCGCAGTGCTGCGCGCGCTCCCGAAGCCCCGGCGCTGAGCTTCATCCTTCAGGGCACGGCCGGCGAACAGCCCTACCGACTGAGCTACAGCGAATTACTGGGCAAGGTCACCCAGACCGCCAACGCCTTCCACCGCCTCGGCCTGCGGCCAGGCAAGGCAGTGTCGTTTTTGCTACCCAACCTGCCGCAGACCCACTTCACCATCTGGGGCGGCGAGGCGGCCGGCATCGTCAACGCGATCAACCCGCTGCTCGACGCCGAACATATCGCCGAACTGATCCACGCCTCCGACTCCGAGCTGCTGGTAACCCTGGCGCCCTTCCCCGGCACCGATCTGTGGGCCAAGGTCGAGGCCCTGCGCGGCCAGTTGCCCAATCTCAAGGCGGTGATCTGCGTGGACATGGCCAATCTGCTGCCCGAGCCGCAGCGCAGTGCACTAAAAGCTCAGCGCGGCGGCCTGCCGGAGGGGGTGCTGGACTTCGATGAGCTGATCGCCGCCTGCCCGGCCGATCACCTGGAAAGCGGCCGGCAGTTCCAGCCGGACGACATCGCCAGCTACTTCCACACCGGTGGCACCACCGGCACGCCCAAACTAGCACCGCACAGCCATCGCAACGAAGTGACGATGGCCTGCAGCATGGCCTTCGTCACCCGCTTCGGCCCCGGCGATGTGGCCCTCTGCGGCCTGCCGCTGTTCCACGTCAACGGGGTGATCGTTACCGGTCTGACTGCCTTTTACAGTGGCGCCGAAGTGTTATTGGCCACGCCACAGGGTTATCGCAATACGGCGCTGATGGCTGATTTCTGGAGCATCATCGAGCGCTACAAGATCAGCTTCTTCAGCGGCGTGCCGACCATCTACGCCGGACTGCTGCAAGTGCCCAGCGAGGGTCGTGACCTGTCCAGCCTGCGCTATGCATTGTGCGGTGCGGCACCGATGCCGATGGAGCTGATTCGCCAGTTCGAGACCAAGACCGGTCTGACCCTGCTCGAAGGCTACGGCCTTACCGAAGGCACCTGCGGCAGCTGCGCCAACCCCATCGGCGGCGAGCGCCGCCCCGGTTCCATCGGCCTGCGCATGCCCTACTGCGAAGTGGCGATCAAGGTCCTCGACGAGCAGAGCAACTACCTGCGCGAGGCTGCGCAAAACGAGATCGGCAACCTGTGCATCCGCGGCGCCACCGTGTTCAAGGGCTACCTGCAGGCGAGCAAGAATGCCGGCATCTGGGTCGATGGCGACTGGTTCAACACCGGCGACCTCGGCCGCCTGGACGCCGATGGCTACGTCTGGCTAACCGGACGCAGCAAGGATCTGATCATTCGTGGCGGCCACAACATCGACCCGCAGATGATCGAGGAAGCCCTGCACAAGCACCCGGCGGTGGCCCTGGCGGCGGCGGTCGGCAAGCCGGACGAGAAAGCCGGTGAACTGCCCGTGGTCTATGTGCAGCTGAAACCCGGACAGAGCGTCAGCGAAGCAGAGCTGCTCAGCCACGCCGCCGCACATATCCCGGAACGTGCGGCGGTACCCAAGGACGTGTGGATCATCGACGCCATCCCGGTTACCCCGGTCGGCAAGACCTTCAAGCCGGCCTTGCGCTTCGACGCCATTCGTCGGGTCTATGAGAACGCACTGGCCGACCTGGGCGGCAATATTCGCGTCGAAGTACTGAGCGACGACCAGCTTGGCCAGGTTGCCCACATCCATTGCCCGTCGCTCGATGCGGCATTGCAGCAGAGCATCGCCCAGCGCCTGGCCGGGTTTGCCGTGCGCCATCTTGTCCACCAGGACGCTTGAGCCGATCGGCCCCGACAATCATCGGGGCCAACGCGGTCACCACTGAGACCGGGACAACCACTGGTCGCCGAATATGACCAATGGGATTGTTTCCAGAACCGACCAGTCATAAGGTCGACGTTGGTGTTCGTCTGAACGATAGGACGCGTTTGCGATGCCCAGCCGCCCAACAGCAGCGCTTGGACACTGACAGCACAGCCATGAAAAATGCGCGCTGGCAGCCCGATCTGCTACAACTCCGACAAGTGCGACTGTTCCAGAATGTCGCCGCAAGCAGCCTCGAACAGCTGCTCAGGGAGTTTCGCGCCTGCGAATTGGAAGCCGGCGAAGTGCTGCTCTCGCCCTTCAACCGCAATCAGTTTCTCTATCTGCTGCTCGAAGGCGAACTCAAGGTCTTCCTCGGCTCCCTCGACAATCAGGCAGTCAGCACCCTGCACTCCGGTGATTGTGCGGGTGAAATCAGCTTCATCGATAACGATCACCCATCCGCCTACGTGGTCGCCACCACCACCTCCCTGGTGCTGCGCCTGCATCGGGAATCGCTGGTCAACCTGTTCAACCAGTCACCGCAACTGATGCAGAACCTGCTGCAACTGCTCTGCGAGCGGGTACGCCAGGGCAACCGGATCATTCTCGACAGCGAACAGAACGCCAATCTCGATACCCTCACCGGCTGCTTCAACCGGCGCTGGCTGGAGCATGTGTACACCCGCGAAAGCACGCGCTGTGCCTTCAATGGTCAAGCGCTGTGCATGCTCATGTTGGATGTTGATCATTTCAAGGCCTACAACGACCAGCACGGCCATCTCGCTGGTGACTATGCCCTGTGCCTGGTGGCCCACACCCTGCGCAACCAGCTGCGACCGAAAGACAGCATGGCCCGCTATGGCGGCGAGGAATTCGTCATCCTCCTCCCGGAAATCGACGCCGAAGAAGCACGCAGCATCGGCGAACGGCTGCGCCAGAGCCTGGAGCAAGTTTCTTCCTTCTACTCGCCGATCGGCATTCTGCCAGGCGTTACCGTGTCCATCGGCATGGCCCCGATGAAGCAGCAAGATAGCCTGGAAAGCCTGATTGCCCGGGCCGACTGCGCGCTCTATCAGGCCAAGCAGCAAGGTCGCAACTGCCTCTGCGGCTAAAAAATGTGCCGATAGCGGCTGCACCGCTGCGATGCTGCGTCACGCGGTGCTCGAAATCCTCATGAACTCCAGTTCACTGCGGTTTCTGTGCTCCGGGCTCCTTGCCTCACAGCGGTTCGCTCGCTATCCATCACTTTTTCTCCGTACTTGTCAGAGCAAGCCTTAGTAGGGTGGATAACGCTCTGCTTATCCACCATCAGCGAGCAACCCGGCCGTTAAGCGCTGACGAGGCCAATCGCGCACTGAACGCGGCAACAGCCCCGGCAGGCTCTGGTAGAGTTCGGCGCATAACAATAACGCCCGGATGGCTCCCTACTATGCGCAAGCTCCTTCTCCCCCTGTCTGCTATTGCCGTGATCGGTGGTGCTGTGTTCTTCAGTCTGCCCAGCCTGCTCGATTGGCAGATGAACAGTGTCGCCACCCCCGCGCCCTACCCGGCCAGCGAGTCGGCCAACACGCTGCACCAGACCCTGTTCGTCGCCGACCTGCACGACGATGCCCTGCTCTGGCAGCGCAACCTGCTTGAACGCCACAGCTATGGCCATTCGGATCTGCCGCGCCTGCTCGAAGGCCACGTTGGTCTACAGGTGTTCTCCACCGTGACCAAGACCCCGCGCGGCCTCAACTACCAGAGTAACGGTAGCGACAGCGACAACATCACCCTGCTGGCCATGGCCCAACGCTGGCCTCGGGCCACCTGGGGCAGCCTGCTGGAGCGCGCGCTGTATCAGGGAGAGAAGCTGCAACAGGCGGCGACCGACAGCCAGGGACGTCTGGTCATGATCCGCAACCGTGGCGATCTGCAGGCCTTTCTCAAGACCTGGCAGCAAGATCCGCAACACCTGGCTGCAGTCCTAGCCACCGAAGGGCTGCACCCGATCGAAGGCAAGCTGGAAAATGTCGATCGCCTGTACGACGCGGGTTTTCGCATCGCCGGCCTGACCCACTTCTTCGACAACGAGGTCGGCGGCTCGGCCCACGGCCTGGAAAAAGGCGGCCTGACCCCACTCGGCCAGCAGGTCATCGCTCGTCTGGAGGAGAAACGCATGCTGGTCGATCTGGCGCACTCCTCCAAGGCGCTGATCGATGATGTGCTGAAGATTGCCACCCGCCCTGTGCTGGTGTCTCACACTGGGGTCGCGGGCACCTGCCCCGGCCCACGTAACCTCAGCGACCAACACCTGCAACGCATCGCCGCCACTGGCGGGCTGATCGGTATCGGCTACTGGGATGCGGCCGTGTGTGAAACCTCGGTCAGCGCCATCGTCCGCGCTATTCGTTACACCGCCGACAAAATCGGCACAGACCATGTAGCCCTGGGTTCCGACTTTGATGGCACAGTGCATACACCATTCGACACCACCGGCCTGGTGCAGATTACCGAAGGCCTGCAGCAGGCCGGCTTCAGCCAGGCCGATATCGCCAAGATCATGGGCGGCAACGTTCAGCGTCTGTTGCTGAGCAGCCTGCCGGAGTAACCCCACGACAGTTCCTTTGAAGCCCCGCGGCACTTCGCCACGGGGGCTTCTTGCTTTACACTGACCGCCGTTCATTCCTTAACCAATACGAGATGGCCGTGCTCAAAGCACTCAAGAAAATTTTCAGCAAGGGCGAAGTCGAGCAGCCCGTGCGCAGCACCTCTCCCAGCTCACCCGCCCCATCCGTCGCCGCCCCTGGCGAAAATCGCCAGCAGCAGCCCAAACAACCGGCAGGCAACAGCAGCGAACCTGCGGCCAGCGCGCCAGCACCCAAAAAACCACGCAGCGACAAGCCACGCCGTGAGCGTCCGGCCAAACCGGTGGACACCTGGAAGCTGGAAGATTTCGTGGTCGAGCCGCAGGAAGGCAAGACCCGCTTCCACGATTTCAGGCTCTCTCCCGAGCTGATGCACGCAATCCACGACCTCGGCTTTCCCTACTGCACGCCGATCCAGGCGCAGGTGCTCGGTCACACCCTCAAGGGCAAGGACGCCATCGGCCGCGCCCAGACCGGTACCGGCAAGACCGCCGCGTTTCTGATCTCGACCATCACCCAGCTGCTGCAGACGCCGCCGCCAAAAGACCGCTACATGGGCGAACCGCGCGCGCTGATCATTGCGCCGACCCGCGAACTGGTGGTGCAGATCGCCAAGGACGCCGCTGACCTGACCAAGTACACCGGCCTCAACGTCATGCAGTTTGTCGGCGGCATGGACTTCGACAAGCAGCTCAAGCAGCTCGAATCGCGCTACTGCGACATTCTCGTGGCCACCCCGGGCCGCCTGCTGGACTTCAACCAGCGCGGTGAGGTGCACCTGGATATGGTCGAGGTGATGGTCCTCGATGAAGCCGACCGCATGCTCGACATGGGCTTTATCCCGCAGGTCCGTCAGATCATCCGTCAGACGCCAATGAAGAGCGAACGGCAGACCTTGCTGTTCTCCGCCACCTTTACCGAAGACGTGATGAATCTGGCTCGTCAGTGGACGGTCGACCCGGCCATCGTCGAGATCGAGCCGGAACAGGTCGCCAGCGACACCGTCGAGCAACACGTCTATGCAGTGGCCGGCAGCGATAAATACAAGCTGCTGTACAACCTGATCGCGCAGAATGACTGGACCCGCGTGATGGTCTTCGCCAACCGCAAGGACGAAGTACGGCGTATCGAGGAAAAACTCACCCGTGACGGCATCAGCGCCGCGCAGATGTCCGGCGACGTACCGCAGGTCAAGCGGATCAAGGTGCTCGAAGGCTTCCGCGAAGGCAAGATTCGTGTCCTGGTGGCCACCGATGTCGCCGGCCGCGGTATCCATGTCGATGGCATCAGCCACGTGATCAACTTCACCCTGCCGGAAACCCCGGACGACTACGTGCACCGCATCGGCCGTACGGGCCGGGCCGGCACCAGCGGCAAGTCGATCAGCTTCGCCGGCGAGGATGATGCCTACGCCCTGCCACCAATCGAGGCGCTGATCGGGCGCAAGATCAACTGCGAGATGCCGCCGGACGAGCTGCTCAAGCCGGTGCCGCGCAAGCACTGATTCTGTAATCACAACAAGGCCGGCTAAATGCCGGCCTTGTTCCATCAGAGGCTTGCTGGCTCCTACCTATCAGGCTTTGCCTACCAGGCTGAGCACTTCCGCCGAGCGCTGTGGCGCCTGGCTCAAGAACCTCGTGCAGCTGACGCGCAGGAACGAGGCGAAATTAACCACCTCGCCGCGGTAGTCCATCACCTCGTCATACAACTTGCTGATCAGTTGATTGGTGGTCATGCCGTCGACTTCGGCAATCTCGCGCAGGATGTCCCAGAACTGGTTTTCCAGACGCAGGGTAGTCACCACCCCGCGAATGCGCAGGGAGCGCGAGCGCGACTCGTAGAGGATCGGGTCAGCCTTCACATAGAGTTCACACATCGCGCCGCCTCCTCTTTAGCCCAAGACTTTCAGAAACGCTGCCAGCCAGGCCGGATGAGCGGGCCAGGCGGGCGCGGTGACCAGGTTGCCGTCGACATGTACGCCGTCAATCGGCACCTCCACATACTCGCCGCCGGCCAGACGTACTTCCGGCGCGCAGGCCGGGTAGGCGCTGCAACCGCGCCCCTTGAGCACATCGGCGGCAGCCAGCAGCTGGGCGCCATGGCAGACGGCGGCAATCGGCTTGTTGGCGGCGTTGAAAGCCTGCACCAGGGCAATCACCTGCGGGTTCAGGCGCAGGTACTCGGGGGCGCGACCACCGGGAATCACCAAGGCATGGTAAGCCTCGGCGCGCACCTGGTCGAAGCTGAAGTTGAGGGCAAAATTATGCCCCGGCTTCTCGCTGTAGGTCTGGTCGCCCTCGAAGTCATGGATGGCGGTGCGCACGCTGTCGCCAGACTGCTTGCCCGGACACACCGCATGCACGGTATGGCCGACCATCTGCAGGGCCTGGAACGGCACCATGGTTTCGTAGTCTTCGACGTAATCGCCGACCAGCATAAGGATGTTCTTGGCTGTCATGGCAGGGCTCCGCTCCGGTTGAGTTGACTGTTTCAGTCTGCGCCTCGGCAGAGCACATCGGGTAACAGCGGGTTACTACAGATACAGCTTTTGTGGGAGCGGATTTATCCGCGATCAGAGCCAGCGCCGAACAGCCTGTTTATCGCGGATAAATCCGCTCCCACAAAAGCGTGGTGGAGGATGCGACACACAACGGATACATAGCCAAATAAAAAGCCCCGCACGGGGCGGGGCTTTTTCTGCAGCGCCAGCCTTACAGCGGCTTGCCGCGATTGCCGTGAGCGGCGACGAACTGCTGCACAGTCTTCAGGTCGTTGGCCAGTACGGTGCAGCGCTCATCGCGCTGGAACAGATCAGCCAGGTGTGGCGGCAAGGCTGGAGCCTGGCCGACACCGGCCTTCTCTACCGCCTCCGGGAACTTGACCGGATGCGCGGTTCCCAGGGTGACCATCGGGATAGCCATACTGCGACGGCACTCGCGAGCAGCGCGCACGCCGATGGCGGTGTGCGGGTCGAGCAGCTCGCCGCACTCTGCGTACACCTCGGCGATGGTCTCGCAGGTTTCTTCATCGTTGACGGCCAGCGAATCGAACAGCTTGCGCGCCTCGGTCCAGCGGTCTTCCTCGACGCTGAAACCGCCACCCTGCTTGAAGGTGTCCATCAGCCCGGCGATGGCTGCGCCGTTACGACCGTGCAGGTCGAACAGCAGGCGCTCGAAGTTCGACGAGACCATGATGTCCATCGACGGCGACAGGGTCGGGTGCAGGTCCCCCTTGACGTACTGGTTGCCGCTCATGAAGCGATGCAGGATGTCGTTACGGTTGGTCGCGACGATCAGCTGGCTGATCGGCAAGCCCATGTTGCGCGCCAGGTAGCCGGCGAAGATGTCGCCGAAGTTGCCGGTCGGCACCGAGAACGCGATGGAGCGCGCCGGGCCGCCGAGCTGCAGGGCCGCGTGGAAGTAGTAGACTATCTGGGCCATGATCCGCGCCCAGTTGATCGAGTTGACCGCGACCAGGCGGGTACCCTTGAGGAAGCTCTGGTCGGCGAAGCTGGCCTTGACCATCTCCTGGCAGTCGTCGAAGTTACCTTCGATGGCGATGTTGTGGATGTTGTCGCCAAAGATGGTGGTCATCTGCCGGCGCTGCACCTCGGACACGCGGTTGTGCGGGTGCATGATGAAGATGTCGACGTTGTCGCAGGCCTTGCAGCCTTCGATGGCCGCCGAGCCGGTGTCGCCGCTGGTGGCACCCATGATCACCACGCGCTCGTTGCGCTTGGCCAGCACGTAGTCGAGCAGGCGGCCGAGCAACTGCAGGGCGAAGTCCTTAAACGCCAGGGTCGGGCCGTGGAACAGCTCCAGCACCCACTCGTTGCCATTCAACTGGCGCAGCGGTGCTACGGCACTGTGAGCAAACACGCCGTAGGTTTCTTCGAGGATTTTCTTGAAGTCGGCATCCGGAATGCTGCCGGCGACGAACGGGCGCATCACGCGGAAAGCCAGCTCGTGATAGGGCAGGCCGGCCCAGGAGGCGATTTCTTCCTGGGTGAAGCGCGGCAGGTTTTCCGGCACGTAGAGGCCACCGTCACTGGCCAGGCCAGCCAGCAGCACATCTTCGAAGTTGAGAACCGGGGCCTGGCCACGGGTACTGATATAACGCATGTTCTTTCCCTCAGCCCAGTTGTTCGACGCGGATACGCACCACGCTACCGACCACGTCGCTTAGCGCTTCCAGCGCGGCGATGGCATCGTTAACGCGGGACTCGACCACCCGGTGGGTGACCAGAATCATCGGTACCAGGCCGTCGTGCTCTTCGGCTTCTTTCTGCATGATCGATTCGATATTGATGCCACGCGCCGACAGGATGCTCGCCACCTGGGCCAGCACGCCCGGGTGATCCTTGGCCTGAATGCGCAGGTAGTAGGCGCTCTCGCACTCGTCGATCGGCAGGATCGGGTGGTCGGACAGCGAGTCCGGCTGGAAGGCCAGGTGCGGCACACGGTTTTCCGGGTCGGTGGTCAGCGCACGCACCACGTCGACCAGGTCAGCAACCACGGAAGAAGCAGTTGGCTCCATGCCGGCACCAGCGCCGTAGAACAGGGTGCTACCTGCAGCGTCACCGTTGACCATCACCGCGTTCATTACGCCATTGACGTTGGCGATCAGGCGGTCGGCCGGAATCAGGGTCGGATGTACGCGCAGCTCGATGCCGGCCTCGGTGCGGCGAGCCACGCCGAGGTGCTTGATGCGGTAGCCCAGGGCCTCGGCGTAGTTCACGTCGGCGCTGGTCAGCTGGCTGATGCCCTCGGTGTAGGCCTTGTCGAACTGCAGCGGGATGCCAAAAGCGATGGAAGCAAGAATGGTCAGCTTGTGCGCGGCGTCGATGCCTTCGACATCGAAGGTCGGATCGGCTTCAGCATAGCCAAGGGCCTGCGCCTCTTTGAGCACGTCAGAAAAGGCACGGCCTTTCTCGCGCATCTCGGTGAGGATGAAATTACCGGTGCCATTGATGATGCCAGCCAGCCAGTTGATGCGGTTGCCGGCCAGGCCCTCGCGAATCGCCTTGATCACCGGGATACCACCGGCCACGGCCGCTTCGAAGGCGACGATCACGCCCTTCTCACGGGCCTTGGCAAAGATCTCGTTGCCATGTACGGCAATCAGCGCCTTGTTGGCGGTAACCACGTGTTTACCGTTCTCGATGGCCTTGAGCACCAGCTCATGGGCCAGGGTGTAGCCACCGATCAGCTCGATGACCACATCGATATCGGGGTTGTTCGCCACATCGAAAATATCGGCAGTAATGGGGGTGTTGCCGGTTTCGCATTTCGGGTTGGGGCGGCGTGCAGCAATCTGCGCGACTTCGATTCCGCGCCCGGCACGGCGGGCAATCTCCTCGGCGTTGCGTTTAAGCACATTGAAGGTGCCGCCACCGACGGTACCCAGCCCACAGATGCCTACTTTGACCGGTTTCACTCTGATTTCCCCATCTGCACTGCGTAAAACGGCCGGAGCAAGCCCCGGCCGCATAAAAGAGCCGCACCTTACGAAGCGGCTCCCTATTAGTCAATCTGTCAGCAAGCCCGGATTACTTGGCCTCCAGGGCAACTTTCGCCAGTTGCGGCGCCGGTTGATAGCCCGGGATCAACTGCCCATTGGCCAGAACGATGGCCGGCGTACCATTTACACCGATGGACTGGCCTAGCGCGTACTGCTTCATGACCGGGTTCTCGCAAGTGCCGGGCGGCAATTCCTGACGGGCCTTGGCCTTGTTCATCGCATCCTGACGGTCCTTGGCACACCAGACGCTGGCCAGACCGTTGTAGCCATGGGAGCCCTGGCCCTGGCGCGGGAAGGCGACATAACGCACTTCGATACCCAGTCGGTTCAATTCCGGCACTTCGCTGTGCAGCTTCTGGCAGTAGCCACAGTCGGTATCGGTGAACACGGTGATGTGGGTCTTCGGATTTTTCGGTGCGAACACCACCATTTCGCTCAACGGAACTTCGTTGATCAGCTTGGCGATACCTTTGCTTTCCGCTTTTTCGGTCAGGTTGACGGCGCTGCCATCCTTGAACTGATAGAGATTGCCCTGCAAGAGAAACTGGCCATCGGCGCTGGCATACAACAAACGGCCGCCCTTGAGCTGCACCTGAAACAGGCCGGTCATCGGGCTCTCGGCGATGGCCTCGATCGGCAGATCCGGCTGCAGCTTGCTGAGCGTGGCACGGATGGCCTGGTCAGGATCTGCAGCGTGGGCAATGGCAGCAACAAGGCCGAGCGCGGTGCCGGCAATAAGGCGGAAAACAGGCATGGATTACTCCTTTCAACGATGTGGCCAGCCTACCACAGAAGCCCTGCAGCGCCGATCACAGACGCCGGGCGGGCACGATGAGGCGATGAAAAGTCAGCCGCGCGGATGATGCCGGGCATGCAACTCCTGCAGTCGTGCCTTGGCGATATGGGTGTAGATCTGCGTGGTCGATAGATCGCTGTGCCCCAGCAGCATCTGCACCACGCGCAGGTCGGCACCATGGTTGAGCAGATGAGTGGCAAAGGCATGACGCAGGGTGTGTGGCGACAGCGACTTGGCGATCCCAGCCACCCGCGCCTGGTGCTTGATGCGATACCAGAAGGTCTGCCGGGTCATCTGCTCGCCACGCAGGCTGGGGAACAGCACATCGCTCGGTTTGCCATCCAACAGGAAGGGCCGCGCCTCACGCACATAGCGTTCGATCCAGGCGATCGCCTCCTCCCCCATCGGTACCAGACGCTCCTTGCTGCCCTTGCCGAACACGCGCAGCACACCCTGGCGCAAATTGACCTGCTCCAGGGTCAGCGAGATCAGCTCGCTGACCCGCAGACCACAGGCATACAGGACTTCGAGCATGGCGCGATCGCGCAGGCCGATCGGATCATCCAGCTCCGGCGCCGCCAACAGCGCTTCGACATCCGCCTCGGAAAGCGACTTGGGCAGCGGGCGACCGAGCTGCGGCAGGTCAATCTGCAGGGTCGGATCCTCGCTGATCAGGCCCTCGCGCAGCAGGTAGCGATAGAAACTGCGCACACCAGAAAGAAACCGTGCTGTGGAGCGCGCCTTGTAGCCCTCGGCCAACCGCCAGGCGAGGTGGTCGAGGATGATATCCCGCCCAGCCCCTGGCAGTTCCAGGCCACGCTCCTGTAACCAGGCATGAAACAGTCCGAGATCACTGCGGTAGGCATCACGGGTATGCACCGACAGCCCCTTCTCCAGCCACAAGGCATCGAGAAAGCGATCCAGCAGAGGATGATCGAGAACGGGCATGAGCAACTGTTTCGCACGGGCTAGGCAGGCTAGTCTTCCACAGCCATTACGCGAAGTTCCAGCGACAAGGAGTCCTGATGAGCGAAACCTCCATCCTGCTCGGTATCGGCGGCATCGGTATCGCCGCCCTGATCAGCCAGTGGCTTGCCTGGCGCCTGCGCCTGCCCGCCATCCTGTTCCTGTTGTTGTGCGGAATTCTTGCTGGCCCGGTTCTGGGCGTGCTGCACCCCGAGGCCCTGTTCGGTCCCCTGCTGTTTCCGCTGGTATCGCTGTCGGTGGCACTGATCCTGTTCGAGGGCAGCCTGACCCTGCATCTTTCCGAATGGCGCGAGATTGGTAGCGTTGTGCGGCGCCTGGTGACCCTGGGCGCACTGACCACCGGCGCCATCATTGCCAGCGCCAGCCACTACCTGCTGGATTTGCCCTGGGATCTGGCCGTGCTGTTCGGCACTTTGACCCTGGTCACCGGTCCGACCGTGATCGTGCCCATGTTGCGGGTGATGCGCCCCAGCGCCTCGGTAGCCAACATCCTGCGCTGGGAAGGCATCGTCATCGACCCCTTGGGCGCGCTGCTGGCCGTGGTGGTGTACAGCTTTGTCGTCAGCAGCGGCAGTGCTGGCAGCATACCGATCAACGAGAGCCTGCTCACCTTTGCCAAGGTGATTGGCTGCGGCGTGTTCTTCGGCGCCCTGGGCGGCTGGTTACTCGGCATGGTCATGCGCCGCCACTGGCTGCCCGAATACCTGGAAAATCTCGCCGCACTGGCCACAGTGCTGGGCATCTTCATCAGTTCCAACCTGCTGGTGCACGAGTCGGGCCTGCTGGCAGTCACCATCATGGGTATGTGGCTGGCCAACATGCGCGGCGTAGATGTGCGACATATCCTGCACTTCAAGGAAAACCTCAGTGTCCTGCTGATTTCCGGCCTGTTCATCCTGCTGGCCGCCCGCCTCGACCTCAAAGCCTTGCTTGCCCTGGGCCCTGCCACGCTGCTGTTGCTGGCCATCATACAATTCATCGCCCGCCCACTCAGCGTTGCCCTGAGCACCTTCGGCTCCAACCTGAACTGGCGTGAACGTGCACTGTTGGCCTGGATTGCTCCGCGCGGCATTGTCGCCGCCGCGGTATCCGCGATATTCGCCGAGCGCATGGTCCGCCTGGGCTTCGAGCAGGCGCAACTGCTGGTACCGCTGACTTTCCTGGTGATCATTGGCACCGTCGTCCTGCAAAGCGCCACAGCACGCCCCCTGGCGCAGGCACTCAAGGTAGCCGAGCCTTCACCACGCGGCTTCTTGATCATCGGGGCCAATCCGGTAGCCAGGGCCGTCGGTAAAGCCCTGCAACAGCAAGGCAACCGTGTGCTACTGACCGACTCCAGCTGGGAAAACATCAGTGCCGCGCGCATGGACAACCTGCCCACCTACTTCGGCAATCCAGCCTCGCAGCATGCCGATGCCCACCTGGATCTGATCGGCCTTGGTCAACTGCTGGCCTTGTCACCCTCGAGCGAACAGAACAGCCTGGCCTGCACCCGCTTTCGCCCGGACTTTGGCAAAGCCAATTTGTACTACCTGCCTAGCCAGCGCGAGCAGCGTATGAGCGAGAAACACCGGATCAGCGACGAGCATCGCGGCCAACCGTTCGGCTATCCACAGCAGTCTTACGGGCAGCTGGCCAGCCTGCTGACCCGCGGAGCAGAAATTCGCTGCACCACCCTCAGCAACAACTTCAGCTGGGACGATTACCAGACACTGCATGGCACTCGCGCCATCCTGCTACTGGGCTTCGATCCGCACGGTCGCTTCCATGTCGCCAGTAACAACCTCACTTTCACGCCTGGCGCAGACTGGATAGTGATGGCTCTGATCGAGCCAGAAGAAGAAAGGCGCCCCTAGGGCGCCTTATCGTCATACCGCAGCGATATCAGTGAAGCCCGGCAGCACTGGCACCGGCCTCTTTTGCTCATCGATGGCGACGAAGCTGAACACGCCGCTGACGGCCTTTTCCCGGCCATCGCTGTACATGCTTTCTACGTAGATATTCACCTCGACCTTGAGGCTGGTGTTACCGACCTTAATCACCCGACCAACCAGCTCGACGATGGAGCCAGCCGGAATCGCATGCTTGAAGTCGATCCGATCACTGGACACGGTCACCAGCGGCAGGCGACAGAAGCGCGTCGCTACAATGAAGGACACCTCATCCATCCATGCCAGGGCCGTACCGCCGAACAGGGTGTTGTGATGGTTGGTGGTAGGCGGAAAAATTGCCTTGGCAACGCGCGTTTCCGACAGTTCGGTACGCCGCTGGATTTCTTGCTCTCTCGGGGTCATGCCACGACTACCTGATCAATCACTGTGGCTGCCGGTATTGCAGCTGCGGTGCTTGTTATGCGCAGCCAACCAGTCAGAAGGGAAAATCCGGGCAAAAAAAAGCAGCCCGAAGGCTGCTTTTTTTGCCGGAAAAACGTCCGATCAGGACAGTTTTTCCTTGATGCGTGCTGCCTTGCCGGACAGGTCGCGGAGGTAGTACAGCTTGGCTTTGCGCACATCGCCGCGACGCTTGACGGCCAGGCTGTCGACCAGCGGGCTGTAGGTCTGGAAGGTACGCTCTACGCCAACACCGTTGGAGATCTTGCGAACAGTGAAAGCGCTGTTCAGACCACGGTTACGCTTGGCGATAACTACACCTTCGAAAGCCTGCAGACGCGAACGGTCGCCTTCCTTCACTTTCACCTGAACGACAATGGTGTCGCCCGGGGCAAAGGTCGGGATCTCTTTGGTCATCTGCTCAGCTTCGAGCTGCTGAATGATTTTGTTAGTCATGCTGTGCTCCTAAGACAAACCACGGTTTGTCATCGATACGTTAACTATCGTTCCGCTGGCGGATGTATTCCTCCAGCAGCTTTTTTTCTTCTCCAGAAAGCGAGCGGCTATCCAGAAGATCAGCACGGCGTTCCCAGGTCCGACCAAGGGACTGCTGTAAACGCCAGCGCCGGATGTGTTCGTGGTTGCCACTAAGCAACACGTCGGGAACACATTTACCCGCATACACCTCCGGGCGGGTGTAGTGCGGACAGTCGAGCAGGCCGTCGCTAAACGAATCCTCCTCGGCCGAATCTGCATGGCCCAATGCACCGGGCAACAAGCGTGTCACTGCATCGATCAGGACCATCGCCGGCAGCTCGCCACCGGAGAGAACGTAGTCACCGATCGACCACTCTTCATCGACATATTCTTCGATGAAACGCTCGTCGATCCCTTCGTAGCGGCCAGCAATCAGGATCAACGCCCCTTCGCCAGCCAGCTTACGCACTGCCGGCTGATTAAGCTGGCGGCCTTGCGGCGACAGGTAAATCACCTTCGCCTGCTCCCCGGCAGAGGCCTTGGCCGCAGCCAGAGCGCCTTCCAGAGGCTTGATCTTCATCACCATGCCAGGGCCGCCACCGAAGGGGCGATCATCCACCGTCTGGTGCCGGTCATCGGTGAAATCCCGCAGGTAGTGGCAGTTCAACTGCAACAGTCCCTGCTTCACCGCACGACTGGTAATACCGTACTGACTGATGGCGGCAAACATCTCCGGGAAGATGCTGATGACTTCAACGCGCATGGCACTCGCTCGCACAAGAGCCTGACAGCTCAGAAATCGGCATCCCAGTCGACCAGCATCTCGCCAGCCGCCAGATCCACCTTGAGTACGCACTGTGCCGTGTATGGCAACAGACGCTCGCGATCATCCAGGCTGCCCGCACAGGGCTTGACCACCATCACATCGTTGGCGCCGGTCTCGAACAGATGATCGAGCATGCCGAACAGCTGTCCATGCGTGTCGATAACCTTGAGACCTTCGAGCTGGTACCAGTAGAACTCGTCTTCAGCCAGGTCCGGCAACAACGCTCGAGGCACACAAATGTCGAAGCCCGCGAAGGTACGTGCCACTTCGCGGTCATCAAGGCCTTTGAGCTTTGCCACCAGGACCTTGCCTTGCAAGCGTCCGCTGACCAACTCTGCCTGCCTGACCTCCGCATCGCGCCTGAGCGTCCAATGCGGGTAATCGAGCAGGTTGTCGATTGGATCGGTGAAGGAAAATATCTTCACCTCGCCACGCACGCCGTGCACCGAAGTGATTTTGCCGAGAACGATCAGATCCTCAGCGATCGGCGTCGTGGTCATAGTACTCAGGCAGCGGCCTTGGCAGCGTCCTTGAGCAGCTGAGCAACACGCTCAGACGGCTGGGCGCCTTGGCTCAGCCAGTAAGTGACGCGCTCCTGATTAACAGAAAGCTTCACTTCACCACCAGCAGCGATTGGGTTGAAGAAACCCACGCGCTCAACGAAACGACCATCGCGCGCATTGCGGCTGTTGGTCACGGTCAGGTGGTAGAAGGGGCGCTTCTTGGAGCCGCCACGGGCAAGACGGATGGTTACCATGTGAACATCGTTCCTGTAGTCGGTGCTTGCAAAACAAAAGGCACACTTTGAGGGCCTAGGCCCGAAAGGCCGCATATTCTAAGGATTATGCGGCCGTTTGCAAATCTCTTTTTGGTTCCACCGGTCGGCGCTGCCCTGCAAGCCAGCCAGGGCGGCCCTATACGACCATCCAGCACATGCAACTCAGAGCTTGGGCATGCCGCCGCCAGGCATCATGCCGCCCAGACCGCGCATCATCTTGGCCATGCCGCCCTTGGCAGTGAACTTCTTCATCATCTTCTGCATCTGCTTGTGCTGTTTGATCAGCCGCCCGACATCCTGCACCTGGGTGCCGGAGCCGAGGGCGATGCGGCGCTTGCGCGAGCCACTGATGATGTCCGGGTCACGGCGCTCGGCCGGAGTCATCGAGCAGATGATCGCGTCCATCTGCTTGAACTGCTTCTCGGCCGCCCCCTGAGCGCCGCTCATCTGCGACAGATTGACCCCACCGATGGACGGCAGCTTATCCATCAGGCCACCGAGGCCGCCCATGTTCTTCATCTGCTGCAGCTGGTCACGGAAGTCTTCGAGGTCGAAGCCCTTGCCCTTCTTCAGCTTCTTGGTGAGCTTCTCAGCCTTCTCGCGGTCGATGGTCTGCTCGGCCTGCTCGATCAGGCTGAGCACGTCACCCATGCCGAGGATGCGCGAGGCGATGCGATCCGGATGAAAGGGCTCGAGCGCGTCGCTCTTCTCGCCCATACCGATGAACTTGATCGGCTTGCCGGTGATATGGCGCACGGACAGTGCAGCACCGCCACGGGCATCGCCGTCGACCTTGGTCAGCACCACACCGGTCAGTGGCAGCGCATCACCGAAGGCCTTGGCTGTATTGGCAGCGTCCTGACCAGTCATCGCGTCAACCACGAACAGGGTCTCGGCCGGCTTCGTCGCCGCATGTACGGCCTGGATCTCAGCCATCATCTCGGCATCGATGGCCAGGCGACCGGCGGTGTCGACGATGACCACATCGATGAACTTGAGTTTGGCCTCGGCAATCGCCGCCTGGGCGATTGCCACCGGCTGCTGGCTGCTGTCGGAGGGGAAGAAGGTCACGCCGATGTCGCTGGCCAGGGTTTCCAGCTGCTTGATCGCCGCCGGACGATAAACGTCGGCCGAGACCAGCATCACCGTCTTCTTCTTGCGTTCCTTGAGGAAGCGCGCCAGCTTGCCGGCGGTGGTGGTCTTGCCGGCGCCCTGCAGGCCAGCCATCAGCACCACCGCAGGCGGGGTAACAGCGAGACTGAGATCCTCGTTGGCCGCGCCCATCAGCTCTTCCAGCTCGGCGCGAACGATCTTCACGAATGCCTGACCTGGCGTCAGGCTTTTCGACACCTCGGTACCGACCGCACGGTCCTTGACCTTATTGACGAAGTCCTTGACCACCGGCAGCGCGACATCGGCCTCAAGCAGGGCCATACGCACTTCGCGCAGGGTGTCCTTGATGTTGTCTTCGCTCAGCTTGGCTTTGCCAGTGACATGGCGCAGCGTCTGTGACAGGCGGTCAGTTAGGTTTTCGAACATGCGCTTTCCTTTCAGCGGGTCTTGCGGCAGGTCGCGGAGTATAACCAAGTGTCCGAGCCGCCGACACCGCCGGCAGTCTTTCGGGAAACGCTCCATATATGCCACACTCACGACCTTTCGGGCCTGCCCCACAAGGATTTATGCACCCTCTGCTGCCCAGTCTCGCCGCCGCCGCACTGTATGCCGGCGCCACCGCCTATCAGGGCCTGCGCCTGACCAAGCGCCAAGCGCCGAGTCGCCCAGTGCTCGGCTTGCTGGTACTGGCAGCCCTGCTTCTGCATGGCACCAGCCTGTTCCTGCAACTGCATGCCACTGCCGGATTGACTCTGGATTTCTTCAGTGCAGCCAGCCTGATTGCCTACGCAGTCATCCTGCTGACCCTGCTGGCCTGCCTGCGCATCCCGGTGGAAAACCTGCTGCTGCTGTTGTTGCCACTGGGCTGCCTGACCGTGCTACTGGCGCAATTCCTGCCTTCCGGCACACTGACACCGATCAATGAAGGGCCTGGCATCCTTGCCCACATTCTGCTGTCGATCCTGGCCTATGGCCTGCTGACCATGGCCGTGTTCCAGTCACTGCTTCTTCTGCTGCAGGATTACCAGCTCAAGCACAAGCACCCCTCCGGATTGATCCGCAATTTTCCGCCGCTGCAGACTATGGAAAGCCTGTTGTTCGGCTTCCTCTGGGCCGGCTGGGGCCTGCTTTCGCTGTCGCTGCTATCCGGTCTGCTCTTTATCGACAACCTGTTCGCCCAGCACCTGGCACACAAGACCTTCCTCTCCTGCTTCGCCTGGGTAGTCTTTGCCGTGCTGCTGTGGGGGCGTAGCCAGCTCGGCTGGCGCGGACACAAGGCAATCCGCTGGACCCTGGCCGGTTTCTGCCTGCTGATGCTGGCCTACTTCGGCAGCAAGCTGGTCCGCGAATTCATCCTGCATATCTGAGGCATTGGCTGTGGCCGAGCTGCACCCCGGTTTTCTTCTTGGCCTGCTGGCCTTTCTGATTCTTTGCTCAGCGTTCTTCTCCAGCTCGGAGACTGGCATCATCAGCCTCAACCGCTATCGCCTGCGCCACAAAGCGCGCGAGGGGCATCGCGGCGCCAAGCGAGCCAGCGAGCTATTGAGCCGCCCGGACAGGCTGCTCGGCACCATTCTGATCGGCAACAATTTCGTCAACATCCTCGCCTCGGCCATTGCCACCGTACTGGCCATGCAGCTGTGGGGAGAGGCCGGCATTGCCATCGCCACGATCGCCCTGACCATCGTGCTGCTGATCTTCGGCGAAATCACCCCGAAAACCCTGGCTGCCCTGCACCCTGAGCGCATTGCCTACCCGGCAAGCCTACCCCTGACGCTGATGCTCAAGCTGTTCTATCCGCTGGTGGTCGCCCTCAACGCCATCAGCAACGTGCTGCTGCGCCTGCTCGGCGTCGACCCCAACGCCCGCAGCAGCGACAGCCTGACCACCGAGGAATTGCGTAGCGTGGTCCGCGAGTCCGGCCACGCCCTGCCGGAAAGCCGACAAAACATGCTGCTCGGCGTGCTCGATCTGGAAACGGTATCGGTCAACGACGTCATGATCCCGCGCAACGAGATCATCGGCATCGATCTGGAGCACGACATCAGCGAAGTCGTCGACCTGCTGCAGAACACCCGCCACACGCGCCTGCCGGTGTATCGCCAGGACATCAACCAGGTCGAAGGCATGGTCCATATGCGTCACCTGGCGCGCCTGCTGACCCATGACCAGCTGACCTTCGAAACCATTCAGCAGGCCTGCCAGCCCGCCTACTTCGTGCCGGAAAACACCCCGCTGTCGACCCAGCTGCTGAACTTCCAGAAGGAAAAACGCCGCATGGGCCTGGTGGTCGACGAGTATGGCGACGTACTTGGCCTGATTACCCTGGAAGACGTGCTGGAAGAAATCGTTGGCGACCTCAGCGGCCGCGATCAGCAGCAGCACGCCGACATCAGCCCCCAGGCCGACGGCAGCCAGATCATCGACGGTAGCGCCAACATCCGCGAGCTGAACAAGGTTCTTGGCTGGCACCTGCCCAGCGAAGGGCCAAAGACCCTCAACGGCCTGATCACCGAAGCCCTGGAAAGCATCCCGGATTGCCCGGTGTGCCTGCGCATCGGCCCTTATCGCCTGGAAATCCTTGAATCCAGCGAGAACCGGGTCAAACGCGTGCGTCTGTGGCAGACCCGACCAGGCCAGGCACAGCACTGAGTCCGAGCGCCAGCCCCTCACCCCAGACCCGATAGCCCAGCGCCGACGGATGATAGCCATCGCGCGCCAGGTAATCGTCGGCGAACTCCAGCTCCAGGCGCTGATAGCCCACCCCCTCCTCCCGGCAGACCCGACGCAGATGGTGATCCATCAAGGCGGCGCGCCAACCCAGCAGCTTGCGCAGCAGCCAGGGCAAGGCACTGAAATGCTCGATCGGTGGCACGCCGGTGAACACCACACGGCAACCACCCGCGACCAAGGCGCGACTCAACTGACGCAGGGAATCATCCCAAGCCCGCAGTGAGCTCAGGTGAGTGGTGTCATTCACCCCGAACACCAGCACCGCCAGATCCGCTGGCTCGGCTAGGGCCTGCGGCAGCAGACGCTGACAGGCCTGCGCGGCGGTGATGCCATTTTCGCCACAGGCTCGCCAGGCCACCGGCCGCTGCAGGCACGCAGCCAAGGCAACAGCCAGCTGCCCAGCCAGAGCGGCCTCCTGCAGCTCGACGCCGACACCGGCCACCGTGGACTCGCCCAGCAGCAACAGACGCAGCGGTGGCGCGCCAGCAGCGCCGACCAGACCACTCTGGGCGCCCGCAGCGGGCGGCAAACGCACGGCCGTACGCCGGGTCCACATGGCTTGCGGCAGCACCGCCGGCAACAGGGCCAGGGTCAGCCCCCACCAACCCAACGCACGCAGGCGCATCACAACTCGACGCGCACTGCCTGGGCCGCGCGGGTCGCCTTGGCCCGCGCTGCGTCGATGCTTTCATCACGGGCCAGAGCCACGCCCATGCGCCGCTGACCACTGACTTCCGGCTTGCCGAACAGGCGCAGGGCGGTATCCGCCTCAGCCAGGGCCGCACCAAGATTGGCGAAACTGACCTGCTGCGACTCACCCTCAACCAGGATCACCGCCGACGCCGACGGCCCTAGCTGGCGAATGGCCGGAATCGGCAGACCAAGAATGGCACGCGCATGCAGGGCGAATTCGGACAGGTCCTGGGAAATCAGAGTGACCAGACCGGTATCGTGCGGGCGCGGGGAAATCTCGCAGAACCACACCTGATCGCCTTTGACGAACAGTTCCACGCCGAACAGGCCGCGCCCGCCCAGCGACTCGGTGACCGCCAGGGCAATCCGTTCGGCCTCGGCCCGCGCCTTGGCACTCATCGGCTGCGGCTGCCAGGATTCCTGGTAATCGCCCTTGACCTGACGATGCCCGACAGGAGCGCAGAAGGTGGTACCGCCGGCATGGCGCACGGTGAGCAAGGCGATCTCGTAGTCGAAGTCGATAAAGCCTTCCACGATGACTCTACCCTTGCCGGCGCGACCGCCAGCCTGGGCGTAATCCCAGGCGGCCTGCAGGTCGGCGGCGCTCTTCAGCACCGACTGGCCTTTGCCGGACGAACTCATGATCGGCTTGATCAGGCAGGGGAAGCCCAGCTTCTCGGTGGCGACCCGGCACTCTTCCAGCGAATCGGCAAAGAAATACGGCGAGGTCGGCAGGCCTAGCTCTTCGGCCGCCAGGCGGCGGATGCCCTCGCGATTCATGGTCAACTTGGCCGCACGGGCACTGGGAATTACGGTGAAGCCTTCGGCTTCCAGCTCGACCAGGGTATCGGTAGCGATCGCCTCGATCTCCGGCACGATGTAGTGCGGCTGCTCCAGCTCGATCACCGCGCGCAGAGCCGCACCGTCGAGCATGCTGATCACGTGGCTGCGATGGGCCACCTGCATGGCCGGGGCATTGGCGTAGCGGTCGACGGCAATCACTTCGCAGCCCAGGCGCTGCAACTCGATCACCACTTCCTTGCCCAGCTCACCAGAGCCACACAGCAGAACACGGGTCGCGGTGGGCGACAGGGGGGTACCGATACGGGGCATGGAGGAGTCCTCGTCAGACAAGCAAAGGGGAATTCAGTGGGTGGCGGGCTGCTGGATAAACTGCCCGGCAGCACGGGTGCGCTCGACGCAACGGGCGAGCACCAGGCGGCGCTCGGCATTGTCCATGCGCCCCCAGCGGGTGATCTCGTCGGCCGTGCGCTGACAGCCGGTACAGATGTCCTGCTCGTCCAGCGCGCAGATGCTCACGCAGGGAGATTTGACCGGGCGTTCAAGCTCCATCAGTCCTGATCCTCGACCAGGTCGCGGGCATAGCGCTGGGCGTTATGCACGTAGTGGGCGGCGCTGCCTTCAAGCATCTTCTTCTGCTGCTCGGTCAGTTCGCGCACCACCTTGCCCGGGCTGCCCATGACCAGGCTGCCGTCAGGAATTTCCTTACCCTCGGCGATCAGGCTGTTGGCGCCGATGATGCAGTGCTTGCCGATCCTGGCGCCGTTGAGGATTACCGAATTGATGCCGATCAGGCTGTAATCGCCAACCGTGCAGCCGTGCATCATCACGTTGTGGCCAACGGTGACGCCTTTACCCAGGGTCAGCGGAAAGCCCATGTCGGTGTGCATCACCGTGCCGTCCTGCACGTTGCTGTTCTCACCGATATGGATCAGCTCGTTGTCGCCGCGCAGCACCGCACCGAACCAGACACTGGCGCCCTGCTCCAGGCGCACCTTGCCGATCACTGCCGCCGTGGGGGCGATCCAACTCTCGGGGTGCGCATCGACGCGGGCATCGCCCAGGCGGTACTTCATGGTTGGCTCCTTACACACGAATGATCTTGACCGAAGACTTCGGTGGCTGCTCCAGGTCGATACCGGCATCGAACACCAGATTGACCAGCTCGACGATCATCACCGCCGTCAGGCCCCAGATCTTGTAGTTGTCGTAGTGGTAGCAGGGCACATACCAGCTGCGCCCTTCGTAATCGATGCGATGAGTGACCTCACGCGGGTCATCGCAAAAGAAGCGCAGCGGCACGGCAAAGACCGCGGCGATCTCGTCATCATTGGCGCGGTACTCAACGAAGTCCGGCACCACCCCAACATAAGGCGTGACCTTGATACCGAAGCGCGACACCAGCGGGCTGAGCGGGCCGATCATCTCCACCAGGCCCGGCGGCAGGCCGACTTCTTCCTCGGCCTCACGCAGGGCGGTGTGGATCAGGTCGCGGTCTTCCGGGTCGCGGCGACCACCGGGAAAGGCCACTTCACCACCGTGGGTGGACAGGCCGCTGGCACGCAGGGTCAGCACCAATTCCGGCTCATCACTACGGGTCAGTGGCAACAGCACGGCGGCTTCGGGCAGGCGTTTTTCGGTCTGCAAAATACGTGGCGTATGGCTGCGCACGCGGTGGAGCAGCTCGTCGAGCATGGCTCATTCTCGGTCTTTTCTTCTAACCGGCATGATGGCATGAAAGCCGCGAGCCGCCCAAGCCCTGCACCGATGTGACAGCTTGCCGGTAGCACACCGATGGCGCGAAGATGAGCCACTGAAGAAAGGAGCTGGCATGAACTTTTGCAGTCACTGTGGCAACCCGGTGGAACAGCGCATTCCGCTCGGCGACAACCGCCTGCGCTTTGTCTGTCCGCAGTGCCAGACCATCCACTACCAGAACCCGCGGATCATCGCCGGCTGCCTGCCGGTATGGGGCGAGCAGGTGCTGCTGTGCCGCCGGGCCATCGAACCGCGCCGCGGCTTCTGGACCCTGCCGGCCGGCTTCATGGAGAACGGCGAGACCCTGGAACAAGCGGCCGCCCGCGAAACCAGCGAGGAAGCCTGTGCGCGGGTACGCGAGTTGAACCTGTACACCCTCTTCGACCTGCCGCACATCAGTCAACTGTACGTCTTGTTCCGCGCCGAGCTGGTTGACCTGGACTTCGCCGCCGGCGAGGAAAGCCTGGAAGTTCAGCTGTTCCACGAACACGAAATCCCCTGGCAGGAACTGGCTTTCCCGATCGTCGGGCGCACTTTGAAATGCTACTTCGCCGATCGCCGCGAACAGATCTATCCGATCCGCAATGAAGGCATGGCGCCGCTGCGTCCGCGCAGTTGAGTCGCCCCCAGGCGGCTATAGTGCTTGCTGTTATCCCTTACCGATCCAGCGTCTGACAGGAGCAAGCATGGATACCAGCGACCACAGCCTGAGCACCCTGTTCAAGCAACTCGGCCTGCCGTCCGGCAAGGCCGGCATCGAAGCCTTTATCCGCGACCATCATCTGCCCGAAGGCCTGGGACTGGCTCAGGCGCCATTCTGGAACGAGTCTCAGGCGGCGTTTATCGGCGAGGCCCTGGGCGACGATTCGGACTGGGCGGAAATGGTCGACGAACTGGCCCTGCTACTGTCCAAGTAGGCCGGCTCAGCCGGGCAAGGACAGCTCCAGCGCCAGCAGACTCGCGGCAATCTGCGGATCATCGGCATCGGTGACCAGGCTCAGCAGCACGCTTGCACCACGCTGCTGCACGGCGAGCCCTTCGACTTTCCACTGCCCATCCAGAGTGGCCAGCCGGCGTACCTGACCATCGGCCTCGACCAGACCGATCACCGCGCCCAGACAGGCGCCATCCTGATAGCTGTCCAGGGTATTTTCCGCCACTGCACTGAACAGCCAGCGCCCATCGTCCAGGGCCGCACCATCGGTAAAGCCCAAGGCCACGCCCTGCAGCTCCCCTAGCGCCAAATACTCCACACACTGCGGGACAGGCGCGGCCTGCTCCCCCAATAACCAGCCCTGCAGTGCCGACCAGGCAAAGCGTACGGCTGCATTCGCCGCCTGCCCCTGGTTGCCACGCTGCAGCAGGATGAATTGCTGACCGAGGAGAAAAGCACCTTCGATATTCAGATCGGCGAACTGAGCATGCAGTGACTGGTACAGCGGCGCCAGATCGATCAAGTGTGGCGGGCCTTGCACCCCGCCTTGCACATCCAGCATCAGCAGCACAGCCTGCTGACGATTGGGCTTGGAGCCCGAGCCCAGCGCCAACAGCGCACCATGCGGGTAGCCGGGCATGGCCGGCAACAACGCCAGGCTTTCCAGATCCGGCTTCTGCGCCTTGCGCTCGGCCTTGCCCTGGGCCAGCTCGCCAGGAAACAGGCGCAGCAGCTGCCCCGGCGCCCCATCGTCAGCGCTGAAAACACCGAGGTGCAACTCATCGTCAGCCACCACATAGAGGTGCTTGCCACAACGCACCAGCGCGCTGGCGGCGCTCAAATGCAGATGGCCTGCCGGATGCTGCCCTGACGCCAGATCCAGACGCCGCAACAGTTGAAGATCAGACATTAACCTATCCCTTTGCCGTCATGAGTCGCGATCAGAACAGGCCCTCCCCGCAGCTGTCGAGCCCATTTACCCTGGGTCTGTTACCACTTCATACACAAGCGCGACAGCAACAGATCGCAAGCCGCCTCGTGGCTGCTGGATAATCGTCAAACGGCACGACCGGCAATCTCCGGAAGATTGAACATCGGCGCGGGCATAGGCAGACTCTCGCCCCATGACAACCTGTTCATTCAGGCCTCGGAAACACTCTGGAATTTCGCAATGCGCTGGTTGCTCGCCACCTTCTGCCTCACCCTGTTCAGCTTCGCCAGCGCCTCCACGGCCCCGACCCTGCACGGCAAGCCGATCGACAAGGTTTTAGTGGTCAAATCCGAACGCAAGCTGCACCTGATCGGGCGCGGCGAAGTGCTCAAGTCCTACCGTGTATCGCTGGGCAAGCAGCCCAAAGGGGCCAAGGTCCGCGAAGGCGACAGCCGCACCCCGGAAGGCTTCTACTGGATCGACTGGCGCAAGACCAGCGACAAGTACAACCTGTCCATGCACATCTCCTACCCCAACGCCCGCGACAGCGCCAACGCCCGCCAGAAAGGTGTATCAGCAGGCGGCATGATCATGATCCATGGCACGCCGCTGGATGACGAATACCCCGAGTGGTACTTCCACACCCTCGACTGGACCGAAGGCTGCATTGCCATGAAGAACACCGACATGCGCGAAATCTGGAACTTGGTCAGAGACGGTACCTTGATCGAAATCCGCCCGTAGAACCTGCTCGCGGACTACGCGACGCGAGCCTGTTTCACGCCTTCAGGACCGACCAGCAAGATATGGCGCACAGGTTTTTAACCTCCACCAATGGCACCTGCGAGTGCCCAACAACTGGGAACAACCGCTCATATGGACATGAAGCACTCCGGACTGGGCATTGCCTCGTTCACCATCAGCATCATCAGCGCCGTACTGATCTTTATCCTGTTCGTCGTCGCCGGCGTGATTGAAGCGTCCAACCCCGGCGGTATCCAAGAAGAATCAATGGAGGCGGTGACCATCGGCCTCGGCATCATCCTCATGTTGTTCGCCAACCTGTTCGCTATTGGCCTGGGTATTGGCGGCCTCTGCCAGAGCGAACGACGGAAGATCTTTGCCATTCTCGGCACCACCTTCTCCACACTCACCACCTTGCTCGCCGTGCTATTGATCATCATCGGCAATAGTCTTTGACGCGCGGCATCATCAGCCAGAACCTGTTTTCGCCCAGTTATCTGGCACGCTAACTTGGCGACTGCAGCTGCGCTCGGCACCCTGCACATGAGCTAAGCCGGCACTTCATTACTGTAAGAGTCGGACTGCCCTGCGCGCACAAGCGTGCCATGCTAGGCCCACGTCATCGCGGCAAGAGAAAAGCGTGCGCGCTTACCAGCCGAACCCGGCGTGTTCACGCCACTGCCTGAGTGTCTGCAAGTGGAACTCAGCGTCAGCTTGCCGGGCTCGAACGGCGAGCGGGAGGGGAAGCTGGTCGCCGCCCAGCAGGCCTATCCGTATTCCAATGCCACAGGTAGCAACATTGATCGGCGCCTGAGCGTCGCTCGGACCTGTCTTGCCCCAGGCCAGAAGCACAAAGCCCCGAGTTGCCAAGGCACGTCGGGGCTTTTTTATACAGCGGGGAGTCAGAACTGCAAATCGGACAATCGCCAGACGTCGAACGCCGGTGTCTCGTAGGGGTGCGTAGTCTTCATTGCCTTGACCACGCCATGCAGCAACTCGTCAGCCACCACTAACTCGACTTTCCACTCTGCCACCTGGTGCACTTGCTCATGCGCACCGAGGAACGGGTCGCTGCCCTCCAACGGGCGATACTGACCTTCACCCAGAGCCTGCCAGCAGCAGCTGTCATACTTGCCAATGCGTCCTGCCCCAGCGGCAAACATTGCCGCCTTGACCACATCCAGGTGGCTTTCCGGCACATAGAAACACAGCTTGTACATCGGTTTCTCCAAGGTGCATCGACGAATACGGGAGCCTGCGGCTCGCCCTGCCAAAACCATAATGGCATTTTGCCCCAACACTGCTCAGAGGCACAGTTCGCAACTCTGCATTGGAGTCCCCTGAAAAGGAATCGTCCATTTCCTTGATAGAGCGATTAGCCATAACCAACAGAGGTTTAATCACCCGCAATGAAACGCCGCCAGCGCGCCCACAGGCCATCAACCGGTCGATTATGCCGACCATCGCAATAGGGCAGACGCTGCGACTGACCGCAACGACAGAGCAGCAGGTGCTGCTCGCGATCCGGTTCCAGACGCAGAGCGGTTGGACAAAGCAGGGGACAGTCGGGAAGCGCGGACGAACGGCCGCAGCGGCAGAGCAGATGGGTCTCGCCGGGTTTGACCTGGCGGACTTCGGGGAGGATTGGGATGGGTTGTTTGGAGTCTGAAAGCAATGCCCTCTCTCCCGCCCTTCGGGCACCCTCTCCCACGCTTCATGAACAAAGAATGGGAGAGGGTCATCAGAGGGGCCGCAGGCGGCCCGCTGTTAGTCCACCCAGACGCGGGCGTTGCGGAACATGCGCAACCAGCCGCCGTCTTCCTGCCACTCGTCCGGGCGCCAGGAGTTCTGCACCGCGCGGAACACCCGCTCCGGGTGCGGCATCATGATGGTCACGCGACCATCACGGCTGCACAGACCGGTAATCCCGCGCGGCGAACCGTTGGGGTTGGCCGGATAGGCTTCAGTAACCTTGCCGTAGCTGTCGACGAAGCGCATGGCTACAGTCCCGGACAGATCGGCTTCAAGCAGGGCTTCCTCGCTTTCGAACTCGGCATGGCCTTCACCATGGGCGATGGCGATCGGCAGACGCGAGCCCGCCATACCACGCAGGAAGATCGAGGCTGACTCCTGCACCTGGACCATGGCCACACGCGCCTCGAACTGCTCGGAGCGGTTGCGCACGAAATGCGGCCAGAACTCGGTACCCGGAATCAGTTCGTGCAGGTTGCTCATCATCTGACAACCGTTGCACACACCAAGGGCGAAGCTGTCTTTACGCTCGAAGAAAGCCTGGAAACCATCACGGGCACGGGCATTGAACAATACCGACTTGGCCCACCCCTCACCGGCACCCAGTACGTCACCGTAGGAGAAGCCACCACAGGCCACCAGGCCCTTGAACTCTTCCAGGCTGACGCGGCCGCTGAGGATGTCGCTCATATGCACGTCCACGGCACTGAACCCGGCGCGGTCAAACGCCGCAGCCATTTCCACCTGACCGTTGACGCCCTGCTCACGCAGCACCGCCACTTTCGGGCGCACGCCCTTCTTGATGTAAGGCGCGGCGATATCCTGGTTGACGTCGAAACTGAGCTTGATCGACAGGCCCGGATTGTCCTCATCGAGGATCTGCTCGAACTCCTGTTCAGCGCACTGGGCATTGTCGCGCATACGCTGAATCTGGTAGCTGGTCTCAGCCCACTGACGTTGCAGCAGACGGCGCTGACCGCCGAACACTGGCTCGCCGTTGAAGCTGATGGCCACGTCGCTGCCATTGACCGGCTGGCCGATCACCGCCACGCAGTCGCCCAGACCGGCAGCGCTGAACTGCGCCAGCACTTCCGGGGTGGCGTCCTGGTGCACCTGGATCACCGCGCCAAGCTCTTCGTTGAACAGCACGGCAGCCAGGTCTTCCTGGCCATCGGCCAGCGCATCGAGGAACAGGCTCAGACCACAATGGCCGGCGAAAGCCATTTCCAGCGCGGTGGTCAGAAGACCGCCGTCGGAACGGTCGTGGTAAGCCAGCAGGTGACCGTCGGCATTCAGGCCCTGGATCACCGCGAAGAAGGCTTTCAGGTCTTCGGCATCGTCGACGTCCGGCACGCTCTGACCGAGCTTGCCGTAGGTCTGCGCGAGGATCGAGCCACCCATGCGGTTCTGGCCGCGGCCGAGGTCGATCAGGATCAGGTCGGTCTCGCCCTTGTCCAGGCGCAGCTGCGGGGTCAGGGTCTGGCGAATGTCGGTAACCGGGGCGAAGCCGGTCACCACCAGCGACAGCGGCGAGGTCACGGATTTCTCCTGACCCTCGTCCTGCCAGCGGGTCTTCATCGACATCGAGTCCTTGCCCACCGGAATGGTGATGCCCAGGGCCGGGCACAGTTCCATACCGACCGCTTTCACGGTGTCGTACAGACGCGCGTCCTCACCCGGATGGCCGGCAGCGGCCATCCAGTTGGCCGACAGTTTGATATCGGACAGCTTGTCGATGCGCGAGGCGGCCAGGTTGGTGATGGTTTCGCCAACTGCCATGCGCCCGGAAGCCGGTGCGTCGAGCAGGGCCAGCGGCGTGCGCTCGCCCATGGCCATGGCTTCACCGGTGTAGACGTCGAAACTGGTGGCGGTCACGGCGCAGTCGGCGACCGGCACCTGCCACGGGCCGACCATCTGGTCGCGGGCAACCAGGCCGGTGATGGTGCGGTCGCCAATGGTGATCAGGAAGCTCTTGCTGGCCACGGCCGGGTGATGCAGAACGCGGGTTACTGCTTCATCGATCGCGACGCTGGCAGCATTGAAGTCATCGCCCTGTTCGGCTTCACGGCTGACGCTGCGGTGCATGCGCGGCGGCTTGCCGAGCAATACCTCGAGCGGCATATCCACCGGATTGTTGCCGAAATGGCTGTCGGACACGGTCAGGTGCGGCTCGGCGATAGCTTCGCCGACCACCGCGAACGGGCAGCGCTCACGTTCGCAGATAGCCTTGAAACGCTCAAAGTCGGCGGCGTCCACGCTCATCACGTAGCGTTCCTGCGACTCGTTGCACCAGATTTCGTGCGGAGCCATGCCCGGCTCGTCATTGGGCACGGCGCGCAGCTCGAAACGACCACCACGACCACCGTCATTGATCAGTTCCGGCAGCGCGTTGGAAATACCACCAGCGCCGACGTCATGGATGAACTTGATCGGGTTGTTGTCGCCCAGCTGCCAGCAGCGGTCGATGACTTCCTGGCAGCGACGCTCCATTTCCGGGTTGTCGCGCTGCACCGAGGCAAAATCCAGGTCAGCCGAGCTGGCGCCGGTGGCCATGGAGGAAGCGGCGCCGCCGCCCAAACCGATAAGCATGGCCGGGCCACCGAGCACGATCAGTTTGGCACCGACCGAGATCTCACCCTTCTGCACATGGCCTTCGCGGATGTTACCCATGCCGCCTGCGAGCATGATCGGCTTGTGATAGCCGCGCACTTCCTCACCACGGGGGCTTTTCACCGCCTGTTCGAAGGTACGGAAGTAGCCGTTCAGAGCCGGACGACCGAATTCGTTGTTGAACGCAGCGCCGCCCAGCGGGCCTTCGATCATGATGTCCAGCGCGGTGACGATGCGCTCGGGCTTGCCGTACGGCACTTCCCAAGGCTGCTCGAAACCAGGGATCTGCAGATTGGACACAGTGAAACCGGTCAGGCCAGCCTTGGGCTTGGCGCCGCGACCGGTCGCGCCTTCGTCGCGGATCTCACCGCCGGAGCCGGTGGAAGCGCCGGGGAACGGGGCAATCGCCGTTGGGTGATTGTGGGTTTCCACCTTCATCAGGATATGCACCGGCTCCTGGGTCGCCGCGTACTCGCGGGTTTCAGGGTTCGGGTAGAAACGCCCAGCAACGTTGCCGACGATAACCGAAGCATTGTCCTTGTAAGCCGACAGCACGCCTTCGCGGTGCAGCTCGTAGGTATTCTTGATCATGCCGAACAGGGATTTTTCCTGGCTCTGGCCGTCGATGTCCCAGCTGGCGTTGAAGATTTTGTGCCGGCAATGTTCGGAGTTGGCCTGGGCGAACATCATCAGTTCGATGTCGTGCGGATTGCGCCCGAGGTCGTTGAAGCTTTTCACCAGGTAGTCGATTTCGTCATCGGCCAGCGCCAGGCCGAGCTGGACGTTGGCTTGCTCCAAGGCGGCACGACCGCCACCGAGCACATCAACTGCGGTCAGGGGTTTGGGCTGGGCGTGGCTGAACAGGTCAGCGGCCTGCTCCATCTGGCTCAGCACCAGCTGGGTCATGCGGTCATGCAGCAGAGCGGCGGCGGCCTGGATATCGGCCTCGCTCAGCTCGCCGCTGACGTAGTAGGCGATGCCGCGCTCAAGGCGCTGGATCTTCGCCAGGCCACAGTTGCGGGCGATATCGCTGGCCTTGCTCGACCAGGGCGAAATAGTGCCGAAACGCGGAATGGTCAGGAACAGGCGGCCGCTCGGCTCCTGCACCGGTACGCTCGGGCCGTACTTCAGCAGGCGGGCAAGAACTTGCTCTTCGCCAGAGGTGAGCACACCGGTGACATCGGCAAAGTGCGCGAACTCGGCATACAGACCAGTCACAGCAGGAACCTTGGCGGTCAATTGCTCGAACAATTTGCCGTGACGGAAAGCGGAAAGAGCGGGCGCGCCGCGCAGGATCAACATCGTGAACAGCCTCTGGGAAGGGGTGTGCTTTGAGGCCGTGCATTCTAGCCTAAAGCGCCGGCCGACGGCACCCGTAAGCACGCTGCCAGACAACAGCCGGCCGACGGCGAGGAAAATTACCGACGGAACGATACAAGCCGCTTCTCCCTAACAGAGCCGCCCCCAACTGTCGAGATATGGCACCCCCCAGGCTTTGCGTATACTGCGTCGATGCTTGCCCAAATTTCGTTGCGCATCCGTACGGCCGCCTGGCTGCTGGCGATTGCAATCCCCCTGCTGCTCGCAGGCTGTGATGGCGATGGCGAAGCGGCTAAACAGCCCAGCACCCTCGAACGTGTCAAGGAGGCGGGAGCACTACGGGTGGTCACCCGCAACAGCCCGGCCACCTATTTCCAGGACCGCAACGGCGAGACCGGTTTCGAATACGAACTGGTCAAGCGCTTCGCCGAAAACCTCGGCGTCGATCTGCAGATCGAGACCGCCGACAACCTTGATGACCTGTTCAGCCGCCTCAACCAGACAGACGGCCCGGTACTGGCCGCTGCGGGCCTGGTCGACAGCCCAGGACGCAAGACCCAGGCACAGTTCTCCAAGGCCTACCTGCAAGTCACCCCGCAGGTTATCTATCGCAATGGTCAGCCACGCCCCTCGCGCCCGGCAGATCTGGTCGGCAAGCGCATCCTGGTGTTGCAGGGCAGCAGCCACGCCGAACAACTGGCCCAGCTGCAAATCACCCTGCCCGAACTGAAATACGAAGAATCCGCCGCCGTCGAAGTGGTTGACCTGCTGCGCATGGTCGACGAAGGACAGATCGACCTGACCCTGGTCGACTCCAACGAACTGGCGATGAACCAGGTGTACTTCCCCAACGTGCGCGTCGCCTTTGACCTGGGCGACGCCAACAACCTGGCGTGGGCCGTTGCCAGTGGCACCGACACCAGCCTGCTGCAGGAGGCCAACCACTTTCTCGCCCTGGTCGAGGAAAACGGCAGCCTGCAACGCCTCAAGCAGCGCTACTACGGGCATGTCGATGTACTCGGCTACGTCGGCGCCTACACCTTCGCCAAGCACCTGCAACAGCGTCTGCCGCGCTACGAGCAGCACTTCAAACAGGCCGCCGAGAAGCACAAGGTCGACTGGCGCCTGCTGGCCGCCGTCGGCTATCAGGAATCGTTGTGGCAACCCGAGGCCACCTCCAAGACCGGCGTGCGCGGCCTGATGATGCTGACCCAGGGTACCGCCCAGGCTATGGGCGTGGCCAACCGCCTCGACCCCCGACAAAGCATCATGGGTGGCGGCAAGTACCTGGCACTGATCCACAGTGGCCTGGCCGAAGACCTGGAAGAGCCGGATCGCACCTGGTTCGCCCTGGCCGCCTACAACATCGGCATCGCCCACCTGGGCGACGCCCGCAAGCTGGCCAAGGCCGAAGGACTGAACCCGAACAAGTGGCTGGATGTGCAGCAGATGCTGCCACGCCTGGCGCAGAAGCAGTGGTACAGCAAGACCCGCTATGGCTATGCGCGCGGCGGCGAGACCGTGCACTTCGTGCGCAACATCCGCCGCTACTACGACATCCTCAACTGGGTGACCCAGCCGCAGCTGGAAGGCAACCAGATCGCCGAAAGCGGCTTCCATGTGCCAGGCGTGAACAAGACCATTCCGCCGGAAGACTCCACGCAGCTGTAAAGACCGACTGCAGCCCTGCCGCAGGATGCACCGTGCACGCCCGCGCGTAGCCCGGATGCAATCCGGGAAATCACCTCACAGGGCAACCCCGGATTGCATCCGGACTACGAACGCCGCGCCTTGAAGAAGGCGCTAAGCACCGCCCCGCACTCCTCCGCCAGCAAACCGCCCTCGACCAGTACCCGGTGATTGAGAAAGTCCTGAGCGAAGAACTGCCCGCGACTGACTGCCACCCCCGCCTTGGGCTCGGTGGCGCCATAGACCACCCGACCAACCCGTGAATGGACGATCAGCCCGGCGCACATGCTGCACGGCTCCAGGGTCACGTACAGGGTGCTGCCGGGCAGCCGGTAGTTACGCAGGCCGAGGGCGGCCGCACGGATCGCCACCATTTCGGCATGGGCACTGGGGTCATGGGTGGAGATCGGGCAGTTGAAGCCGCGCCCAATGACCTCGCCATCCTGCACCAGCACCGCACCCACCGGCACTTCGCCGAGCGCTGCGCCTTCGCTGGCCAAGGCCAGGGCCTCGCGCATAAAACGCTCGTCCTGGCTGCGGTCGATAATCTTGATCTGGCGCATGAGCCTTCCTTAAACCACGGCAATCGCGGCCATCAGGCCGGTTTCCATATGGTCGATGACATGGCAGTGGAACATCCACACCCCCGGATTATCGGCGACGAAAGCGATGCGCGCCGTTTCGTTCTTGCCCAGCAGGTAGGTGTCGGTGAAATACGGGATGATCTCGCGGCGGTCAGAGTCGAGCACCTTGAAGGTCAGGCCATGCAGGTGGATCGGGTGCTGGTACTGGGCCATGTTGCGCAGCACGAAAATGTAATGACCATCCTTTTTCAGGGTGGCGATGGGCCGGCCGGCGCAAGCCTTGTCATCGATATCCCAGGCCTGGCCATTGATCTGCCAGTAGCGCGCAGGGCCACTCTGATTCGGACTGGCCAGCACGGCCGTCCACTCGAAGTTGAAGCGCAGGGTTTCCGCCTGGCTCAGGTTCGGCTCGGAGACCGGATTGGCCGGCAGCGCGGGCGGCCAGTCACCCGCCGCCTGCGTGCTGGCCACGCTTTTCAGGGTCGCCAAGCGCAACGGCCCGTTACGCAGCGACAGCTCGGTGCCGGCGGCTGGCACCCTGAGAGCCAGATCCAGGCGCATGCCCGGGCCCAGCCAGTAGTCCTTGCCCAATGGCCGTGGCACCACCGGATTGCCATCCAGGGCATAAATGCGTGATTCGGCGCCCGGCAGATTGATGCGATAGGTGATGGTGTTGTCGACATTGATCAGACGCAGACGCACCAGCTGCCCAGCTGGCAGCTCCAGGGTCGGCAGCGACACACCATTGATGCTCGACAGACGCCCGCGCGTGCCTTCACGCGCCGCCTCGCGCGGCACACTGAAATCCGTAAAAGCCCCCTGTTCGTCGACATGCCAGCTCTTCAGACACAGCGTGCGCTCATGGACGAAGCCGCTCGGCTCGCGCTCCTCGACGATCAGCGGGCCAACCAGGCCGCGCCCCAACTGTTCGCTGCTGGCCGTGTGCGGGTGATACCAGTAGCTGCCGGCATCCGGGGTGATGAAGTCGTAGTCGAAGTACTCGCCCGGCAACACCGGCAACTGCGAGACATAGGGCACACCGTCCATTTCCAGCGGCAGGCGGATGCCGTGCCAGTGGATGGTGGTGGGCACGTCCAGCTTGTTGATGAAGCGAACGCGCAGCCGCTCACCCTGCCGACAGCGTAATTCCAGGCCCGGCGCCTGGCCGCCGTAGGCCCAGGCTGGAGTCTTGCGCCCGGGAACCAGCTCAAGATCAAGTGGCGCGGCGATCAGCTCATAGTCATGCGTCGCCACATTCTCCGGACGCCCCAACCAGTAGCGCACGCCACCGGCGCCGAAACCGGCGATGCCAAGCCCGGCAAGACCGGCGAGGATTTGTCTGCGCGTAAAAGACATAGTGATTCCTGTAGCCCGGATGCAATCCGGAAAGAGCGCAACCCGGACTTCACCCAGATCAGCAATTGCAACATCTTCTCATTTAAGTACCGAGCAAGACGAGCCCAGTTGCGAGGCAGATTGCCGCAGAGCAGAAACAACAAGGGCAGCTCGCGCTGCCCTGGTTGGCTACATCATTCCCACTCGATCGTCGCTGGCGGCTTGCTCGACACGTCGTAGGTGACGCGAGAGATGCCTTCGATCTCGTTGATGATGCGGTTGGAGACCTTCTCCAGCAGCTCGTAGGGCAAGTGCGCCCAGCGGGCGGTCATGAAGTCGATGGTTTCCACCGCACGCAGGGCGACGACCCAGGCGTAGCGACGGCCGTCACCGACCACGCCGACCGATTTCACCGGCTGGAACACCACGAAGGCCTGGCTGGTCTTGTGGTACCAATCGAAGTTGTGCAGCTCTTCGAGGAAGATGTGGTCGGCGCGACGCAGCAGGTCGGCGTACTCCTTCTTCACTTCGCCAAGGATGCGCACGCCCAGGCCCGGGCCCGGGAACGGATGGCGGTAGACCATGTCGTAAGGCAGGCCCAGTTCCAGGCCGATCTTGCGCACTTCGTCCTTGAACAGTTCACGCAGCGGCTCGACCAGCTTGAACTGCATGTCTTCCGGCAGGCCGCCGACGTTGTGGTGCGACTTGATCACGTGGGCCTTGCCGGTCTTGGCGCCGGCCGACTCGATCACGTCCGGGTAGATGGTGCCCTGGGCAAGGAACTTAACGTCCTTGAGCTTGGTGGCTTCCTGATCGAACACTTCGATGAAGCTGGCACCGATGATCTTGCGCTTCTGCTCCGGATCGCTGACGCCGGCCAGACGGCCGAGGAACAGTTCCTCGGCGTTGGCGCGGATGACCTTTACGCCCATGTTCTCGGCGAACATGGCCATCACCTGGTCACCTTCGTGCAGGCGCAGCAGGCCGTTGTCGACGAACACGCAGGTCAGCTGGTCGCCGATGGCCTTGTGCAGCAGCGCGGCAACCACCGAAGAGTCGACGCCGCCGGACAGGCCCAGCAGCACCTTGGAGGTGCCAACCTGGGCACGCACGGTGGCAATGGCGTCTTCGACGATATTGGCCGGGGTCCACAGGGCTGCACAGCCGCAGATATCGAGGATGAAGCGCGAGAGAATACGTCCGCCCTGCTTGGTGTGGGTCACTTCCGGGTGGAACTGCACGCCGTAGTAGCCACGGGTGTCGTCGGCCATGGCGGCGATCGGACAACTCGGGGTGCTGGCCAGGATATGGAAGCCGGCTGGGATCTCGGTGACCTTGTCGCCGTGGCTCATCCACACGTCGAGACCGAACACGCCGTCGGTGTCGACATGGTCTTCGATACCGTCGAGCAGGCGGCTCTTGCCGACCACGTCGACACGGGCGTAGCCGAATTCACGCAGGTCGGAACCCTGCACGCGGCCACCTAGCTGCTCGGACATGGTCTGCATGCCGTAGCAGATACCGAAGATCGGTACATTCAGATCAAACACCGCCTGCGGCGCGCGCGGGCTGTTGGCCTCGTGCACGGACTCCGGACCGCCGGCGAGGATGATGCCCTTCGGCGCGTAGGCGCGGATGGCGTCGTTTTCCATGTCGAACGGGTGGATCTCGCAGTACACACCGATTTCGCGCACGCGGCGAGCGATCAGCTGGGTGTACTGGGAGCCGAAATCCAGAATCAGGATGCGGTGGGCGTGAATGTCAGGGTGAGCCATGGCCGTCTCTCGTAGCGGAATTCACAAATGACACGGGGCTGATTGGAACAGCCCCGTCTTATCAAACTTCACAAAAATCGATTTGCCACGTCGCGAGCACAGAGCCGGCAAGGCGGAGAGAAACGAGAAAGCGGAGTTGGCTGTAGCCAATGAGCATTTACTCGCTCCGCTCGCCCTCTCGGGCCGTCCTTTCGGACGTTCACTGGCAAGCCAGTGTCGAGTTTTTCTCCAACGCCGCCGGATCAAGCGCAGCAGCGGCACATCGATTTTTCAACCGACCCGGTAGTTGGGGGCCTCTTTGGTGATCTGTACGTCGTGCACGTGCGACTCGGCCATGCCGGCGCCGGTGATGCGCACGAACTCCGGCTTGGTGCGCATTTCCTCGACGGTAGCGCAGCCGGTGTAGCCCATGGAGGCACGCAGGCCGCCCATCAGCTGGTGAACGATGGCGCTCATCGCACCCTTGTAAGGCACGCGGCCTTCGATACCTTCCGGCACCAGCTTCTCGGCACCTGCCGAAGAGTCCTGGAAGTAACGGTCGGACGAGCCTTGCGCCTGCGCCATGGCGCCCAGCGAGCCCATGCCGCGGTAGGCTTTGTAGGAGCGCCCCTGGAACAGTTCGACTTCGCCCGGCGCTTCTTCGGTACCGGCCAGCATCGAGCCGATCATCACGGCGGAAGCGCCAGCGACGATGGCCTTGGACAGATCACCGGAGAAACGGATACCACCGTCGGCGATCAGCGGCACACCGGTGCCAGCCAGGGCGGCGGCGACGTTGGCCACGGCACTGATTTGCGGTACGCCGACACCGGCAACAATGCGGGTGGTGCAGATCGAACCAGGGCCGATGCCAACCTTGACGCCATCGGCACCGGCTTCGACCAGCGCCTTGGCGGCGTCACCAGTGGCGATGTTGCCACCGATCACCTGGACTTCCGGGAAGGTCTGCTTGACCCAGCGCACGCGGTCGATCACGCCCTTGGAGTGGCCGTGGGCGGTGTCGACGATGATCACGTCGACGCCAGCGGCAACCAGCGCCGCTACACGGTCAGCGGTGTCGGCGCCGGTGCCGACGGCAGCGCCGACGCGCAGGCGGGCCTGGTCGTCCTTGCTGGCCAGCGGGTAGGCCTTGGCTTTTTCGATGTCCTTGACGGTCATCATGCCCTTCAGGGTGAAGGCGTCATCGACGATCAGGACTTTTTCGATACGGTGCTTGTGCAACAGATCGCGCACGACTTCCTTGGTGGCGCCTTCCTTGACCGTGACCAGACGCTCTTTCGGCGTCATCACGTCGCGTACCAGGGCGTCCAGACGGTTTTCGAAACGCACATCGCGGGAAGTGACAATGCCAACCAAGTCGCCGTTGCTCAGCACCGGTACGCCGGAAATATTGTGCTGGCGGGTCAGGTCGAACAGGTCACGCACGGTGGCGTCGGCCTCGATGGTAATCGGGTCCTTGACCACGCCAGCCTCGAATTTCTTGACCTTGCGCACTTCGGCAGCCTGCTGCTCGACGGTCATGTTCTTGTGGATGATGCCAATACCGCCTTCCTGAGCCATGGCAATAGCCAGACGCGCTTCGGTGACGGTGTCCATGGCTGCTGACAACAGCGGGATATTCAGCTCGATGCCACGGGTCAGGCGGGTCTTGAGATTCACGTCCTTGGGCAGAACTTCGGAATAACCTGGAATAAGAAGAACGTCGTCGAAGGTCAGGGCTTCTTGACTGATACGCAGCATGGCGGGGGCTCCCGGGAGGGAAAATTGGAAGCGCGCCATTATACCCAGCAGGCACCCCTCACTCAATGCAAAGAATGACTTAGCCGCCAGCAGAGCAGGCAAACAGGCCAAATGCGTGCCCGAGCTGGGTGCGCCGCAGGCATCGGCAACCTTGCTGCCGCTTCAGACGACCACCCGCACCAGCGCCACCGGATAGCCCAGGCGCTCGGCAAACTCGTCGAGAAAGCTTGGTTTGAAGGTCGCTGCCCCCCAGTTGTTGAAGATGAAACCCAGGTTGGAGAAGGCGCAGGGCTGCAGGAACAGGAAGCCGTTGATGTCGTCTTCATGGCCGCATTGCGGGCAACGGAAGTTGTCGGTCTGCCCAGGCATCCACTCTTCCAGGCTGTCGAACAACGCCTCACCTATCTCCTGCCGGCACTCTGGGCAGCCGGCCTCCTCGGCAAAATCCTCGGTCGGGGTATAGATGCAGCGCTTGCTCACCACCTCCAGGCCATTGACCGGCTGGCCGAAAGGCAACAACTGCGGCTGCTCGACCACCTGCCGCGCGCCCGGGGCGATGGCATAGGCCATGCGATTGAAGCTGCGCCCGCAGGTGCTCGGCTGCTCCTCGATGACATTCAGCTGCGCCAGCCAGCGCAGGATCACCCGCGCCCGCCCCTCATGGCCGGGGAAGCTGGAAATGCGCGGCACGATAATCGCCTGGTTGTCGCTCATGGCAGGCTCCGCCTCTCACTCAAAGGCGCGCAGCTTAGCGACTGCTGCGCGCTGGTCAACGCCGTCGACCTATGGTCGGCCCGGTAAAGTCTTTATCATGCCGACCATGATCAACGACCCGTTCCAACGCCTCGGCCTCGACCGCGATGTGCTCAGCGTCAGCCAGCTCAACAACCGCGCGCGGCTTTTGCTGGAAGACGTGTTCGCCCAAGTCTGGGTCGAAGGTGAAATCTCCAACCTGGCCAAGCCGGCTTCCGGGCACATTTACTTCACCCTTAAAGATAGCCAGGCGCAGGTGCGCTGCGCACTGTTCCGGCAGAACGCCAGCCGCGTGCGCCAGGCCCTGCGCAACGGCCTGGCGGTCAAGGTGCGCGGCAAGGTCTCGCTGTTCGAGGGCCGTGGCGATTACCAGCTGATCCTCGACAGCGTCGAGCCTGCCGGTGACGGTGCCCTGCGCCTGGCCTTCGAGGCGCTCAAGGAAAAACTCGCCGGCGAAGGCCTGTTCAATGTCGAGAACAAGATCGCCCTGCCCGCCCACCCGCAGCGGATCGGCATTATCAGTTCGCCGACCGGCGCGGTGATCCGCGACATCATCAGCGTGTTTCGCCGCCGCGCGCCGCAAGTGGCGCTAACCCTGATCCCCACTGCCGTGCAGGGCCGCGAAGCCACCGCACAGATCGTCCGCGCCCTGCAATTGGCCGACGCCCAGGGCTTTGATGCGCTGATCCTGGCCCGTGGCGGCGGCTCGCTGGAAGACCTCTGGTGCTTCAACGAGGAGGCCGTGGCCCGCGCCGTGGCCGCCTGCCAGACGCCTATCGTCAGCGCGGTCGGCCACGAGACCGATGTATCGATCAGCGATTTCGTCGCCGACGTGCGCGCACCCACACCCTCCGCCGCCGCCGAATTGCTGGCCCCTGACAGCAGCGACCTGCGCCATCGCCTGGACAACCTGAAGCGCCGCCTGCTGCTGCGCATGCAGGGCCGCCTGGCCCATGAGCGCCTGCGCCTGGACGGCATGGCGCGGCGCCTGCGCCATCCCGGCGAGCGCCTGCGCCAACAGGCACAGCGCCTGGACGACCTGGACATGCGCCTGCGTCGCGCCTTTAACCAGGAACTGCACAAGCGCCGCGAACGCCTGGCGCGCCTGGATACCCGCCTGGCCGCCCAGCATCCGGGACGCAGCCTGGCCCTGCTGCGTCAGCGCCTGGACAGCCTGGCCGAGCGCCTGCCACGCGCAGCCCTCGGCCAACTGCGCGAGCGCCGGCAGAAACTCGCAGGCCTGATGCAGAACCTGCATATCGTCAGCCCGCTGGCGACCCTCGGCCGCGGCTACAGCATCCTCCTCGACGAACGCGGCCAGGCCATTCGTAACGCCGCCCAGACCCAGCCCGGCCAGCGCCTCAAGGCCAGGCTGGGTGAAGGCGACCTGGTGGTGCGGGTGGAAGATAACCACCTGAGCCCGGTGACCCTGTCGCTGCTCGATTAACCCCGACGGTGGATGGATACAGCGCCATCCACCCTACTCAACTGGATTGCCCCGATGCCCACCTCCGCCCCTAGGCGCGAGTTCTGCTCGCGAACATCGCTGATGCAAAAGTTTGGCAAACAGAGCTCGCGCCTACAGGCTCTGCTCCTATCCCTGGCACTCTGTTTCGCCCTGCCGGCACACGCCGAAGGCTTTATCAGTCGCCTGCTGAACAAGCCGGTACCCGGCGGCGTCGCCGTGATCGACCTGGGCAATGGCGCCAGCGCTCCCACCGCGCGCTATCTGGGCAAGCCGGTACTGGTGATCAGGGAAGAGGGCGCCCGCTGGATCGCCATCGTCGGCATTCCGCTCAGCGTGAAACCGGGTGCGCAACAGATCGAAGCGAACGGCCAGGCGCTGAGCTTCACGGTCGGCGCCAAGCACTACCGTGAACAGCGCATCACCCTGAAAAATACGCAGCAGGTCAACCCGAACCCGGCTAACCTCAAGCGCATCGAGCGTGAGCTGGCCGAACAGACCCTTGCCTACCAGCATTTCAGCCCGCGCCAGCCGAGCAACCTGCTGCTCGACAAGCCCGTCGCCGGCCCGCTCTCCAGCCCCTTCGGCCTGCGCCGCTTTTTCAACGGTGAGGAGCGCAACCCGCACTCCGGCCTGGACTTCGCTGCCAAGACCGGCACGCCGATCAAGGCCCCGGCGGCCGGCAAGGTCACCCTGATCGGCGACTACTTCTTCAACGGCAAGACCGTGTTCATCGACCACGGCCAGGGCCTGATCAGCATGTTCTGTCACTTGTCAGCGGTAGATGTACAACTCGGCCAGGAGCTGCCGCGCGGCGGCCTGGTTGGCAAGGTCGGCAGCACCGGCCGCGCCACCGGCCCGCATCTGCACTGGAACATCAGCCTCAACGATGCACGGGTCGACCCGGCAATCTTCATCGGTGCCTTCAAGCCCTAAACCTGCTGGGCGAGAGGTTGGCGTATACAGTTACAGCTACCCGCTGATCGCCTGCTGGATGTGTTGCACTGGGCCGATCAGCACCTTGCCCGACCAGGAGTCATGATGATCACCGTCCACCACCTGAACAACTCGCGCTCGCAACGCATCCTTTGGCTGCTAGAAGAGCTCGGCGTGGAATACCAGATCCAGCGCTACGAGCGCGACCCCAAGACCATGCTCGCCCCGCCGGAGCTGCGTGCCATCCACCCGCTCGGCAAGTCGCCGGTGCTCACCGACGGCGACCTGACCCTGGCCGAGTCCGGCGCCATCATCGACTACCTGGCCAGCCGCTACAGCGAGTCACTGCTACCGCCAGCCGGAACGCCTGAGCGCCTGCGCTGTAACTATTGGCTGCACTACGCGGAAGGCTCCGCCATGCCGCCATTACTGCTGAAGCTGGTGTTCGACAAGGTGGAGAGCAGCCCGATGCCGTTCTTCATCAAGCCGATTGCCCGCGGCATTGCGCAGAAGGTCAAGCAGGCGCTGATCAACCCTCAACTCAAATTGCACCTGGACTACCTGGAGAGCGAACTGGCCAAAAGTACCTGGTTCGCCGGCGAGGATTTCACTGCCGCCGATATCCAGCTGAGCTTTCCGCTGGAAGCTGCCACCTCCCGCGCCGGTCTCGACACCAGTCGCCCGCGCCTCAAGGCCTTCCTCGAACGCATCCACGCGCGCCCGGCCTACCGGCGCGCTCTGGAAAAAGGCGGCGAGTACGCTTACGCCAGCTGACGCGGTGCGCTGCTCGTCATGCACCTCCGGCAACCCGTCGCAGGTGCATGAAAGCGCGCCAAATCGCTACGCAATCCAACAGCAGAAAAACAATCAGAATTGGCATTTATTTCTCTTTAACTATTTATCCAGCAATTAATCATCGTTTTTAAAGCACGACTTGCCAGCTTTAACCCACAGCTTTAGGGTTAGCAGCATGAACATCGCCCACACCCTCATTCTGTTGCGCCAACACGCCTGCCTGCGCCTCGTCAGCTCACGACTGCGCCGCTAACTCCGTCGTTCGCCAACCCTCTGTTACTCCGGCCTGCCGCCGACCCAAGGATTACCCCGATGACCATGCTCAAAGACCCGTCGAAGAAATACCGCCCCTTCACCCCGATCCATATTCCGGATCGCACCTGGCCGGACCAGATCATCGACAAGGCACCGATCTGGCTGTCCACCGATCTGCGCGACGGCAATCAGTCGCTGATCGAGCCGATGGATGCCGAGAAGAAGATGCGTTTCTTCAAGTGCCTGCTCGCCGTGGGCCTGAAGGAAATCGAAGTGGGCTTCCCGTCTGCTTCGCAGACCGACTTCGACTTCGTCCGCGAGCTGATTGAGGGCGGCCACATTCCCGACGACGTGACCATCCAGGTACTGACCCAGGCCCGTGAAGACCTGATCACCCGTACTTTCGAGTCGCTCAAGGGCGCGAAGAAGGCCATCGTCCACTACTACAACGCCACCGCGCCGAGCTTCCGCCGCATCGTCTTCAACCAGGACAAGGCCGGCGTGGTCGAAATCGCCGTGGAAGCCGCAAAAATCGTCAAACGCCTGGCTGCGGCCCAGCCGGAAACCCAGTGGGGCTTCGAGTACTCGCCGGAAGTGTTCAGCTCCACCGAAATCGATTTCGCTGTTGAGGTGTGCAACGCGGTGATCGGCGTATTCGAGCCGACCCCGGCGCAGAAGCTGATCCTCAACCTGCCGGCCACCATCGAAGGTGCCACGCCGAACAACTACGCCGACCAGATCGAGTGGTTCGGCCGCCATGTCGACCGCCGCGACAGCGTGCTGCTCAGCCTGCACACCCACAACGACCGTGGCACCGGCGTGGCCGCCACCGAGTTGGGCCTGATGGCTGGCGCCGATCGCGTCGAAGGCTGCCTGTTCGGCAACGGCGAGCGCACCGGCAACGTCTGCCTGGTGACCGTGGCGCTGAACCTCTACACCCAGGGCGTCGACCCGCAGCTGGACTTCTCCGACATCGACACCGTGCGCAAGGTGGTCGAGGAGTGCAACCAACTGCCGGTGCACCCGCGCCACCCCTATGTTGGTGACCTGGTGCACACCGCGTTCTCCGGCTCGCACCAGGATGCGATCCGCAAGGGCTTCGCCCAGCAGGACCCGGAAGGTATCTGGGAAGTGCCGTACCTGCCGATCGACCCTGCCGACATCGGCCGCGATTACGAGGCAGTAATTCGCGTCAACAGCCAGTCTGGCAAGGGTGGCATCACCTTCCTGCTTGAGCAGGAATACGGCATCAGCCTGCCACGCCGCATGCAGATCGAGTTCAGCCAGGTGGTGCAACGCGAAACCGATCGCCTCGGCCTGGAAATGACTGCCGCGCAGATCTACGGCCTGCTGGAAAACGAGTACCTCAAGGCCAACAGCCCGTACGTACTGAAGAGCCATCGCCTGCAGGAAGAGAACGGCATCTGCAACGTCGACATCGACGTGACCGTAGGTGGCGAGCTGCGCCGCAAGCACGGCACCGGCAAGGGCCCGCTGGAAGCCCTGGTCGCCGCCCTGCCGCTCACGGTGGAAATCATGGATTACCACGAGCACGCCATCAGCTCAGGCACCAATGCCCAGGCGGCGGCGTATATCGAGGTTCGGGTCAATGGCGGTCGTCCGCTGCACGGCATCGGCATCGACGAGAACCTGACCACGGCGACCTTCCGCGCCCTGTTCAGCGCGCTCAACCGTGCCATGAGCCAGGCCGAAGTCCAAGCCGCCTGATTCATACAGCTGTTAGTAAAAAGGGGAGCTCAGGCTCCCCTTTTTACTGCACCCAGCCATCGCGCTGACTAGACTGCTGTCAGTTGCTTGCAGGTGGAGACAGCTGATGCGCAAATCTGGATTGCTAACCTGCGGCCTTCTGTTCAGCCTATTCCTGGCCGCCCCCAACCTGAGCAATGCGGCCGACGTGGTGATGGCCTTTGGCGAGAAGATTCCGCCCTTCTGCTTCCCGGAAAGCGACAGCGGCATCGAGCTGGAAATCATCGGCGAGGCCCTGGCCTACAAGGGGCATCAACTCAAGCCCCGCTACTACCCGCTGGCCCGCGTTCCACTGACCTTCCGCCAGGGTGAAGTGGATGCGGCGATGACCGACCTGGGCCAGGATCTCAGCGAAATCGGCGCTCACTATGGCAACCCGGCGGTGGTTTACCAGAACGTGTTCATCACCCTCAAGGGTCGCAAACTCAGCATCAACAAGCCAGGAGACCTCAAAGGACTGAGCCTGGTGGCCTTTCAGGGTGCCTCAAAGCGCTACCCGGAGTGGCTGGCCGCCAGCGAACAGGCCGGCCTGTACTTCGAGCAGAACAATCAGGAATTGCAGGTACTCGGCCTGAACAAGGCCCGCTATGACGTGGTACTCAGCGACCGCAGCATCTTCCGCTACTTCGAGCTGCTGCTGGAGCGCACCACCCTGTTCAAGGCCAAGTCAGTGCAGATGCACGAGTTCACGGAAGTCGACCCCGATGACTACCGCCCGGTATTCCGCGACTCGCAGATCCGCGACGATTTCAATGCCGGCCTGAAACACCTCAAGGACACGGGCCGCTACCAGGAAATCTACGACCACTATCTGCAGCAGTAACGCCCACGGATTCCGCAGGGTGCGCCGTGCGCACTGCAGACCGCACAGGCGCAGCGCACCCTACGCGAGACCACCAACAGACTCGCAGAGCCGTCAGGGCTCGCCCAGGCTGAAAGCATCGGCATCCAGATGCGCGGGAAAACGCTCACGATAGGTGGCCAGATTAGCCGCACTCAGGCGCACGCGGAACACACCAGCCGTCTCGCCCGGCACCAGTAGCGCATCGCCCTGGAAGTCCAGCACCTGACTGTCGCCGCTGTAAGGGTGGCCATTACCGTCGCTGCCGATACGATTGACCGCCGCCACGTAGCACAGGTTCTCAATCGCCCGCGCCGGTAGCAGGCGGTTCCAGTGCTGGCGCCGCGCCGCCGGCCAGTTGGCGGTGTAGAGCAACAGGTCGGTGCCGCCGGCATCGCGGCTCCACACCGGGAAGCGCAGGTCGTAACAAATCAGCGGGCGCACCCGCCAGCCGTTCAACTCCAGCAGCACCTGCTGCTCGCCGGCAGCATAGTGCTTGTGTTCACCGGCCATGCGGAACAGGTGGCGCTTGTCGTAATGAGCCAGCGTGCCGTCCGGGCGCGCCCACAGCAGGCGATTGCGGTAGCTGCCATCAGCTGCCTGGATGATCAGGCTGCCGCAGATCACCGAACCGATACGCTCAGCCTGCTCAAGCAGCCAGGCCGTGGTCGGCCCGTCCTCTGGTTCGGCCAGGGCCGAGGAATGCATGGAGAAACCAGTGCTGAACATCTCCGGCAGGATCACCAGGTCGGCAGCACGCGCCTCGGCCAGCAGATCGGCGAAGTGCGCGCGGTTGGCGGCCGGGTCCTGCCAGGCCAGTTCGGTCTGAATCAGGGCCAGTTCGAGATCGGGTTTATGGCTCATAGCAACGCCTCAAGGTGATTTTTGTAGGAGCCAGCTCGCTGGCGATCCCCATTGATCAACAGCATCGCCAGCAAGCTGGCTCCTACCGGTTAAACCGCACAGAGCTTCTCGGCGGCCTGGCGCAAAGTGTCTTCGCGTTTGGCAAAGCAGAAGCGCACCAGGCGCAAATCAGCCGGAGGCTGCTGGTAGAACACCGATACCGGAATAGCCGCCACGCCGTGCTCGCGGGTCAGCCATTCAGCCATGGCTACGTCATTCAAATCGGGACGGATCGCCGAGTAGTCGACCAACTGGAAATAGGTGCCGGTGGTGCGGGTAAAACTGAAACGTGAGTTCGCCAGCAGATCGCAGAACAGATCACGCTTGCTCTGGTAGAACGCCGGCAGCGCCTCGACATGCTCGGGATGCTCGCTCATGAAGTCGGCCAGCGCCCACTGCAACGGTGTCACCCCGCAAAAACTGACGTACTGGTGCACCTTGCGCAGCTCCGCCGTCAGCGCTGGCGGTGCCACCACGTAGCCGGTCTTCCAGCCGGTAACGTGGTAGGTCTTGCCGAAGGAGCTGACCACGAAGGCGCGCTGGTACAGCTCTTCGTGGGCCAGCACGCTGGCATGTTGCACACCGTCGAACACCAGGTGCTCGTAGACTTCGTCGCTGATCAGGTAGATGTCGCGCTCGCGGATCAGCGCCGCCAGGCGATCCAGCTCGGCGCGGGAAATCAGCGCGCCGCTGGGGTTGTGTGGGCTGTTGAGGATAATCAGCCGGGTGCGCGGGCTCAGCGCATCCTGCAAACGCTGCCAGTCAATGGCGAAGTCCGGCAGGGCCAGCGGCACATGCACGCAACGCCCACCGGCAAGCTGTACCGAGGGCTCATAGCTGTCGTAACTGGGATCGAAGACGATCACCTCGTCACCGGGATGGATCAGCGCCTGGACCGCGCAGAAGATCGCCTGGGTGGCACCGGGAGTGATGGTCACCTCCGTATCGGCGCTGACGCTGCGTCCATAGCAACGGGCGATCTTCGCCGTCACCTGCTCGCGCAGCGCCGGCAGGCCGGTCATCGGCGCATATTGGTTATGCCCGGCGGCGACATGCCGGCCGACGGCATCACGCAGGGCCTGCGGCCCGTCGAAATCCGGAAAACCCTGAGACAGGTTGAGCGCGCCGGTTTCCGCGGCGAGCTGGGACATGCGGGTGAAGATGGTGGTGCCGACATGCGGCAACTTGCTGGTGAGCATCAAGCCTATTCCTGCAGACGGGTGCAAGTCGCGAGGATAGCCGATGGCCGCAAGCGGTTGCAGCAGTCATGGAAATGAAAAAGGCGCAGAGGCTGATGCCTGCTGCGCCTGTTCAACCCACGGAGCCAGCCGAGCCGGCGCGACTGTTACTTCTTGTCGCGGCGCTTCTTGTCAGCCTTCTTGTGGTGGCTCATCAGGCGGCGCTTCTTGTTCACCTGACGGTCAGTGAGGGTGTTCTTGTTGCCCTCGTAGGGGTTCTCACCGCCCTTGTACTCGATGCGAATCGGCGTACCGACCAGCTTGAGCACCCGGCGATAGGTGTTTTCCAGGTAGCGCGAGTAAGACTTGGGCACCGCCTCCACCTGGTTGCCGTGGATCACGATCAGCGGCGGGTTGGCACCACCCAGGTGAGCGTAGCGCAGCTTGATGCGGCGGCTACCCACCATCGGCGGCTGGTGTTCGCGTACGGCGTCTTCGAGGATCTGGGTCAGACGGTTGGTCGGCCAGCGGGTGATCGCCGACTTGAACGAGGCCTGCACCGACTTGTACAGGTTACCCACGCCAGTACCGTGCAGGGCGGAGATGAAGTGGATGTCGGCATAGTCGACGAAGAACAGCCGGCGTTCCAGCTCGGTCTTCACGTAGTCGCGCTCGCCCGACTCCATGCCGTCCCACTTGTTCAGCGCGATGACCAGCGCACGGCCGGATTCAATCGCGAAACCGAGCAAGTTGAGGTCGTGATCGACCACGCCTTCGCGGGCATCCATGACGAAGATCACCACGTTGGCGTCTTTGATCGCCTGCAGGGTCTTCACCACCGAGAACTTTTCCACTTCCTCGTGGATCTTGCCGCGCTTGCGCACGCCGGCGGTGTCGATCAGCGTGTACTTCTCGTCGTTGCGCTCGAACGGGATATAGATGCTGTCCCGGGTGGTGCCGGGCTGGTCATAAACCACCACGCGCTCCTCACCAAGCATACGGTTAACCAGAGTCGACTTGCCGACGTTGGGCCGACCGATGATGGCGATCTTGATGCCATCCTTCTCGCTCGGGCCGGGAATGCGCTTGGCTTCCTCGCCTTCGGCAACGTCCTCATCGGTGGCGCCGTCATCCTCGTCGCGCGGGTATTGGCCGAGCGCCGTTTCCAGCAGCTGGGTGATGCCACGACCATGGGCGCCGGCAATCGGCAGGGCCTCGCCCATGCCCATCGGGCTGAATTCGGCACGGGCGATGTCCGGATCGATATTGTCGATCTTGTTCACCACCAGGTAGCTGCGCTTGTTGCGCTTGCGCAGGTGTTCGCCAATCATCTGGTCGCCAGCGGTCATGCCAGCCCGGGCATCCACCAGGAACAGCACGACATCGGCTTCCTCGATGGCCAGCAGCGACTGCTCAGCCATCTTCTCGTCGATGCCCTCCTCGTCGCCGGTGATGCCGCCGGTGTCGACCAGAATGTAGCTACGACCTTCCCATTTGGCCTCGCCGTACTGGCGGTCACGGGTCAGCCCCGACAGGTCACCGACGATGGCATCGCGGGTGCGGGTCAGGCGGTTGAATAGGGTCGACTTGCCCACATTGGGACGGCCCACCAGGGCGATTACCGGAACCATTGGGCTCCTCCACAGCTAAATCCAGAAAACACAAAGGCCGCTGCCGTAAACGGCAGCGGCCGGACATTGCAAAACAGCTTAGCGGATGGTCAGCGCGACCAGCTTACCGCTGTTGCCGTAGGCGTAAAGCCAGTCACCCACCACCAGCGGGCGGGCACGCAGGCCGTCGCCGTCGATTTTCTTGCGACCGACGAAGTGGCCATCCACCTGGCTCAGCAGATGCAGGTAGCCTTCCAGGTCGCCGACTGCGACGTAGCTGGAAAACACTTCAGGAGCCGACAGCTGGCGACGGGCCAAGGCATCGTTGTTCCACAGTGCCGAGGTGGAGCGTTCATCAATGCTCTCGACGCTACCGCCAGCCTGGCTGACATAGACGTTGCCGAAGCCCTGGGCCAGACCGACGTAGCTGGATGCTTCGCGCTGCCAAAGCTGACGGCCACTGTCGATGTCGATTGCGGCGACTTTGCCCTGGTAGGTCACCACGTACAGGGTGCCACCGGAGAGCAGCAGGCTGCCGTCGATGTCGACCACACGCTCCAGCTCGGAACGGCCTTGCGGTACGGCCACGCGCTGTTCCCATACCGGGATGCCGCGCTGGATATCCAAGGCAATCACCTTACCGGTGGACAGGCCAGCGATGGCCAGACGGTTGGTCACCACCGGGCTGCTGGTACCACGCAGGGTCAGTACGGCCGGGCTGTTCTCGAAGATCCAGCGTTGCTCACCGGTGCTGGCATCCAGACCAATCAGGCGGTCGTCCTGGGTCTGCACCACCACTACATCACCATTGGTGGCCGGGGCGGAAAGCACTTCACTGGTCACACGGGCACGCCAGCGCTCTTCACCGGAGCTGGAGTCGAGGGCAACCACTTCACCCTTGAGGGTGCCGACCAGCACCAGGCCGTAGCCAGCGCCTACGCCGCCGGATACCGGCAGCTCCAGGTCGACTTTCCAGAACACATCGCCATTCAGGCGATCCAGTGCCATTACCACGCCTTCGGCATCGGCGGCGAACAGGCGCTCGCCATCCACGGCCGGGGTCAGCAGGTTGTACAGATCGCCCTGGCCATTGCCCACGGAGCGGCTCCATTGTGCATCCAGGCGTACTTCTTCCTGGATGTCCGGCAATTCGGCAGGCGGCAGTTCCTTCTTGCTGTTACTGCTGCAACCCACGGCCATCACGGCCAGGGCCAGCACAGCGGCATTCTTCCAGCGCTTCACGTCACGCATCCCCTTTTGCCAGGTCGTCGAGCTTCATTTGCAGGCCACCTACGGCAGCATCATCGGCCAGTGCTTCCTTGGCTTTCTGATAGGCCGCATGGGCATCGTTAGTACGGCCGAGCTGCACCAGCAGATCGCCCTTGAGTTCTTCACGGCTGGCCAGCCAGGCCTTGCCAACTTCGCCATCCAGCAGCTTGAGGCCGTCTTCAACCTTGCCCTGCGCAGCCAGGACGCGCGCCAGACGCTGGCGGGCCAGCTCGGCAACGGTCGCATCGACGGGCTTTTCGGTCAGCGCTTTCAGTTCGGCGCCGGCATCATCCAGCTTGCCGCTTTCCACCGCTACCTTGGCCACGAACAGCGAGGCGTACTGGGCGTAATGAGTACCGGCATATTCGCTTTTTAGCTTGCCGGCCAACTCCGCCACCTTGGCGATATCCGGCTTGCCATCGGCGGTCAGGCTGGTTTCCAGCAGTTGCTGGTAAATCAGTGAGGCACTTTGCGCCTGGGTGCTTTGGTATTCCTGCCAGCCTTTCCAGCCGAATACCAGGGCCAGGGCCAGGACACCACCTGTCAGCAGGGGCTTGCCGTTGCGCTGCCACCAGTCCTTGATCTGCGCAATCTGTTCTTCTTCGGTCATGCTCACCCTGGTAACTCCTTAATTCTCTATGTACTTCAAGCCTGCGCCAGGCAGGCGGCAAGGTGCTGCGCAAGCGCATCCCAGGCAATGGTTTGTTGTTCGCTGTCGTCGCGCAAAGGTTTGCAACCTACCACGCGACTGGCCAGTTCGTCCTCACCCAGAATAAGGGCGAAGCGTGCACCGCTCTTGTCGGCTTTCTTGAACTGGCTCTTGAAACTGCCGGCACCGGCGTTGACCACCAGGCGCAGCCCCGGAATGGCGTCACGCAGACGCTCAGCCAGGGCCAGGGCCGCCAGCTCGGCCGGCTCGCCAAAGGCGCACAGGAAGATATCAGCCGGGCTATGCAGCTCAGCGGGTACCAAATCGAGAGTTTCCAACAGCAAGACCAGACGCTCGACACCCATGGCGAAACCGACACCCGGCGTCGGCTTGCCACCGAACTGGCTGATCAGCCCATCGTAACGGCCGCCAGCACATACGGTGCCTTGCGAACCAAGCTTGTCGGTGACCCACTCGAACACGGTACGGCCGTAGTAATCCAGACCACGCACCAGCTTCGGATTGATTTCGTAAGCAATGCCGACCGCATCCAGACGGGCCTTGAGCCCCTCGAAGTGCACACGCGACTCCTCGTCGAGGTAGTCGTGCAGGGTCGGTGCGCCAACCAGCAGGGCCTGGGTCTGGGCGTTCTTGCTGTCGAGAATGCGCAGCGGGTTGGTGGTCAGACGACGCTGACTGTCCTCATCAAGCTGCTCGAAGCGCTCCTGCAGATAGGCCACCAGGGCATCGCGATAGACCGCTCGGGCCTCGCTGGAACCCAGGCTGTTGAGCTGCAGGGTCACCGAGTCGGCCAACCCAAGCTTCTGCCACAGGCGAGCGGTGAGGACGATCAGCTCGGCATCGATATCCGGCCCCGGCAGGTTGAACACTTCCACGCCAACCTGATGAAACTGGCGATAGCGGCCTTTCTGCGGCTTCTCGTAGCGGTACATCGGGCCGGCGTACCAGAGTTTCTGCACCTGGCCGCCACCGGTCAGGCCGTGTTCCAGCACCGCCCGCACACAGCCTGCGGTGCCTTCAGGGCGCAGGGTCAGCGACTCTTCGTTGCGGTCGAGAAAGGTGTACATCTCCTTGTCGACCACATCGGTGCCTTCGCCGATACCACGGGCGAACAGCTCGGTGAATTCGAGGACCGGCAGGCGGATTTCCTTGTAACCGTAGCCATCCAGCAATGCTGCCAGGGTATTTTCCAGGTAACGCCAGGTCGGCGTCTGCTCCGGCAGGATGTCGTTCATGCCGCGGATGGCTTGTAGGGTCTTGCTCACAAATATTCCTTAGTGCAATCAGCCGCGGACGATAACGGCCGCATCGGCTGCGACCTTTTCAGCCGCTTTCTGGCGAATCAGCTTTTCCAGCTCATCCACCAGATTCTCATTGGTTAGTTTCTGTGCCGGCTTGCCATCGATATAGATCAGGTTCGGCGAACCGCCGGTCAGACCGATGTGTGCTTCTTTGGCTTCGCCGGGGCCGTTGACCACGCAGCCGATCACCGCCACATCCAGCGGCACCAGCAGGTCTTCAACGCGGGTTTCCAGCTCGTTCATGGTCTTTACCACATCAAAGTTCTGCCGCGAGCAGCTTGGACAGGCGATGAAGTTGATACCACGCGAGCGCAGGCGCAGGGACTTGAGGATGTCGTAACCGACCTTGATCTCCTCTACCGGGTCGGCAGCCAGGGAGATACGGATGGTGTCACCAATACCGTCCATCAGCAGCATACCCAGGCCTACGGCAGACTTCACCGTGCCGGAGCGCAAGCCGCCGGCCTCGGTAATGCCCAGGTGCAGCGGTTGCTCGATCTGCTTGGCCAACAAGCGATAGGCCTCGACAGCCATGAACACGTCGGAGGCCTTTACGCTGACCTTGAAGTCAGGGAAGTTCAGGCGATCCAGATGCTCGACATGGCGCAGCGCCGACTCGACCAGTGCTGCCGGGGTCGGTTCGCCATACTTCTTTTGCAGGTCTTTTTCCAGCGAGCCGGCGTTGACCCCGATACGGATCGGGATGCCCTTGTCGCGGGCCGCTTCAACCACTGCACGCACACGATCTTCACGACCGATATTACCGGGATTGATGCGCAAGCAGTCGACGCCCAGTTCGGCAACACGCAAGGCGATCTTGTAATCGAAGTGAATGTCGGCCACCAGCGGCACACGCACTTGCTGCTTGATCTTGCCGAAAGCTTCGGCAGCCTGCATGTCCGGCACAGAAACACGGACGATATCGGCGCCAGCATCTTCCAGGCGGCGGATCTGCCCAACCGTGGCAGCCACATCACAGGTATCGGTGTTGGTCATGCTCTGCACGGCAATCGGCGCATCACCGCCCACCGGAACCGAGCCAACCCAGATTTTACGAGACAGCCGACGTTTGATCGGAGATTCACACTGCATGCTTATTGCCCCAGGGTCAGGCGAGCGGTTTCACCATGGGTGAACGCAGCCACATCGACCATCTGACCATCCAAACGCACTTGGGCGCCGCGGGCAAAGCCCAGGCGCAACTCCAAGGGTGCCTTCCCAACCAGCTCAATGCTTTCGCCGCGGCGCTTAAGAGCGCTCAGCAGCACCTTGCCATTGGCATCGGTCAGCTGCGTCCAGCAATCAGCCGTGAACTGCAGGTGAACCCTGGACTCACCGGCAGCGGGGACGAGCGCCACAATGGGCTCAGCAGCAACCGGCGCAACCGGCGCAGAAGCTGGCGGCATGACAGGAGTCGGCTCTGCTGGGACCGGAGCAGTTGGAGCAGCCGGCATTGGTTCAGGTTGCGGTACCAGCGGGGCCTGGCCACCCGTTTCAACAGGCGCAGCTACAGCGGGCGGGACAGCGCCCTCGCTATTGCCGGGCACCTCGGGCTGCGTCACAACCTCGGCCGACAACTCCGCGACCACTGTTGTTTCATCAGGCATTTGGGCATCGGCAACGGCCTGATCTTCAGGCTCATCCAGTGCATGGATTTCCGTGGTGCCATCAGCCCCCTCGACCTCGACATGCTCCAGTCCGAGATCGGCCGGCAAGGTCGGCACATTTCCTGCCCCCGCCTGCCACCAGAAAAACGCCCCCGCCCCCAGAGCCAGCAACAAACACAGACTGACTACCTTGAGGATGCTCTGCGAAAGCCGCACGGGCTCCTCGATTCGACCCAGGCTGTGCACACGACTACCGCTGGCGTCGCTGCCGGTGAACTGGTCGAACTCACTAACTAGGCGATTCTGATCCATGCCCAGCAACTTGGCATAGGCGCGCACATAACCACGAGCAAAGGTATGCCCAGGCAATTTATCGAACGCACCAGACTCCAACTGCTGCAGGGCCTGAGCGGTCAAATGTAATTGCGCAGCCACGTCGGCCAAAACCCAGTTCTTGCTCTCACGAGCCTTGCGCAGGGTTTCGCCCGGATTCACACGACTCGCCGCTACAGCTTCGGGATGCGACGTTTTCATCACTGCTCCGACAGGTATTGCTGGTATTCCGGGGTCCCCGGATAAAGTCTCTTCAGCTGGAGGCCGAGGCTCGCAACCTGATCACGATCCTCGAACACCTTGGCCAGGCGGATACCCAGCAACAAGCTGGCCGGTGTCTGCTCGGACTGCTGACTGAAGCGTTCATAAAAACCACGTGCCGGCACGTACTGCTTGTCCTCAAGGGACAGCTGCGCCATCTGCAGCAACGCCAGCGTACGCCGGCTATTGAGCCGTAGGGATCGCTCGAAAAAAGCCTTCGCCTCATCACGACGACCAAGCTGCAGGGCAGTCATGCCAAGGTTTTCGAATACCCGGGAACGCTCGGCATACAAGGTGTCTTCGGAGGCTTTGAGATAGACATCGAAGGCCTCCTTATAGCGCTTCTGCTCGAAAAGGAAGCCGCCATAATTGTTGAGCACGCGGGCTTCGTTCGAACTCAGGGACAGCGCCTTACGGTAATGCTGTTCAGCCAGCTTGTTTTCCATCTCGCGCTGGAAAACCACCGCCAGGGTGGCATGCGCCTCGGCGCTGGACGGATCGAGTTCCAAGGCCGACTTCAGGGGTGCCTTGGCCTTCTCTGTAGCGCCCTGGACCAGGTAACCAAGCCCCAACTGGATGTAGGCATCACGCGCCTGATCACGCCCTTCTTCCGTACTCAGCGGGTCCTTGGCCCCACCATCAGTGATGCAACCCGCCAACAGGCCGGCCAGAGACAGGAAAAGCGCAGCGCGCAAGGTCATGAACATCCCCTTCAGGTTCTAGTTTCGCTATTGCGAGGTTCTTCGGCCTCGTTACCCAGCTGGCGTACGGCGATATATCGCTCGCTACGCCGCGTACGATCCTGCACCTGGCCAACCAGCTGACCACAGGCGGCATCGATATCATCGCCGCGCGTGGTGCGCACGGTGACATTGTGCCCAGCCTTGTACAACAGGTCCTGGAAGCGACGAATGGCGTTATTGCTCGGCCGCTCGTAACCGGAAAAAGGGAATGGATTAAACGGAATCAGATTGATCTTGCAAGGAAAATCCTTGAGAAGTGCGATCATCTGCTCAGCATGCTCGGGCTGATCGTTAACATCTTTGAGCAGGGTGTACTCGATGGTCAGAAAACGCTTTTCGCCCAGCCCCTCGATATAACGACGACAGGCCGGCAGCAGCATTTCCAACGGATACTTCTTGTTGATCGGCACCAGCTGACTGCGCAGTTCATCGTTGGGCGCGTGCAGCGACAGGGCCAGAGAGACGTCGATGACTTCGCCCAGCTTGTCGATCATTGGCACAACGCCGGAGGTGGACAGCGTCACCTTGCGCTTGGAAATGCCATAGCCAAGGTCGTCCATCATGATACGCATGGCAGAAACGACATTATCGAAATTGAGCAACGGCTCACCCATGCCCATCATCACCACGTTGGTGACGGCACGGTCGATCTTGGCCGGTACGGTGCCGAAAGATTTATTGGCAATCCACACCTGACCGATGATTTCCGCGGCAGTCAGGTCGCTGTTGAAGCCCTGCTTGCCGGTGGAACAAAAACTGCAGTCCAGCGCACAGCCGGCCTGGGACGACACACACAGGGTGCCACGGCCGCCTTGCGGGATGTAGACGGTCTCGACACAGCTACCGGACGCCACACGAACCACCCATTTACGGGTGCCATCGGCGGAGATGTCCTGACTGACCACCTCGGGACCACGAATTTCGGCACAGGCCTTGAGCTTTTCGCGCAAGGCCTTGCCCAGATTGCTCATGGCGTCGAAATCATCGACGCCAAAGTGGTGAATCCACTTCATAACCTGACCGGCACGGAAGCGCTTGTCTCCGATGGACTCGAAGAAGCTTTCCATTTCAGGCTGGGTCAGACCCAGCAGATTGATTTTACCGGCAGTCTCAGTCATGAACTCACCCTCGCCTGTTCGCTATTAGCGAATGCGAGCGCACACCTCGGTGGCGGCGAAGAAGTACGCGATTTCACGAGCAGCGGAAGCCTCGGAATCCGAACCGTGTACGGCGTTTTCGTCGATAGAAACGGCGAAATCAGCACGGATAGTGCCGGCAGCGGCTTCTTTCGGGTTGGTAGCGCCCATCAGTTCACGGTTTTTCAGAACGGCGTCTTCGCCTTCCAGAACCTGGACGATGACCGGACCGGAAGTCATGAATGCCACCAGGTCTTTGAAGAAACCACGCTCACTGTGCTCAGCGTAGAAGCCAGCAGCCTCGCGCTCGGACAGTTGAACCATTTTCGAAGCAACGACGCGCAGGCCGGCTTTTTCGAAACGGGTGGTGATCTCGCCGATAACGTTTTTGGCAACGGCATCCGGCTTAATGATGGAGAAAGTGCGTTGAACAGCCATGTGAAACTCCAGAAACAAGGATTAAAGCGAACAAGTAAACCCGCGAATTATACGCGGGTTAGGGGGAAATGCGTAGACCGAGGGGTGTCGGTGCCTATTCGGACTCTTCGATCCAGGCCGCCTGAATCGCTTCAAGAACCTTCTCGCCACCGCGCTGCGGATCATCACTGAAGTCCGGCAGAGCCAACACCCAGCGGTGCAGGTCAACAAAATTGACATAGCGAGGATCGACATCCGGCTTGCTTTCAGCCAACTCGATTGCAATATCCAGCACATCCGCCCATTTCAGACTCATGACAGCTCCTTGAATCAGTGCGGCGCTTCGGCGGCATGGTTGAGGGAGTATTTCGGGATTTCGACGGTCAGGTCTTCAGTCCCGACAATCGCCTGACAGGCCAACCGCGATTGCGGCTCCAGCCCCCAGGCCCGATCAAGAAAGTCTTCTTCGAGTTCGTCCGCTTCTTCCAGCGAAGCGAAACCCTCGCGGACAATGCAGTGGCAGGTCGTACAGGCGCAAACCCCACCACAGGCGCTCTCCATCTCGATATGGTGAGCGTGAGCCACTTCGAGAATGGACGTGCCAGGCTCAGCCTCGACAACCATGCCGTCAGGGCAGAACTTATCGTGTGGCAGAAAAATGACCTGCGGCATCAGTTATCCTCGATTTCATTCAGATTGCGCCCTGCCAGAGCGGCCTTCACCGTCGAGTCCAGGCGACGGGCAGCAAAAGCGTCGGTCACCTGCGACAGACGCTTGGTCTGCTGCTCAATGGCGTAACCATCACTACCTTTCATCAACTCAGTCAGCGCCTGCACCTGCAGATCGATAACCAGCCGCTCTTCGGCATCCAGCAAGCGCTCGCCGTCTGCCTCCAACGCCGCCAGCACCGCCTCGATCAGACGCTGGGCATCGACCTGCTGCTCGCGCAGTACACGAGCCACCTTGTCATCACCAGCATTCTGGAAAGACTCCTGCAGCATGCGAGCAATCTCGCCATCGGTCAGCCCGTAGGACGGCTTGACCTGAATGCTGGCCTCGACGCCGGATCCGAGCTCACGGGCCGCCACATTCAGCAGGCCGTCAGCATCGACCTGGAAGGTCACGCGAATTTTCGCAGAGCCCGCCACCATCGGCGGAATGCCGCGCAGCTCAAAACGCGCCAGGGAGCGGCAATCGCTGATCAGTTCGCGCTCACCTTGCAGCACATGGATCATCATGGCCGTCTGGCCGTCTTTATAGGTGGTGAAGTCCTGTGCTCGCGCCACCGGAATAGTGGTGTTGCGCGGAATGACCTTCTCCATCAGGCCACCCATGGTCTCCAGCCCCAGGGACAGCGGAATCACGTCGAGCAGCAGCAGCTCTTCACCATTGCCGCGCTTGTTGCCGGCCAGGGTATCGGCCTGAATGGCCGCACCAATGGCGACGACCTGATCCGGATCGATATCGGTCAGTGGCTGGCGACCGAACAACTCGCCGACCGCCGAGCGCACACGCGGCACACGGGTCGAACCGCCGACCATGACCACCGCTTCAACCTCGTCGATCTCGATACCGGCGTCACGCACCGCCCGGCGACAGGCCTTGAGGCTGCGTGCCAGCATGGACTCGATCAGCGCATCGAACTGCGCACGACTCAGCTCGCCGCGCCAGTCACCATGCACCAGCTCGACCGACTCAGCGGCAGTCAGTGCTTCTTTAGCCGCGCAGGCAGCCTGCAACAGGCTGCGCTGAGTGCCCGGATCGATATCCATGGACAAGCCGGCCTGCTGCATCATCCAACCGGCGATGGCATGATCGAAATCATCACCACCGAGGGCACTATCGCCACCGGTAGCCATCACCTCGAACACACCTCGACTCAGACGCAAGATGGAAATATCGAAGGTGCCGCCACCCAGGTCATAGATCGCGACCACACCCTCAGCCTGCTGGTCGAGTCCATAGGCCACCGCCGCCGCCGTCGGCTCGTTGAGCAGGCGCAGGACATTGAGACCGGCCAGACGCGCAGCATCCTTGGTGGCCTGGCGCTGGGCATCATCAAAGTAGGCCGGCACAGTAATCACCGCCCCCACCAGTTCGCCACCCAGCGCTTCCTCAGCGCGCAGGCGCAGCACTTTGAGAATCTCGGCCGACACCTCGACCGGACTCTTGGCACCCTGCACTGTTTCGACAAATGGCATATGCGACTCGCCGACCACGAAGCGGTACGGCAACTGCTCACCCAACTGTTTGACGTCTTCCAGACCACGCCCCATCAGACGCTTGACCGACAGCACGGTGTTCAGCGGATCAACCGGGGCTGCAGCCTTGGCAGCCTGACCAACCTCGACATGATCGGCGTGGTAGCGCACCGCCGACGGCAGGATGACCTGCCCCTCGGCATCCGCCAAGGGCGCAGACAGACCACTGCGCACGGCAGCGACAAGGGAGTTGGTGGTACCCAGATCAATACCCACAGCCAGTCGGCGCTGGTGGGGCTGGGGACTTTGGCCGGGCTCGGCGATCTGCAGTAGGGCCATGATGCTCAGAAAGTCAGGCGCGCAGCCACAGCTGCACGGCGGTTAATCGTCGAGGCGCTCTTCCAGCTGGCGCACTTCGTGAGACAGCTTGTCGAGAAACTGCATGCGTCGCACCAGGCGCTCGGCCTCCTCGCGACGCTGCTCATCATCCCAACAGGCAGCGAAATCTGCATCAAGCTCATCCTGAGCCTGTTTCAGGCGGCGCTTGAACGCCGCCACCCCGACCACATCAGCACTGTCCTGCAGATCTTCCAGCTCCTCACGCAGACTCATCTGCTGGAGCAGGAACTCGGGATCCTGCACGGTCACTTCCATCGGCAGCTCGCGCCCGCGCAGAGCCAGCAGATAGAGTGCACGCCGCGGCGCACTCCTCAGGGTCTGATAGGCCTCGTTGAGGCTCGCGGAATGCTCCAGTGCCAGGCGCTGATCGCGCTCGGGAGCATCGGCAAAACGATCCGGGTGCATCGTTTTGGCCAGCTCGCGGTAACGCGCAGAAAGCTGCGCCTGATCCAGACGGAAGGCAGGCTGCAGATCAAACAAAGCAAAGTGACAGGGTCTACCCACGCTAGCCTCAGACGTTGAAGCTCTCGCCGCAGCCGCATTCGCCACGCACGTTAGGGTTATTGAACTTGAAGCCCTCGTTGAGCCCCTCGCGGACGAAGTCCAGCTCAGTGCCATCAATGTAGGTCAAGCTCTTCGGGTCGATGATCACCTTCACCCCAAAGCTTTCAAACACCTGATCCTCGGCAGCCAGCTCGTCAACGAACTCCAGCACATAAGCCAGACCCGAACAGCCAGTGGTGCGCACACCCAGGCGAATACCGGCACCCTTGCCACGCCCCTCCAGGGAGCGCTGCACATGGCGCGCGGCAGCTTCGGTCATGCTGATAGCCATAGGAACTCCTTACACAAAAACGAACTCAGACCAGGCCTTTCTTCTGCTTGTAGTCGCGCACGGCCGCCTTGATGGCGTCCTCGGCAAGTACTGAGCAGTGGATCTTCACCGGTGGCAGCGCCAGTTCTTCAGCCAGCTGGGTGTTCTTGATGGTTTCCGCTTCATCCAGCGTCTTGCCCTTCATCCACTCGGTGGCAAGGGAGCTGGAAGCGATTGCCGAACCGCAGCCATAGGTCTTGAACTTGGCGTCTTCGATAACGCCCTGCTCGTTAACCTTGATCTGCAGACGCATCACGTCGCCACAGGCAGGAGCGCCGACCATGCCGGTACCGACATTCGGGTCTTCGGCGTCGAGCTTGCCGACGTTGCGCGGGTTTTCGTAGTGGTCAATGACCTTTTCACTGTAAGCCATGGTGCAATTCCTCTTTCATCAGGTGCCGCTCTTGGAGGCGACTAAACAATCAATGTGCCTGCCATTCGACCTTGGATAGATCGACACCTTCTTTGAACATATCCCACAGCGGCGACAGCTCGCGCAGCTTGTTGACGGCATCGCGAATCTTCGACGCGGCGTAATCGACTTCTTCCTCGGTGGTGAAACGGCCGAAGGTGAAGCGGATCGAGCTGTGCGCCAGCTCGTCATTGCGCCCCAGGGCACGCAGCACGTAGGAAGGCTCCAGCGAAGCAGAGGTACAGGCAGAACCGGAGGAAACCGCCAGATCCTTGAGCGCCATGACCAGTGACTCACCTTCGACATAGTTGAAGCTGAGGTTGAGGTTATGCGCCACACGCTGAGTCATGCTGCCGTTGATATAGAGCTCTTCCATACCTTCGACCTGCTTGTAGAAACGGTCACGCAGGGCACGAATACGCTCGTTTTCCTGAACCATTTCCTCCTTGGCAATCCGGAAGGCCTCACCCATGCCGACAATCTGATGGGTCGCCAGGGTGCCGGAGCGCATGCCGCGCTCATGACCACCACCATGCATCTGCGCTTCCAGGCGTACGCGCGGCTTGCGCTGCACATAGAGCGCGCCAATGCCTTTCGGACCATAGGTCTTGTGGGCGGAAAACGACATCAGATCGACCTTGAGCTTCTCCAGATCGATTTCCACCTTGCCGGTGGACTGCGCCGCATCGACATGGAACAGCACGCCACGGGAGCGTGTCAGCTCACCGATAGCAGCAATATCGTTGATGGTGCCGATCTCGTTGTTGACGTGCATGATCGAAACCAGAATGGTGTCGTCGCGCAGCGCGGCCTCGACCAACGCCGGCGTGATCAGGCCGTCTTCACCGGGCTCAAGGTAGGTAACTTCAAAACCTTCTCGCTCCAGCTGGCGCGTCGAGTCGAGCACCGCCTTGTGCTCGATCTTCGAGGTGATGATGTGCTTGCCCTTGGTGCTGTAGAAGTGCGCAACACCCTTGATCGCCAGGTTGTTGGACTCTGTAGCACCGGAAGTCCAGACGATCTCGCGCGGGTCGGCATTGACCAGCTCAGCCACTTGGCGGCGACCATTTTCGACCGCTTCCTCGGCCTTCCAGCCAAACACATGGGAGCGCGAAGCCGGGTTGCCAAAGTTGCCATCCACCAGCAGGCACTCGCTCATTTTCTGCGCAACGCGCGGATCGACCGGAGTAGTAGCGGAATAATCGAGGTAAATCGGCAATCTCATCAGATTTCTCCTAATTCAGGCTGGCGCCCTGCTCAATCGACGGCGGACGCTTCAATCTTATCCAGGCGCGGCGTCCTGCCATTGCAACGGCGCTGATCCTGACGCAGAGCAACTTCCTGTACTTCGCTGCGCGTCACCAGATCAGCCAGGCTGATCCCACTGAGGAATTCATGAATCTGCTGACTGAGGTCGCACCACAGGTGGTGGGTCAGGCAGGTATCGCCAGAGTGGCAATCACCCTGGCCTTGGCAGCGCGTGGCATCAACCGATTCATTGACCGCATCGATGACCTGCGCCACCTGAATGACATGCATGTCACGCGAAAGCTGGTAGCCGCCACCCGGGCCACGCACACTGCTGACCAAATTGCCGCGGCGCAACTTGGCGAACAGCTGCTCCAGATAGGACAAGGAAATGCCCTGGCGCTCGGAAATATCGGCCAGGGACACTGGCCCGCGCTGGGCATGCAATGCCAGATCGAGCATGGCGGTAACGGCGTAACGGCCTTTGGTGGTCAGGCGCATGGTGTTTACCACGGTTTCGCTGAAGTGCCGCAAGTATCCCCTTTTCCTACTAATTAGGTCAACTATAAGACCGATTAAAATAGTAGGAATTAGACTGGGCGAAGGGCGCGAATCATAGCAAAAACCACCGAATCAGGCATCAGGCCGCCGGCTTATCGCCCTGCTGCTCCTTACACACCCCTTCGAAGTCCTCGTCACGCAGAGCCGGTAGCTCCTTGGCGCAGTAATCACTGCCCAGGGCCTTGAGCGCACCACACATGCCTTCCAGGCGGGAATCGACCGCCTGTAGATGGTCGAGCAACTGACCAATGGCCCGCGCCACCGGGTCCGGCATATCCTGACTGACACCGTAGGCATCAAAACCCAGCTTCTCAGCCAGAGCCTGACGCTTGGCCTCCTGCTCGTCATCCGCCTTCGCAATGATCCGCCCCGGAATACCAACCGCCGTAGCACCGGCCGGGACCGCCTTGGTCACCACCGCATTGGAACCGATCTTGGCCCCGGCACCGACGGTAAACGGGCCGAGCACCTTGGCCCCTGCCCCGACCACCACACCATCTTCCAGGGTCGGATGACGCTTGCCCTTGTTCCAACTGGTGCCACCCAGGGTCACCCCCTGGTAAAGGGTGACGTCATTGCCGATTTCGGCTGTTTCGCCGATGACGATGCCCATGCCGTGATCGATGAAGAAGCGCCGACCGATTTTGGCCCCCGGGTGGATCTCGATACCGGTCATCCAGCGCCCGAAGTTCGACACCACACGCGCCAGCCACTTCCAGCCCAACCCCCACAGCGCATGCGCCAGGCGATGCAGCCAGATTGCGTGCAAGCCGGGGTAGCAGGTCAGCACTTCAAAGGCGTTGCGCGCCGCCGGGTCACGATGAAATACGCTCTGGATATCTTCGCGCACGCGTTCAAACATCGTCTTTTCTCCGCTTATGGGGCTCACCACGCACTGCTTTCTGAGTTTCCGTGAGGATGCCACGGAGGATATTCATTTCCAGCTTGCTGACACCACTGCGCCCATACAGACGGCGCAAGCGTGGCATCAGATGACGTGGATTGTTCGGATCAAGGAAGCCAATTTCCACCAGCACGCTTTCCAGGTGGACATAAAATGACTCCAGCTCATCAGTAGTCACCGACTGCGTGTTGAGCATTGCCGTGGTTTCCAGCTTGCTCATCTTGGTCGGCTGCCCTTGCGCCGCCAACCAGGCCATACGCACCTCGTAGACCAGCACTTGTACGGCCGTAGCCAGGTTCAGCGAACTGAATGCAGGATCAGAAGGAATATGCACATGGAACTGGCAGCGCTGCAGTTCTTCATTGGTCAGTCCGGCATATTCGCGACCGAACACCAGCGCCACCTCCCCACCCTGCTCGGCATGCTGCAGGCAGGTCGTCGCACACTCGCGCGGATCAAGCAGCGGCCAAGGGATGCGTCGATCGCGAGCGCTGGTACCGAGCGCCACACTGCAACCGACCAACGCCTCTTCCAGCGTGCCGACCACCTGCACCGCATCGAGAATGTCGGTCGCACCAGAGGCACGCGCCACGGCCTCGCTACTGGGAAAATCAATCGGATCGACCAGCACCAGGCGCGACAGGCCCATGTTCTTCATGGCCCGCGCAGCACCACCGATATTGCCGGGATGACTGGTGTTGACCAGAACCACACGAATATTCTGCAGCAAGACCAGCTCCGGACAGGGTACGAAAGGGGAAGTGATCTTACAGGAGTGCGTCGGACTTACGCCACGCGCGACAAAGGCTAGGCTACATCCAGCAAGGTTTTCTGCTAGTATGGCCGGCTTTCTTTAACGACCCAGGTGAATCTCCCCATGCAGCCCATGCTGAATATCGCGCTGCGCGCAGCCCGCAGCGCCGGTGAACTGATCTTCCGCTCCATCGAGCGCCTGGACGTCATCTCGGTCAGCGAGAAAGATGCCCACGACTACGTATCCGAAGTCGACCGCGCTGCCGAGCAGACCATTATCCAGGCCCTGCAGAAAGCCTACCCGACGCACGGTTTCATGGGCGAGGAAAGCGGCATCATTCAGGGCACCGGCGACGGCGCCGACTACCAGTGGATCATTGATCCGCTGGATGGCACCACCAACTTCCTGCGCGGCGTACCGCACTTTGCCGTCAGCATTGCCTGCAAATACCGCGGCCGCCTCGAGCACGCCGTAGTCCTCGACCCGGTACGCCAGGAAGAGTTCACCGCCAGCCGCGGCCGCGGCGCCGCCATCAATGGCCGCCGCCTGCGCGTCAGCACCCGCAAGAGCCTGGACGGTGCCCTGCTCGGCACCGGTTTTCCGTTCCGCGACAGCCAGCTGGACAACCTGGACAACTACTTCGGCATGTTCCGCAGCCTGGTTGGCCAGACCGCCGGCATCCGCCGCGCCGGTGCCGCCAGCCTGGACCTGGCCTACGTGGCCGCCGGCCGCTACGACGCCTTCTGGGAATTCGGTCTGTCCGAGTGGGACATGGCAGCGGGCGCCCTGCTTATCCAGGAAGCAGGCGGCCTGGTCAGCGACTTCAGCGGTGGCCACGATTTCCTTGAGAAGGGCCAGATCGTTGCCGGCAACACCAAATGCTTCAAAGCCGTGCTGACCGCCATCCAGCCGCACCTGGCTCCGTCGATGAAACGCTAACCGCACTTTTCACCGGCCAATAAAAAACCGCCCCGAAGGGCGGTTTTTTTATGCACTAGCGAATCACTGAATCACTTGCGCCGGATCGGCCAGCACCAGCTGCCCTTGCTCGTTGAGCGGAATGCGGCTACCCGGATCACGAGCCATGCGCACCTGGCCAACCTTGCCATCCAGCTGATACTTCACGTCATAGCCGACCAGCTTCTGACTGGTATCGGTCACCGTATTGCAGCGCGTTTCGGTGGTGGTGTAGGTGTCACCTTCCTGCATGTTCTCCTGCACCTTGTTACCGGCATAACCGCCGCCGACAGCACCTGCTACGGTCGCGAGCTTCTTGCCGTTGCCACCGCCAACCTGGTTACCCAGCAACCCACCGACCACAGCACCGATGGCCGTACCGGCAATCTGGTGTTGATCCTTGACCGGCTTCTGCCGGGTCACCGTGACGTCCTTGCATACTTCGCGCGGCGTCTTGATGGTCTCATTGACCGGCTGCACGGCCAGCACCTCGGCATACTGAGGACCACTGACCAGACTATAGGTAGCCACAGCACCACCGGCAGTTACACCCACTGCGCCCAATACTGCGCCCACAATCATCGACTTGTTCATTTGATCCTCCTGAGATGCATTCCGTACGACGCGCTTGGCGCCATTGCTCCTAGCCTTGGAGACAGCATTGCCGCTCAAGTTCAACCCGCCCCCAGGCATAACCGACAACTGGGAGACGCATCACACCGTATAAACAACAAGCCCGGCATAAGCCGGGCTTGTTGAGTTCAAACCAGCGTCAGGGTCGCTCGTCGACTTCCTCGGCCTCGACCGGCGGAATCAGATCCTCGCGAGTCAACTTCAGCCAGATCAGCAGGATGCTGGCGATATAAACGGACGAGTAGGTGCCCGCAGTAACACCAATGAACAGCGCCAGCGAGAAGCCCCACAGGTTCTCGCCGCCAAACACCATCAGCGCAACGATCGCCAACAGAGTGGAAATCGAAGTCGCCATGGTGCGCAGCAGGGTCTGGGTGGTCGAGATGTTGATGTTCTCGATCAGCTCAGCCTTGCGCAGTACCCGGAAGTTTTCGCGGATACGGTCGAACACCACGATGGTGTCGTTCAGCGAGTAGCCGATCAGCGCCAGCACAGCCGCGAGCACGGTGAGATCGAAAGGGATCTGGAAAAACGAGAACACACCCAGGGTTACGATCACGTCATGGATCAGCGAGACGATGGCGCCAAAACCGAACTTCCACTGGAAGCGAAACGCCACGTACACCAGGATCCCGGCCAGCGCCAGCAGCATGCCCAGGCCACCCTGATCGCGCAGCTCCTCACCCACCGCCGGACCAACGAATTCGACACGCTTGATGGTAAAGGCGTTATCACCACCCACCTTGCGCAACGCTTCGGCAACCTGATTACCCAGCTGCGGATCATCGCCACGCATGCGCACCAATACATCGGTAGTGGCACCGAAGCTCTGCACCATGGCATCGGTATAACCCGCCTGCCCCAGCTGCTCACGCACCAGAGTCAGATCGGCGGGCTTTTCATAACCCAACTCAATCAGCGTACCGCCAGTGAAGTCCAGGCCGAAGTTCAGCCCCTTGACCGCCAGGCTACCCAGCGAGACCAGAGTCAGCAGCACCGTCACGGCAAACGCCACATGACGAATGCCCATGAAGTTGATTACACGTTTCATCGCGCCGAACCCCTTAGATCCACAGCTTCTTGAAATCACGGCCACCGAAAATCAGGTTGACCATGGCACGGGTGACGAAGATCGCAGTGAACATCGAGGTAATGATGCCGAGCGACATGGTGACGGCAAAACCCTTGACCGGACCGGTACCCATGGCGAACAGGATGCCACCGACCAACAGGGTGGTCAGGTTGCCGTCGATGATCGCCGAAAAGGCCCGATCGAAGCCCTCATGGATGGCACGCTGATTGGACATGCCATTGGCAATCTCCTCGCGGATACGCGAGAAGATCAGCACGTTGGCATCCACCGCCATACCCATGGTCAGCACGATACCGGCGATACCCGGCAGGGTCAGCGTCGCCCCCATCAGAGACATCAGCGCCAGCAAAAGGACCATGTTGAAGCCCAGAGCGACTGTCGCCAGAACCCCGAAGAAGCGGTAGATGGCAATGATGAACAATGAGACGAACAACATGCCCCACAGCGAGGCATCGATACCCTTGGCGATGTTGTCCGCACCCAGGCTCGGGCCAATGGTGCGCTCTTCGGCGAAGTACATCGGCGCGGCCAGACCACCAGCACGCAGCAGCAAGGCCAACTCCGAGGATTCGCCCTGACCGTCCAGACCAGTGATACGGAAGCTGCTACCCAGCGGCGACTGAATGGTCGCCAGGCTAATGATCTTGCGCTCCTCCTTGAAGGTCTGGATCGCCTGCTCTTTCTCGACGCCATCAACCATCTGCTTGGCGTAACGGGTCATCGGCTTCTGCTCGATGAAGATCACCGCCATGCTGCGCCCGACATTGTTACGCGTGGCGCGGTTCATCAGCTCGCCGCCATGGTTGTCCAGGCGGATATTGACCTGCGGACTGCCATTCTCATCGAAACTGGCCTGGGCGTCGGTCACCTGATCACCGGTGATGATCAGGCCACGCTCCAGCGCAACAGCCGGACGGCGCTCCTCGCGGAATTCGAAAGGCTCGGTGGACGCGCGCGGCGCATCCACCTCTGCCTCCAAACGGAATTCCAGGTTAGCGGTCTTGCCGAGGATGCGCTTGGCTTCGGCAGTATCCTGCACACCCGGCAACTCGACCACGATACGGTTGGCACCCTGGCGTTGCACCAACGGCTCGGCCACACCGAGCTCGTTGACCCGGTTGCGCACGGTGGTCAGGTTCTGCTTGATCGAGTACTCGCGAATTTCCGCCAGCTTGGCCTGGCTCAGTGCCAGATTCAGCACTTGCTGACCATTACGCTCGGTAGTGGTCTGCTCGAAATCGATGAAATCCTTGCGGATCAGGCTTTGCGCCTTCTCCAGTTGCTCGGCATCGGCGAAACCCAACTGGATCGAACCGTCCTGCTGCGGCAGGCTGCGATAACGCAGGCGCTCCTTGCGCAGCAAACTCTTCACTTCACCTTCATAGACTTTGAGACGGGCGCCAACGGCCTTGTCCATGTCCACTTCCAGCAGGAAGTGCACGCCACCGGACAAGTCCAGACCCAGCTTCATCGGGCCAGCGCCGATGCTGCGCAGCCACTGCGGAGTGGTGGGCGCCAGGTTCAAGGCCACCACATAGTCATCGCCGAGCAGACGATGCACCAGTTCCTTGCCCGGCAACTGATCAGCCTGTTTGGCCAGACGCACCAGACCGGCATTACCCTTGTCGTTCAGGGTAGCGGCCTTGACCTCGATACCCGCTTCAGCCAGGGCTTTGCCAATGCGATCCAGATCGGCTTGACCGACCTGCATGGCAGTACTGGCACCACTGATCTGAATAGCCGGATCATCCGGATACAGGTTGGGTGCGGAATAGATAAAACCGACCGCCAGCACAGCCAGGATCAGCAGGTACTTCCACAAGGGGAACTTATTGAGCATGACGCCGCCCGTTATGACACGGGGCGCTTTATGCGCCCCGTCGTTGGTGAAAAGTGGTTCTTTAGATGCCTTTCAGCGTGCCCTTCGGCAGGGTTGCCGCAACGGCCTGCTTCTGGAACTTCAGCTCGACATTATCGGAGACTTCAACCACTACGAAGTCATCGGTGACCTTGGTGATTTTCCCGGCAATACCGCCATTGGTCACCACTTCATCACCTTTCTGCAGGCTGCTGAGCAGGTTCTTCTGCTCCTTGGCACGCTTGGCCTGCGGACGCCAGATCATCAGATAGAAGATGACCAGAAAGCCAACCAGGAATACCCACTCGAAACCGCTACCAGCAGGACCAGCGGCAGCGGCCGGAGCAGCGGTATCGGCAAAAGCGGAAGGGATCAGAAAGCTCATGAAAAACTCCTAGTACGAGGTCTTGAAACTGTTGTTATTGGCAGCTGCCTATGCAGGCCATGGATCGAATAAGGCGACGCGAACGAAGCACGAACTGAAAGCTTAATGGGTGCATTTCCCTCGATTTCAACGGCGGACACTGCACTCGCGAACCAGCAAACAGTTTTCAGGGCGCCAGCGGCGGCGTAGGCAAGCCGCGCCGGGCATAGAAGGCATCGACGAAGGCGGCCAATGTACCCTGTTGAATTGCCTCGCGCAAACCAGCCATCAGGCGCTGATAATGGCGCAAGTTGTGGATTGTATTGAGCATACTGCCCAGCATTTCGCCGCACTTGTCCAAGTGGTAAAGGTAGGCGCGAGAGAAGTTCTGGCAGGTGTAACAGTCGCAACTCGGGTCGAGTGGCGAGTCGTCATGCTTGTGTACGGCGTTACGAATCTTGATCACGCCGGTATCGATGAACAGATGGCCGTTGCGCGCATTACGGGTCGGCATCACGCAGTCGAACATGTCCACACCACGGCGCACGCCCTCGACCAGATCTTCCGGCTTGCCCACGCCCATCAGGTAGCGCGGCTTATCTGCCGGCAGTTGCGGCGGCAGGAAGTCAAGCACACGAATCATCTCTTCCTTCGGCTCGCCGACTGACAACCCGCCAATGGCCAGGCCGTCGAAGCCGATCTCGCAAAGCCCCTCCAACGAGCGCATGCGCAGCTCTTCATGCATGCCACCCTGAACGATACCGAACAGCGCTGACGGATTGCCCTCATGGGCATTCTTCGAGCGCTTGGCCCAACGCAGAGATAGCTCCATTGAGCGCTTGGCCACGTCGAAGTCGGCCGGGTACGGCGTGCACTCATCGAAGATCATCACGATGTCCGAGCCCAGGTCGCGCTGCACCTGCATCGACTCTTCCGGCCCCATGAAGACCTTGGCGCCATCCACCGGCGAGGCGAAGTACACGCCCTCCTCCTTGATCTTGCGCATGGCGCCCAGGCTGAACACCTGAAAACCGCCGGAGTCGGTGAGGATCGGCCCCTGCCACTGCATGAAATTGTGCAGATCGCCGTGCTTCTTGATCACCTCGGTGCCCGGCCGCAGCCACAGGTGAAAGGTGTTGCCGAGAATGATCTGCGCGCCGATGGCTTCGATATCGCGCGGCAGCATGCCCTTGACCGTGCCATAGGTGCCGACAGGCATAAAGGCCGGGGTTTCCACCACGCCACGCGGAAAAGTCAGCCGACCGCGACGGGCACGCCCATCGGTGGCCAGCAGCTCAAAGGACATATGACTCATGGGGTTTCCTCGGGGCCGCGCGGAGCGGGATTGCGGGTGATGAACATGGCATCACCGTAGCTGAAGAAGCGATATTCCTGCTCCACCGCTGCCGCGTAGGCAGCCATGGTCTCGGGGTAACCGGCAAAGGCCGACACCAGCATCAGCAGAGTCGACTCCGGCAAGTGGAAATTGGTGACCAGGGCATCGACCACATGGAAAGGCCGACCTGGGTAGATGAAGATATTGGTATCGCCACTGAAGACCTTCAGCTCGCCATCACGCGCCGCCGTCTCCAGCGAACGCACGCTGGTGGTACCCACCGCGACCACCCGACCGCCGCGCGCCTTGCAGGCGGCAACGGCATCCACCACATCCTGGCTGACTTCCAGCCACTCATGGTGCATGTGGTGATCCTCGATGCGCTCCACCCGCACCGGCTGGAACGTCCCAGCGCCGACATGCAGGGTAACGAACGCAGTGTCCACACCCTTGGCGCGAATCGCCGCCAGCAGCTCCTCGTCGAAATGCAGGCCGGCAGTGGGCGCCGCGACTGCACCAGCCTTCTGCGCATACACAGTCTGGTAGCGCTCGCGATCAGCCGCATCGTCGGCGCGTTCTATATAAGGCGGCAACGGCATATGCCCGACCCGTTCCAGCAGCGGCAGCACCGGCTCGGCAAAGCGCAGCTCGAACAGCGCATCGTGGCGCGCGACCATCTCGGCTTCGCCACCACCGTCGATATGAATCAGCGAACCCGGCTTCGGCGACTTACTCGAACGCACATGGGCGAGCACGCGATGACCGTCCAGCACACGTTCGACCAGCACCTCCAGCTTGCCACCGGAAGCTTTTTGACCGAACAGGCGCGCCGGAATTACCCGGGTGTTGTTGAACACCATAAGATCACCGGGCCGCAGGTATTCGAGCAGATCGACGAATTGCCGATGGCTCAGCGCACCGCTCTCGCCCTCCAGCACCAGCAGCCGGCTGGCCCGGCGCTCGGCCAGCGGGTGAGAGGCAATCAGGGTGGAGGGCAGATCGAAGTGAAAGTCGGAAACGCGCATGATGAAAAAATCGGCTTACAGGGTCGCAGAGCTTACCGGAAACCGCCCACACTGACCACGCAAGCCGATTGACCGCCTCCGAACGCGTCCCTATACTGCGCGCCCATCGTGCCCCGGTGGCGGAATGGTAGACGCGGCGGATTCAAAATCCGTTTTCGCAAGAAGTGGGAGTTCGAGTCTCCCCCGGGGCACCAGTCACCTCGTTTCAGCACTCCCCAGAGAAGCCTGAAACCCTCCTGAAACACCCGCACTAGAGCCCCGAAAAAGCGTACGAAAGTAGGCGTTTCGCAGGGCTTGGCAAACCACTTTGAGTTAGCTAGAGTGTGCTCACTGTGTTTGCATGGGTCGCTATGAATCGTGACCTGGTGCAGTAGATCCTAGATCCGCTAAACCCGCTCGACTTCTCTTACTCTCTGCAACCAGTCCCAGCCCTCTTCGCCAAAGCAAGAGGCTGTCATTAACTCTAGTTTCAAGGAAATAAGACATGTCGAATCGTCAAACCGGCACCGTTAAGTGGTTCAACGACGAGAAGGGCTTTGGCTTCATCACCCCAGAGAGCGGTCCGGATCTGTTCGTACACTTCCGCGCTATCGAAGGTAATGGCTTCAAGAGCCTGAAAGAAGGCCAGAAGGTTACTTTCGAAGCCGTTCAAGGCCAGAAAGGCATGCAGGCTGACAAGGTCCAGGTTCTGGGCTAAGTTTCGCTGCTCCGAAGAGCCCCTGATGGCAACATCAGGGGCTTTTTTGTGCCTGTGATTTGTTGCCCGTACAATCGGCGCAGTCTTCCCCTCACGAGCCCTCCATGCCCAAGCACATGCTGCGCCCCCAAGGCGACTTCCCCGCCGCCAGAATGCCCCGCCGCCTGGCCGCAATGTTCTACGATTTCCTGCTGTCCGTAGCACTGATGATGGTGGTCACGCTGATCTACCAACAGGGCCTGCTACGCCTGATCTATGGCGACGAACAACTGCTGGCCATGTCGCAGGCTGGCGGCCTGGATCGCGACCCGATGCTTGCCACCGTCGTACTGTTCAGCCTGTTCGCCTTCTTCGCCAAGTTCTGGACCCACACCGGCCAGACCCTCGGCATGCAGGTCTGGGGCCTGCGCATCCAGAACGCCGATGGTTCGGCAGTCAGCCTGTGGCAAGCCCTGCTGCGCTTCCTGATTGCCATCATCTCCTGGCTGCTTGGCGGCTTGGGCTTTCTCTGGATGCTGTGGGACAAAGAGCGGCGCAGCTGGCACGACATCTATTCAGAAAGCCAGGTCGTGCAATTGCCGAAGAACATTCACAAGCAAGGCAAGCACTGAGACGCCAGCGAGCACCCCATGTCGAATGCTAGACAGCCAATCCGGGCAGCAGCACATTGCTGACCAGCCAGGTGGTTGCCAGCGCGCCAAGCAGGCACAACAGCGCACCACCGGCCGCCTGCCAGTAGAAACCGCGTGCCAGCACATCTTCACCATGACTGGAAAGAATGAAGGGCTGCGACTCGAGCGGACGCTGCAACTGGTTGTAGGTGGGCAGGTCGCCTTGCTGGCGCTGTCGGCGCTGCGCCTCGACGCGCGCCGACTCGCGCATGCGCGCCCACTCTGCCTCATCCAGCTGACCGTCGTCGTTACTGTCGAAACGTTGCAAAAGACCAGCGAAATCGCCCTTCCACTCGCGCACCACGGCACCCTGTGCCAGCGTCGGGTCGAATGCCTGGGCACCGCCTGCAGTTCGGAAATCTCCAATGGCATACAGCGGCTCAGCGGCATGCAGGCGCTCCTCGGTATAGCGGTACTCGGTGCCGCCGGTTAACAACCAGCCGAGTATCCCGGTAGAACCTTGCGCCATCCGCGGGTGACGCTGACTGCCCCGCCAGACCTGCTTGGTAGCCGGGCGCACCTCGGCCCCCAGCGGGTTGATCAGGCACTCGCCCGTGCCGTCATCAAAACGCAACAAGCCTTCACTCATGCCGCTCTCGACCACCCGCCAGGAACGACTCTTGCCGCTGCGCTTATATTCCTCGATCTTGAAACGCCACCACAGGCACGGCGTCCCCGTCAGCGGCGCAACAATCTGTGCATTCGGCAACTCCTGCAGCACGCCATACAACTCGACATACCCCTGCGCCGCCGAGCGCACCTTCGAGGTTGGCGTATCCAGCAGGAAACGCGCCTCAGCCAAACGCTTCAGGCACCACCAACCGCCACCAACACAGGCGCCAACGCTGAAGGCCATGCTGATGGCCAGCCCACCGACATCCATGCTCAGTTGAACAACGACTTGAGGTCGACGTCGGCTTTCTCTGCGTCACTGAACTCCAGCAACTCGGCCGCCTGAAAGGCAAACATCCGCGCAATAAGCACGTCCGGGAATTGCTCGATGCGCACGTTGTTCAGATTGACCGCCTCGTTGTACAGCTCGCGGCGATCGGCAATCGAATTTTCCAGACCGGAGATACGCTGCTGCAGGTGCTGGAAGCTGTCGTTGGCCTTGAGATCCGGATAGTTCTCGGCCAAGGCAAACAGCTGCCCCAGACCAGCACGCAGGCCACTTTCAGCCTTACCCAGGGCACCGACGTCATGCTTCTCGCGGGCGCTGGCCACGGAGTTGCGGGCAGCGATGACCTGCTCCAGGGTGGTGCGCTCGTGCTGCATGTACTGCTTGCAGGTCTCCACCAGCTTGGGCAGCTCGTCGTGGCGCTGCTTGAGCAGCACATCGATGTTCGACCAGGCCTTGCTCACACCGTGTTTGAGACGCACCAAACCGTTGTACAGGCCGACCGCCCAGGCAGCGACGAGGAACAGGACAACCAGAATAGCGACTGCAGTAAGACTCATGGACGACACTCCTTGTGGGTTGCCGCCATTCTAGCGACCGCAGCGGGCCAGAACAGTCCCCCATGTCCCGCGCACAAAAATCGCCCTTTGCATAAAATGCAAATCTTTCGCATTATTGTGCGGTTTTCTAGTGCAACTGCATTGCACTCCCATCTCCACATGCAAAGGATCCCGCCATGACTCGTATGCCCCTGGCCACCGCCAGCCTGCTGGCTCTCGCCATTGCCCTCGCCGGCTGCGGTGAAGACAAGCAAGACGCCGCTGCCCCGCAAGCCGCAACTCCGGCTGCTGCCAGCAGCACTGCCGCGACCCTGAAAGTCGCCGATGCCGACGCCAAGGCCGTAGTCAGCCATTACGCGGATCTGGCCCTGGCCGTGTTCAGCGATGCCGCCAGCACCGGAAAAGCCCTGCAGACCGCCATCGATGCCCTGCTCGCCAACCCGAGCGACGCCACCCTGCAAGCCGCGCGCGAAGCCTGGCTGGCTGCCCGCGCCCCCTACATGCAGACCGAAGTATTCCGCTTCGGCAACGCCGTGGTCGACGACTGGGAAGGCCAGCTGAACGCCTGGCCGCTGGACGAAGGCCTGATCGACTACGTCGCCAAGGACTACCAGCACGCCCTGGGCAATCCGGGTGCCAGTGCCAACATCATCGCCAACACCACCATCCAGGTCGGCGAAGACAAAGTCGACGCCACCACCATCACCCCCGAACTGCTGGCCAGCCTGAACGAGCTGGGCGGTTCCGAAGCCAACGTCGCCACCGGCTACCATGCCATCGAGTTCCTCCTCTGGGGCCAGGACCTCAATGGCAGCAACCCGGGTGCTGGCGCCCGTCCGGCCAGCGACTTCATCGTTGGCGCCGGCGCTACCGGTGAGCACAACGAGCGTCGCCGCGCCTACCTGAAGGCCGCTACCGAACTGCTGGTCAGCGACCTCGATGCAATGGTCGTGCAGTGGCAAGCCGGCAATGCCGACAACTACCGCGCCAAGCTGGAAGCCGAATCAGCCGAGAACGGCCTGCGCAAGATGCTGTTCGGCATGGGCAGCCTGTCCCTCGGCGAACTGGCCGGCGAGCGCATGAAAGTCGCCCTGGAAGCCAATTCCACCGAAGACGAGCACGATTGCTTCAGCGACAACACCCACAACTCGCACTTCTACAACGGCAAGGGCATCCGCAACGTTTACCTGGGCGAGTACAAGAAGGTCGACGGCACCACCCTCAGCGGCCCGAGCCTGTCGTCCCTGGTGGCCAAGCTCGACGCCGCCGCCGACAGCACCCTCAAGGCCGATCTGGCAGCCAGCGAAGCCAAGCTGCAGGCTCTGGTCGACAGCGCCAACCAGGGTCAGCACTTCGACCAGCTGATCGCCGCCGACAACACGGCCGGCCAGCAGATCGTCCGCGACGCCATTGCCGCCCTGGTCAAGCAGACCGGCGCGATCGAACAGGCTGCCGGCAAGCTGGGCATCAGCGACCTGAACCCGGACACCGCCGACCACCAGTTCTGATACCCGCAGCACTGGCAACCGATGCGCCCACAAAGCGCATCGGTTTTTTTATGCCCAGCATTTGCCACCTGGAAATTGCTCCCGGCAGTTTTTATCGCGGGGCACATACCTGCGACAGCACGACTCAGATCGCGAACGCAAATCCCTCTTATTTGAATTCCATTAGCCTGCTAAGATTGTCGCCTGATTTTCCGCCCAGGTAAGTGCTCGATGCTTTCCCAGCTCCGCCTCTGTGTACTGGCGCTTACGTTCAGCCTGGCCGCCTGTGAGCAAGCGCTGCCGCCTGCTGAACCTGGCGAAGCGCTCTCCGCAGGCAGTGCCACGGTACAAAAGGCCGATCAGAACGCCTTCTCCCTGCCTTCCGCCAACCTCGCGCCCTCGCGGCGCCTGGACTTCAGCGTGGGCAACAGCTTCTTTCGCAACCCCTGGGTAAGCGCCCCCGCAACCACCACGGCGCGCGATGGACTGGGCCCGCTGTTCAACACCAATGCCTGCCAGAACTGCCATATCAAGGACGGCCGCGGTCACCCGCCGGCCCCGGACGCCAGCACGGCAACCTCCATGTTGGTGCGCCTGTCGATTCCCAGTGATGGATCGCCTGCCCATGCCGCATTGCTCTTGCACCAGGGTGTAGTCCCTGAGCCTGTCTATGGCGGCCAGCTGCAAGACATGAGCAACCCCGGCCATGCCCCGGAAGCCAGGGTACGGGTTAGCTACAGCAGCGTGCCGGTGCGCTTTGCCGATGGCAGCCAGGTCGAGCTGCGCCAGCCCAAACTGGAGATCAGCCGCCTGGCCTATGGCGAGCTGCACCCACAGACCCAGCTCTCCGCACGCATCGCCCCGCCGATGATCGGCCTCGGCCTGCTCGAAGCCATCCCCGAGGACGCTATCCTGGCCAATGCTGACCCCGATGACCGCAACGGCGATGGCATCCGCGGCGTAGCCAACCAGGTCTGGGATCGGGCCCAGCAGCGCACCGTGCTCGGACGCTTCGGCTGGAAGGCCGGACAACCCAGCCTGAACCAGCAGAACGCCGACGCCTTTGCCAACGACATGGGCCTGACCAGCGCGGCAAACCCTCAGGATAACTGCAGCAGCGCACAGGCCGACTGCCGCGCGGCGGTCAATGGCGGCGAGCTGGAAGTCAGCGACACCATCATGGCCAGCGTGTTGTTCTACACCCGCAACCTGGCGGTACCGGCACGCCGAGGCGTGGACGATCTGCAGGTGCGCCGCGGCAAACAGCTGTTCACCCAGGCCGGCTGCGACCAGTGCCACACACCGAGCTTCACCACCGCTACTGATGCCGCCGAGCCGGAGCTGGCCAACCAGTTGATCCGTCCGTATAGCGACCTGCTGCTGCATGACATGGGCGAAGGGCTGGCTGACGGGCGCAGCGAATTCCAGGCCAACGGTCGCCAGTGGCGCACCGCGCCGCTGTGGGGCATCGGCTTGACTCAGGCGGTCAACGGCCACACTCAATTTCTTCACGATGGCCGTGCGCGTAATCTGCTGGAGGCCATCCTCTGGCACGGCGGCGAAGCGCAAACGGCAAAAAACCAGGTTCTCGAATTCGATGCCGAGCAGCGCCAGGCGCTGCTCGCATTTCTCAACTCGCTCTAAAGGAGACCGGCATGATCCGCACCTCTCTGGCTATCGCCCTGCTCGGCTTTGCCCTGGCCGCCTGCAGCCCACAAGACCCGCAACAGCAAACCAGCAGCGCACTGGCCGACGGCGTGCTACTACCGGCTTATAGCAGCTGGAACCAGAGTAATCAGCAACTGGCCAGCAGCGCCCTGGCACTCTGTAATGGCAGCCAGGATCTGAGCCAGGCGCGCCAGGCCCTGCTCACCAGTATCGGCAGCTGGGCGACTCTGCAACCGCTGCTGGTGGGGCCGCTGGCCGAAGGCAATCACGCCTGGCAGGTTCAGTTCTGGCCAGACAAGAAGAACCTGGTACAGCGCCAGGTCGAAGCCCTGCTGAAGAGCAAACCGCAACTTGCCCAGGCCGACCTGGACAAGGCCAGCGTGGTGGTTCAGGGCCTCACCGCCTATGAGTACGTGTTGTTCGATGCAGCCATCGACCTGAATGAGCCCGCCCAGAAGAGCCGCTATTGCCCATTACTGGTTGCTATTGGCGAACACCAGGCCCAGCTCAGCGGAAAAATTCTCGCCCAGTGGCAAGCACTGGATGGCATGGTCGCGCAGCTTAAGGCTTTCCCCAACAGCCGCTACGCCGAGGCACCGGAAGCGGTGGGCGAGCTGCTGCGGGCTCAGGTCAGTGGCATCGACGGGCTGAAGAAGAAACTGGGTACTGCCCTCGGCCGCCAGAGCAAGGGGCAGCCGCAGCCTTACCAGGCCGAGTTCTGGCGCAGCAATGCGAGCATCGCCAGCCTCGCCGCCAGCCTGGCCAGCGCCGAACGCATTTGGCTCGGCGCCAATAATGATGGCATCAAGGCCCTGCTTGGCAGCGATCAGGCAGAGCTGGGTAAGCGCCTCGACGCCCAGTACAGCAGCACGCGCCAACTACTGGCGGCCATCCAGCGCCCCCTGGGTGAGCTGCTCGCTGAGGAAGCCGGTCGCCAGCAGCTGAACGACTTCTATGACAGCCTCGACCAGTTGCACCGCCTGCACGAAGTCGAACTGGCCAAGACGCTTGGTATCCAGCTGGGTTTCAACGCCCACGACGGAGACTGATGACATGCAGCGCAGAGCCTTTCTCGGTCTGAGTGCCGCTGCCCTTGCCGCCAGTGCCCTGGGCGGCTGGAAGTTGATCAGCCACGGCCCGCAACCGCTGCTGCTATCAGCCCGCGATGACAGAGACGGCCAGCACTACGCGGTCGGCTACCGCCTGGACGGCAGCAAGGCCTTTGCCACACCGGTTAGCGAGCGCTGCCACGATGTGGTGCCACACCCAAGCCTGCCGTTGGCGGTGTTCGTCGGTCGTCGGCCAAGCCGCGAGAGCTATCTGATCGACACCCGCGACGGCCGCCTGCTGCAGACTCTGGCCGCCGCAGACGACCGCCACTTTTATGGCCACGGCCTGTTCCATCAGGCTGGCGAGCTGTTCTACAGCACCGAGAACGACACAGCGCAGCCGGGCCGTGGCGTCATCGGCGTCTATCGCTTGCAGCACAACCAGCTGCAGCGCATCGGCGAGCACTCCAGCCACGGTGTCGGCCCGCACCAGCTGCTCTGGCTGCCGGGTGGCGAAAGCCTGGTGGTGGCCAACGGCGGCATCCGCACCGAGGCCGACAGCCGGGTGATGATGAACCTCGACGCCATGGAGCCCAGCCTGGTGCTGATGCAGCGCGACGGCACGCTACTGAGCAAGGAGCAACTGCCGCAGCAGATGAACAGCGTGCGCCACCTGGCCGTGGCCAGCGACGGCACCATCGTTTCTGGCCAGCAATATGAAGGCGACCCACTGGACGTTGTACCGCTGCTGGCGATCAAACGGCCGGGGCAGCCCTTCCAGCCCTTTCCACTGGGTGAAGCCCAGCGTGCGGCCATGCACCAGTACACCGCCAGCCTGGCCATCCACAACGAGCGGCGTCTACTGGCACTGACTGCGCCGCGAGGCAACCGCTTCTTTATCTGGAATCTGGACAGCAGCGAACTGCTGCTCGATGCCGCGCTGCCTGACTGCGCCGGCGTTGGCGCCGTGAGCGAAGGCTTTGTCGTCACCTCCGGCCAGGGCCGTTGCCGCCTGTATGACTGCCGCGACGGGCAGATCACCGCCCAGCCGCTGTCTCTACCAGCCGGGCTGTGGGACAACCATCTGCGCCTGGCGTAATAAATCTCGAGTAATGGCTTAAGGCCGCCTTCTTTCTGCCGACCTATACTGAATCGGACATTGCGCTCAGGCCGACCTTCTGCCTGGTCGCACGCAAGAAAAGTGTCATGTTCCGGGGATAGGGATATCCGTCAATCCGACGCTCTTCCGGGTGTCGGGGTCGCAACCCCCGTAGAGGCGCCTCCCATGTTTCTGCAAAAATCCCTGCGCGCGCAGATCCTCGCTCTGCTCGGCGGCAGCCTGGTGCTGATCCTGATCACCGCACTGGCCTGCTTCAGCTTTCTCTCCAGCGGTATGCAAGCCTATCGGGGACTGCTCGACGGTCCTCTTGAGGCCAGCCGACTGGTCGATGCGGCCAACGTCGAATTCAAGATCCAGGTTCAGGAATGGAAGAATGTCCTGCTGCGCGGCCAGGACAGCGAGAACCTCAACAAGTACTGGGGCCAGTTCGAGGCCCAAGAGCGCAAGGTGCAGGACATCCTCGGTCAGTTGGTGCAAGTCGCCAGCGCCGATCCGGCGCTGAAGACTCAGGTCGAGCGCCTGCGCAGCGAACACCAGACCCTGGGTAACAACTACCGCAAGGGTCGCGATGCATTTGTTGCCGCCAATGGCGATGCCAAGGCCGGCGATGCCGCCGTCAAGGGCATCGACCGGGCAGCAAGCGAGCAAATGACCAACCTGGTCACCCAACTGCACGACCAGAGCAAAGTACAGGCCCAACAGATCAACGCCAGTGCTGATCGCACCATCCTGGTCGGCACCGTACTGCTCCTGGTCGCCACACTGTTCATCGCCCTGCTCAGCCTGTGGCTGGTCAACCGTAACCTGATCATCCCGATCCGCCACCTGATCAGCCATGTCGACCAGCTCAGCCACGGTCATTTTGGTCAGCGCGTGGAAACCCGTCGTGCTGATGAACTGGGCATGCTGGCTATCGCTTCCAATACCCTGCGTGACTTCCTCGCCAGCACCACCCAGAGCCTGCAGCAAAGCAGCAATAATCTGGACAATGCCAGCGGCGAGCTGAACAACATTGCTTCACGCATGACTCAGGGCATCAACGAGCAGTTCGAGCGTACCGACCAGGTGGCCACGGCCATGCATGAGATGTCCGCCACGGCGCAGGAAGTTGCACGCCACGCCGCTGAAGCCGCGCATGCCGCCGACGACGCCGACAGTTCGGCCCGCCAGGGCGGCAAGGTGATGACCTCGACCATCCAGACCATTACCGGCATGCGCAGCGAGATCGCCAACACCGCCGAAGTGATCCGCCGCCTGGAAGCCGACAGCGGACGCATCGGCAAGGTACTGGAAGTGATCCGCGGCATCGCCGAGCAGACCAATCTGCTGGCCCTCAACGCCGCCATCGAAGCCGCCCGTGCCGGCGAGCAGGGCCGCGGTTTCGCCGTGGTCGCCGATGAGGTACGCACCCTGGCCCAGCGCACCGCCGAATCCACCGCCGAGATCAACCAGATCATCGATACGGTTCAGACCGGCGCGATCAATGCCGTGCGCGCCATCGAGAGCGGTCAGAACCGCAGCGAGGAAGGCGTGACCCAGGTCACCGAGGCCGGCGAGATGCTGCAAAGGATCACCGGCGCGGTAGAAGCCATCCGCGACATGAACCGGCAGATCGCTACCGCCGCCGAGGAGCAGACCTCGGTGGCCGAGGACATTTCGCGCAACCTCACCGAAATCACCGCCATCGCCAGTTCCAACCAGGAAAACGTCGAGCGCACCCAGAGCGCCAGCCAGAACCTGCAGAACCTCTCCGGCGAACTGGGCGAAGTAACCCGCCGCCTCGGCGCCTGAAAGCACATCACGGCACACGGACGTGCCGGCAAAATGCCAGCGCGGGGCAATATCCGCGACACGCTGTTGCAGCAATCTTTGCTGGTAACTTCCTGCAAATGAGCGGCTTTTGACTTGATGGTCAAGTCGGACTATGGTGCCCGCTTCGCCTATTCCCAGGCCCCTTTTTGCCCCGCCAAGGAACCGGAATATGTTGCTCCGCCGCATGTTTGTCATGCTGGGCGCAGTCATCCTCGTGGTGCTCGCCCTCGCTGCTTATAAAGGCTATTCGATCTACCAGCAGGTGCAGATGTTCTCCGCGCCGCAGCCGGCCATCAGCGTATCTGCCGCCACGGCCAAAGCGCAGCCCTGGCAGAGCCGCCTGCCGGCCATCGGCACGCTCAAGGCATTCCAGGGCGTCGATCTGACCGCCGAAGTCCAGGGCACCGTGCAACAGGTACTGTTCCAGTCCGGCGAACAGGTCAGCCTCGGCCAGCCCTTGCTGCAACTGGACAGCCAGGTGGAACAGGCGATCCTCGCCACCGCTCTGGCAGTACGCAACCTGGCCCAAGTGGAGTACCAGCGCGGCAAGAACCTGGCGGTCAAACAGGCGATCTCGAAGAGCGAGTTCGATCGTCTGAATGCCGAACTGCTCAAGGCCGAGGCCAGCGTCGCCCAGCTGCAGGCCAGCCTGGACAAGAAGCGCATCCTCGCGCCCTTCGCCGGCACCATCGGCATCCGCCAGGTCGATGTTGGCGACTACCTGAGCCCTGGCAACAGCGTGGCCACCCTACAGGACCTGTCCAAGCTCTATGTCGACTTCTTCCTGCCGGAGCAGACCGTGCCGCTGCTGGCCCTCGGCCAGCGCGTGCGCCTGAACGTCGCCGCCTATCCGGGCGAGGTGTTCGAGGGCGAAATCTCCGCGATCAACCCCAAGGTCGAGGAAACCACGCGCAACCTGCAGGTGCGCGCCATGCTGCCGAACCCGGAGGGCAAGCTGCTGCCGGGCATGTTCGCCAACCTGGACGTGCTCCTGCCCGGTGAGAAGCCGGTGATCGTGGTGCCGGAAACCGCCATCACCTACACCCTGTACGGCAACTCGGTGTACGTGATCGGCGAGAAGAAAGACGACCAAGGTGCCGTGGTAAAAGACGACAAGGGCCAGGCTCAGTTGCTGGTCGAGCGCCGCTTCGTCGAGACCGGCGAACGTCGCGACGGTCAGGTGGTGGTGCTCAAAGGCCTAAAGGTTGACGAGCAGGTGGTCACCGCCGGCCAGCTCAAGCTGGATAACGGCGCCCACGTAACCATAGTCGCGGACCAGGCGCAGCAACCGGAAGCGAACAACTAATTCGGCGCTGAGCACTTTTTTGTAGGAGCCAGCTTGCTGGCGATCCCGCACTGATCGCCAGCAAGCTGGCTCCTACAGGCAGCAACCGCCAAGGACATCGTTATGGCTTTTACAGACCCCTTTATCCGTCGCCCGGTACTGGCCACCGTGGTCAGCCTGCTGATCATCCTGCTGGGCTTCCAGGCTTTCAGCAAACTGGTGATCCGCCAGTACCCGCAGATGGAAAACGCCCTGATCACGGTGGCCACCGCCTACCCCGGGGCCAATGCCGAGACTATCCAGGGCTATATCACCCAACCGCTGCAGCAGAGCCTGGCCAGCGCCGAAGGCATCGACTACATGACCTCGTCGAGCCAGCAAAATCTCTCGGTGATTTCTATCTACGCGCGCATTGGCGCCGACAGCGACCGCCTGTTCACCGAGCTGCTGGCCAAGGCCGGCGAGGTGAAGAACCAGCTGCCGCAGGATGCCGAAGACCCGGTACTGTCCAAGGAAGCGGCCGACTCGACCGCGCTGATGTATGTCAGCTTCTACAGCGAGCAGCTGTCCAACCCGCAGATCACCGACTACCTGTCCCGGGTGATCCAGCCCAAGCTGGCCACCCTGCCGGGCATGGCCGAAGCGGAAATTCTCGGCAACCAGGTGTTCGCCATGCGCCTGTGGCTGGACCCGGTGAAGATGGCCGCCTATGGCGTCACCGCCGGCGAGTTCAGCGAGGCCGTGCGCCAGTACAACTTCCTCGCCGCCGCCGGCGAAGTGAAAGGCCAGTACGTGGTCACCAGCATCAACGCCAGCACCGACCTGAAGAGCCCGGAGGCCTTCGGCGCCATCCCGCTGAAGACCGTCGGCGACACCCGCGTGCTGGTGCGTGACGTGGCTCGGGTGGAAATGGGCGCGGCCAACTACGACTCGATCAGCTCCTTCGATGGCACGCCCTCGGTGTACATCGCCATCAAGGGCACACCCAGCGCCAACCCGCTGGACGTGATCAAGCATGTGCGCGCCATTCTCCCGGAGCTGGAAGCGCAGCTGCCGCCGAACCTGAAAGTCTCCATCGCTTACGACGCCACCCGCTTTATCCAGGCTTCCATCGACGAGGTGGTGAAGACCCTGATCGAGGCGGTGCTGATCGTCATCGTCGTGGTCTTCCTGTTCCTCGGCGCGTTCCGCTCGGTGCTGATCCCGGTGATCACCATCCCGCTGTCGATGATCGGCGTGCTGTTCTTCATGCAGCTGATGGGCTACTCAATCAACCTGCTGACCCTGCTGGCCATGGTCCTGGCCATCGGCCTGGTGGTGGACGACGCGATCGTGGTGGTGGAGAACATCCACCGGCATATCGAGGAAGGCAAGACGCCCTTCGACGCGGCCATCGAAGGGGCACGCGAGATCGCCGTGCCGGTGGTCTCGATGACCATCACCCTGGCGGCGGTGTATGCCCCCATCGGTTTCCTCGAAGGCCTCACCGGCGCGCTGTTCAAGGAATTCGCCCTGACCCTGGCCGGCGCGGTGATCATCTCCGGCATCGTCGCCCTGACCCTGTCGCCGATGATGTGCGCCAAGCTGCTGCGCCACGAGGAAAACCCCTCGGGCCTGGCGCACAAGCTCGACCAGATCTTCGACAAACTCAAGCGTCGCTATCAGAACGCCCTGCACGGCACCCTCAACACCCGCCCGGTGGTGCTGGTGTTCGCCCTGATCGTCATGGGCCTGATCCCGGTGTTGCTCAAGTTCAGTCACAGCGAGCTGGCGCCGGAAGAGGACCAGGGCATCGTGTTCCTCTTCGCCAACGCGCCGCAGCCGACCAACCTGAACTACCTGAACGCCTACACCGATGAGTTCGTGGAGATCTTCAAGAGCTTCCCCGAGTACTACTCGTCATTCCAGATCAATGGCTTCGATGGCGTGCAGGCGGGGATCGGCGGCCTCCTGCTGACCCCCTGGGACGAGCGCGAACGTACGCAGATGGAGCTGCTGCCTGAGGTCCAGGCCAAACTCAATGCCATCCCCGGCCTGCAGATCTTCGGCTTCAACCTGCCGTCGCTGCCGGGCACCGGCCAGGGCCTGCCGTTCCAGTTCGTGATCAACACGCCGAACGACTACGAGTCGCTGCTGCAGGTGGCCGACCGGGTCAAGGCGCGCGCCATGGAGTCGGGCAAGTTCGCCTTCCTCAACGTCGACCTGGCCTTCGACAAGCCGGAAGTGGTGGTCGATATCGACCGCGAGAAAGCCGCGCAGATGGGCGTGTCGATGCAGGATCTGGGGCTGACCCTGGCCACCCTGCTCGGCGAAGGCGAGATCAATCGCTTCACCATCGATGGGCGCAGCTACAAGGTGATTGCCCAGGTCGAGCGCGCCTACCGTGACAATCCGGGCTGGCTGAGCAGCTACTACGTGAAGAGCGAGAGCGGGCAGATGGTGCCGCTGGGCACCCTGATCAAGGTCAGCGACCGCGCCCGGCCGACCAAACTCAAGCAGTTCCAGCAGCTCAACTCGGCGATCATCGAAGGTGTGCCGATCGTCAGCACCGGTGAAGCGGTGGACACCATCGCGCAAATCGCCCGCGAAGAGGCGCCACGCGGCTACGCCTTCGACTACGCCGGCGCCTCGCGCCAGTACGTACAGGAAGGCAACGCGCTGTTCATCACCTTCGCCCTGGCCCTGGCTATCATCTTCCTGGTGCTGGCCGCGCAGTTCGAGAGCTTCCGCGACCCGCTGGTGATCCTGGTCACCGTGCCGCTGTCGATCTGCGGCGCCCTGCTGCCGATCTTCCTCGGCTTCTCCAGCATGAACATCTATACCCAGGTGGGCCTGGTGACACTGATCGGCCTGATCAGCAAGCACGGCATCCTGATCGTCGAGTTCGCCAACCAGCTGCGCCGCGACAAGGGCCTGGGCGTGCGTGAAGCCATCGAGGAAGCCGCCTCGATTCGCCTGCGCCCGGTACTGATGACCACCGCAGCGATGGTCTTCGGCATGGTGCCACTGATCCTCGCCACCGGTGCCGGGGCGGCCAGCCGCTTCGACATCGGCCTGGTGATCGCCACCGGCATGTCGATCGGCACCCTGTTCACCTTGTTCGTCTTGCCCTGCGTCTACACCCTGTTGGCCAAGCCTGATGCCCAGCAAGCAGGCGCAACAGCACCGGCACACTGAGCTTCACGGCCAATAAAAAGCCCCGCACTGGCGGGGCTTTTTCATTCTGCGCCAGCTCAGTTAGCAGCATTCAGGTTCTGCGAAAGGCCGAACATCACCAGCAGCAATTCAGCATCAGGCCTGACCTGCGGCGTCAGCGTCTTGTGGCGGGCCAGCTCCGGCTGCGGGCAGTAATTCAGCGAACTTTGTTGCGCATCCAGCACTGCGGGTTCGGGCTCCTGCCACGCGGCGGCAGCCAAGGCGGTTACGCCGAGGGCGCCAACGAGGAAAAGACCTCGAGCAATTTCTAATTTCATCGCTGCAACCCCTTGAAAGTGCTGCCTTACACTTATCGGAAACCTTAGAACATCACACCACTTCCGTGGCCTTGGCAGACGAGCGGTCAGCCAGCTACCCGCACGATCCTGCGCAGCCGCGAGCAGATTAAGTCTGTACCTGTGAAAAAAACGTTAATGGCTGCTGCCATCGACGCGGATCAATGAAACCTCGAAACGACAGCCCTGCGGCTCCACGCTGCTGAGGCTGACACTCCAGCCCTGGCTTTCGCAGATCCGCTGCACCAGCGACAACCCCAGACCGAGCCCCTCGCCACGCGCTTGCCCGCCACGGACAAAGGGCTGGAACATGGCCTCGCGCTCGCTTTCCGGAATGCCGACGCCACTGTCGATGACGGTGAAACCGTGCTCGACCAGTTGCAACTCGATGCTCCCCCGCTCGGTGTAATGCAAGGCATTACGCAACAGGTTGCCCAGTACCGAGCGCAGCAAAGGTGCGTTGTAGTGGAGCAATTCCCCACTACCGCGCTGGTAGTGGAAGGTCAGGCCCTTGGCCTCGATTGCCGGCCGCCACTGTTCCACCAGGCCATCCGCCACTTCGGCCAGACTCGCCAGAGGGGTCATCCGGGTTTCGTCGCTGCGCGAACGCGCCAGCAGCAGAAAGGTCTGTACCAGATCGCGCATTTCTTCGCTGGCACGGGCGATCCGCTGCACCTGACCGCGGGCACGTGGCTCCAGGGCCGGGTTTTCCAGCAACAACTCACAGGAGCTGGCCAAAACCATCAGCGGCGTGCGCAGCTCGTGACTGACATCGCTGGTGAACAGCCGCTCGCGGGTCAGCGCGCGGCGCAGCAGGCCGAGGGTGGTATCGAAGGACGCGGCCAACTGACCAACTTCGTCACCGGCATAATCCGGCGCCAGCAACGGCGCCCGATCGAGCAACTGATCCGGATGGCGCACCTGCGTCGACAGACGTACCACCGGCTCAATCACTTTGCGTGCCAGCAGCCAGCCGAGCAGCCCGGACAGCGCCAGGCTGATCAGAAAACCACCCAGGACCACGGCAAACAACAATTGCTCGCGGTCCTCGAACTCGCTCTGGTCTTCCAGCAGCACATAGCGGCGTCCATCCACCAGCTGGACGAAGGCATGGTAGGAGCGGTCATCGCGGTACACCTCGCTGAAACCAGGCGGCAGCACTTGCAGGTCGTCCGGCATGGCGAAATCGCCAGGGCCATTGCTGAAATGAAACAGCTGACCCGGCTCTGGCTTGTGCCGCCAGTCCTCGCTGCTCTCCATTTTCAACAGGCGGCCAAGATCGCCCCCCAGCTCGGCGGAAATCAGACGTTCTTCGACCAGATGGACAGTCTCGACGATACCGACGGCAAAGGTTCCCCCTACCAGTACGGTCATCAGCATAAAAGCGATGACAATACGCCGTGACAGGCTCTGCTTAAACTCCATCGACCCGCTCCGCCAGGCGATAGCCGACTCCATGCACGTTGTGCAGCAGCGCTCGATCGAAGGGTTTGTCGATCACCTGACGCAACTGATGGACGTGGCTGCGCAGGCTGTCGCTGTCCGGGCAATCGTCCCCCCACAGCGCTTCTTCCAGCACCTCGCGGCGCACCACATGGGGACTCTTCTGCATCAGCAGGGCCAGCAACTTGAGCCCCACCGGGTTGAGTTTGAGCGGGCGGCCGCTACGAGTAACTTCCAGGGTATCGAGGTCATAACTCAGCTCGCCAACCTGCAGGCTGCGCTTGCCGCCACCGAGGCTACGGCGCAGCACCGCCTCGATGCGCGCCGCCAGTTCGGACAGGGCAAAAGGCTTGACCAGGTAATCGTCGGCGCCGGCCTTGAAGCCCTTGAGGCGGTCGTCCAGCTGGTCACGGGCCGTCAGCATGATCACCGGAGTATCGCGCCGCGCCTCCTCGCGCAAGCGCTGGCACAGGGTGTAGCCGTCGATGCCGGGCAGCATGATGTCCAGCACGATCAGGTCGTAATGCTCGCTGGCAGCCAGGTGCAGGCCGGATAGGCCATCCTGGGCACAATCCACCGTATAGCCCTTGATCCCCAGGTAGTCGGCCATGTTGGCCAGAATGTCGCGGTTGTCCTCGACCAGGAGGATGCGCATGGTCTGTTCCTCTTCGGCTTTTGCCGTTTTCCGATGAGCAGACGATAACCCGGCAACCTCGCCCATGCGGCACGTTTGACAGTTTTTTCACGGCGAATTCACCAACTGCCAACAACCCGACGAGCACACTGCCGCGCATTCCCCCCTCCTGGAACCGCACCATGTCCCTGCTCCGCAGCGCGCCCCTGCGCTACCTGTTGCTCCTGCTCGCCAGCTGGTTGGCAATCTTTCTGTTGACCCGCAGCGTCCTGTTGTTCGGCCACCTGCACGAGGCCGGCAATCCGTTGGCCATTTTCACCATAGGCCTGCTGTACGACCTTGGGTTTCTCGCTTACGCCGCCCTGCCACTGGGCCTCTATCTGCTGCTCTGCCCACCTGGCTTGTGGCACCGCCCTGGCCATAACTGGCTACTGCGCGGCCTGCTTCTGGTCAGTCTGTACGCCATGCTGTTCGTCGCCACGGCCGAATGGCTGTTCTGGGATGAGTTCGGCGTGCGCTTCAACTTCATCGCCGTGGACTACCTGGTGTACTCCGATGAGGTACTCAACAACCTGCTGGAGTCCTATCCGCTGGGCTGGCTGCTCAGTGCCCTGGGCGCTGTAGCAGCACTGCTGACGCTGGCCCTGCACAAGCCGCTGCAAGCCGCTCTGCAGGCACCACTGCCTAACCGTGCGACCCGCCTGAGTGCATGCGCCGCGCTGCTTGTCGGCGCCACCTTGAGTCTGATGCTGCTCGATCAGGACAGCCCGCGCAGCCTGGGCGGCAACGCCTACCAGCATGAACTGGCCAGCAACGGCCCCTACCAGTTCTTCGCTGCGTTCCGTAACAACGAGCTGGACTACCCGCAGTTCTATGCCACCTTGCCCGACGCAGAGGTTGCCAAACGCCTGCGTGAAGAGTTCAACGAGCCGCACAGTCGCTTCATCGGCAGCGACCCACTGGACATCCGCCGGCAGGTCGATAACCCAGGCCAGACACGCCAACTGAATATTGTTCTGGTGACCATCGAGAGCCTGTCGGCCAAGTACCTTGGCAGTTTTGGCGACCCACGTGGCTTGACCCCCAACCTCGATGCGCTGCGCAAGCAGAGCCTGTTCTTCAACAACTTTTACGCCACGGGCACCCGTACCGATCGCGGCCTGGAAGCCATCACCCTGTCCATACCGCCCACCCCGGGACGCTCCATCGTCAAGCGGGTCGGTCGTGAAAGCGGCTATGCCAGCCTCGGCCAGCAACTCACGGCGCAGGGCTATGACAGCGTGTTCGTTTATGGCGGACGCGGCTACTTCGACAACATGAATGCCTTCTTCGGCGGCAATGGCTACCGCGTGGTCGACCAGAGCAGCGTGACCGAGACGGATATCCACTTCAAGAATGCCTGGGGCATGGCCGACGAGGATCTCTACACCCAGACCCTCAAGCTGGCCGATGCCGACCATGCCGCCGGCAAGCCGTTCCTGCTGCAGCTGATGACCACATCCAACCATCGCCCCTACACCTACCCGGACGGGCGCATCGACATCGCCTCCGGCGACGGCCGCGAGGGCGCGGTGAAGTACACCGACCATGCCATCGGCCAGTTTCTTGCCGCCGCCCGGCACAAGCCCTGGTTTGCCAACACCTTGTTCGTCTTCGTCGCCGACCACTGTGCGGGCAGCGCCGGGGCTCAGGACCTGCCGGTAGCCAACTACCATATCCCGCTGTTCATCTACGCCCCGGGGCTGGTGGAAGCCCGCGAGGACAGCCAACTGGCCAGCCAGATCGACCTGGCACCAACCCTGCTCGGTCTGCTCAACCTCGACTACCAGTCGACCTTCTTCGGCCGCAACCTGCTACAGGACAATCCCGCGCCTAGACGAGTGCTGCTCGGCAACTACCAGCACCTCGGCCTGTTCGATGGCCAGGATCTGGCCATCCTCAGCCCGCAGCGGCATATGCGCCGGCATGACGATGCGCTGGGGAGCAGCCGCGAAATTATCAGTGATGCCCGGGACCCACTCCTGCAGCGCGATATCACCTATTACCAGGCCGCCAGCCACGCCTTCAAAGAACACTTGCTGGCCTGGAAAGGCGCTCAGCCAGCCGACCTGCAAATCAGCCAACAATGAGGCAGAAGATGCTCAACCCTTCACCTAGCTTTGACCGCCGCTGGTGGTACGGCCTGCCGCTCGCCCTGCTGGCGTTGATGCTGCTGGTCGACCCCAGTCGCCTGGATTTTGCTCTGGCCGACCTGTTCTACATCCGGGACCAGGGATTCATCGGCCGGCACAATGATTTTCTCGAAGATGTCCTGCACGACCGCGCCAAGCAGCTGACCATCGTCATCGGCGTGCTGGCCATTGGCGGCTTCCTGCTTAGCCTGCTGCCCACCCGCCTGCGCCCGCTGCGCCGCGAGCTCGGCTATCTGGTATTGGCTATGGGCCTCTCCACCGGCTTTGTCACACCGCTGAAAAAAATCACCCAGATGCACTGCCCGTGGAGCCTGGAGCAGTACGGTGGCGTTGAACACTTCTCCGGCTTGCTGGAGCCGCGCGCGCAACCGGTGGAGAAATCCGGCAAGTGCTGGCCAGGCGGGCATGCCGCAGCAGGCTTTGCCCTGATCGCGCTGTTCTTTGTCTGGCGTGACCGTTATCCGCGCCTGGCCAATGCCGCGCTGATCTTCGCACTCAGCCTGGGTAGCCTGTTCTCCCTGGTGCGCATGGCTCAAGGTGCCCATTTCTTCTCGCACAACCTGTGGACTGCCGTGCTCTGCTGGCTGATCTGTCTGGTTCTCTACGACCTGCTGCTGTATCGCCCAGCCTCCCAGTCGCTAGCAGCGCGCAGCGCAGCCCTGGGCTGAAGCCGCAATAGTCGTCCACAAAAAAGCCCCGCACTAGGCGGGGCTTTTTCTGTAGCGGGGCCGGTCGGCTTACATCATGCCGCCCATGCCACCCATGCCACCCATGTCCGGCATGGCCGGAGCAGCCTTGTCGTCGACGATGTCGGCGATCATGGCTTCGGTGGTGATCATCAGGCTGCCGATGGAAGCAGCGGCCTGCAGGGCGGAACGAGTCACTTTGGCCGGATCGAGAATACCCATCTCGATCATGTCGCCGTAGGTGTCGGTCGCGGCGTTGAAGCCGTAGTTGCCCGAACCCTGCTTGACCTTGTCGACCACTACGCTCGGCTCACCGCCGGCGTTGGACACGATCTGACGCAGCGGCGCTTCAACAGCGCGACGCAGCAGAGCGATACCGACGTTCTGGTCGTCGTTGTCGCCTTTCAGTTCGTTGATGGCCTGCAGGGCGCGCACCAGGGCCACACCACCGCCAGGTACCACGCCTTCTTCGACGGCTGCGCGGGTAGCGTGCAGGGCGTCTTCAACGCGGGCTTTCTTCTCTTTCATTTCCACTTCGGTGCCGGCACCGACCTTGATCACAGCAACACCGCCAGCCAGTTTGGCCAGACGCTCTTGCAGCTTCTCTTTGTCGTAGTCGGAGGAAGTGTCTTCGACCTGCTTGCGGATCTGGGCAACGCGGGCTTCGATATCAACCTGCTGACCAGCACCGTCGATGATGGTGGTGTTTTCCTTGCTCAGCTGAACGCGCTTGGCGTTACCCAGGTGCTCCAGGGTGGCGCTTTCCAGGCTCAGGCCGACTTCTTCGGAAATCACGGTACCGCCGGTGAGGATGGCGATGTCCTGCAGCATGGCCTTGCGACGGTCGCCGAAGCCCGGAGCCTTGACGGCTGCGACTTTGACGATGCCACGCATGTTGTTCACAACCAGGGTCGCCAGGGCTTCGCCTTCAACGTCTTCAGCCACGATCAGCAGCGGACGGCCGGACTTGGCTACGGCTTCGAGAACCGGCAGCAGTTCGCGGATGTTGGAGATCTTCTTGTCGACCAGCAGGATCAGCGGGCCATCAAGCTCGGCAACCATGGTGTCCGGCTTGTTGATGAAGTACGGCGACAGGTAGCCACGGTCGAACTGCATGCCTTCAACGACGGACAGTTCGTTTTCCAGGCCCGAGCCTTCTTCAACGGTGATCACGCCTTCTTTACCGACTTTTTCCATGGCTTCGGCAATGATGTCGCCGATGGAGTTGTCGGAGTTGGCGGAGATGGTGCCGACCTGAGCAATCGCCTTGGTGTCGGTGCACGGCTTGGACAGCTTCTTCAGCTCGGCGACGATGGCGATGGTGGCCTTGTCGATGCCGCGCTTGAGGTCCATCGGGTTCATGCCGGCAGCGACGGCTTTCAGGCCTTCGTTGACGATGGCCTGAGCCAGTACGGTGGCGGTGGTGGTGCCGTCACCGGCAGCGTCGTTGGCCTTGGACGCAACGTCCTTGACCAGCTGGGCGCCCATGTTCTCGAAGCGGTCTTTCAGCTCGATTTCTTTGGCAACGGACACGCCGTCTTTGGTGATCAGCGGCGCGCCGAAGCTGCGCTCGAGTACCACGTTGCGGCCTTTCGGGCCGAGGGTCGCTTTTACCGCGTCGGCCAGGACGTTAACGCCGACCAGCATTTTCTTGCGAGCGGAATCGCCGAATTTGACTTCTTTAGCAGCCATGGTGGTTGTTCCTTAAATTCTTGAGTTGAACGGAGATTCGCGGGGATCAGGCTTCGAGGACGGCGAGGATTTCGTTCTCGCTCATCACCAGCAGGTCTTCACCGTCGACTTTGACGGTGTTGCTACCGGAGTAAGGGCCGAATACCACTTTGTCACCGACTTTGACGGCCAGAGCACGTACTTCACCGTTGTCCAGCGCTTTGCCAGTACCGACAGCGACAATTACGCCCTGGTTCGGCTTTTCAGCAGCGGAGCCCGGCAGCACGATGCCACCAGCGGTTTTCGATTCTTCTTCGCTGCGGCGGATAACGACGCGGTCATGCAGAGGACGAAGCTTCATGGGTCGATCTCTCCCGATAAGTTGTTGTAAGCAGGCCGGTGACTGCACCGGCGGGTTAGCAAAATCCGGCGGAGCCGGTCGCGCCTCGCCGTGGCGATGCGCGGAAGTCTGTTCCACCTGTGGTGGAAACCTTGCGGTGATAGCTAGATAGGGGCGACCAAAGGCATTTCAAGGGGCGGCGGTGATTTTTTTTATGGCCCGCACTACCTGGCGGCAACCCTTGGAACCGCCGTTACTCGAGGCTAGAAACTGCTGCTGGCAATTTTCTGCGCACAGCCTCAATCGCGGCGCTGGTACTCGCCCTCAATCACATTCGGTCGAGTCTGACCAGAGCGGGCCGCCAGGTCATCGGCGAAGGCACGCTGGCGCAGGGCCTGCTCGGCAGCACGACGGCGCAGGTTGCCGATCAGCAGGTTGCGGGTGAAGGGAATCAGGCAGAGCAGACCGAATACGTCGCTGATAAAACCGGGCAGCAGCAACAGACCGCCACCAACAGCGATCAGCAGGCCGGCGAACATCTCCTCCTCCGGCATTTCGCCGCGGGCCAGCTTCTCACGGGCGCGCCAGGCAGTCGCCAGGCCGGCAACGCGCAGCAGCACGCTACCGAGGATGGCCGTGCCAATCACCAGCAGCAGAGTCGGGATGACGCCAATGGCACTGCCAACCTGGATCAGTACGGCCAGTTCAATCAGCGGAAAGAGCAGAAACAGAAAGAGAAAAACGCGCATCAGGGGTTCCTTGACGGAAGAACGGCTTCCGATACCGATGAAGTATGGGGTGTGACACTTAATTCAAGCTGACGACTGCTCGGTGGTCGGCCAGATTTCGACGCGGGCCAGCTGCACCAAGGCCTGGCGCACTTCGCCGGGACTGTTACAGGATGTTGGAAAGGCCAGCCAGTACAGGCTCTTGCCGATGCGCAGGTGGAAACCCTCACTGTCGATGCCGACCAGTTGCGCCGGCTCATGACTGGGCAATCCGGCCAGTTCGACGTAATGGGCGATGGCGGCCGCGTGGTCGGCATTCATGTGTTCGAGCATGCCCAGCTCGCTTTCGCCGGCGAAGGGGTTGGCCAGGTTGACCTGCTCCAGCCAGTGAATCGCGCCAAAACCGCCAATGTAGCGCCAGCGCACCGGTTGCAGACGCCAGAAATCGAAGTCGTGCACCTGGTGGTAATCGCGCGACTCGGGGAAATAACGGTAATAACGCGCAGCAGCAGCGTCTATCTGCGCAGGCTCTGCCAGTTTCTCGGCCTCGGCCAGCAGAGTCAGGCGACCGACGGCCTGCACATACTCAGCACCGCGTTCGCCGACCAACAACGAACATTTGCCGTCCTGCTGCAGGTTATGGGTGTGCTGGGCGATGCGGCTGATCAGGATCAGCGGGCAACCCTGCGCGTCCAGGCAGTAAGGCACCACTGATCCGAAAGGGAAACCCGGCATGGCCTTGGAGTGGGTCGAGAGCACGCCGCGGTATTCCTTGAGGAGCAATTCTCGGGCATGCTTACCGGCTGTCACGCTCAATTTATGACTCCTCGCTTAGAATCCGTCGAAAACAAAACGGACAGGCACCCGGCAGAACTCTTTGCAGTGCCAGCGAGGCCACCTGTAGACCTTAAGAGGGGTAGTGTTATGGAACTCAAAGATAAAGTCATCATCATCACTGGCGGCTGCCAGGGCCTGGGTCGCGCCATGGGTGAATACCTGGCCGCCAAGGGCGCCAAGCTGGCCCTGGTCGACCTCAACCAGGAAAAGCTCGACGAAGCCGTGGCCGCCTGCAAGGCCGCCGGTGGCGACGCCCGCGCCTACCTGTGCAACGTGGCCAACGAAGAGCAGGTCACCCACACCGTGGCGCAGATCGCCGACGATTTCGGCGCCATCAACGGCCTGGTCAACAATGCTGGCATCCTGCGTGACGGCCTGACCATCAAGGTCAAGGACGGCGAGATGACCAAGATGAGCCTGGCTCAGTGGCAGTCGGTGATCGACGTCAACCTGACCGGCGTGTTCCTGTGCACCCGCGAAGTGGCGGCGAAGATGATCGAGCTGAAGAACCAGGGCGCGATCATCAACATCTCTTCCATCTCCCGTGCCGGTAACGTCGGCCAGGCCAACTACTCCGCAGCCAAGGCTGGCGTTGCCGCCGACACCGTGGTCTGGGCCAAGGAACTGGCGCGCTACGGCATCCGTGTCGCCGGCGTTGCTCCGGGCTTTATCGAAACAGAGATGACCGGCAGCATGAAGCCGGAAGCCCTGGAGAAGATGACTTCCGGCATCCCGCTGCGCCGTATGGGCAAGCCGGCCGAGATTGCTCACTCGGTGGCCTACATTCTGGAAAACGACTATTACACCGGGCGGATCCTGGAACTCGACGGCGGCCTGCGCCTCTGATCCGCATCGACTTGCTGCGCGTCGGCCAGACTGCGTTGAAATTGGGCTCGGGCTGCTCATTTACAGCTCGTAAACTCCGCGCCCTCGCCCAATTGATTCGCTGGCGCTTACCCTTCGGGCCAGCCTGCGGCTGTTACTCCCGTTGGTCGTTGCGCCTTGACTGGCTCTAGCTCGCAAAGTCGAGACTTGGCCTCATAAAAAGCCCCGCAAATGCGGGGCTTTTTTGTGGGTGCAGGAATTTACCAGCCGACGCCCAGGCCGAGCATGTAGCGGCGCTCGTCGGTGTCACCGTTCTCGCTGGCGACCTTGTCCCATTCGGCCTTGAGGCTTAGCGCTGCCCAGCTGTTGAGCTTGTAGCGCACGCCCGCCTCGGTATCGATGATGTAGTCGATTTCGTCGATGAAGGGCGCGCCCAGCTCACCCTGACTGTACAGCTCGATGTTGTTGCCGATCAGCTTGCGTTTGTAATCCCACTCCATCGCTGCCGAATTAAAGTGCTCGCTCTCGCCATTGGCGAAGACGAAGTCGTTGCGGTTGAGCAGGCCGGCCATGGAAAAAGCGCCGAGGGCGTCGTCCCAGAACTGGTAGCCGGGCCCGGTACCAACAGTGCGCTGGGTTTGCAGATCTTCAACACGGTCGTGGGTGTACTTGAGCTGGCCCTGCCAGAAGAACTGCTTGGTGATGAAGCGATCGAGGTCATAGTCCAGCTCGACCCGATCGGTCTTCTTCTCGTCATTCTTGATCTCATGATCGTACTCGGCACCGAAACCATGGCGCCAGGCACCGTGCCGGGCCTGGGTAGAGAGATCGATGTCGTAATCCTTCACATCATTTTCCGCACTCTTGTAGTCAGCGGAAAAATCCACGCGCCCGGTCCAGCGCAAGTCCTGCACCAACGGTTTGGGCGGCAGAATCTGGGCAATCGAGGCCAGTTCCACCACTTTCGGCGCCTCACCATTGACCAGCTCAACCTGCCCCTCACCCGCCGGCCTCAACGATTTGGCCCGCTCACCACTGAAGTCGTCCTGCTTGACCAACAGTTCACGCTCGCTCTCCAAGGTGGCAACTTTCTGCATATCGAGCGTGATAGAGCCTGCATAGTCGGTTTTCAGCAGCAGCTTGCCACCATCGACCAGCTCGATGCTGCCTGTGAGCTTGTCACCGTTCTTCAGCCACACGGTATCGGCAAGCAGCGGAGAGGAGTTGGCGACCAGCGCCAGGCATAGCAGGGAGCGGGAAAAATTCATTGGGAAACAATCGGCTCAGGTGGGCAAAAAGGCCGGCATTATCCTTATGCACGCCGGCAGAGCAAGCACTGACCGACGATTGCGCCCCGAGTTCCAGAAAGCTTACCAGCCGACACCCAGTCCAAGCAGATAACGCTGCTCCGAATAGGTCTGGCCCAACCCGCGCAGCTGGTCCAGCTCATAGAGCAGCGATAGCCGGGCCCAGTCATTCAGGCGGTAACGCAGACCAGCTTCACTGTCGAGTACGTAGTCGATTTCGTCGATCTGCGGCACCTGCAGTTCGGCCGTGCTATAGAACTCCAGCCGCGTCCCCCACAGCAGACGCTTGTAGTCCCACTCCAGCGACCAGGTGTCGAACGCCAGTTCACCGAGTGGTGAATCCAGGCGTACTCGGTTGACCTGGCCAATCAGGTCGAAACGACCCAGTTCATCATCCCAGAAGCGATAACCGGGGCCGGTGCCTAAAATACGCTGGCGATTGATGTCCTCGAACTTATCCTCATCCTGCTCGTAACCGGCGCGCCAGAACCAGTGATCGGTGAGAAAACGATCAAGGTCGTATTCCAGCTCCCAGTTGTCCTCTTTCTGCTCATCGTTCTTGGTCTCGTGCTCCAGCTGACCATTCAGCACATGGCGCCAACGGCCATGCTCGATGCGTGTATCTGCCTTGAGTTTGAATTCATTGGTACGGTCCTCGTTGCGCTCCAGATCCAGCTTGGCATCGAGATTGCCCTCCCACAGACGATCCTTGAGCAAAGGCCGCGGTGGTACCAGCCGGCTGATGCTGGCCAGCGGCACCGTCTCGTTGTGCTTGCCGACCACCGTCACCAAGCCTGGACCAGCCGCCTGCAAGCCTTCACTGCTTTCGCTGTCGAGCCCAACGCGGCGCAACATCAGCGGTTTGTCCGAACGCAGGGTGTCGATATCCTTCCAGTCGATCAGCACGCGCCCGGCATACTTGGTTTTCAGCACCAACTTGCCGCCATCGAGCAGTAAAATTTCACCGCTCAAACGGTCGCCATTGTTCAACCAGACGGTATCCGCCCAGGCCGGCCAGGCGAGCAAAAGAACAGTCGAAAGCAGGAAGCGCAGCCACATGAGCAAAACACCGGCAACAGAACGGGGAGTCGCTGCAGAGCATGCCCCCGCCGTCGATCCGACGGCAAGCGCCGAAGGCCGAAGGGCCGCGCTCTATCTGCTGCTGTCACAGATCCCTGCGGGCAAGGTCACCAGCTATGGCGAACTGGCGGCCCTGGCCGGACTCGGCCGCGCCGCGCGCTGGGTCGGCCGCACCCTCAGCCAGCTGCCGCCTGACACCCGCCTGCCCTGGCACCGCGTGCTCGGTGCCGGCGGACGCCTGAGCCTGCCGGCGGGTAGCCCGAGTGGCGATGAGCAGCGTGCACGCCTGCGCGAAGAAGGCCTGACCATCCACAACAACCGCGTCGATATGCGCCGCCACGGCTGGCGCCCGATGGAGTTCAGCGGTTAGAGTGCGCCCTTTGTTTCGCTGATCCCCAGACCTTGCCCATGCCCCGTAAATCCTGGCGCGCCGCCCTCGCCACCTATGCCCATCCGGCCTCGCTGGCCCTGCTCTTGCTGGGTTTTGCCGCCGGTTTGCCGTACATGCTGGTGTTCTCCACCCTGTCGGTATGGCTGCGCGAGGCCGGCGTGGCCCACCAGACTATCGGCTACGCCAGCCTGATCGGCCTGGCCTACGCCTTTAAATGGGTATGGGCACCGATGCTCGACCAGTGGCGCCTGCCGCTGTTGGGCAAACTGGGGCGTCGCCGCTCCTGGCTGGTACTGTCGCAAGTGCTGGTGGCGCTGGGACTGATCGGCATGGCGCTGTGCAACCCGCAGCAGCACCTGTCCTGGCTGATCGGCGTGGCCGTGGTGGTGGCTTTCGCCTCGGCCACTCAGGACATTGCGGTCGATGCTTACCGCCTGGAGATCGTCGACGACAACCGCCAGGCTGCCCTGGCTGCCAGCTACATGGCCGGTTACCGGGTTGCTGCCCTGCTCGCCACCGCCGGCGCCTTGTACTTTGCCGGCTGGTTCGGCGCAGTGGATGGCACCTACCAGCATGGCGCCTGGGCCAGTACTTACCTGCTGTTCGCCATGCTCATGCTGCCTGGCCTGATGACCACATTGTGGATGCGTGAGCCGCCGGTACCGCTGAAGACGCAGATTTCCGCGGCACGCTACGGCCTCTATCACCAGCTGGCCTCGGTACTGGTACTGATCCTGCTGCTGATTTCGGTACCGGCGATGTTCACCCAGCTGTTCAAGAGTGACATCCTGCTGAGCCTGCAAGGCATCATCAGCCCGCTGGAACTGCTACGCGACGACCGCGCCTTCCTGCGCTTCCTGCTGTACAGCATTCTCACCGCCCTGTGTCTGTCGGCCATGGGCCGGCGCAGCCTGGCGCCCGTGCTGACACCGATCAATGACTTTATCCTGCGCTACCGCTGGCAAGCGCTGCTGCTGCTCGGGCTGATTGCCACCTATCGCATGTCCGATACGGTGATGGGCGTGATGGCCAACGTCTTCTACATCGACATGGGCTTCGCCAAGAGCCAGATCGCCAGCGTCAGCAAGCTGTTCGGCCTGTTCATGACCCTGTTCGGCGCAGCCATCGGCGGCCTGCTGATCGTGCGCTTCGGCATTCTGCCGATCCTGCTGATCGGTGGCGCAGCCTCGGCCGGGACCAATTTGCTGTTCGCCCTGCTCGCCGGCCTGGGGGTGATCAGCGACAGCAGCTTCGTCGGGCAGAATGTGCTCGACCTGCTGCAAGCACTGAACCCGCACATGCTGATGCTGGTGGTGACCATCACCCTCGACAACTTCAGCTCCGGTCTGGCCACGGCGGCGTTCGTCGCCTATCTGTCGAGCCTGACCAACCTGAAGTTCTCGGCTACCCAGTACGCATTGCTCAGCTCGATCATGCTGCTGCTGCCACGCCTGGTCGGTGGCTCGTCCGGACTGATGGTGGAGAAACTCGGTTATGCCCAGTTCTTCCTCGCCACCGCGCTACTCGGCATCCCCACCCTGCTGCTGATCCTCCTGCAGTGGGGTCGCGAGCACCGCGAACGCAGCAACGCGGAAGCGGCCGCAAGCGAAGCGCAGAAATAAAAGAGGCCGGCATGCGTCGGCCTCTTCGTCTTACTGCTGTATCAGGCGCACTACCCGCTGCGGAAAGGGAATGCCGATGCCCACACGCTCCAGGTTTTCCTTGGCCTGTTCGATGAATGCGAAGCTGACCGGCCAGTAATCCGCCGAAGCCACCCAGACGCGCAGTGACAGCCCTACCGCGTTGTCGCCCAGCCCGGTGACCACTACCTGCGGCGCCGCTGGCTCCTGGCGCACGCGCGGATCACGGGCGATTTCCAGTAGCACCTCACGGGCCTGGCGGATATCGCTCGAGTAATCGATGCCGAGGTTGATATCCACCCGCCGCACAGCCTCGCGCGAATGATTGACGATGTTGCCGTTGGACAGGCTGCCGTTGGGGACCACCACCACTTTGTTATCCGCGGTCTTCAGTGTGGTGTGGAAAATCTGGATGCTGTCGACGCTGCCAGATACACCCTGCGCCTCGATCCAGTCACCGATACGGAACGGACGGAACAGCAGAATCAGCACACCACCGGCAAAGTTACCCAGGCTGCCCTGCAGGGCCAGGCCGATAGCCAGGCCGGCGGCGCCAATGGCAGCGACGAAGGAGGCGGTGGAAACGCCGACCATGGAGGCCACGCTGACCAGCAACAGCACCTTGAGCAGGATATTGCTCAGGCTGCCGATGAAACCGGTCAGGGCCCGGTCCACCTTGCGCAGGCCCATCAGGCGCTGCAGACGCCGGCTCAGGCGGTTGATCAGCCACCAACCCAGGGCCAGGGTCAGCAGGGCCAGGGTCAGCTTGCCGCTGTACTCCAGCAACACCGGTAGCCAGCTTTCGGACAATTTGACCAACTGTTCGAACTCGATCTGCATGACTTCACTCCTCTTTTCTGACTGCAGAAACGACACCGCCATGGCGAACCATGGCGGCGAAGGGGTAGGCATGGGACGGCGGGCGGGCGCCAGGGTTCCCTCAGTCGCGGAAGTTGTTGTACTGCAGCGGCATGCCAAACTCCTTGGCACGCAGCACGGCAATCGCTTCCTGCAGGTCATCGCGCTTCTTGCCGGTGATGCGCACCTGCTCACCCTGGATGGCTGCCTGCACCTTGAGCTTGGCGTCCTTGACATGGGCGACGATCTTCTTCGCCAACTCCTTGTCGATGCCCTCGCGGAAGGTCACTTCCTGCTTGATCACCTTGCCGGAAGCAAAGGGATCCTTGAGCTCCATGCACTGCGCATCGATCTTGCGCTTGATCAGGTTGAGCCGCAGGATCTCCAGCATCTGCTCCAGCATGAAATCGGCTTCGGCGGTCAGGGTGACGGTCTTGTCCTTGCTCTCGAAGCTGCATTTGCCACGCAGGTCGAAGCGCCGCTCCAGTTCCTTCACAGCGTTGTCCACGGCGTTGGTCAATTCGTGTTTATCCAGTTCGGACACCACGTCGAACGAAGGCATGAAATTCCTCCAGATAGACGGCGCGATCAGTATCACGGACAGAGCGCGCCTGGCTTGACGATAAAATTTGCGGGCTCATTATAACCACACCAGCATTCGCCGCTCGGCCAAGTACCGAAGGCGCCCCAGTTTCCTGTCAGTGAGTCACTAAATGCCCAACCCCCATCTCAGCATCCTGGTGGTGGATGACGCCAAGTTTTCCAGCGCCATGATCGGTCGCGCCCTGAGCCAGGCCGGCTATCTGGATGTGCGCTTCGCCAGCAGTGCCGCCGAAGCCCTGCGCCAGCTCGAAGAGCGCCCAGCCAGTGTGCTGCTGGCCGACTGGCTGATGCCGGAGATGGATGGCCTCGAGCTGACTGGCCGGGTGCGCCAACTGGATGAAATGGCCGACCACTACACCTACGTCATCCTGCTCACGGGCAAGGAAGGCGACAACGTGCTGGTAGAAGCCTTCGACCGTGGTGTCGACGACTTCGTCAGCAAGGCCACCATGAACGAACAACTGGTGCCGCGCGTTTACGCTGCCGACCGCCTGTGCAACACCTTGCATCGTCTGCTCAACGAAAACCGCATGCTCACCCTGAACATCGCCAGCCTCGAGCAGCGCAACCTGGTCGATCCCCTGACCGGCCTGGGCAATCCGCGCTACCTGCAGCAACGCCTGCAGGAGAGCCTGCGGCAGGTCGAGTCGCGCGGTGGTGCGGTGTGCTATCTGCTGATCGGCATGCAGGAAGCCGGCAGCCTGCGCCTGCAGTATGGCAACGGTTTCTATAACGAGCTGCTGCATGGCGTGGCCCGGCGCCTGCAACAACTGGTGCGCCCACTCGATGTGCTGGCGCGGATAGACGACAACCACTTTGCCCTGATCACCCTGATCGACGACCTGCAGGAGTGCTCGCCGAGCAGCTTCAAGCGCCTGCACGAAGGTCTCAACCTCAAAGCCTTCAAGACCAGCGAAGGTTTCATCAGCCTCAAGGCCGGCATTGCTCTGGTCGGCCTGGATGCCAAGTCGCTGCCGATCGAGGCGCAAACCCTGGTCGAGCATGCCAACAAGCTGCTGCCTGACTCCTACGCCAGCGGTCGGGTCAGCGCACTGCGCCTGCCATTGCCACAGTGATAGCCCCGCAATGACCTGGCACGTGCTGGGTGCCGGCAGCCTGGGCAGCCTGTGGGCCGCACGCCTGGCGCGTGCTGGCCTGCCGGTTCGCCTGATCCTGCGTGACTCAACACGCCTGGCCGCCTATCGAGCCGCCGGCGGCCTGACGCTGACTGAAGGCGAGCACAGTCACCTTTACCCGATACCGGGTGAAACGGCGGACGGCCCTGGGCCGGTGCGGCGCCTGCTTCTGGCCTGCAAGGCCTACGATGCCGAGGAAGCCGCCGCCAGCCTGGCCCAGCGATTCGGTACGGATAGCGAAATCATCCTGCTGCAGAATGGCCTGGGTAGTCAGGAGGCTGTAGCCGCACGCCTGCCGCGGGTGCACTGCATACTTGCCAGCAGCACCGAAGGCGCCTTCCGCAACGACGCATTCAGCGTGGTGTTCGCCGGCAAGGGGCATACCTGGCTCGGTAGCGAAGGACAAAACCAGCCGCCCGCCTGGTTCAACGAGTTGCAACTGGCGGGCATCCCGCACACGTGGAGCGACGACATTCTCGGCAAACTGTGGCGCAAGCTGGCACTGAACTGCGCGATCAACCCGCTGACCGTGCTGCATGACTGCCGCAATGGTGGCCTCAAGGATTATCCAATAGAGGTTGCCGGACTATGCGATGAACTCGCCACGCTGCTACACGGCTGCAACCAGTTCAGTGCCGCCAACGGCCTGCACGAGGACGTGCAACAGGTGATCGCGGCCACCGCCGCCAACTACTCATCCATGCATCAGGATGTAGCCCAGGGCCGGCGCACGGAAATCACCTACCTGCTCGGCTATGCCTGTCGCGCGGCAGCGCAGCGCCAACTGGCCGTGCCGCAGTTGCAGGCCCTGCACCAGCGACTGAGCGCACATCTGGCCGCCCGCGGATTGCCCACCACCTGAGCCCGCGCTACCCTGCCCTCTCCTTTCCCAGCGGAAACCAGCGCCCTTGACCCGTCTGCGCCAGCGCCTCGACAACCTGCCGGTCGGCCGCAAGCTACTCGCGGCGCTGCTGGCGTTGCTGGCCACCGTGCTGCTGGTGGCCAACCTGGCCTTCATCAGCGCTGCCTACTGGATTTCCCAGGAAAGCGTCGCCCCACAAGCCCTGCACACCCTCGGGCGCCTGATCGCCAGCCCGGAAGTCAGCCAGAAGGCCCTGGCCTCACCGGCTGCCGCCCAGGCCCTGCTGCAGAATCTGGACAGCTACAGCCCATTGCGTGCCGCCGCCCTGTATGACGGCAGCGGCATGCGCATCGCGCAGGTACAGCTGGGCAACACCCTGCAACTGCCCGTGCACACCGAGCTGCTGGACAGCTGGCGCCAGGGCGAATTCCGCGCCACTCAGGTGGTCGCACTGCCGCAACCCGGCAAGCCGCCCGGCTACCTGTTGCTGGTCGCTTCCAGCGAGCTGCCCGGGGTGTTCTACACCGGCACCCTGACTGCCAGCGGTGTGATTCTGGTCATCAGTATCCTGCTCTGGACGCTGATCGCCCGGCAGATCAGGCGCCTGATCACCCGGCCGATTCGTCACTTGGAAGAACTCACCCGCCAGGTCACCCGCGAAGAAAACTATGCCTTGCGGGTAGCACGCGGCAATCAGGACGAGATCGGCAGCCTGGCCGATGCCTTCAACACCATGCTCAGCCGCATGGAGGCCCGTGAGCAGCAGCTCAAGCGCGCGCGCGACGATGCGCAGGCGGCTTTCGACCAGGCCCAGGCGCTGGCCGAGGAAACCCGCCATTCCAATCGCAAGCTGGAGCTGGAAGTACAGGTGCGCGGCAAGATCGAGAAAAAGCTCACCGGCTTCCAGAAGTACCTCAACAGCATCATCGACTCCATGCCCTCGGCGCTGATCGCCCTCGACGAACAGCTCTATGTCACCCAGTGGAACCAGGAAGCCAGTGCACTTTCCGGCACACGCCTGGACGAAGCGCTGAACCAGCCGGTGTTTCTGGCTTTCCCCTCGCTGAAACCCTTCCTGGCTCAGCTCAAGCGCACAGCCGAACAGCACAAGGTTGAGAAGATCGAGCGGGTCACCTGGCACAAGGGCGAAGAGCCGCACCACTACGAACTGACCTTTTATCCGCTGATGGGCGGCAGCGGTCGTGGCGTGGTAATCCGCATCGACGACATCACCCAGCGCCTGTCGCTGGAAGACATGATGGTGCAGTCGGAAAAAATGCTCTCGGTCGGCGGCCTCGCGGCCGGCATGGCTCACGAGATCAATAACCCGCTCGGCGCAATCCTGCATAACGCGCAGAACATTCGCCGACGTCTGTCGCCGGAGCTGACCAAGAATCAAGAACAGGCAGTGGAAGTCGGCATCGCCCTGGACGACGTCAATGCCTACCTGGAGGCACGCGAAATCCCCCAACTGCTCGACGGCATTCAGCAGGCCGGTTCGCGGGCGGCAAAAATTGTCAGCCACATGCTCAGCTTCAGTCGGCGCAGCAACCGCCAGATGACGCCCTGTCTGCTGCCGGCACTGATCGACCAGGCCCTGGAAATTGCCGGTAATGACTTCGACCTGGCTGATCGCTTCGACTTCAAGACCCTGCTCATCCAGCGCGATTTCGACGATAGCCTGGGGCCCGTGCCGGCTACCGCCAACGAGCTGGAGCAGGTGTTGCTCAATCTGTTGAAAAACGCCGCGCAGGCCATCCACCAGCGTGACGACGAGGACGAGCCGGGACGCATCATCCTGCGTACCCGCAACAACCCGCCGTGGGCCGAGATCCAGGTGGAAGACAATGGTATCGGCATGTCCGAGCGGGTGCGCAAACGCATCTTCGAACCCTTCTTCACCACCAAGGAAGTCGGCCAGGGCACCGGTCTGGGCTTGTCCGTGTCCTACTTCATCATCACCAACAACCACAAAGGGCAGATGGAAGTACATTCCACACCGGGCCAGGGCACCTGCTTCACCCTGCGCCTGCCCCTGACTGCCAACAGCGAGAGCACGAGCATCTGACCATGGGTTATCGACTGAGCAAGATCTATACAAAAACCGGCGACAAGGGCGAAACCGGCTTGGCCGATGGCCGCCGCGTGGGCAAGGATCATCCCCGGGTGGAGGCCATGGGCGAGCTGGACCTGCTCAACAGCCAGCTGGGCCTGTTACTGGCCGAACTGGCCGAGCACCAAGCTCAGTGGCCGGGGCTGAACGAAGTCATTGAAGTACTGGCGCCCTGCCAACACCGCCTGTTTGACCTCGGCGGCGAGCTGGCGATGCCCGACTACCAGGCCCTCGATGACGCCGAAGTAGAACGCCTGGAGGCGGCCATCGACCTGTGGAACGAGGAAGTCGGCCCCCTGGAGAACTTCATTCTTCCCGGCGGTTCCCGCCTGGTTGCCCAAGCCCATGTCTGCCGCAGCCTGGCGCGCAACGCCGAACGTCGCTGCCAGCACCTGAATGCGGTGGAACCGCTGCGCGAAGTCGGCATGGCCTACGTCAATCGCCTGTCCGACCTGCTGTTCGTCGCCGCCCGCCTGATCGCCCGCCGCCAGCACATCAATGAAGTCCTGTGGCAGGCCGCAGCCAAATCCTAGTCCCACCCTGTAGCTGCGAGCTCTACTCGCGAAGCTCTTGAGCGGCCCAGTTCAAGAGCTTCGCGGCTACCGATCAGACCTGAGGCCAGAAGGCGCGGATTCCGGCCACGCCCTGGGCACCAGCCTGCCAGGCCCGCTGCAGATCGTTTGAACCCACGCCACCGAGCAGATAGGCCGGCTTGTTAAAGCCCCTCAGCAGCTCGCTGGCCGCCGCCCAACCCAGAGGTTGAGCCTCGGGATGGGTCTGGGTTGCCTGCACTGGCGACAAGGTGATGAAGTCCACCCCCATGCGCACCGCCAGCTCAAGCTCCTCAGCCCCATGACAGGAGGCCGCCAGCCAGCGTTGCCCCGGAAATGGCCGTCCCTGGTCAGCGTATTTGCGCAACTGCTCGGCGGTCAGGTGCCAGCCGGCGGCGGGAAAGTCGCCCAGCCACTCCAGTGGCCCCTTGAGCATCAGCTGCGCCTTGCCGGCGCAGAGGCCCTGGATATCCACTGCCAGATCACGGTACTGGGCATCGAACATGTTGGGCGCACGCAGCTGGATCAGGCGGATACCGGCAGCCAGTGCCGCACGCACACCACGCAACAACTCACCGGGCTGCAGATTCTCGGGGGTGATCAGGTAGCAGTCCGGCAAACGCGCCGCCGCTACTATCGGCTGGTTGGCCGCCGGAAATTCACACTCGAGCAGCTCGCGGGCACTGGCCCAGGCCAGCGGCTGACCTTCGGCACCATGCGGCTCGCCGGTGAACGCGCTGACTTCCCAGACATCCAGCAGGACATGCTTGTCCGGATAGTCATGCTGCACCTGGATCAGCGGGCGGGCGGCCTTGACCTGGATGCCTAGTTCCTCCTGCAGCTCACGGGACAACGCAGCCTCTACCGCCTCGCCCTCTTCCACCTTGCCGCCGGGGAACTCCCACAGACCACCCTGGTGCTGGTCAGCCGCGCGTTTGGCGATCAGCACCCGACCATCGGCGCCACGGATCACCGCAGCCGCCACGTGCACACGCTTCATGCATTGCTCTCCGATTCCTGCAGGCCGGCGCGGTACCAGCGCTGGAAAGCCGGCCATTGATAGATGGTATTCACATAGGCCTCGGCTTCGGCCGGCAGCACCACCTGATAGCTACGCAGACGCGCTGCCACCGGGGCGTAGAAGGCATCGGCGATGCTGGCGTGGCCGAACAGGTACGGTCCATCCTGACCGAAGCGCTGGCGACACTCCTGCCACAGGGCACAAACCCGCGCGATGTCGGCTGCCGCCTCGGCAGGCAGTTCGGCCAGCGCCTGGTTACGCTGCAGGTTCATCGGCAGATGGCTGCGCAGCGGCACGAAGCCACTGTGCATCTCTGCACAAACCGAGCGGGCAAGTGCTCTGGCAGCCGAACCGCGCGGCCACAGATGGGCTTCCGGAAAACGTTCGGCGAGGTATTCGGCGATGGCCAGGGAATCCCAGATCACCCCGTCATCGCACTTGAGCACCGGCACTTTGCCGGTCGGCGAATGCTGCAGCAGCTGACGTCGGCTGTCCGTACCGTAGAGCTGGACCAGCTGCTCGTCGTAGTCGACGCCGGCCAGTTCCAGCGCCAACCAGGCGCGCAGCGACCAGGACGAGTAGTTCTTGTTGCCGATTACCAGAGTCAGAGGCATGGCTATCTCCAGACATAGGGAATTGCGAATGAATCAGTCGACCTTAAAAGGCGTCCCTGCAGATAGCAAATTCCCGCTGTTCATGGGGTCATGAACAGCGGGAATGTTGAGTCGCCAGTCAGCAGATGAAAATCAGGAACGGTATTCCGCGTTGATCTTCACGTACTCGTGGGACAGGTCGGTGGTCCAGATGGTTTCGCTGCAGGTGCCACGCCCCAGCTCGATGCGGATGGTGATTTCCGCACGCGCCATGACCGCCGCGCCCTGCTCCTCGGTGTAAGTCGCCGAGCGGCCACCCTGGCTAGCAATGCAGACCTCGCCGAGGAACACGTCGATCTTGCTCACGTCCAGCTGCGGCAGGCCGGCATAGCCGACAGCGGCAAGGATGCGGCCCCAGTTCGGATCGGAGGCGAACAGCGCGGTTTTGATCAGCGGCGAGTGAGCCACTGCATAGGCCACATCCAGGCACTCCTGGTGATTGCCACCGCCATTGACCTGCACGGTGACGAATTTGGTGGCGCCTTCGCCATCACGGACGATGGCCTGAGCTACCTCCATGAATACTTCGAACACCGCCTGCTTCAGCTTGGCGAACAACTCGCCGGCAGCACTGGTGATCTCCGGCAGGTTGGCCTGGCCGGTGGCAATCAGCAGACAGCAATCGTTGGTCGAGGTATCGCCGTCGATGGTGATGCGGTTGAACGACTTGTTCGCCGCATCGCGCACCAGATCCTGCAGCACGCTGCGGGCAACCTTGGCGTCAGTGGCGATATAACCGAGCATGGTCGCCATGTTCGGCCGGATCATCCCGGCGCCCTTGCTGATGCCGGTCACAGTGACGGTCACGCCATCATGCTGAAACTGGCGGCTGGCGCCCTTGGGCAGGGTGTCGGTGGTCATGATGCCGGTGGCGGCTTCGGCCCAGTGGCCTTCATCCAGATCGTCCAGCGCAGCCTGCAGCGCGGCTTCGATCTTTTCGACCGGCAACGGCTCGCCGATTACCCCGGTGGAGAATGGCAGCACGGCCTCTTCCGCGACGCCGGTCAGGGAGGCCAGGGCAGCACAGGTGCGACGAGCATTGGCCAGGCCATCCGGCCCTGTGCCGGCGTTGGCATTGCCGGTGTTGGTCAGCAGGTAACGTACATCGCCCTGCAGGCGCTCGCGGGTAATGATCACCGGCGCGGCGCAGAACGCATTGGTGGTGGTCACCCCGGCCACACGCGAACCTTCGGCGCAGCGCATTACCACCACATCCTTGCGCCCCGGGCGCTTGATGCCTGCAGAGGCAATGCCGAGTTCGAAACCGGGAACCGGGTGCAGGACAGGTAGGGGACCAAGACCAACGGCCATGTGGGGCGCTCCTTCGTAGGCAATCTGGGCAAACACCGGGGGACGCCCGGCAGGCAGTGACAAAACGCCGCGAGCGGCAGAGCCGGTCGCGGCGTTGTTTATATAGCAGGGTTACGGCAGATCAGCTGATCTGGCCGTGACAATGTTTGTACTTTTTCCCGGAACCACAAGGGCAAGGCTCGTTACGCCCGGTTTTCGACTCAACACGAACCGGTGCTGCAGCTACCGCCACATCCCCTTCTGCCCCTTCGTCCGCCACTGGCATGGCCGAAGCGTCGGCATGCTGGAACTGCATGCGCTGCGCCATGGCTTCGGCTTCACGACGCAAACGGGCCTCTTCCTCGACCGGGTCTTCACGACGGATCTGCACATGGGACAGCACGCGAATGGTGTCGCGGCGAATCGAGTCGAGCAGTTCCTGGAACAGGGTGAAGGACTCGCGCTTGTATTCCTGCTTGGGGTTCTTCTGTGCATAGCCACGCAGGTGAATACCGTGGCGCAGGTGATCCATGGTCGCCAGGTGGTCTTTCCACAGGTCGTCGAGCACGCGCAGCAGCATCTGCTTCTCGAAGGTGCGCAGGGCCTCGGCGCCGGCCAGGGTTTCCTTCTCGTTGTAGGCAGCCAGTACCTCTTCGAGGATGCGCGCACGCAGCGGCTCTTCGTAGAGCTGGGCATCGTCGTCGAGCCACTGCTGAATCGGCAGCTTCAGACCGAAAGTGCTGTACAGCGACTGCTCCAGACCAAAGATATCCCACTGCTCGGGCAGCGACTGCGGGGCGATATGTTCGTTGATCGTATTGGTCAGCACTTCCTCACGGAACTCGGCAATGGTTTCACCGATGTTGTCCGCAGCCAGCAGGCTGTTGCGCATGTGGTAGATCACCTTGCGCTGCTCGTTGGCCACGTCGTCGTATTCGAGCAGCTGTTTACGCATGTCGAAGTTGCGACCTTCGACCTTGCGCTGGGCTTTCTCGATGGCGTTGGTCACCATGCTGTGCTCGATGGCCTCGCCGGACTGCATGCCCAGGGCCTTCATGAAATTCTTCACGCGGTCGGAAGCGAAGATGCGCATCAGGCTGTCTTCGAGCGACAGATAGAAGCGGCTGGAGCCCGGATCACCCTGGCGACCGGCACGGCCACGCAACTGGTTGTCGATACGCCGCGACTCGTGACGTTCGGAAGCAATCACGCATAAACCGCCAGCCTCGATCACCTGTTGGTGACGCTTCTGCCAGTCGGCCTTGATCTGTGCGATCTGCTCGGCAGTGGCGTTATCCAGGTTAGCCACCTCAACTTCCCAGTTACCACCGAGGAGGATGTCGGTACCGCGACCGGCCATGTTGGTGGCGATGGTCACCGCACCCGGACGACCGGCCTGGGCGATGATCTCGGCTTCCTTTTCGTGGTACTTGGCGTTAAGTACCTTGTGCTCCATGCCCGCCTTGTTGAGCAGGGCCGAGAGGTACTCGGAGGTTTCGATCGAGGCGGTACCGACCAGGATTGGCCGACCCTGGGCCTGGACTTCCTTGATGTCGGCGATGATCGCGGCGTATTTCTCTTCCTGGGTCAGGTAGACCAGGTCGTTGTAGTCCTTGCGCGCCAACGGCTTGTTGGTCGGGATCACAATCACATCGAGACCGTAGATCTGGCGGAACTCGAAGGCCTCGGTGTCGGCAGTACCGGTCATGCCGGCCAGCTTCTTGTACAGGCGGAAGTAGTTCTGGAAGGTTGTCGAGGCCAGAGTCTGGCTCTCGGCCTGGATATTCAGCCCCTCCTTGGCTTCGATGGCCTGGTGCAAGCCTTCGGACAGACGGCGACCGGGCATGGTACGACCGGTGTGCTCGTCGATCAGCAGCACCTGATCCTGCTGCACGATGTACTCGACATTGCGGTGGAACAGCTTGTGCGCGCGCAGGCCGGCATACACATGGGTCAGCAGACCGAGGTTGTGCGCCGAGTACAGACTCTCGCCCTCAGCCAGCAGGCCGGCCGTGGTAAGAAGTTCCTCAATGTACTGGTGGCCAGCCTCGTTGAGCTCAACCTGACGGCTCTTCTCGTCGATTTTGTAGTGGCCTTCCTGGGTGACCACCCCTTCCTCTTCCTCAATGTGCTGAGTGAGGCGCGGGATCAGTTTGTTGACCTCGATGTACAGCTTGGAGCTGTCTTCGGCCTGGCCGGAGATAATCAGCGGGGTGCGCGCCTCATCGATGAGGATCGAGTCCACTTCGTCGATCACAGCGAAATTCAGCTCACGCTGGAACTTCTCTTCCAGGGCAAAGGCCATGTTATCGCGCAGGTAATCGAAACCGAATTCGTTGTTGGTACCGTAAGTGATGTCAGCGGCATAAGCGGCGCGCTTCTCTTCCGGCGGCATGAAGGGGGTGACGATGCCGACGCTCAGACCAAGGAACTCGTACAGCGGACGCATCCAGTTGGCGTCGCGGCGGGCCAGGTAGTCGTTGACCGTGATCACGTGTACGCCTTTGCCTTCCAAGGCATTGAGGTACACCGCCAGGGTGCCGACCAGGGTCTTGCCCTCACCGGTACGCATCTCGGCGATCTTGCCTTCGTGCAGGGTCATGCCGCCGATCAGCTGGACGTCGAAGTGGCGCATGCCCATCACGCGCTTACCGGCCTCGCGGGCCACGGCAAAGGCTTCCGGAAGAATCTGGTCAAGGGTCTCACCCTTGGCCAGACGCGCCTTGAACTCCTCGGTCTTGGCCTTCAGCTGCTCGTCGGAGAGCGCAAGGATCTGCTCTTCGAGAGCATTGATCGCGACCACTGTCTTGAGCATGCGTTTGACTTCACGCTCGTTCTTGCTTCCAAAGAGTTTCTTCAACAGCGGCGCAAACATATCGGCAGATTCTTCCACTAATAGGGATGAAGGGTGACGCAAAACGCCAGCCCTGCAGCCGGCTCGGCTGCGTGCGAAAGGGGGCATTCTACCCGGAAACGTCGGCGATGAAAGTGCATCGTGCCCACAGGCACCGCAGCCAATGCAACCGCGAATTCATCTTATATGGGGACGCGTGGCGGCCACTGCAACCCCTGGTTTGCTAACATGGCGTCATGACCCGACCGATGTGCTTTTCATGACCTTCCGCCCATTGCCGGCCAAGGCGTCTGCTGCGCTGCTGCATGCCAGCAGACCACTGCAGGCGCTGTTCGACCAAGCCCAGCGGATTGCCCACCTGCAGGCACTGGTCGACGTACAGCTGGAAGAGGCCGCGCGCGAACACTGCCGGGTCGCCAGCTGGCGCGACGGCACCCTGTTGCTGCTGACCAGCAATGGCCACTGGGCCACCCGCCTACATTACCAGCAGCGTCGCCTGCAGCGTCAGCTGCAAGTGCTGCCAGAATTCGCCGGATTGTTGAAGATCCAGATCAAGGTCCGCCCACCCACCGGCCAGGTCGACTATGTCGGGCGCAAGAGCGAGCTTTCCAGCGCCGCTGCCGACAGCCTCAACAGCGCCGCAGAAGGCATCAGCGACCCCAAGTTACGGGCAGCCCTGGAGCGCCTGGCGAGCAATGCCAGACAGCGCGAGTAAACAGCGAAAAAAAACAGGCCACCCAAGGGTGGCCTGAATACAACATAAGGGAGGGGTGTTGCTGCTTAGCCGGCCGCAACCGGACGCATGTAGGAGATCGGCGCGGTGCTGGCGTCGTCAAATACTACGACTTCCCAGGCATCCCTTTGCTCAATCAGGGTACGCAACAGCTGATTGTTCAGCGCGTGCCCCGACTTGAAGCCGCGGAACTCGCCGATCAGGCTGTTACCCAGCAGGTAGAGATCACCAATGGCGTCGAGGATCTTGTGCTTGACGAATTCATCCTCGTAACGGAGGCCGTCTTCGTTGAGCACGCGGAACTCGTCGACCACGATGGCGTTGTCCACGCTGCCACCGAGTGCCAGGTTCTGCGAACGCAGGAACTCGATATCACGCATGAAACCGAAGGTACGCGCGCGGCTGACTTCCTTGACGAAGGAAGTGCTGGAGAAATCGACGCTGGCGGTCTGGGTACGACCACGGAACACCGGGTGATCGAAATCGATCTCGAAGCTCACCTTGAAACCGTCGAAGGGCAGGAAGGTGGCGCGCTTGTCGCCCTCCTCCACTGTCACTTCGCGCAGCACGCGGATGAACTTCTTCGGTGCGTCCTGTTCTTCCAGGCCAGCCGATTGAATCAGGAATACGAAGGGACCAGCGCTGCCATCCATGATCGGCACTTCAGATGCCGAGAGCTCGACGTAGGCGTTATCGATGCCCAGGCCAGCCATGGCCGAAAGCAGGTGCTCCACGGTATCCACCTTGACGTCACCATTGACCAGAGTGGTCGACATGGTGGTCTCACCGACATTCTCCGCGCGGGCGGGGATTTCCACGACGGGATCAAGGTCGGTGCGACGGAACACGATACCGCTATCCACCGGAGCCGGCTTGAGGGTCAGGTAAACCTTTTCCCCAGAATGCAGGCCAACGCCAGTGGCACGGATGATGTTCTTCAGGGTGCGTTGTTTGATCATGGTTTTGGCTACTTGTGCGCGAGTTGCGAACTGTTTTCAACAATGGCCGGCGATGATAGCAGAACCGGCCTTTGCTGAACACTAATCACCATCATGCTCCCGATAGACTCCATTAATCAGCTTGACGACGCAGGAAGGCCGGAATGTCCAGATAATCCAGATCGTCCTGGGTATTCAGCTTGGCTGCAGCGGCAGCGCCGGCGTGGCTTTGACGCTGAATGGTGGGACGCTCGTAGTCCTTGTAGTTGACGGTTTGCGACTCGGCAGCGCGCGGCGCAGCACTGGTCACGGCAGCCGGCGAGCTGGAAACGGCAGCAATGGTGTTGTCGACCACTTTGACCGGTTTCTCAATTCGCGCACCCAGACCGGTGGCGACCACAGTCACATGCAGCTCGTCGCGCATATCGGCATCAATCACCGCGCCCACTTTCACCGTGGCATGCTCGGAGGCAAAGGCTTCGATGATCTCGCCCACGGCAGCATACTCGCCGAGAGACAGATCCAGACCGGCGGTAATGTTGACCAGGATGCCACGGGCGCCCTGCAGGTTGACGTCTTCCAGCAGCGGGTTACGGATCGCCGCCTCGGTGGCTTCGCGAGCACGGTTCGGACCGCTGGCGCAGCCGGTACCCATCATCGCCATGCCCATTTCACCCATTACGGTCTTCACGTCGGCGAAGTCGACGTTCATCAGGCCCGGACGCTGCATGATGTCGGAGATCCCGCGCACGGCGCCCGACAGCACGTCATCAGCCTTGGCGAAGGCGGACAGCAGGCTGGCATCCTTACCGAGGATGGTCAGCAGTTTTTCGTTGGGGATGGTGATCAGCGAGTCGACCACGTCGGCCAGGGCGCGGATACCCTCGTCGGCGACCTGCATGCGCTTGCGCCCTTCGAACGGGAAGGGACGGGTCACTACCGCAACGGTGAGGATGCCCATCTCTTTCGCCACTTCGGCAATGATCGGTGCCGCACCCGTACCGGTGCCGCCACCCATGCCGGTGGTGATGAAGACCATGTCGGCGCCACGCAGGACTTCAGCGATGCGCTCACGGTCTTCCATGGCGGCCTGACGGCCAATTTCCGGGTTGGTGCCTGCGCCCAGGCCTTTGGTCACGCCAGGGCCGAGTTGCAGAACGGTGCGCGCGCCAACATTTTTCAGCGCCTGCGCATCGGTGTTGGCGCAGATGAACTCAACGCCTTCAATGTTGTTTTTGACCATGTGGTTAACAGCATTGCCACCGCCGCCACCCACGCCGATCACTTTGATAACTGCGCTTTGCGGAACGTTATCTACGAGTTCGAACATTTCCCCTCTCCTTATTTTCTAGTTGTATCGCCTACAGCTACCACGGGTGTTGCTTTCAGAAATTGCCCTGGACCCAGCGTTTCAGCCGTTCCAGTACAGGTGCTTTGGGTTCGTCGCTATACAGGCTGCTGCCAGACATGGAGATGCCATCAGCCTGCTTCTGCAGGCCGTACATGAGCAGGCCCACGCCTGTCGAATAGATAGGATTACGCACGACGTCGGCCAGTCCTTTGACGCTGTGTGGTACGCCCAGACGCACCGGCATGTGAAAGATCTCTTCGGCCAGCTCGACGGCACCCTCCATCTTGGAAGTACCACCGGTAAGGACGATCCCAGCCGGGATCATGTCCTCGTAGCCACTGCGCCGCAGCTCGGCCTGAATCAGGGTGAAAAGCTCGTCGTAACGGGGCTCGACAACCTCGGCCAGAGCCTGGCGGGACAGTTCCCGCGGTGGCCGGTCGCCCACACTGGGAACCTTGATGGTTTCCCCTGCACCGGCCAGTTTGGCTAGGGCGCAAGCATACCGAATCTTGATCTCCTCGGCATACTGGGTCGGGGTGCGTAATGCCATGGCGATATCATTGGTAACCTGGTCGCCAGCGATCGGAATCACCGCAGTGTGACGTATCGCACCTTCGGTGAAGATGGCAATGTCAGTGGTGCCGCCGCCGATGTCGACCAGGCACACGCCCAGTTCCTTCTCGTCGTCGGTCAATACCGCGTAGGCGGAGGCCAGCTGCTCGAGAATGATGTCGTCGACTTCCAGGCCACAGCGACGTACGCACTTCTCGACGTTCTGCGCCGCGTTCACTGCGCAGGTCACCACATGCACCTTGGCTTCCAGGCGCACCCCGGACATGCCCAGCGGCTCACGCACGCCTTCCTGGTTATCGATCACGTAATCCTGCGGCAAGGTGTGCAGCACCCGCTGGTCCGCTGGAATCGCCACAGCCTGGGCGGCGTCGAGCACGCGCTCGAGGTCGGCCGGGCTGACTTCGCGATCACGAATGGCAACGATGCCGTGACTGTTCAGGCTGCGAATATGGTTGCCAGCCACGCCGACGAAAGCCGAGTGGATCCGGCAGCCAGCCATAAGCTGAGCTTCTTCCACCGCGCGCTGGATCGACTGCACAGTGGACTCGATGTTCACCACCACGCCCTTCTTCAGGCCGCGCGACGGATGGGTGCCGATGCCGACGATTTCCAGCTGGCCATCGGCCGTCACCTCGCCCACCAGCGCCACCACTTTGGAGGTGCCGATATCGAGGCCGACGATCATCTTGCCGCTCTGCACGCTTGCCATGATTCTACTTTCTCCTGATTCACTGCACGGCGGCGGGTTCAGCCGCCGTTGGCGCCACCGGCGTGCGCCAGGCCACGGCAAGGCCGTTGGCATAACGCAGGTCGATACGCGCGATATTCGCGATCTGCTCTTTCAGCACCTTGTCGTAGATGGCACTGAAACGACGTATTTTCTCTACCAGATGATCCCGCCCCAGGAGGATGTCGACCCCCTGGCCGGTGCTGATGAACCAGCTGCCATGCTCGCGCAGCTCCAGGGCCGTGATGGAGAAACCCAGCGGCCGCAGCATCTGGCTAAGCACCTGGTATTGCTGCATCACCTGCTGCTGGGCGCGTTGCGGCCCGGACAGCAATGGTAAGTTCTCGTAATGGGTCAACTCGCGCGGAGCAAAAGCCTGGCCCTGGTTGTTGAGCAGCGCCTCACTGCCCCAGCGGGCCACCGGCAGCTGCTCTTCCAGGCGAATCGACACCTGATCCGGCCACACCCGGCGCACTTCGGCACGGGCAATCCACGGCATGCTTTCCAGCTCGGCACGCATGCCGGTCATGTCCACATTGAAGAAGCTGCTGGCAATGAACGGTGCGATACGCTCCTGCACTGCCTGCTGGCTGATGTAACTCAGCTCACCCTGCACACTGACCCGAGCAATCGGCCGATCTGCATAGGGGATCAGGCGCTGGGCGCCCTCGTAGGTGGCAAAGCCCAGCAGCAATAGCGCCAGCGGCCAGAGCAAACGCTTAAAACCGCTCAGGTCCGGGCGCGGCAAACGCGCTGCCAACGGTTCCTTGGCCACCATCCGGCTCGCGCCGCGCGCAGCGATAGGCTGACGCCGGGTGGCGCCTCCTACGGGCTGCGAGTGACGGAGAGTGGCAGCCATGACTTAACCCCTGGCCTCGACGCTGTCGGCGAGAATCGCCAGCACCAGCTGTTGAAAATCCAGACCAGCAGCACGGGCGGCCATCGGCACCAGGCTGTGATCGGTCATGCCCGGCACGGTGTTGACTTCCAGCAGCCAAAACTTGCCGGCGGCGTCCTGCATCACATCGGCGCGCGCCCAGCCCTGGGTGCCAACAGCCTCACAGGCGCGCGCGGTGAGCGCCTTCAGTTCGGCTTCCTTGTCGGCACTGAGGCCACAGGGCATGCGGTACTGGGTGTCATTGGCCAGGTACTTGGCGTCGTAGTCGTAAAAAGTGTGCGGCGTGCCCAGGCCGATCGGTGGCAGCACCTCGCCACGCAGCATGGCGATGGTGAATTCCGGGCCGGCGATCCACTGCTCGACCAGCACTTGCGAGTCGTACTGGCTGGCATCCTGCCAGGCAGCGATCAGCGCCTCGACATCGGCAACCTTGGCCATGCCGATGCTGGAACCTTCATGGGCCGGCTTGACGATCAGCGGGAAGCCCAGCTCGGCGGCGGCGGCCCGGCAATCGGCTGCGGACGCCAGCACCGCGTGATTCGGCGTCGGCAGGCCGAGGCTCAGCCACACGCGCTTGGTACGCAACTTGTCCATGGCCAGGGCCGAGGCGAGGATGCCGCTGCCGGTGTAGGGGATGCCGGCACATTCCAGCAGCCCCTGCATGGAGCCATCTTCACCACCACGGCCGTGCAGCACGATAAAGGCGCGGTCGATCTTCTCGCTGGTCAGACGCTGCAGGAAGTCATCACCGACATCAATGCCGAAGGCATCCACACCGCCGTCCTGCAGGGCTTTCAGCACCGCGGCACCGGATTTCAGCGAGACCTCACGCTCGGCACTCTTGCCACCGAACAGCACGGCGACGCGGCCGAAGGCCTGGGGATCGAGGGTGGATTGCAGACTCATTTCGACTCACCTTGGAGCTGTTCACCCTGGAACAGGGCATGTTTGATCAGTTGCGGCGCAACACCGCCAATATCACCGGCGCCCTGGCACAGCAGAATGTCGCCAGCACGCAGCAGCGGCTTGAGCAGCGGCGCCAGATCGACACCGCGCTCGACATAGATCGGGTCCAGTTGACCGCGTTGACGGATGCTGTGGCACAGGTGGCGGCTGTCGGCACCCGGAATCGGCGTTTCGCCAGCCGGGTAAACCTCCAGCAACAGCAGTACCTTGGCGTCACCGAGGACCTGCACGAAATCGTCGTAGAGGTCGCGGGTACGGCTGTAACGATGTGGCTGATAGACCATCACCAGACGGCGCTCCGGCCAGCCACCACGCACGGCCTTGATCACCGCCGCGACTTCGCGCGGGTGGTGGCCGTAGTCGTCGACCAGCATCACGCTGCCACCCTCGACCGGCAGATCGCCGTAGACCTGGAAGCGTCGGCCGACCCCCTGGAAACCGGACAGACCGGCAACGATGGCGGCATCGTCGATGCCTTCGTCGGTGGCAATGGCGATGGTCGCCAGGGAGTTCAGCACGTTGTGGTTGCCCGGCATGTTGACCGACACATCCAACGGCTCACGGTCACGACGCAGCACGGTGAAGTGGGTCTGCATGCCCTGCTGGCGCACGTTGATCGCGCGCACATCGGCATCCTCACTGAAGCCATAGGTCACGGTCGGGCGCGCCACCAGCGGCAGCAGCTCGCGCACCACCGGATCGTCCACGCAAAGCACGGCCAGGCCGTAGAACGGCAGGTTGTGCAGGAATTCGATGAAGGTTTTCTTCAGGACATTGAAGTCGCCGCCGTAGGTGCTCATGTGGTCGGCGTCGATATTGGTGACCACCGAAACCATCGGCTGCAGGTGCAGGAAGCTGGCGTCGCTCTCGTCTGCTTCAGCAATCAGGTAACGGCTGCTGCCGAGCTGGGCGTTGGTGCCGGCAGCATTCAGCCGGCCGCCGATGACAAAGGTCGGGTCCAGGCCGCCGGCGGCAAACACCGAGGCCAGCAGGCTGGTGGTAGTGGTCTTGCCGTGCGTGCCGGCAACGGCAATGCCGTGGCGGTAACGCATCAGCTCGGCGAGCATCTCGGCGCGCGGCACCACCGGAATACGGCGTTCCAGGGCGGTGGCCACTTCCGGGTTGCTGGTGTTCACAGCACTGGAGACCACCAGCACGTCAGCCTGTTCGGCATTCTCGGCGCTGTGACCGATGAAGATGATGGCGCCGAAGCTTTCCAGGCGCTCGGTCACGGCCGAGGCCTTGAGGTCGGAGCCAGACACTTCATAGCCGAGATTGAGCAGCACTTCGGCGATACCGCACATGCCGGCGCCACCGATGCCAACGAAGTGGATACGGCGGATGCGGCGCATGCGGCGGATTTCCGAGCGTGCAGCGGCAGGGGATTTAGCCACGGGCCACCTCCAGGCAGGTTTCCACCACCGTGCGGGTGGCATCCGGTTTGGCCAGGCGACGCGCCGTGCGGCCCATGTCCAGAAGTTTCTCAGGGTGCATCAGAACCTCGATCAGCTGCGCGGCAAGCGTGTCCGCGTCAGTCGCATGTTGCGGGAGAAGAAAGGCTGCGCCCTCCTTCGCCAGGTATTCGGCATTGCGCGTCTGGTGATCGTCGATCGCGTGCGGCAATGGCACCAGGAAGGACGGCAGACCCGCGGCGGCCAGTTCGCTGACGGTCAGCGCGCCAGCGCGGCAGACCACCAGATCAGCCCAGGCATAGGCATGCGCCATGTCTTTGATGAAGGGCGCGACCTCGGCTTCGACCCCGGCTTGGCGATAACGCTCCGCAGTGATCTCAGCATGTTGCTTGCCAGCCTGATGGAACAGCTGAGGGCGCAGTTCGCCCGGCACTTTGGCCAGTGCGGCGGGCAACAGCTTGTTCAGTGGTTCGGCGCCCAGGCTGCCACCCAGCACCAGCAGGCGCGGTTTGCGCGAGCGCAGCGAGTCGCGCGGGGTTTCCAGGAACAGCTCTTCGCGCACCGGGTTACCGGTGGTGCGACGCTTGGTGCTGTTGCCGAAGGTATTTGGGAAGCCTTCACAAACACGGCTGGCAAACGGCACCAGGCTGCGGTTGGCGGTGCCGGCCACGGCGTTCTGTTCCTGAATGATCAACGGCGCACCATTCATGCGTGCTGCCAGACCGCCAGGCCCGGTGACATAACCACCCATGCCCAGCACGCAGACCGGCTGCAGCTCGCGCATCACCCGACGCGCTTGCCACAGGGCGCGAATCAGCTGGAACGGTGCCTTGAGCAAGGCCAGCTTGCTCTTGCCGCGCAGGCCGCTGACGTCGATCAGGTGCAGCGGCAGCCCAGCCGCCGGCACCAGCTCGTTCTCGATGCCACGCGGCGTGCCCAGCCAGTGCACGCTGTAGCCACGCGCCTGGAATTCACGGGCACAGGCCAGGGCCGGGAACACGTGGCCGCCGGTACCGCCGGCCATGATCAGGACATTACCGCGCATGGCTGGTCTCCTCGGGATCGAAGAAATCCGCCTCGCTGAATTCCACATCCGCGCTGCCCAGCTGGATCTGGGTGCGCCGCTCCCATTCGATGCGCAGCAACAGCGCCAGGCTGACGCAGCAGATCACCAGCGAACTGCCACCGTAGCTGAGGAATGGCAGGGTCAGGCCCTTGGTCGGCAACAGGCCGACGTTCACGCCGATATTGATCAGTACCTGGCCGATCCACAGGAAAGCCAGGCCGTAGGCCACGTAAGCGGAGAAGAACTGCTTGGCCTTTTCCGCCCACAGGCCGATGTACAGGGCACGCACGCTGACAAAGACGAACAACGCCACGGTCAGCAGCGCACCGATCATGCCCAGCTCTTCAGCCAGTACGGCAAAAACGAAGTCGGTGTGCGCTTCGGGCAGGTAGAACTGCTTCTGGATGCTGTTGCCCAGACCGACGCCGAACCATTCGCCGCGACCGAAAGCGATCAGCGCCTGGCTCAGCTGATAACCGGCGCCGTACTGGTCCGCCCAGGGATCGACAAAGTTGGTCAGGCGCTGCAGGCGGTAGGCCTGACTGGTCATCACCAGACCACCCAGCGCCAGAACACCGGCAGCCAGCGGGATGAAGCGCAGCAGGTTGATACCGCCAAGGAACAGCATGGCGATGGCGGCACCGACCAGCACCACGGTGGCACCGAAGTCCGGCTCGGCCAGCAGCAGAGCCGCCATCGGACCCAGCACCAGCATCGGTTTGAGGAAGCCGCTGAGCTTCTCGCGCACTTCGCTCTGACGGCGTACCAGGTAGGCGGCAATGAACATTACGGTGAACAGCTTGGCCAGCTCAGACGGCTGCAGGTTGAACAGACCGAAGCCGATCCAGCGCTTGGCGCCGTTGACTTCTCGACCGATGCCCGGCAGCAGCACCAGCACCAGCAGAACAAAGGCAATCAACAGCAGGGCGCCACTGCAGCGCTGCCACATGGCCATGGGAATCAACAGGGTCATGAATGCGGCACACAGACCAATGGCCAGATAAATCAGATGACGCACCATGTGGTACAGCGGGTTGCCGGAGAGTGCTGCAGCCACTTCCGAGGAGGCCGAGGTGATCATCACCAGCCCCAGACCGAGCAGCGCCAGGCAACCAGCCAGCAACGGAAAGTCGAGGTCGATACCGCGACGGGTATTCAGTGGCGACGGTGCGGCAAGCAGTTGCGCAAGCATCACTGCAGTCCCTCCGCAGCCTGGGCAAACAGACGCCCGCGCTCTTCGAAATTCTTGAACATATCCAGGCTGGCGCAGGCCGGGGACAGCAGCACGGCATCGCCGCTCTGGGCCAGCTCGGCAGCACGCTGAACCGCCTCATCAAGGGTCTGCACACGCACCAGCGGCGCAGCATCACCCAGGGCAGCAGCCAACAGCTCGGCATCACGACCGAGCAGCACCACGGCACGGCAGAACTTGGCCACCGGGCCTTTCAGCGCAGAGAAATCGGCGCCCTTGCCATCGCCACCGGCAATCAGCACCAACTTGCCGCTGATATCCGCGCCCAGGCCCTCGATAGCAGCCAGGGCAGCACCGACGTTGGTGGCCTTGGAATCGTCGTAGTAGCTCACCCCACGCAGCTCGCGCACCCACTGGCAGCGATGCGCCAGGCCGGCAAAGGTCTGCAGGGTCGCTAGCATCGGCGCCATCGGCAGGCCGGCAGCATGGCCCAGGGCCAGGGCTGCCAGGGCGTTGGACTGGTTGTGTGCGCCACGAATCTTCAGTGCGGAGGTCGGCAGCAGGGCCTCGAACTGGAAGGCCAGGTGCTTCTCGCCACCCTCTTCGACCAGGCCGAAGCGCTTGAAGTCAGGCTTGCCCAGGCCGAATTCCCAGCACGGCACCTGATCGGCGATCAGCGGGCGCGACAGGGCGTCATCGCGATTCACCACCACCTGGCGCGCGCCACGGAAGATGCGGTGCTTGGCCAGGTGGTACTGCGGCATCCCGGCATAGCGATCCATGTGGTCTTCGCTGATGTTCAAGCAGGTGGCCACTTCGGCATTCAGCTGATCGGTGGTTTCCAGCTGGAAGCTGGACAGCTCCAACACATACAGCTCGATGTCGTCACTCAGCAGATCCAGCGCCGGGGTGCCGAGGTTGCCACCGACGGCAACCTTCTTGCCCGCCGCGGCAGCCATCTCGCCGACCAGGGTGGTCACGGTGCTCTTGGCGTTGGAACCGGTAATGGCAATGATCGGCGCCTTGGCATGGCGGGCAAACAGCTCGATATCACCAGACATCTTCACGCCACGCGCAGCCGCCTGTTGCAGCGTCGGGGTAGCCAGGGCCAGACCGGGGCTCACGTACAGCTCCGAAGCACGGCAAAGGAAGTCGACGTCCAGCTCACCGCAGCGCACATCCACCTGCGGGTAGTCACGCTGCAGGGTCGCCAGCTCCGGCGGGTTCGCACGGGTGTCAGCCACGGCAAAGCGCACGCCCTGCTGCGCGAGAAAGCGCACCAGGGACATGCCGCTCTTGCCGAGGCCGACAACGATGCGGAACTGGTCGGAAGCGATCAGCGACACTGTCTATTACCTCAGTTTCAGGGTGGCAAGGCCGACCAGCACGAGGATCACCGTGATGATCCAGAAACGTACGATCACCCGTGGCTCGGGCCAGCCTTTCAATTCAAAGTGATGGTGGATCGGCGCCATGCGGAACACGCGCTTGCCGGTCAGCTTGAAGCTGGCGACCTGGATGATCACCGACAGGGTTTCCATGACGAACACGCCGCCCATGATGAACAGCACCACTTCCTGGCGGACGATCACGGCGATGGTGCCCAGCGCGGCGCCAAGGGCCAGCGCGCCGACATCACCCATGAACACCTGAGCCGGATAGGTGTTGAACCAGAGAAAGCCGAGACCGGCACCGACCAGCGCAGCGCAGAACACGATCAGCTCGCCAGCACCCGGCACATAGGGAATCAGCAGGTACTCGGAGAAATTTACGTTGCCCGACAGGTAGCAGAAGATCGCCAGGGCACCGGCCACCATGACGGTGGGCAGGATGGCCAGGCCATCGAGGCCGTCGGTCAGGTTGACTGCGTTACTGGTACCGACGATGACGAAGTAGGTCAGCACCACGAAGCCCACGCCCAGGGGAATTGCGACGTCCTTGAGTACCGGCACGATCAGGGTGGTTTCCACCGGGCTCTGTGCAGTCATATAAAGGAAGACGGCGGCGCCCAGGCCGAACACCGATTGCCAGAAGTACTTCCAGCGGCTCGGCAGACCACGGGAATTCTTCTCGATCACCTTGCGGTAGTCGTCGACCCAGCCGATGGCGCCGAACAGCAGGGTCACAGCCAGCACCGTCCACACGTAGCGGTTGGAGAGGTCGGCCCAGAGCAAGGTGCTGACGGTGATAGCGGAGAGAATCAGCGCGCCACCCATGGTCGGCGTGCCCTTCTTCGACAGGTGCGACTGCGGACCGTCATTGCGCACCGACTGACCGATCTGGCGGATCTGCAGGGTGCGAATCATCCACGGGCCCAGCCACAGCGACAGCGCCAGGGCCGTCAACACGCCCAGGATGCCGCGCAGTGTCAGGTACTGAAACACCGCGAAACCCTTGTAAAACTGTTGCAGGTATTCCGCCAGCAGCAGCAGCATTTAGTGAACCTCCCCCGATGCACAGAGAGCCGCGACGACTTTTTCCATCGCCGCGCTGCGCGAACCTTTAATTAGAATGGTGGTGTCGCCCGACTCGCGGCCAAGTGCCGCGATCAAGCTGGCTTGATCGGCGAAATGCTGTCCTTGCGTACCGAATGCCTTGACGGCATGAGCCATCAGCGGGCCCACGGCATATAGCGCGTCGACTTTGCCGGCGGCATAAGCGCCGACATCGCGATGGCCTTGCTCGGCCCACTCGCCCAACTCGCCCATATCCCCCAGCACCAGAACGGTGCGACCGGAGAAGGCGGCGAGTATATCAACGGCGGCGCACATCGAAATCGGGTTGGCGTTGTAGGTGTCGTCGATCACTCGCGCACCATTCGTCGCCAGCTGAGCAACGGCGCGGCCTTTGACCGGCTGCAGGCTTTCCAGCCCTGCCTGGATCCCGACCAGCGGCACACCCAGGGCATGCGCTGCGGCGGCAGCAGCCAGGGCATTGGCCACATTGTGCTCGCCCAGCAGATTGAGCTGGATACGTGCTGCGCCAGCGCTGCCAGCCAAGGCAAAGCCGGCACAGCCGCGGGCATCACGCCACAGCTCGCTGGCATACACATCGGCAGCCTGGTCGCGCAGGGCGAAGCTCAACACCTGACGGCCATTGGCACGTGCCTGCCAGGTGGCAAAAGCCTTGTCGTCGCGGTTGAGCACAGCGATACCATCGGCTGCCAGGCCTTCGAGGATCTCGCCCTTGGCCTCGACGATCTTGTCCGGACCGCCGAACTCGCCCACATGGGCGTTACCGGCATTGGTGATGATGGTCACTTGCGGGTGGGTCAGGCTGACGGTGTAGGCGATCTCGCCGACGTGGTTGGCGCCCAGCTCGATCACCGCACCGACATGCTCGGGTGCCAGCTCCAGCAGGGTCAGCGGCGCGCCGAGATCATTATTCAGGTTGCCACGGGTAGCCAGTACCGGGCCTTGCAGGCCGGCACGCAGGATGCTGGCGAGCATTTCCTTGACCGTGGTCTTGCCGCTGGAGCCGGTGACGGCGGCCAGCGGTTGGGAGAAAGCGTTGCGATTCAGCGCCCCAAGACGGCCCAGGCCAACGCGGCTGTCACTGACAACCAGTTGCGGCAGGTCACTGCCCGCCACTTCACGCTCGACCAGTGCTGCTACCGCGCCTTTGGCGGCGACTTCAGCCAGGTAATCGTGACCATCAAAGTTCGGCCCAGTCAGGGCGACGAACAGCTGGCCCGCTTCGATCTTGCGGCTGTCGGTCGACACGGCAGAGAACGCCACATCGGCGCCCACCAGGCGAGCATGCAGGGCTGGCGCCACTTCGCTGAGCAGCAACGGCTTAAGCATGGGCAACCTCCCAGGCCTGAAGGGCCTTGGCGGTCTCAATCAGGTCGGAGAACGGCTGACGCACGCCGTTGATCTCCTGGTAATCCTCATGCCCCTTGCCGGCGAGCACCACGACATCACCGGCCTTGGCGGCAGCAATCAGCTGAGCAATGGCCTGGCCACGACCGTGAATGAATTCGACCTGCTCGGGCTTGGCGAAACCGGCACGGATGTCGGCGACGATCTGCGCCAGGTCTTCCGTGCGCGGGTTGTCGTCGGTGACCAGCACGGCATCGGCCAGGCGCTCAGCTACCTGAGCCATCAGCGGGCGCTTGCCGCTATCGCGATCACCGCCGCAACCGAACAGACACAGCAGACGACCGGTGACATGCGGGCGCAGAGCTTCCAGCACTTTCTCCAGGGCATCCGGGGTGTGCGCGTAATCCACCACCACCAGCGGCAGCTGACCACCGCCAAAACGCTGCATACGCCCGACCGGGCCTTGCAACTGCGGCAGCAGGGCAAGAATTTCATCCAACGGGTAGTTCAGGCCAAGCAACGCGCCAACTACGGCCAGCAGGTTGCTCAGGTTGAAGCGACCGAGCAGCGGGCTGCGCAGGTTGCCTTCGCCTTGCGGGGTCACCAGACGAGCACGCACACCGTGATCATCGAAACTGGCTTCGCGGCAATAGATGTAAGCCGAGCTGTCATCCAGGCTGTAGCTGATCAACCGCGACTCATGGGACGCGCCAGCCAGCTGGCGGCCAAAGGCGTCGTCCAGATTGATCACCCGGCAACGCAGATCCGGCCAGGCGAACAGTTTGGCCTTGGCGGCGCCGTAGGCTTCCATCGAACCGTGATAGTCGAGGTGATCGCGCGACAGGTTGGTGAACACCGCCACGTCGAAGTCCAATGCGGCTACGCGGCCCTGCTCCAGGCCGTGGGAGGAAACTTCCATGGCCATGGCGCGAGCACCGGCCTGCTTGAGGTCGGCAAGGATGGCCTGCACCGCCACCGGATCCGGAGTGGTGTGGCGGCCGCTTTCCAGAGCCTCATGGAAGCCGGTACCCAGGGTGCCGACGATACCGCAACGTTCGCCAAGCAGGTCCAGGGCCTGTGCAAGCAACTGGCTGACGCTGGTCTTGCCGTTGGTGCCGGTGACGCCAACCAGACGCAGAGCGCGGCTCGGCTCACCGTAGAAACGCCCGGCGATGGCTGACAGCTGACCGACCAGGCCCTTGATCGGCAGCAGCTCGGCGCTGTGCGCGGTCATTTTCGGTGCACCCTCGGCCTCGTAGGCCACGGCGGCGGCACCACGCGCCACAGCATCGGCAATATGCAGGCGGCCATCCTGGGCAGTGCCGGGCACGGCAAGAAACAAGTCGCCCGGACGCACCTTGCGGCTGTCCAGGGTCAGTTCGCGAATCAGCGCGGCCGACTGGGCCTGAGGCAGCAGTTGATTAAGCGGCATGGGCATCAGATACGCCCTCCATTGCTGCTGCCAGCATCGGCGGTTTGTGGCGCAACAGGAGTTGGCGCGACCGGCGGCGGCAGGTTGTCCGGGGTAATGTTCATCAGGCGCAGGGAGCCGGCCATAACTCGGCTGAACACTGGCGCGGAGACCAGACCACCGAAGTAGCCCGCCTTGCTTGGTTCATCGATGACCACGACCATGGCGATGCGTGGGTTGCTGCTCGGCGCGAAGCCGGCAAACATGGAACGGTAGGCATTGGCGGTATAGCCCTTGGTGCCGACGCTGGCTTTACGTGCCGTACCGCTCTTGCCGGACACGTGATAGCCCGGAACCTGGGCGCGGAACACACCGCGCGGCGCTTCGATCACCTGCTGCAGCATGCCCTGCATGGTTTTCGCCACGTCTTGCGACATGACTTGCACGCCATCGGGAATACGGTCGGCGCGGGTCATGGTGAGTGGCACGCTGACGCCGTTGTTGGCCAACACGGCATAGGCATGCACCAGCTGTACGGCGGTCACCGACAAGCCGTAGCCGTAGGACAGCGTGGCGGTTTCCGCCTTCGGCCACTTGCGATGGTTGGGCAGCTCGCCGACACGCTCGCCAGGGAAGCCCAGGCCGGTATCCTGGCCAAGACCCAGCTGCTGCATCATGTTGAAGATGGACTCGCCACCGATATCGAAGGCAATCTTGCTCATGCCAACGTTGCTGGAGTTGATCAGAATCCCGGTCAGATTGAGCTCGCGACCCTGGGTCTTGGAGACGTCCTTGATGGTATAGCGACCGATCTGCAGCGACCCCGGCCAGACTTCGACGATGTTTTCCGGCTTCCAGCGCCCGCTCTGCAGGGCCGCGCTCATCGACAGCGGCTTGACTGTGGAGCCTGGTTCGAACACGTCGATCATGGCGCGGTTGCGCATCGCCGCCGGGTCCAGGCTGCGACGGTTATTCGGGTTGTAAGTCGGCTGGTTGGCCATGGCCAGCACTTCGCCGGTCTTCACATCAATGATTACCAGGCTGCCAGCCTTGGCACCGTTCTCCACCAGGGCGTTGCGCAGCTCGCGGTGGGCCAGATACTGCAGGCGCAGGTCGATGGACAACGCCAGTGCCTTGCCGGCCTTGGCGTTCTGAGTCACCTGGACATCCTTGATCAGACGACCACGACGATCCTTGAGTACCTGACGCTTGCCCGGCACGCCCGCCAGCCACTCGTCGAAGGCCAATTCCATGCCCTCACGACCCCGATCATCGACGTCGGTAAAGCCAACCACATGCGCGGTGACTTCACCGGCTGGATAGAAGCGGCGAAACTCCTCAAGGCCGTATACGCCCGGCACCTTGAGATCAAGAATGACCTGCCCCTGCTCCGGGGTCAGGCCCCGCACCAGGTACATGAATTCACGCTTGCTAGCCTGCTGCAGGCGCTCAGCGAAGGCTTTTGGCTCCTGCCCCAGGGCCGTGGCCAGCTCGGCCCAGCGCCCGGGCGCCTTGGCCAGTTCCTTGCCGTTGGCCCACAAAGTGGTGACCGGCGTGCTCACCGCCAGCGGCTCGCCGTTGCGATCAGTGATCAAGCCGCGGTGCGCCGGAATCGGAATATGCCGCACGCTGCGCGCATCGCCATGGGCCTGGAGGAAATCGTGATCGATCACATGCAGATCGATGATGCGCCAGGCAATGGCACCCACCATCAGCGCCAGCAAGGCCAGCACCAGGCGGAAGCGCCAGGGATAGAGCGCACCTTCGAGACCCATCATGGCGCCACCATCTGTACTTCAGCAGCCTGCGGAATGCGCATGTGCAACTGTTCGCTGGCCAGCGTCTCGATACGGTTATGGGCGGTCCAGGTGCTCTGCTCGAGGATCAGCCGCCCCCACTCGGCCTGCGCCTTGTCGCGCACGCTGAGCTCGGCATACAGGGCGTTGAGCAGCTGGCGATTCCAGTGCGCGCTATAGGACACGGCAATCGCCGACAGCAACACACCGACAAACAACATCAGCAACAACAGGCTGCCAGGCGGCATGGGCTTGGCGAACAGGCGATTCATCGCAGCTTCTCCGCCACACGCATCACGGCACTGCGCGAGCGCGGGTTGGCCTTGAGCTCGGCCTCGGAGGCGAACTGCGGCTTGCCGAGCAGCTTGAGGCGCGGCTCGAAAGCCTTGGGGATGATCGGCAGATCACGCGGCAGAGTGTCCGCCTCGCCCTTGGCGTGACGGCGCATGAACTGTTTGACGATGCGGTCTTCCAGCGAGTGGAAACTGATCACCACCAGGCGCCCACCGACGGCCAAGCTTTCCAGCGCGGCATCGAGACCCTGCTCGAGATCGCCCAGTTCGTTGTTGATATAGATGCGCAGGCCCTGAAAGGCGCGGGTCGCCGGGTTCTTGCCCTTCTCCCAGGCCGGATTGGCCTCGGTGAGCACGGCAGCAAGGTCGGCGGTACGTTCGAACGGCTTGAGCGCACGGCGCTCGACCACGGCACGGGCCATGCGCTTGGCGAAACGCTCTTCGCCATATTCCTTGAATACCCAGGCGATTTCCTCGGCGCTGGCGCTGGCGATAAACTCGGCGGCGCTGACGCCGGCATCCGGGTTCATGCGCATGTCCAACGGACCGTCATTGAGAAAGCTGAAGCCGCGCTCGGCGTCATCCAGCTGCGGCGAGGACACGCCAAGATCGAGCAGGATGCCGGCCACCTGGCCAGTCAGGCCGCGTACCGCAACCTCCGCGCCCAGCTCGGCAAAGCTGCGCTGCACAACGACGAAGCGGCCGTCTTCGGCCGCCAGTGCATTACCCGTGGCTATCGCCAGTGGGTCTTTGTCGAAACCCAGCAGGCGACCCTCTGGCCCGAGCCTTTCGAGTATCAACCGACTGTGCCCTCCGCGACCAAACGTGCCATCCAGGTAGCAGCCATCCGCCTGCACGGCGAGGCCGTCGACGGCTTCGTCGAGTAGCACAGTGATATGGCGGAAGCTATTGGTCATGGTCACAGGATCAGATCACGCAGGTCGTCTGGCAGAGCGCCGGGTTGTTTGATGGCAGCGAGGTCGGCATCAGCAAGTGCGTTCCAGGCATCCTCGTTCCACAGTTGAAATTTGTTCAGCACACCCACCAGCATCGCGTGCTTGTCCAGACCGGCATGCGCGCGCAGACGCGGCGGCACAAGGAAGCGACCGCTGCCGTCCAGCTCGACATCTACGGCATTGCCGATCAGCAGACGTTGTAGGCGACGGGTTTCTTCACGCAGGGAGGGCAATTCACGGAGTTTGGCTTCGATCAGCTCCCACTCGGGCAGCGGATACACACACAGGCAGGGGTCGACGGCATCAATGGTGACGATGAGCTGGCCGGCACAACGCGAAACGAGCTCGTCACGATACCGGCTCGGCATCGCGAGTCGCCCTTTGGCGTCGAGACTGATGGCGTTAGCTCCGCGAAACAAGGGTGCGCTCCCCCACTGTAATTAGCTTTCCATGCCCGTATGACCCACTTCGTGCCACTTTGTGCCACTTCGGCACACTATAGGAATGCAGCGCCCCCAGCGTCAAGGCGCAGAAACCAGGAAAAATCCTTATGGGACGGAGATTTAGCTAACTTTGCGGGGTGTTTGGCGGTGCAAAACGAGGGGTTTCAGAATACGAATTTCAGCCGACTCATGAAGCTGAACTTCAAACTTAAAGTAACTTCTTAAGAGTAAGAATTTTTTGGTATTACAAAGAGGGGATATTGAGGTGAAGCAGGAGGGAGAAAAAAGGAGGAGAGTCGATCTGTAAGCCGGGTTCTGTCGAGGACAGTCATTCCTCTACGACGTACATCACTGCACGCCTTTAGCAACCTACCCGGTTCCAGCGCGGGCCACGCCAATGGAACCCTATTTGGTCTTGCTCCGAGTGGGGTTTACCTAGCCACGGACTGTTGCCAGCCGTGCGGTGCGCTCTTACCGCACCTTTTCACCCTTACCGGCACTTGCGCGCTTAGGCGGTTATTTTCTGTGGCACTTTCCGTAGGCTCGCGCCTCCCAGGCATTACCTGGCACTCCGCCCTATGGAGCCCGGACTTTCCTCCCCCTTCTTGCGAAGGCAGCGACTGTCCGATCGACTCTCCAGCGCCAAGGGTAACGACCCCAGCCGTTCAGAACAAGCTCGGAACGCCACTCAGGCGCCTTTCTGTCGTTCCAGCGCTACCTGATAGAGCAGGTTCTTGCGCACCCCGGTGATCTCCGCTGCCAGCGCCGCCGCACGCTTGAGCGGCATTTCACCGAGCAGAAGATCAAGCACCCGCAGCGCCTCACCACTGATCGCCTCATCACCTTCAGGCGCCTGCCACCCCGCCACCAACACCACGCACTCACCGCGCTGCTGGTTGCTGTCGGCCGCCACCCAGTCGTGCAACTCGCCCAACGGCAAGCCCTTGAGGGTCTCGAAGGTCTTGGTCAGCTCGCGCCCCAGTACGGCCGGACGCTCAGCGCCGAACACGTCGCGCATGTCGGCCAGACATTCGAGAATGCGATGCGGTGCTTCATAGAAGATCAAGGTGCGCGAATCCTCGGCCACCTGCTGCAGGCGCGTCTGGCGCCCGACGGTCTTGGCCGGCAGAAAGCCCTCGAAGCTGAAGCGATCAGACGGCAGGCCGGCAGCCGACAACGCCGCGATCAGTGCGCAGGCACCCGGCACCGGCACCACTCGCACCCCCGCCGCACGCGCCTGGCGCACCAGATGAAAGCCCGGATCGGAGATCAGCGGCGTACCCGCATCGGAAATCAGCGCGACATCCTCACCCGCTAGCAAACGGGTCAGGAAACGCCCACCCTCATCACGCTCGTTGTGTTCATGGCAGGCCGCCAGGGGCGTGGCAATACCGAAATGCTGCAGCAGACGGATCGAGTGACGGGTGTCCTCGGCGGCAATCAGCGCCACCTCGCGCAGGATGCGCAAGGCGCGGGCGCTGATGTCATCCAGATTGCCAATCGGGGTGGCAACCACATAAAGCGTGCCTGTGGCGGTTACAGATGCAGCGGAAACGCTCACGAGCGACCCTCGATAACGGCGGAAAGCGCGCATTGTAGCCCGTTTCGCCGCATCGACATCGCACCGGCTGCGGGCCTTGGGTACAATCGCGCATTCATTTGATCAAGTACCAGGAACGTTTAGATGATCGCTCGCCTGCGCCCGCTTTCCGCTCTCTGCCTCGCCGGCCTGCTGGCCGCCTGTGCCAGCACGCCGTCGTCCAATCTGGGCGAGCTGCCGCGCACCCCGCAAGCCAGCATCGAACAACTGCTGCAGCAAGCAGGCGCCGCCAGCACTCCAGAAGAAGGCGCCCTGCTGCGTCTTTCTGCTGCTGACCAGGCTTATCAGCAGAAGAATCTGGGCCAAGCCACACGCATTCTCGATGAAATCGCCCTGGACAGCCTGAAGCCGGCCCAACAGATCTTCGCCAGCACCCTGGCTGCCGAACTGGCCATGGCCCGTAACAAGCCCAAAAGCGCACTCAAGGCGCTCGCTCATCCGAGCATGGAGCGCCTGGGCGAACTGCCGGTCGAGCAGCAGGTGCGCAGCCAACTGGTCCGCGCCAGCGCCCTGCAGGCCAACGGCCAGACCCTGGCTGCCGCTCGCGAGCGAGTGTTCATCGCCCCGCTACTCAACGGTGCCAGCGCCAACGCCAACCACGAAGCGATCTGGACGCTGGTTGCCAGCCTGCCGCAGAGCCAGCTGCAATCCTCCGGCGACAGCGACCTGGATGGCTGGCTGAGCCTGGCCCTGGCCACCAAGAGCGCCGGCACCCCTGATCAGCAGCTGGCCGCCATCGACGCCTGGCGCCAACAGCACCCGCAGCACCCTGCCGCACAACAACTACCCCAGGGCCTGGACAAGCTGAAGAGCCTGGCCGGCCAGCCACTGCAGAAAGTCGCCCTGCTACTGCCCCAGGAAGGTCAGCTGGCAGCAGTCGCTCGCGCCCTGCGTGACGGCTTCATGGCAGCCCACTACCAGGCCCAGCAGGCCGGACAGAACCCACCCGAAGTCATGCTCTACGACAGCTCGCGCCTGGCTTCGCTGGATGATTTCTACCGCCAGGCCCAGGCCGACGGCGCGCAACTGGTGATCGGCCCGCTGGAGAAGCCACTGGTCAAGCAACTCAGCGAACGCCCACAGCTGCCCATCACCACCCTGGCCCTGAACTACAGCGACGCCAGCAGCGAAGCGCCGGCACAACTGTTCCAGTTCGGTCTGGCCGCCGAAGACGAAGCCCGTGAAGTGGCTCGCCGCGCCTGGGCTGATGGCATGCGCCGCGCCGTAGCCCTGGTCCCCAGTGGCGAATGGGGTAACCGCGTGCTCAGCGCCTTCCAGCAGAGCTGGCAAGCCGCCGGCGGCACCCTGATCGCCGCCGAGCATGTCGATCAGCCCGTAGAACTGGCCCAGCAGATCGCTGATCTGTTCCAGCTGCGCGAAAGTGAAGCCCGCGCCAAGCGCCTGCAGAGCACCCTGGGCGGCGCAGTCGCCGCCGTACCGGCGCGCCGTCAGGACGTCGACTTCATCTTCCTCGCTGCTACCCCGCAGCAGGCCCAGCAGATCAAACCAACCCTGGCCTTCCAATACGCCGGCGATGTGCCGGTCTACGCCACCTCGCACCTCTACACCGGCGGCAGCAACCCAGCCCAGTACCAGGACCTGGAAGGCATCCGCTTCTGCGAAACACCCTGGCTGCTGGATGCCAACGACCCGTTGCGCCAACAGGTCGACGGTCAATGGCCACAGGCTGCCGGCAGCCTCGGCCGCCTGTACGCCATGGGTGTTGACGCCTACCGCCTGGCACCGCGCCTGAGCCAGCTGCAGGCTATGCCTGACAGCCAGGTTGAAGGCCTGTCCGGCAACCTCAGCCTGAGTACTGCCCAGCGCATTGAACGCCAGCTGCCTTGGGCCGAGTTCCGCAACGGCCAGGTGCAGCGCCTGCCGGACAACAGCAATTAAGGCGACCGGCGAAACCGGGCGCGCCGCCGAACAGCAGGCGCGCGAGCACCTGGAGCAACAAGGCCTGCGCCTGCTGGCGCAGAACTGGTTATGCCGGGGTGGCGAGCTCGATCTGGTCATGCTCGACGGCGATACAGTAGTATTCGTCGAAGTACGCTACCGCCGGCACGTGGCGTGGGGCGGTGCTTTGGAGAGCATCGACGGGCGCAAGCAACAGCGCCTGATCCTCGCCGCCCAGCAATTCCTGCAGAAGGAAAGTCGCTGGGCCAAACACCCTTGCCGCTTCGATGTGGTGGCCTTGAGCCCGACGCAGCTGGACTGGCTTAAGCACGCTTTTGAGACATGAATAAGCCCGATCAACTCTTTCTAGTCGACCTGCACATGGCAAGTCAGGTAAAAAGCCGGACAGCACGCCAGATGCGAGTCATTACAATTCGCCCAACTCGTGGCACCCCCTCACCGTAGAGGCTGATCCAGCCCGCACACCGAAGGTCTTATCCGATGGACATGCAATCCCGAATTCGTCAGATGTTCCAGGCCAGCATCGATACCAAGCAGCAGGCTATGGAAGTGCTGGTACCGTTCATCGAGCACGGCAGCCAAGTCATGGTTAACGCCCTGCTCAACGAGGGCAAGATTCTCAGCTGTGGCAATGGCGGCTCCGCTGGTGATGCCCAGCACTTCTCCTCCGAGCTACTCAACCGCTTCGAGCGCGAACGCCCCAGCCTGCCAGCCATTGCCCTGACGACCGACAGCTCGACCATCACCTCGATCGCCAACGACTACAGCTACAACGAAGTCTTTTCCAAGCAGATCCGCGCCCTCGGCCAACCCGGTGACGTGTTGCTGGCGATTTCCACCAGCGGCAACTCGGCCAACGTGATTCAGGCGATCCAGGCCGCACATGATCGTGAAATGGTTGTCGTAGCTCTGACCGGTCGCGATGGCGGTGGTATGGCCTCACTGCTGCTGCCGGAAGATGTGGAAATTCGCGTGCCTTCCAAGGTCACCGCACGCATTCAGGAAGTGCACCTGCTGGCCATCCACTGTCTGTGCGACCTGATCGACCGCCAACTGTTCGGGAGTGAAGAATGACCCGCAATCCGCTGATCCTTGCCACCCTCGCCCTCAGTCTGCTGCTGGGCGCGTGCAGCAATCGCAGCATCGGTAACAAAATCGATGACCAGTTCCTTGGTCCGGATGTCAGCTCTGCCGTATCGCGCGCCCACCCAAACCTGAGCAGCCCGACCTCGCACATCGTGGTGACCAGCTACAACGGCGTAATCCTGCTGGCGGGGCAGACCCCAAGCACTGAACTCAAGGAGAAGGCAGCCCAAGCCGCACGAAATGTGCAGGGCGTGACCAAGGTGCACAACGAACTGCAGATCCTCAAGCCAACCTCAGCCCTGGTACGCAGCAATGACGCGCTGATGACCTCGAAGATCAAGACCCTGATGCTGGCCGACAGCACCGTACCCAGCACCAAGGTCAAGGTGATCACCGAGAATGGCATCGTTTACCTGATGGGCCTGGTGACCCGCGCCGAAGGCGCCAATGCCACCAACGTGGTAGCCGGAGTATCAGGCGTGCAGAAAGTGATCAAGCTGTTCCAGTACACCAACTGACGGCTACATCACAGATAACAAAAAGGGCGCCACTGGCGCCCTTTTTGTTATCCGCAGCAAGTCGACTGCTACTGTCGACTTACTTGACCACTTTCAAACTGGGTCGACCACTTGGACGTGGCGGTTCATCACCCGACGGCCCATCATCATCCGGCCCCTCGCCCCCCTCATCTTCATCAACCTGAGGCTCGAGCTCGAAGACCATGCCCTGACCGTTCTCCCGCGCGTAGATAGCCAGCATGGCACCCGCCGGAACGAACAATGAATGCGCCACGCCACCGAAACGCCCTTCGAAGCTAATCGCCTCGTTGTCCATGTGCAGACTGCGCACAGCACTGGGCGACACATTGAGAACGATTTGCCCATCACTGGCGAAGCCGGGCGGCACCCGCACACCAGGAAATTCGGCATTCACCAACAGGTGCGGCGTGCAATCGTTGTCGACGATCCACTCGTAGAGGGCTCGCACCAGGTAGGGACGACTGGAATTCATCACTGACGACCTCCTGTTTTAGCGCATGTCGCGCTCAGCGCCCGACAAGCTGGCCTTGAAGCCTTCACGGGCGAACTGACGTTCCATGTAGTCCAGCAGTGGTTTGGCGGGCTTCGGTAGTTCGATACCCAGCAGCGGCAGACGCCAGAGAATGGGCAGTAAACAGCAATCTACCAGACTCAGCTCTTCGCTCAGAAAAAACGGTTTGTCGGCAAACAGCGGAGAAACCCCGGTCAGGCTCTCGCGCAGTTCCTTGCGCGCCTGCACACGAGCGGGCTCCTTGCTGCGCGAATCGAGGATCAGGTCGACCTGCTTGCACCAGTCACGCTGAATGCGATGGATCAGCAGGCGGCTGTTGGCCCGCGCTACCGGATAAACCGGCAACAGTGGCGGGTGCGGATAACGCTCGTCCAGATATTCCATGATCACAGTCGACTCGTACAACGCCAGGTCACGATCAACCAGGGTTGGCACGCTGCCGTAAGGATTGATCTCGGCCAGATTCGGTGGGCACCGCCCTGGCGCAACATCGATGATCTCGGCACTCACACCCTTCTCGGCCAGCACCAGGCGCACGCGATGGGAGTAGTGATCGGTGGGGTCGGAATAGCAGGCCAACTTATTCGGTGCGGCCATGATGCCCCTCCTTAAAAAACCAAATTGCAGAAACAGAAAACGCACGCGCCCATATCGGGCGCGTGCGTCTAAAGCGGTAAAGCGAGGGATCAGTGCACGTCCTTCCAGTATTCGCGCTTGAGCAGATAGGCGAACACAAAGAAGAAGGCCAGATACAGCAGCACATAGGTGCCGATGCGCTGACTTTCCAGCTTGACCGGATTGGACGAGTAAGCCAGGAAGGTCACCAGGTTATGGATCTTCTGGTCAAACTCCGCCTCGCTCAACGTACCGGTATTCGGCACAACAGTTAGCTGATCGCAAGCCTCGTGGGTAATTGGCGCACCAGTCAGCGGGTCGTACTGCTTGCTGCCATGCTCGACCACCTGAACCTGCTTGCAGCCAATGACCTGACGGCCCTGCAGACCAACCAGTACGTTAGGCATACCAACGTTCGGGAACACCTTGTTGTTCACCCCATAAGGACGGGTTGGGTCCTCGTAGAAGGTGCGCAGGTAGGTGTACAGCCAGTCGGCACCACGTACACGGGCAACCAGGGTTAGATCCGGCGGCGCAGCACCGAACCAGACCTTCGCATCATTGGGCTGCATGCCGATCTTCATATGGTCGCCGATCTTGGCGCCAGTGAAGACCAGGTTTTCCATCATCAGCTCGTGCGGGATGCCGAGGTCATCGGCAACACGCTCGTAACGCTGAAACTTGGCACTGTGACAACCCATGCAGTAGTTGGCGAACGTACGCGCGCCATCCTGCAGGGCAGCCTTGTCGGCCAGGTCGATATCGATGTGATCGTTCGGATACTCCAAGCCACCCGCAGCAAAGGAGAAGGCCGGCAGTGCAGCGAATACAAATGCAGCAAATAGCTTTTTCATCAGCCAGTCACCCTTTCCGGAACCGGTTTAGTCTTCTCCATCCGTGTGTAGAACGGCATCAGGATGAAGTAGGCGAAATACAGAGCGGTACAGATCTGCGACAGCAGGGTACGACCCGGAGTCGGGGCCAGCACGCCGAGCACACCGAGAATCACGAAGGACACGCAGAACACCAGCAGCCAGACCTTGCTCAGCCAGCCCTTGTAGCGCATCGACTTGACCGGACTACGGTCCAGCCAAGGCAGAACAAACAGCACGGCAATGGCAGCGCCCATGGCGATAACGCCAAGCAGCTTGTCCGGAACGGCACGCAGGATCGCGTAGTAAGGCGTGAAGTACCAAACAGGAGCAATGTGCGCCGGGGTCTTGAACGGGTTGGCCTGTTCAAAGTTCGGCTTCTCGAGGAAGTAACCACCCATCTCCGGGAAGAAGAACACGATGGCGCAGAAGACGAAGAGGAACACCACTACGCCGACGATGTCTTTCACAGTGTAGTAAGGGTGGAAAGCGATACCGTCAAGCGGGATGCCGTTCTCGTCCTTCTTCTTCTTGATGTCGACGCCGTCCGGGTTGTTCGAACCGACTTCGTGCAGGGCCAGAATGTGCAGCACCACCAGGCCGAGCAGCACGATCGGCAGGGCGATCACATGCAAGGCAAAGAAGCGGTTCAGGGTAATTCCGGAAATCAGGTAGTCACCACGAATCCACTGGGTCAGATCATCGCCGATCACCGGAATGGCGCCGAACAGCGAGATGATCACCTGGGCACCCCAGTAAGACATCTGACCCCACGGCAGCAGGTAACCCATGAAGGCTTCAGCCATCAGGCACAGGTAGATCAGCATGCCGAAGATCCATACCAGCTCACGCGGCTTCTGGTAGGAGCCGTAAAGCAAGCCACGGAACATGTGCAGATAGACCACCACGAAGAACGCCGAAGCACCAGTGGAGTGCAGGTAGCGAATGATCCAGCCGAACTCTACATCACGCATGATGTATTCGACGGAAGCGAAAGCTTCTTCGGCAGACGGAGTGAAGCTCATGGTCAGCCAGATACCAGTAACGATCTGGTTGACCAGCACCAGCAATGCCAGGGAGCCAAAGAAATAGAAGAAGTTGAAGTTCTTCGGGGCGTAGTACTTGGACAGATGGTCTTCCCACATCTTGGTCGCGGGGAAGCGTGCATCGACCCATTCCATGAATTTGCTCATCATGCCTTCTCCTGGTCCACGCCGACGACGATGACATCATCCGACTCGTACGAGTATGGCGGCACCGGCAGGTTCAAAGGCGCGGGCTGTGCTTTGTAGACACGGCCAGCGAGGTCGTAGCGAGAGCCATGGCAGGGGCAGAAATAACCACCTACCCACTCGGCACCGAGGTCAGCCGGAGCAACTTCCGGCCGGAAGGACGGCGAGCAACCCAGGTGAGTGCACAGACCGACCAGCACCAGCAGCTCGGGCTTGATCGAACGAGTTTTCTTGTCGACATAGGCCGGCTGCACCGAAGCAGCAGACTCAGGGTCGGCAACGACACCCTCAAGTTTGGCCAGGTTACCGAGAATCTCCTCAGTACGGCGCACGATAAATACCGGCTGGCCACGCCACTCAGCAATCATCTGCTGACCAGCCTCGACCTTACTGATATTCACTTTCACCGGTGCACCGGCAGCCTTGGCCTTGGCACTGGGGAACCATGACCCCACAAACGGAGTCGCAGCACCCACCGCTCCTGCAGCGCCCACCACAGAGGTGGCTGCTACCAGGAAGCGACGCCGGCCTGCATTCACGCCGTCATTGCTCATTCAGTCGTCTCCCATCAGCTTTGTGGCCTGTGGTCAGGCCTCTACTAGGTAAATATCTAGCCGCACAAAATTTGCCGAATGGTAAAGAAAAGCCCCTTTTCTGACAAGGTAATTACCGGATACAAATTGTCCGAAAGCCTTGTCAGGCGCGGCATTCACCAATGCGGCACGTTGTCGCAGGGTAAACAGACGCCCATAAAAAACGCCCAGCTCCGTAAGGAAACTGGGCGCTTTTGAACGTAGCAGCGATTAACGCTTGGAGTACTGCGGACGCTTACGCGCTTTACGCAGACCCACTTTCTTACGCTCAACTTCACGCGCATCGCGGGTAACGAAGCCAGCTTTGCGCAGAGCAGGACGCAGACCTTCGTCATAATCCATCAGCGCACGGGTAATGCCGTGACGGATTGCACCAGCTTGACCGCTAACACCACCACCGAGAACGGTAACGTAGATGTCAAACTTCTCGGAGGTCTCGGTCAGCTCCAGCGGCTGACGCACGACCATACGAGCGGTTTCGCGACCGAAGAAGGAATCCAGGGTGCGGTTGTTGATGGAGATCTTGCCAGTGCCCGGACGCAGGAAGACGCGTGCGGTTGCGGTCTTGCGACGGCCAGTGCCGTAATTTTGAGTCGCCGACATAATGAACTATTCCGTTAAATCTTCAGTTCTTGGGGCTGCTGAGCGGTGTGCGGGTGAACAGCACCCTTATACACCTTCAGCTTGCGGTACATGTCGCGACCCAGCGGGTTTTTCGGCAGCATGCCCTTGACCGCGGTCTCGATCACGCGCTCGGGGGCCTTGGCAATCAACTTCTCGAAGTTGATTTCCTTGATGCCACCCGGGAAACCGGAGTGCGAGTAGTACATTTTGTCGGTGGTCTTGGCACCGGTCACACGCACCTGCTCGGCATTGATCACAACGATGTAATCGCCGGTATCAACGTGAGGGGTGTATTCCGGCTTGTGCTTGCCACGCAGACGGCTTGCAATTTCAGTAGCCAGACGACCCAGGGTCTGACCAGCAGCGTCGACGACGTACCAGTCGCGCTTAACAGTTTCCGGTTTTGCAGTAAAAGTCTTCATTCGCTATAGCCTCAGGGGCCGCCCTGAAAATAAGACGGCGGATCTTACTGAATAGTGCTTGCTTTGACAAGTCAAAGACGGCCGGAAAACAGACGCTATCGGGGGCTCGGGTCAGCGCGTCCGCTACGGCGGGGGTTTCGGCGGGCTAGGCATCCCCACCTTCCCTCTCGCTCTGGCTAGGCGTGCCATCGAGAGAGCCGCGGAATTATGCCGATTACTGCAGAAATAGCAACCTGCTTTATGCTCTGTGTTTTCGCCACACCAAGGAGCAGTGCATGGAATATCGTCAACTGGGCCGCAGCGATCTGCGCGTCAGCGCCCTTTGCCTGGGCAGCATGACTTGGGGCGAGCAGAACAATGAAGCCGATGCCTTCGCCCAGATTGAGCGCGCGCGCGCCGCCGGGATCAACTTCATCGATACCGCCGAAATGTACCCGGTACCGCCACGCGGCGAGACCTACGGCGCCACCGAGCGCATCATCGGCAACTACTTCAAGATGCACGGCAATCGTGGCGACTGGATCATCGCCAGCAAGGTCGCCGGCCCCGGCAACGGTATCGATTACATCCGCGACGGCCAACTCAGGCACAACCGCACGCACATCGTCGCCGCCCTCGACGCCAGCCTGCAGCGCCTGCAGACCGACTGGATCGACCTGTACCAGCTGCACTGGCCGGAGCGCAGCACCAACTTCTTCGGTCAGCTCGGCTATCGCCACAAAGAACAGGATTTCACTCCGCTGCAGGAAACCCTGGAAGTGCTCGCCGAACAGGTGAAGGCCGGCAAGATCCGCCACATCGGCCTGTCCAATGAGACCCCCTGGGGCACCATGCAGTACCTGCAGCTAGCTGACACGCTCGGCCTACCGCGCATGGTCTCGGTACAGAATCCCTACAACCTGCTCAACCGCAGCTTCGAAGTCGGCATGGCGGAAGTGGCGATGCGCGAGCAGTGTGGCCTGCTGGCCTATTCGCCACTGGCGTTCGGCATGCTGTCCGGCAAGTACGACAACGGCGCGCGCCCGATCAATGGCCGCATCACCCTGTTCAATCGCTTTACCCGCTACACCAATACGCAAGCCCAGGCTGCCTGCGCCCGCTACGTGCACCTGGCACGCAAGCACGCGCTCAACCCGGCACAGATGGCCCTGGCCTTCGTCACCGCGCAACCCTTTGTCACCAGCAACATCATCGGCGCCACCAGCCTGGAGCAGCTGGAGTGCAACCTGCGCAGCGCCGAGCTGAAGCTCAGCCCGGAAATCCTTGAAGGAATAGAAGCGATCCAGCGCGAACATCCGAATCCGGCGCCCTGATTTTCACGACCAAGAAAAAGCCCTGCAGTTGCAGGGCTTGTTTCAATCAGACAGCTCTCACAGAGCGCGACTGATGATTTCCTTCATGATCTCGTTGGTGCCGGCGTAGATACGCTGCACCCGCGAGTCGGCCCAGGCGCGGGCAATCGGGTACTCCAGCATGTAGCCGTAGCCACCATGCAACTGCACACACTCGTCGATCACCTTGCACTGCAGATCGGTACTCCAGTACTTGAGCATCGCGGCGGTCGGCACATCCAGCTTCTTCTGCAGATGCAGTTCCAGGCAGCGGTCGACAAATACGCGACCGATCTGGATTTCGGTGGCCATTTCGGCCAGCTTGAAGCGGGTGTTCTGGAAATCTGCCACCGGACGACCGAACGCCTTGCGCTCACGGGTGTAGTCCTTGGTCCACTCAAGCGCCGCTTCGGCTGAGGTGATGGCCAGCAAGCCCACGGTCAGGCGCTCCTGCGGCAACTCCTGCATCAGGTAGACAAAACCCATGCCTTCCTTGCCCAGCAGGTTTTCCTTGGGCACGCGTACATCCTGGAAGAACAGCTCGGAGGTGTCCTGAGCCTTCATGCCGACCTTTTCCAGGCGCTTACCCTTGGCGAAGCCCGGCGTATTGGCTTCGACCAGGAACAGGCTGATGCCCTTGGCGCCGGCCTTGGCGTCGGTCTTGGCGACCACGATAATCAGGTCAGCCAGATAACCGTTGGTGATGAAGGTCTTCGAGCCGTTGATCACGTACTCATCGCCATCCAGCACGGCGGTGGTCTTCACCCCCTGCAGGTCAGAACCGGTACCCGGCTCGGTCATGGCGATGGCAGTTACCAGTTCGCCGCTGACCAGTTTTGGCAGGTACTTGTGTTTCTGCTCCTCGGTGCCGTAGTGCAGGATGTAGGGCGCAACGATATCCGAGTGCAGGGAGAAGCCGACGCCAGACAGGCCCAGACGAGCCTGCTCCTCGATCACCACGGCGCTGTAGAGGAAATCGGCGCTCATGCCGCCGTACTCTTCCGGAATGTGCGAACAGAGCATGCCGGCCTCGCCCGCCTTGTTCCACAGGGCGCGGTCGATATGGCCATCCTTTTCCCACTGGGCGTGGAACGGCACGGCTTCCTGCTCGAAGAATTTACGCACGGACTCGCGAAACTGCTCGTGCTCGTGACTGAACAGGGTTCTTGGAATCATTGTTGTACCTGCATCTGAGTGGTCATTGAGTGAGCCCCACTCTAGGCCAGGGCCGGACGACTAGACACTGGACACATGCGACAAAAAATAAGACGATCCAGCCACCGAATGACCGTTTCACCACCAATAAGAATAATTGCCATGCCTGCTACAAGCGCTCAGACCCGCATCTGCATCCTCGCCACCGAAGGTGTGTTCGCCGCCACGCTGATGCAGGCGCGCGACTTCTTCCACATGGCCGGCCTGCGCTACAGCAAGCAGCAGGGCCTGGATCAGGCGACCAACTTCCAGATCCGCGTGGTCAGCCCGGACGGCCAGGACGCGACCAGCTTCAGCCAGGCCAATATTCAGGTGGATGGCCCCCTGGAAAACGCCGACGTCATCATCCTGCCGGCCTTCTGGGGCGACTTCGACGAACTGCGTCAGCGCTACCCGCAGATCATCCCCTGGCTGCGCCAGCAGCATGCCGCCGGCGCCGCCCTGTGCGGCGAAGCCACCGGGGTGTTCTGGATGGCCGAGGCGGGTCTGCTCGACGGCAAGGAAGCCACCACTTACTGGCGCTTCTTCCGCGAATTCGCCGAGCGTTTTCCCAGGGTCCTGCTGAATCAGGAGAAGCACCTGTCGGATGCCGACAACCTGTACTGCGCCGGCGGTGTCACTTCAGCCTGCGACATGTACATCTACTTGATCGAACGCTACTGCGGCGCCTCCATCGCCCAGGGCGTGGCGCGCGACATCCTCTACGAGACCCAGCGCAGCTACAGCCCTGGGCGTATCGGCTTCGGTGGACAGAAACTGCACCAGGACATGGCCATCCTGCAGGTCCAGCAGTGGCTGGAGGAGCACTTCGCGGAGAAATTCCGCATCGAGGACGTGGCCCGCGAGCACGGCATGAGCATCCGCAACTTCATGCGCCGCTTCCAGGCCGCCACGGGCGACAAACCGCTGCACTACCTGCAGCGGCTGCGCATCGAAACGGCCAAGAGCCTGCTCAGCTCGACGCGCAAGAGCATCAAGACCATCAGTTACGAAGTCGGCTACGACGACGCCAGCTTCTTCGCCCGCCTATTCCGCCAACACGCCGAGCTGTCACCTAACCAGTACCGCCGGCAGTTCCTGCACAAAGACAGCGCCTGAAACGCAAAAGGGCTGCCCGTGGGCAGCCCTTTATCCAGACGCAGACGTCTTTACGGCTTGTGCGGGCGCGAAAGAAATTCGTGGGACTGCATCTCCAGCAAGCGGCTCAGGGTGCGCTGGAACTCGAAGGTCAGACGACCACCGGTGTACAGATCCTTCAGCTCCACCTCGGCGGAAATGATCAGCTTGACGTTACGGTCATAGAACTCGTCCACCAGGTTGATGAAGCGCCGCGCCATGTCTTCCTTGGCCACACTCATCTGCTCCACGTTGGCCAGGATCACCGCGTGATAGATCTTGCCCAGCTCGATGTAGTCGTTCTGGCTGCGCGGGCCGTCGCACAGCTCGCGGAACTCGAACCAGGCGACGTCGTCGCCTTCCTTGCGGGCCATGATTGCGCGATTTTCGATCATCAGCGCCTTGTTCTCCTCCACCACACAGTGCTCGGGCAGCAGGCTGCGGAAGCTCTTGTCCAGGCTGACCTCGGCCTCGGCATCCAGCGGCCAATGGAACAGCTCGGCCTGCTCAAGAGCACGCAAACGGTAATCCACGCCACTGTCGACGTTGACCACCTCGGTGTACTGCTTGACCAGTTCAATGGCCGGGAGGAAACGCGCACGCTGCAGGCCGTCCTTGTACAGGCCGTCCGGGACGATGTTGGAGGTCGCCACCAGGGCCACGCCATTCTTGAACAGCTCGTCGAGCAGGGTGGCGAGAATCATCGCGTCGGTAATGTCGGAGACGAAGAACTCGTCGAAACAGATCACCCGCGCCTCGTCGGCGAAACGCTTGCCGATGATGGTCAGCGGGTTCTTCTCGCCCTTGAGGGTCTTCATCTCCTCATGCACACGCTTCATGAACCGATGGAAGTGCGTACGCATCTTCTGCGGAAACGGCAGCGCCTCGAAGAAGGTATCGACCAGATAAGTCTTGCCGCGACCGACGCCTCCCCAGAAATAGATCCCCTTGATCGGCTCCTGGCGCTTCTTGCCAAACAGCTTGCCGAGCAGCCCGGAAGACGCCTGCGAGTCGGCCACCAGGTCGTCGTACAGACGCTGCAGGTGACGCACGGCGTTTTCCTGGGCGGCGTCGTGGAAGAAGTCCGGCCGTTGCAGGTCGGCCTGGTAGCGCGCTAGAGGAGTCATGATGGGAAATTCGGTAACAAAAACGGGGCGGTCACTTTAACGACGCACCCCGTGCTTGGCAATCAGCCAGTAGTCTGGCCCGGCGTTTATTCCTGCGGCGCCAGCGCTTCGCGCAGACGGGCAACTCCTGCATCACGCGCGCCGGCATCGGCAAAGGCCGGGCTTTCACCGATCAGTTCACCATCCAGCCACAGACCGAAGCCCTCGCCCTGCTCGCGCACATCCAGCGCCTCACCAGACTGCAGGCGCTTGCTAGCCTGACCCGCCGCCTTGCCATCGGCAAAAGACCTGGACAGCAGCAGTTGCTCGCCGGCGGCGTCCAGCAGGCGGAAGCGGAAGCTGCCGTCTTCATCACGGAAGCTGACAAAACGCGCGCTCTTCGCCGCTTTTTTCTTCTCGCCAGCTGCTACCTGCACCTGCTCGCGGAACGAACGCAGGCCCACGGCTTCGCGCAGCTCGCCAAGAAATGGCGTAGCGGTCTTACGTGCCTTGGCCGCACCGGCCAGGAGGATGTCTTCCAGATCAGCCGGCCGGGTGATCAAGGCGCTGTAGCGCTCACGCGCCTCGCCCAGCTCGTTATCGAGCAGCTGGAACAGCCGCTGCTTGGCCTCGCCCCAGGCCAGCCCGTCGACCAGCTCGGCGCGGAACTCGGCCTGCTGCGCCGGCGTGGCGAAGGCCTGGAACAGGGTAAACAGATGCGAATTGTCCGGGTCCTTGGCTTCGCCGGGCAACTTGGAGTCGGTGACGATACGGGCAATGGCGTCCTTGAGCTGCTTGGCCGAGCCGAACAGCGGGATGGTGTTGTCGTAGCTTTTGCTCATCTTGCGGCCGTCGAGGCCGGGCAAAGTCGCCACTTCTTCCTCGATCACCGCTTCCGGCAGGGTGAACAGTTCCTTGCCGTTGCCGAACAGGTGGTTGAAGCGCTGACCGATATCACGGGCCATTTCCACATGCTGGATCTGATCGCGGCCGACCGGAACCTTGTGCGCATTGAACATCAGGATGTCCGCCGCCATCAGCACCGGGTAGCTGAACAGGCCCATGGTGATGCCGGCATCCGGGTCCTCGCCCTGCTCGACATTCTTGTCCACCGAGGCCTTGTAGGCGTGGGCGCGGTTGAGCAGGCCCTTGCCGGCGACGCAGGTGAGCAGCCAGCACAGCTCGGGAATCTCGGGAATATCGGACTGGCGGTAGAAGGTCGCCTTGTTCACGTCCAGACCACAGGCCAGCCAGGTGGCGGCGATCTCCAGGCGCGAACGCTGGATACGCGCTGGCTCGTCGCACTTGATCAGGGCGTGGTAGTCGGCCAGAAAGTAGAACGAGTCAGCATCGGCAGCGCGACTAGCAACAATGGCCGGACGGATGGCGCCCGCATAATTGCCCAGGTGCGGGGTGCCGGTGGTGGTGATGCCAGTCAGGATTCGGGTGGTCATGTCGGATATCGCTTCGCTTAGAGACGCGGCTGTACGAGATCTTTCAACTCGGGCAGCTTGCCGTGAAAAAAGTGGCCGCATTCTGCCACTTTCAGCAGCTCGTGGGCACGTTGCAGGGCGGCGGACCAGGCATAAACCGCCTCGGGATCAATCACTTCGTCCTGTTCAGGCTGGATCACCACCAGCTCGCCGCCCTGCGGCAGACGCTCCGGCGCCTGCAGGCGCTGCACCGCCGGGGCGACCATGAACAGTCGCTCGACGGCAATGCCCTGCGCCTCAAGGCGCCCGGCAGTCGCCGCCGCGACGAAACCGCCGAAAGAGAAGCCGAACAGGTTCAACGCCAATTCTGGATGCTGGGCCCGCAACCACAGCGCCACGGCCTCGGCGTCATCCACCTCGCCGACGCCCATGTCGTGACTACCGGCGCTGGCACCAACACCGCGGTAGTTGAAGCGCAGGGTGCTGTAACCCATGTCGCGTATGGCACGCTGCAGGGTGGAGACCACCTTGTTGAGCATGGTGCCGCCCTGCACCGGGTTGGGATGGCAGATCAGTGCCAGGCCCTTGGCGTCCGGCACCTCAAGGTAGAGGGCTTCCAGTGGGCCGCAAGGGCCATCTAGGGAAAGAGGGGTTTCGCGGATCAACTGCGGGAACTCCGTGACCCCGGTTCGGGTCGACACGTCTTGGATAGGCACAACGCACAACACAGCTCGCAAGCGGTATACAGCGCGGTTTGGAGCCGCTACCGTAAAGCAAAGCCGTATAGAGAGGAAGGACTCGTGGAACAGACGATAACGCCCTGGTTGCTCCCCGCCATCGCCGTACTGGCAGGCATCGCCATCGGCTTTCTGGTGGCACGCCTGCTGCCCAACGCCGCGCCGAATCGCACCCAACGCCAGCTGGATGACATGCAACAGCGCTTCGACGCCTACCAGAGCGAAGTGGTGACTCACTTCAACACCACCGCCAGCCTGGTGAAGAAACTCACCCAGAGCTACCAGGACGTGCAGGAACACCTGTCCGAGGGCGCCAACCGCCTGGCTCTCGACGAGCTGACCCGCCAGCGCCTGCTCGCCGCTCTGCAAACCGACGAAGGTAACGAGAAACGCGAGCGCCTGACCCCACCGAAGAACAACGAAATGCCCAAGGACTACGCGCCGAAGGAACCGGATGCCCCAGGCACGCTGGACGAAACCTTCGGCCTTAAGCGCTGAGCTGCGCTTAACCGCCAAGAAAAAGCCCCGCCCAGTGCGGGGCTTTTTATAGCTATAACCCGGCAAGACCGCTCTTGAAGGAGCCAGCTTGCTGACGATTGATCGACGTGCAGCGCAGATCGCCAGCAAGCTGGCTCCTACAGGCGACAAGCACCCAACACGGCCGCACCACGCCAGGTAAAGGCTGAGCAAGCGCGCACAAAAAAGCCCCGCACCAGGCGGGGCTTTTTTGATTACAGAGGCTTAGATCGCACCGCGGCTACGCAGCAGATCCAGCACCTGCTTGACACTCTCTTCCACCGACAGACTCTGGGTGTCGATCACCAGATCGGCATTCAGCGGGATGTCGTAAGGGAAGGACTCACCAGGGATATTGTCGCCACCGGCAGCATACAGGCCCTGCGGATCACGCTCACGGCACGCGGCTGGCGAAGCCTGCACGTAGACAGTCAGCAGACGCTCGTTGCCGATCAGCGCCTTGGCCTGTTCGCGGCCTTCGGCATCCGGCGCAACGAAGGCAGCCAGAGTCAGCAGGCCGGCTTCGTTGAACTGACGTGCCACGTGGGCAGCACGACGCCAGTTCTCGGTACGCCCGGCGCGGTCCTGCGGCAGGCCCTTGTTCAGGTCGTGACGCAGGTTCTGGCCGTCCAGCACGTACACGGCGCGACCCATGTCGAACAGCTTGCGCTCCACGGCGTAGGCCAGGGTGCTCTTGCCGGCGCCGGACAGGCCGCTGAACAGCACAGTGGCCGGTTGTTGGCCGAAGCGGGTCGCACGCTCTTCGGTCGACACATGCGCCAGCTTGCCGTGGTGACCGCCGGCCTGATGCGCCTGCGGCGAGGCGATGATCATGCCGGCACCGACTGTGCCGTTGGTCAGGCGGTCGATGACGATAAAGGAGCCGGTGGTGCGGTTCTGCGCATAGCCATCGAGGGCGATCGGCGCATCGAGGGCAACCTTGACCTTGCCGATCTCGTTGAGCTGCAGGCTGCTCGCCGGCCCCTCTTCCAGGGTATTCACATCGACGCGGTGAGCGATGCCGGCAATCGAGCCAGGCACATAGCTGGTGGCGCGCTTGATGTCGTACTTCTTGCCCGGCAGCATCGGCTCCTCAGCCATCCACACCAGCATGGCGTCGAAGCTGTCGACCACCTGCGGGCGGTTGTCGGCATGCACCAGCATGTCGCCACGGGAGACGTCGATTTCGTCTTCCAGGGTAATAGTGATGGCCTGGCCCGGACCGGCCTGCTCCAGCTCACCTTCAAAGGTGACAATGGATTTGACCTTGCTGCCCTTACCCGACGGCAGCGCAATGACTTCGTCACCCTTGCGCACGATGCCGCTGGCCAGAGTGCCGGCAAAACCACGGAAGTTCAGGTTCGGCCGGTTGACGTACTGCACCGGGAAACGCAGGTCGTCGAAATTGCGGTCGCCCGCCACTTCCACGGTTTCGAGGATTTCCATCAGCGACTGGCCGTCGTACCAAGGCGACTGCTCGCTCTTGTTGACCACGTTGTCGCCTTTGAGCGCCGACATCGGCACGAAATGCAACGAGGTGGGTTTGAGCGCGATGCCTTCGGCGAACTTCAGGTAATCAGCCTTGATCTGCTCGAACACGCCCTGATCAAAGCCCTTGAGGTCCATCTTGTTGATGGCCACAACGATGTGCTTGATGCCCAGCAGGCTGGTGATAAAGCTGTGACGCTTGGTCTGGGTCTGCACACCGTAGCGCGCGTCGATCAGGATGATCGCCAGGTCGCAGGTGGAGGCGCCAGTGGCCATGTTGCGGGTGTACTGCTCATGGCCGGGGGTATCGGCAATGATGAACTTGCGTTTGGCGGTGCTGAAATAGCGGTAGGCCACGTCGATGGTGATGCCCTGCTCGCGCTCGGCCTGCAGGCCATCCACCAGCAGTGCCAGGTCGATGTCATCGCCGGTGGTGCCGACTTTCTTGGAGTCCTTGCTGATGGCTTCCAGATGGTCTTCGTAGATCATCTTGGAATCGTGCAGCAGGCGCCCGATCAGGGTGCTCTTGCCGTCGTCGACGTTGCCGCAGG
>CAZFKQ010000005.1:0-289150 GCA_964518735.1 uncultured Pseudomonas sp.
TTCCGGCCGACTTCATCGTGCCGGTGGTCAGCTACAACCCGGTGGCCGACCACCATCAGTGGCTGTACGCCAACTGCCTTTCGCAAAGCCAGGCGCTGATGCTCGGCAAATGCCGCACTGAAGCAGAAAACGAGCTGCGCGCCCAAGGGCTGCCGGAAGCCGAAGTGCAACGTCTGGCGCCGCACAAGGTGATCCCCGGCAACCGCCCGAGCAACACCCTGGTGTTGGAACGCATCAGCCCGCGCCGCCTCGGCGCGCTGGTGGCGATGTACGAGCACAAGGTGTTCGTGCAGAGCGTGATCTGGGGCATCAACGCCTTCGACCAGTGGGGCGTGGAACTGGGCAAGGAGCTCGGCAAGGGCGTCTATCAGCGCCTCACCGGCTGGGATCAGCCGCCGGCCGAGGATGCCTCGACCCAGGGGCTGATCGATTTTTTCCGCGGTCGTCACCGCGGCTGAAAATCACCGGAAAAGCTATTGCGCTTGCCCATACTGCGTTGAAAGCCGACTCGGACTGCTCATTTACACACGTAAACTCCGCGTCCTCGTCGGCTTTCGCCTTGTCTGGCCTGCGCTCATAACGCTTTACCGACGATTTTAGACACCACATCTTGTAGCCCGGATGTAATCCGGGATCGGAGTCGCCTGCTTCCCGGATTGCATCCGGGCTACAGCAGCGCTGCGCTAAAGGAGCGTTACATGGCACTTGAACCAAGCAACTGCTTGGTTCACCCTAATTGGCATCGCGGCCAGACAATAACAAGGACCCCGCCATGTTCGAGATCAGCCTTCACCCAGTCAAAGACGCCGTGCGTCAACGCGCCCACCTGAACGACGCCGACTATCAGCGCCTGTATCGCCAGTCCATCGAGCAGCCGGATACGTTCTGGGGCGAGCAGGCCACGCAGTTCCTTGACTGGTTCAAGCCTTGGGACCAGGTGCAAAGCAGCGATCTGGCCAAGGGTCAGGCCGAATGGTTCAAAGGCGGCCAGCTCAACGTCGCCTACAACTGCATTGACCGTCATCTGGCCAAGCGCGGCGAACAGATCGCTATTATCTGGGAAGGCGACAACCCGGCAGAGTCCGCCCACATCACCTACAACAAGCTGCACCACAACGTCAGCCGCCTGGCCAACGTGCTCAAGCAGCGTGGGGTGAAGAAAGGCGACCGGGTGTGCATCTATATGCCAATGATCCCCGAGGCGGCCTACGCCATGCTCGCCTGTACGCGCATCGGCGCGGTGCATTCGGTGGTGTTCGGCGGTTTCTCTCCGGACGCCCTGCGCGACCGCATCCTCGATGCCGACTGCCGCACCGTGATCACCGCCGACGAAGGTGTACGCGGTGGCAAGTATGTCGCACTCAAGGCTAACGTCGACAAGGCCCTGCAGAGCTGCCCGGCCGTCAGCACCGTGGTGGTGGTCGAGCGCACTCAGGGCGAAGTGGACTGGGTCGAAGGGCGCGACCTCTGGTACCACGAAGCTTTGCGCGAAGTGTCCGACGACTGCCCGGCCGAGCCAATGGACGCCGAGGACCCACTGTTCATCCTCTACACCTCGGGCTCCACGGGTAAACCGAAGGGCGTGCTGCACAGTACCGGCGGCTACCTGCTGGGCGCAGCCATGACCCATAAATACGTGTTCGACTACCACGAAGGCGATATCTACTGGTGCACCGCCGACGTCGGCTGGGTCACCGGGCACAGCTACATCGTCTACGGCCCGCTGGCCAATGGTGCCACCACCCTGATGTTCGAGGGCGTGCCGAACTACCCGGACGCCTCGCGCTTCTGGCAGGTGATCGACAAGCACCAGGTCAACATCTTCTACACCGCGCCCACCGCCCTGCGTGCACTGATGCGCGAGGGTGAAGAGCCCGTGAAGAAAACCGACCGCAACAGCCTGCGCCTGCTCGGTTCGGTCGGCGAGCCGATCAACCCGGAAGCCTGGGAGTGGTACTACCACGTGGTCGGCGAGACCCGCTGCCCGATCGTCGACACCTGGTGGCAGACCGAGACCGGTTCGATCCTGATTACCCCGCTGCCCGGCGCCACCGACCTCAAGCCCGGCTCGGCGACGCGCCCGTTCTTCGGTGTGCAGCCAGTACTGCTGGATGACAAGGGCCTGGAGATCGACGGTGCCGGTTCTGGTGTGCTGGCAATCAAGGCCAGCTGGCCGAGTCAGATCCGCAGCGTCTACGGCGATCACCAGCGGATGATCGACACCTACTTCAAGCCCTACCCCGGCTACTATTTCACCGGCGACGGCGCGCGCCGTGACGAGGATGGTTACTACTGGATCACCGGCCGGGTCGACGACGTAATCAACGTCTCCGGGCACCGCATCGGCACCGCCGAAGTGGAAAGCGCCCTGGTGCTGCACGATGCGATCGCCGAAGCCGCCGTGGTCGGCTATCCGCACGACATCAAGGGTCAGGGCATCTACGCCTTCGTCACCCCGGTAATCGGTGCGCAACTCGACGACGCGCTCAAGGCCGAACTGCTCGCGCTGGTCAGCAAGGAGATCGGCAGCTTCGCCAAGCCGGAGTTGATCCAGTGGGCACCGGGCCTACCGAAAACCCGCTCGGGCAAAATCATGCGCCGCATCCTGCGCAAGATCGCCTGCAATGAACTGGAAAACATGGGCGACACCTCGACCCTGGCCGACCCGAGCGTGGTCGACAGCCTGATTGGCCAACGCTTGAACCAATAGACTGAGCTGTAGGGTGGATGACGCTCTGTTCACCCACCCCGGCCCGCGCGGTGGATCGATACAGAGTGATCCACCCTACACACTCTCTCACCGTCCCCTCTCCCAGTGGGTGAGGGTCTACCCAGCAGCCCTGCCGCCAAGCGAAACCATCATGGAAGTCCTCCGCCGCCGTATCGAAAGCCAGGTACTCAGCCTGACCGGCCTGGTCCTGGGCCAGATCGACTTCGAGCAGCCGCCCGGCGACCCTGGACTGTTCGGCCCCGACGCCGTGTGCTGGCGCGTACATGGCGACTTCACCAGCATGATGATCGGCGGCATCAGTGCCCTGCTTCTGCAAGCCCTGCACCCACTGGCCCTGGCCGGCGTGTGGGATCACTCGAACTTCCGTGACGACCTGCTCGGCCGCCTGCACCGCACCGGGCAGTTCATCTCCGGCACAACCTTCGGCTCGACCCGCGATGCCGAGTGGCTGCTCGACAAGGTCCGCACCATCCACCTGCAGGTAGTCGGCACCGCGCCGGATGGCCGCCCTTACGCCGCAAGCGATCCGGCGCTGCTGACCTGGGTGCATGTGGCCGAAGTTTCCTGCTTTCTCAAGGCCCACCTGCGCTACTGCAATCCGCAGCTGAGTGTCACCGAGCAGGATCGCTACTACGCCGAAGTGGCGCTGATCGCCGAACGTCTCGGCGCCCGCGACGTGCCGCGCTCCTGCGCCGAGATAGAGGCGTATCTGGCCGCCATCCGCCCGCAACTGCTGTGCGATGACCGCTCGCGGGCAATCCTCGCCATCCTGCAGTCCGCTCCGGCCCCCAGCGCCATTGCCGTGCCCATGGGCAAACTGATGCTGCAGGCCGGCTACGAGCTGCTGCCCGACTGGGCCCAGCAACTGTTCGACAAACCGCTTGGTCCACGCCGCAGTCGCCTGATCCAGATGGCTGTCGGCCGAGTCGCGCCCCTCCTGCGCTGGGCCGTACGCAGTGCCGCCGTGCACCGCGCGCACAAACGCCTGGGCCTGGCCATCCGCCGCTGAGACGCACGCAGCCGAGGCAGGGCTGGTAAACTGCCGGCCTCCTTTTTTCGAGACGCCGCGCATGTCCGCTCTCAACCAGGCGCTGCGCGCCGCCCTCGACACCCGCCAGGGCCTGCTCGGCGAACTGCATGAGCAGGGCACCGACTGCTACCGCCTGTTCCACGGTAGCCAGGAAGGTGCCCCCGGCCTGACCGTAGACCGCTACGGCCCGCAGCTGCTGGTGCAGAGTTTCCACCAGGCGCTCGAACGTGATGCCCTGCTCGAGCTGCACGCAACCGTCCAGCAGCAGTTCGGCCACGACCTGCAGTTGGTCTACAACGACCGCTCGCAGGGCAACTCGCGGATCGACCGCAGCGACCCCATCTACCAGGCCGAACCTGCTGCACTGGAAGACCAGATCGGCCGGGAATGGGGGTTGAACTACCGGGTACGCGGCCGTCATCCGGGGCAGGACCCACTGCTGTTCCTCGACCTGCGCAGCGCCCGCGGCTGGGTCAAGGCGCACAGCGCCGGCAAGTCGGTGCTCAACCTGTTCGCCTACACCTGCGGCGTTGGCCTGTGCGCCGCAGCGGGCGGCGCCCGCGAGGTGGTCAACCTGGACTTTGCCGACGGCAACCTGGCAGTCGGCCGCGAGAATGGCCTGCTCAACCCGCAACTGCCCCCCATGCAGTTCATCCAGTCCGACTACTTCCCGGCCATCCGCCAACTGGCCGGCCTGCCAATCAGTGCGCGGCGCGGGCAGAAACTGCCGCACTACCCGCGCCTGGCCCAGCGCCAGTTCGACCTGGTACTGCTCGACCCTCCGGCCTGGGCCAAGAGCGCCTTTGGCACCGTCGATCTGCAGCGTGATTACCAGAGCCTGCTCAAGCCGGCACTGCTCGCCACCGCCGAAGACGGCACGCTGATCTGCTGCAACAACCTGGCGCGCGTAACCATGGATGACTGGCGTGAACAGGTGCTGCGCTGCGCCGACAAACTCGGCCGCCCGGTGCGCGAATGGCAGGCGCTGCCACCCGCTGCAGACTTTCCCTCGCACGACGGCCAACCGCCGCTGAAGACTCTGATTCTGCAGTTCTGAATCACCCTATCAGCATGGCAATGGCCCGACTTTAAATAGCCATGCCATACTTCCGGGCATCTCAGCCTGGAAGTTGAAGTCGAGCCATGCCCAAAGGATTGAAACGCGCCGCGAGCGCACTGCTGATCGCCACCGGCCTCTACAGCCTGCTGGGCTTCCTGATCCTGCCCGGCATCGGCCTGCGCGTGGCCAACCAGCAGTTGACCCAACTGGCCACCGTGCCGGCGCGCCTGGAACGTATCGAATTCAACCCATTCAGCCTGGAGCTGCACCTGTGGGGCCTGCATATAGGCGAGGCGAACAAGGAGCAGATTGCCTTCGAACGCCTATACGCCAACCTACAGTGGGACAGCCTGTGGAGTGGCGCCCTGCACCTGGCCGATATCGAACTGGAGAAGGCGCGCACCGAACTGCTGTTCGCCAAGGACGGTACGCTCAACCTGACCCAACTGTTCAGGCTGCCAGCCAGTCCGGAACAACCGGCGGCGACAGAACCGGGCGAGCCCTTCCCGCTGCGTATCAGCCGCATTGAACTGATCGAGAACGGCCTGCACTTCCAGGATCTACGTCCCAGCGAGCCGGTGGAGTTCCTCTACGACTCGCTCAACCTGGAATTGAAGAACCTCAGCACCCTGCCCGACGATAACGCCGACATGAACCTGGTGGCCATCGGCCCGCAGGGCGGACGGGTCGACTGGAGCGGCCAGGTCAGCCTGACGCCAATCGCCTCCAAAGGGCAATTGAAGATCACCGACGGCAAGCTCAAGGGCGTCTGGCCCTATGTGCGCGACGCTGTCCCGCTGGTTCTACAAGACGGCGTGGTCAGCCTCAGTGCCGACTACCACCTGAACCTGGCCAAGGGCACCGAACTGCAGCTGAACAATGTCGCCATCAGCCTGGCCGCATTCGCCATCCAAAGCCCGACCGAGCAACCCCTGCTGCGCCTGGAGCGCCTGGATATCAGCGAAACCTCGCTGGACCTGGCCAAGCAGCAGGTTCTAGTTGGCAAGATTCGCAGCCAGAAGCTGGAAACCTGGGCCGCCCGCGAAGCCGATGGCCAGCTCGACTGGCAGAAGCTGTTTGCCAGCCAGAGCAAACCTGCGCCGGCCTCAACCGTCACTCCCGCCACGCCGACACCGACACCGACACCGACACCGACACCCAGTGAGGGTGGCGCCGGCTCAGAACCAACGCCTGTGGCCACAGAGCCGGTCGTACCCAGCCCGGAAACAGCAGCCACCACTCCTACCGGAGAGCCAGGCACCCCGGCAAATCCGCCGGCAGCCACTACCGAGGCAGCAGTCAAGCCCTGGCAAGTGATCCTGCGTGATGTACAACTACGCGACTACCAGATTCATCTGGCCGACCGCGCCCCTGGCCAGGAGGTCAAGGTCGAACTGGGTCCACTCAATCTGGACCTGCAGAATTTCGACAGCCTGGGCACCTCGCCTTTCGCCCTAAAGCTCGACAGCGGCCTGAACCAGAAAGGGCAGCTCAAGGCCGAGGGCCAGGTACAACTGACCCCGACCACGGCCAAGCTGCAGATTGCCACGCGTGATATCGACCTGCGCCTGGCACAGGCCTACATCAGCCCGTTCATGCGTCTGGAGCTGCGCAGCGGCTTCCTTGGCAGCGACCTGGCCGTCGATCTGAAAAGCGTCGAGCCGCTGGCGTTCAGCATCGGCGGACGCGCCGAGGTCAACCAGCTGCACACCCTCGACACGCTCAAGGAACGTGACTTTCTCAAGTGGCAGCAGCTGGTGGTGGACGGCCTCGACTACCACCACGGCGAAGGCTTGGCGATCCAGCAGGTCAGCCTGCAGCAGCCTTATACCCGTTTCATCATCAATGAAGACCTGACCACCAACGTCAACGACCTGATCATCGCCCAGCCGGCCAAACCGAATGCCAAGGCAGAACCTGCCGGCAAACCCATGCCGATCCGTATCGGCGGCATCAGTATCAAGGACGGCTCAGCCAACTTCGCCGACTTCAGCCTGACCCCCAACTTCGCCACGGCCATTCAGCAGCTCAACGGCAAGATCGGCACCCTCGACAACCAGAGCCCGAACACTGCCAGCGTGGATATCAAGGGTAAAGTCGACAAGTACGCGCCGGTCACCATCAAGGGCAAGCTGACTCCCTTCGACCCGATGAACAGCCTAGATATCGCCACCAGCTTCAAGAACGTCGAACTGACCACCCTCACCCCCTATTCCGGCAAGTTCGCCGGCTATCGCATCCGCAAGGGCCGGCTCAACCTCGACCTGCACTACCAGATCGAAAAAGGCCAGCTCAACGCCGAGAACAAGGTGCTGGTGGAGGACCTGCAACTGGGCGAGCAAGTCGACAGCAAGGACGCCGTGGACCTGCCGATTCGCCTGGCCGTGGCCCTGCTCAAGGACACCAACGGCAACATCGAGATTGCGCTGCCGGTGCAGGGCAACCTCAACAGCCCGGAATTCAGCGTGATGCCGATCGTCTGGCAGACCCTGCGCAACCTGGTGCTGCGGGCCGCCCAGGCGCCCTTCAACTTTATTGCCGGCCTGGTCGGCGGCAGCGATGTTGACCTCAGCCAGGTGCAGTTTGCCGCCGGCAGCGATGAGCTGGACGGTGCCGCACAGAAGTCCCTGGACACCCTGGCCGCTGCGCTCAAGGAGCGCCCGGTACTGCGTCTGGAAGTCGAAGGCATGAGCGCCCAGAGCAGCGACGGCCCCCTGCTGGCAGTCGAGCGTCTGGAGCGTGAATACCAGAACACCTGGTACAAGATGCTGCAGCGCCGCGGCGATGCGGTGCCCGCCGAGCCAGAACAGCTGGTGGTCGAGGAGGACGACAAAGCGGTATTGCTCGAGGGCATCTACCGCACCCGCCTCAAGCAGCAGCCGCCGGCCGAATGGGCCGAACTGGCGGACGAGGAGCGTGGCGCCAAGCTGAAAGACGCCGTGCTGCAATCATGGGGACAGAGCGAGCTGCTTCTGCGCCAGCTGGCCCAAGCCCGCGCCGCCAGCATCAAGGACTATCTGGTAGAACGTGGCGGCCTGGCCGATCAGCGTATCTATCTGCTCGATGTCAGCAGCAGCGAGGCCCTGGCCGACGGCAAGGTTGCCACCGCCCTGCACCTGGGTAGCGAATAATGCTGCCTCGCCAACTGCTCTGCCTGGCCCTGCTGGCACTCTGCAGCGGCCTGGCCCAGGCCGGCAGCATGCGCTGCGGCACGCAACTGGTCAGCGAGGGCGATCGCGCCTTTGAAGTCGAGCGCAAGTGCGGTGAACCGGCCTACCGCGACCTGGTCGGCTACACCCTGGGCGGCTACGACCGGCGCGAATTCAAGATCGAGGAATGGGTCTACGGGCCGAACAACGGCATGCTCAGCATCCTCACCTTCGAAGGCAATCGCCTGATCCGCATCGAAACCCGTCGCGGTCGCTGACAGCCAAGAAAAGCCGGTGTAGGCTGCCGGCCAATAGCCCCTGCGGTGTGGAACCCTCGATGCGCAACACCCTGCTGATCGTCCTTGGCCTACTGTTCGCTAGCGTTGCACAGGCTGGCTCGACCCTGCGCTGCGGCAGCAAGCTGATCAGCACCGGCGACCTGGCCGGCGAAGTGCTGGACAAGTGTGGCGAGCCAGTCAGCCGCGACTTCCTTGGTTACCGCGAGGTGGTCGACTACTACGGCTACGCCAGCGAAGTGGCCATCGAGGAGTGGATCTACGGCCCACGCAACGGCATGCTTTATTTCCTGCGTCTGGAAGGCAATCGCCTGATCAAGATCGACAGCAAACGCGGCGACTGAGCCGCCAATCCCTCTCCGTTTTACCCTCCCATGAACAAGGATGCTCTAGATGAAAACTCTCGTTATCGGTGCCCTGCTGGCTGTCTGCAGTTTCTCCGCCTCGGCCTCCATGCGCTGCGACAAGGGTATCGCCAGTGAAGGTGATCGCAGCAGCGAAGTGCGCATGAAGTGCGGCGCGCCGGCCAGCCAGAGCGTGATCGGCTACACCCTCAATGCCCAGGGCGAGCAGGAGTTCAAGCAGGAAGAATGGGTCTACGGCCCGCGCAACGGCATGTACTACTACCTGACGTTCGAAGCCGAGCGCCTGAAAAGCATCGCCAGTAAGCGCGGCCAGTAAACCCTTAGTACACGGAAGTAAGCCATGCTGATCATCCCGGCCGAACACCCGCTGGACTGGAAACGCCCGCCTGTCATCACCCTGCTGCTGATCCTGCTCAACTGCCTGATCTACTTCGGTTATCAGGGTGGCGATCAGGAACGCGAGGAAACGGCGGTGCGCACCTACCTCGACGGCGGTCTACTCAATCGCGAGCGGGCCCTGTTCAGCGAGGATTTCAGTACGCGCCGGGAGCTGGATCGGGACGAACGCGAATACCTCGACGGCATGCGTCGCCAGGATCTGGCGGCGCTGATCCTGCATGACCTGGAGTTCGAGCACGGTCTGCACCAGCGTGCCGAGTATCGCGCCGACAACGCCTGGCAAGCGGCGCGGCAGAAGGCCGAGGCGGCGCGCGACCAGATTAGCAGCATGCGCTTCGGCTTTATCCCGGCCAGGTTTACGGTCGAAGGCCTGTTCGGTGCGATGTTCCTGCATGGCAGCTTCGACCACCTGCTGGGCAACATGCTGTTCCTGTTCATCTTCGGTTTTGCCCTGGAAATCGCCTTGGGCCGCGCCGTCTATCTGGGCCTGTACTTGCTCAGCGGCGTGGCCTCGCACCTGCTCTGGTGGGCTGTGGATCCTGCGTGGGTCAGTGGGGTCGGTGCCTCCGGGGCGATCTCCGGGCTGATGGGCATGTACCTGGGCGTCTATGGCCTGCGCAAGATCAACTTCTTCTACTGGCTTGGGCCGCTGTTCGGCTACTTCAAGGCACCAGCGCTGTGGATTCTGCCGGTGTGGATGGGCAAGGAGCTGTACGGCCTGCTGCTGGCCGAAGGCAACACCAACTACTACGCCCACTTGGGCGGCCTGGGTGCCGGTTTCCTCGCCGTGTGGCTACCGCGCCTGGGCGGGCGCCTCAAGGTCGACGAGGCCTACCTGCACAAGGAAGATCCGGACGCACCATTCAAGCGCGAACTGGCTGCCCTCGACCAACTGATCGGTCAGTTTGCCCTGGATCAGGCCGCCAGCCGTGGGCCGGATTTGCTCGCGCGCTACCCTGGCCGCCCTGCATTGCTGGAGCGCCTCTATGCGGTTGCCCGCGGACGTCAGGACAAGGCCTTGCTCAGCGGTGTACTCAAGCAGGTATTTGCCCTACCCGAAGATGGCACAAGCCTGGCGCTGCTACGACGGATTGCCGACGACAGCGGCGAGATGGAACAGCGCCTGCTGCAGCACCCAGCCGTGCAACTGCATCTGCTGCCACCGCTGATCCGCGCCGGCGAGGGGCAACGCGCGTTGGGCGCCTGGCGCCGCCTGAGTCGCAGCACGCAACTGCCGCAGCAGTTCCCCGTGCTGACCCTGCAACTGGCTCGCCAGCTCGGCCAACGTCATGATCTGAGCGGTGTCAGCGAACTGAGCCGCTTCCTGCGCCAGGCCTTCCCGGAAGCCGAACAGACCCAGCAACTGGCCATTTACCAGCAGCACCTGGCGCGCTGAGAATCTGTTTACGATCTCCTGTGCGTCGGCCATACCGCGTTAAAAAAGGCTCTGAGCCTAGCCCGGATGCAATCCGCAATTGGCTACCGCCCCGGAGTGCATCCGGGCTAAGGCTATCAGCTGCGTTCAGCCAAGCGCTGAATGGTCGTTTCCAAGACACCCACTTCGCCCAACAGTGACGACTGCGGATAACGCGTGCGAATAAAGCCCAGCAGCTTCTGCGCCGGCTCCAATTGTCCCAGCCCCTCGGCAAAACCGCGCGCGGCCAGCAAGTAGGCACGGGCAATGAACGGGTACTCGGGGAAGCGCTGGTGCAGGTTGCGCAACAGGCTGAGGCCTTCACGAATCTTGTGCCGTTCGATCAGCGCCTGTGCCACCCGCTCGCAGACCTGGGCATCGTCCGGCAGGTAATCCGCCTGCAACCGGCGCGCATTGAGCAGCGCCGTAGCCGCCAGCGGCGGATTCAGCCGCGCCACCAGCGGCAGGTAATGAGCCAGATGACGCAGGCAGCGTTCACGGGCATTGAGGCCATAGAGCAGCTGATGAAAGCGCTCATTGAGTTTGAGGTCATTAGGAAAACGGTCCAAGGCCTGAGTCAGTATTTCCAGAGCAGGGCCACTCTGCCCCTCCTTGAGGCGGATTTCCGCTTCGGCCAGGGCGCGACGACGGTGGTACTCCTCGGCAGGCAAACCCGCTTGCCCACCTTCTTCGGCCACGGCGAAGCCAAGTGCGCCCTGATACTGGAAGACCGCATAGCCCATCATGGCGCACATCACCACACTGAAATAACCAAACAACAGGGTGACAATCGGCATCAACACCACCCCCGGCAAGCCGTTCGCAAGCATGTAGGTGACCCAGCCCGGCGACTGCCACAGGATGAACAGGAACACCCAGAGAATCAGGTAGCGCCAGCCCATGGCCTTGATTACCTGACCAATCTCGTCCGGGCTCAGCGCCGCGCCCAGGGTCTTGTCCAGGGCCAGGCGGATGATGCAGGCCGGTATCACCAGCTGCACGCCCAGACTGACCGCCCAGAACAACGCTTCGCTGTCGAAGTCGGCCGCCAGCCACTGTGCGGCGAAGGCAATGAAGAAAATCACCAGCAGGCGCCAGAACAGGCCGAAGCCTTCGATATCGAAAGCCGTGCGCAGCGCTGGCGCTTCGCGGCCTCCGTGGCTGGCGGTTTCGATCACTGTCTGCAGGTATTTGCAGGCCACACAGAACAGCGCCAGCCAGAGCAGCTTCCAGTTCGGCATGAACAGGCTCGCCAGAGCCAACGCTACGGCGAACAATAATGGCCCCTGCTGCAAGCCATACAGGAAGAATTGCGGGATGCGCTCCCAGAAAGGCTGGGCGGTATTGGCCGCGCCAAGAAAGGTCAGCCGCTGGCGACACAGCGGACACACTGGCTCCTGCTGTGGCGCATCGGCATTCAGCGGGATGCAGCAATCGCCGAAATCCCGCTCGCACGGCGCGCACTGCCAGGTAGCGGGTTGTGCCGGGTGGTAACGGCAGTAGGTGATATCCATTGCCAAACGTCCTTGTACGGTACTGCAGAGGTCGCCATTGTCACGGCAAATTCCGGACAAAAAAAGAGGGCCCGCAAGCGGGCCCTCTTCTCTGCAGCCTGACTAGGGTTTAAACACCCGAAGCCTTGGCCGCAGCAACGTCCTTGATGGACAGCTTGATACGACCGCGGTTGTCCACGTCCAGTACCAGCACTTCAACTTCCTGACCTTCTTTGAGAATGTCAGTGACTTTCTCAACGCGAGCGTCGCTCAGCATGGAGATGTGCACCAGACCGTCTTTGCCCGGCAGGATGTTGACGAAGGCGCCGAAGTCGACAATGCGCTCAACCTTACCAACGTAGATCTTGCCGATTTCGGCTTCTGCGGTGATACCCAGAACGCGCTGACGCGCGGCCTCGGCAGCTTCCTTGGTTTCACCGAAGATCTTGATCGAACCGTCGTCTTCGATGTCGATCGAAGCCTTGGTTTCTTCACAGATGCTACGGATGGTCGCGCCACCCTTGCCGATGACGTCGCGGATTTTGTCCTGATCGATCTTCATCGCGATCATGGTCGGGGCATTAGCCGACAGCTCGGTACGCGACTGGGCAATGACTTGGTTCATCTGGCCGAGAATGTTCAGACGCGCTTCCAGGGCCTGGCCCAGGGCGATTTCCATGATCTCTTCGGTGATGCCCTGGATCTTGATGTCCATCTGCAGTGCGGTCACGCCATTGGCAGTACCGGCAACCTTGAAGTCCATGTCGCCCAGGTGGTCTTCGTCACCGAGGATGTCGGTCAGAACGGCGAACTTCTCGCCTTCCTTGACCAGGCCCATGGCGATACCGGCAACCGGCGCCTTCATCGGCACGCCAGCGTCCATCAGAGCCAGGGAAGCGCCGCAGACGGAAGCCATCGAGGACGAACCGTTGGACTCGGTGATTTCCGATACCACGCGGATGGTGTACGGGAACACGTCGGCAGCCGGAAGCATGGCCTGTACCGAGCGACGGGCCAGACGGCCGTGGCCGATTTCGCGGCGGCCAGTGGCGCCCATGCGACCACACTCACCGACCGAGTACGGCGGGAAGTTGTAGTGCAGCATGAAGGGGTCTTTCTTCTCGCCTTCCAGGGTGTCGAGCAGCTGCGCGTCACGGGCGGTACCGAGGGTAGCAACCACCAGAGCCTGGGTTTCGCCGCGGGTGAACAGAGCCGAACCGTGGGTCTTGTCCAGTACGCCGACTTCGATGTTCAGACCACGTACGGTACGGGTATCACGGCCATCGATACGCGGCTTGCCGTTGACGATGTTCTCGCGCACGGTGCGGTATTCGATTTCGCCGAAGGCGTCTTTCACTTCACCGGCAGAAGGCTGACCTTCTTCACCGGAGAACTTGGCCACAACCTGATCTTTCAGCTCGCCCAGACGCGCGTAGCGGTCTTGCTTGATGATGATGGTGTAGGCCTTGGAGATTTCGTCGCCAAACTCGCTGCGAATGGCATTGAGCAGCGCGGTGTTTTCCGCTTTCGGCTGCCAGTCCCAGGTCGGCTTGGCGGCTTCGGCGGCCAGTTCGGTCACGGCCTGGATCACGGCCTGAAATTCGTCGTGGGCAAACAGCACAGCGCCCAGCATTTGGTCTTCGGTCAGCTCTTTAGCTTCCGATTCAACCATCAGCACGGCGTCTTTGGTACCGGCTACGACCATGTCCAGGCTGGAGGCCTTGAGCTGCTCGTAGGTCGGGTTCAGCAGGTAGCCGGTTTCCGGGTGGAAGGCCACGCGCGCAGCGCCAATCGGACCATTGAACGGGATGCCGGAAATGGCCAGGGCAGCCGAGGTACCGATCATCGCAGCGATGTCCGGGTCGGTCTTCTTGCTGGTGGAGACCACGGTGCAGATGACCTGCACTTCGTTCTGGAAACCTTCCGGGAACAGCGGACGGATCGGACGGTCGATCAGGCGCGAGGTCAGGGTTTCTTTTTCGCTCGGGCGCGCTTCACGCTTGAAGAAACCGCCGGGGATCTTGCCCGCAGCGTAGGTTTTTTCCTGGTAGTGCACGGAGAGCGGGAAGAAGCCTTTGCTTGGGTCAGCAGTTTTGGCGCCGGTTACGGCAACCAGCACGGCAACGTCGTCATCGACGGTGACCAGCACTGCGCCGGAGGCTTGACGGGCGATGCGGCCAGTCTCGAGGGTTACGGTCGACTGACCGAACTGGAACTTCTTGATTACCGGGTTCACGGTGTTTTCCTTCTCTTTGTTGCCTTGGGGGAACTGGTGGAGCGAGGGGCTAAGCCCCCGAAAGTCTGTTCAAAATCCGCCGCAGCAGCAGCCGATTGTGGACAAGCTCTAAATCATTCCTGCAGAAAGCCAGAAGCTGGAAGCCCGCAGCGGCGAGTGGGTTGCCCCACTTGCTACTGAAGACTTCCAGCTTCTCACTTCAGGTGTACGTCTTAACGACGCAGACCCAGGCGACCGATCAGGGCGCTGTAACGCGACGCATCTTTGCCCTTCAGGTAATCCAGCAGCTTACGACGCTGGTTAACCATACGGATCAGACCACGACGGGAGTGGTGATCTTTGCCGTTGGCCTTGAAGTGGCCTTGCAGCTTGTTGATGTTGGCGGTCAGCAGGGCAACCTGCACTTCCGGGCTACCGGTATCGCCTTCAGCTTGTTTGTAGTCGGTAACGATTTGGGCTTTTTCTTCAACGCTCAGTGCCATGGTAATGGGCTCCTAGAGTGAACAGGCCAGGGACTATTCCCTGTATTTAAATGTGAGGAGTAACCGCGCCTGTTGACAGCCATCCTCGTACGCCAGCGGGTAAACCCACCGGCGCTTGGCCACCAGCGAACGAATCCGCTGACGGTTTCGGTCATTCCGACCGAATCAGTCGACGCGGCGCAATACGCCCGTCGTCGCTCACTTCACCGATACCGATGAAGCGACCTGTGTGATCCTGCACCCGCACCATGCCGAACTTTGGTGCTTCCGGTGCACGTACCGGCTGGCCATGCAGCCAGTAGTAACTGCTGTGCTCGCTGAACTGCAGCAGGGGCCAATGCTCCAGACCGCTGTCCGACGGTAGCAGGAAGCGGTCCAGGGCCTCACTGCCGCCTTCGGCATGGGCCTTTTCCAGCTCTTCCAGGGTCACCGTCTGCGTCAGGTTGAATGGACCAGCCTGGGTGCGGCGCAACTCGGCAACATGCGCGCCACAACCGAGCAACTGGCCCAGGTCTTCAACCAGGGTACGAATATAGGTGCCTTTACTGCAGGCCACGCTCAAACGCAGATGCGATTGTTCGAGGGCCAGAATTTCCAAGCGCGCAATAGTAACAGAACGCGCCTCGCGCTCCACTACTTCACCTGCTCGCGCCAGTTTGTACAGCGGCTGGCCATCCTTCTTCAGGGCCGAATACATTGGCGGTATCTGGCTGATTTCTCCGCGAAAACGCGGCAGCAGTGCTTCCACGTCATGCCGACCGACGGTCACCTCGCGGCGCTCCAGCACCTCGCCCTCGGCATCGCCGGTGGTAGTGGTCACACCGAGCTGCGCCAGGGTCTCATAGCCCTTGTCGGCATCCAGCAGGTACTGGGAGAACTTGGTCGCTTCACCAAAGCACAGCGGCAGCACGCCGGTGGCCAGGGGGTCGAGACTACCAGTGTGGCCGGCCTTCTCGGCATTCAGCAGCCAACGAACCTTTTGCAGGGCCGCGTTGGAACTGAAGCCGTAAGGCTTGTCGAGCAGGATGATGCCGCTGACATTGCGGCGGATACGTTTGACCTGAGCCACGTCAATCGTCCTGATGCTTGCTGTCTTCGGCGACGGCGCGTTCGATCAAGCTGGACAGGTGCACGCCACGAGAGATGCTTTCGTCATAGTGGAAATGCACCTGCGGTACGCTGCGCAACTTCATCGCCTTGCCCAGCAGCATGCGCAGATAACCGGCGGCGTCATTCAGCACACGCACATTCTGCTTGATCTTGTCGGCGTCGTTCTCACCCATCACGGTGATGAATACCTTGGCGTGCCCCACATCACGACTGACTTCCACGGCAGTGACGGTGACGAAGCCCAGACGCGGATCCTTGATCTCACGCGGGATCATCTGCGCCAGCTCACGCTGGATCTGGTCGCCGATACGCTGGGTACGGCTGTATATCTTTGCCATTTTCCTTACCTCTCCCGCAGGCACTGCCTGCGGGTACAAAAGCGGCAAACGCCCGGCCGCGCATGCGGGGCCGGGCGTTGCGTATTGCAACTCGTTTTCGGGTCTGCTGCGCGTCGGCGATACCGCGTTGAAAGCAGCCTCAGAATGCTCATTTACAACTCGTAAACTGCGCTTCTTCGGCTGCTTTCGCCTTGTCTCGCTCTAGCTCGCTAGCCCCGAGTCCGCTCTAGAGCGTACGAGCCACCTGTACCTTCTCGAACACTTCGATCTTGTCGCCAACCTTGACGTCGTTGTAGCTCTTCACCGCGATACCGCATTCCATGCCGTTACGCACCTCGGACATGTCGTCCTTGAAGCGGCGCAGGGATTCCAGCTCGCCTTCGAAGATCACCACGTCATCACGCAGGACGCGGATCGGACGGTTACGGTGCACAACACCTTCGACCACCATGCAACCGGCGACCGCGCCGAACTTCGGCGAACGGAACACGTCACGCACTTCGGCAATACCCAGGATATTCTCGCGAACATCGCTGCCGAGCATACCGGTCAGGGCTTTCTTGACGTCTTCGATGATGTCGTAGATCACGTTGTAATAACGCATGTCCAGGCCTTCGGCCTCGACGATCTTGCGCGCACCGGCATCGGCACGCACGTTGAAGCCGAACAGCACCGCGTTGGAAGCCAGCGCCAGGTTGGCATCGGACTCGGTGATACCACCGACGCCGCCACCGACCACACGCACTTGCACTTCATCGTTGCCCAGAGCGCTGAGCGAACCTTGCAGCGCTTCCAGGGAACCACGGACGTCGGATTTGAGGACGATGTTGAGCGTCTTTTTCTCTTCCTGGCCCATGTTCTCGAAGATGTTTTCCAGCTTGCCGGCATGCGCGCGAGCCAGTTTGACTTCACGGAACTTGCCTTGACGGAACAGAGCGACTTCACGCGCCTTCTTCTCGTCGCCAATCACGGTCATGTCGTCACCGGCATCCGGGGTGCCGTCCAGGCCAAGAATCTCGACTGGAATCGACGGACCGGCTTCCTTGATCGGCTTACCGTTCTCGTCAAGCATGGCACGCACGCGGCCATAGTTGACGCCGACCAGGACCATGTCGCCCTGACGCAGGGTACCGTCCTGAACCAGCACGGTAGCAACCGGGCCACGGCCCTTGTCCAGACGGGACTCGACCACTACACCACGGCCAGGAGCCGATGGCGTGGCTTTCAACTCAAGGATCTCGGCCTGCAGCAGTACAGCTTCAAGCAGTTCGTCGACACCCGTACCGACCTTCGCCGACACCGGTACGAACGGCGTATCACCGCCCCACTCTTCCGAGGTCACTTCGTATACCGACAGCTCGCTGCGAATACGATCGAGGTCAGCACCCGGCTTGTCGATCTTGTTCACCGCAACCACCAGCGGAACACCGGCAGCCTTGGCGTGCTGAACAGCTTCAATGGTCTGCGGCATCACGCCGTCGTCCGCTGCCACTACCAGGATCACGATATCGGTCGCCTTGGCACCGCGGGCACGCATTTGGGTAAACGCTGCGTGGCCAGGGGTATCGAGGAAAGTAACCATGCCGCGCTCGGTTTCGACGTGGTAGGCACCGATGTGCTGAGTGATGCCACCGGCTTCGCCGGCTGCCACCTTGGCACGACGGATATAGTCGAGCAGCGAGGTCTTACCGTGGTCAACGTGGCCCATTACGGTCACTACTGGCGCACGATGGAAGGTTTCACCTTCAAACTTCAGCGACTCGGCCAGTTGCTCTTCCAGGGCGTTGTCGCTGACCAGCTTGACCTTGTGACCGAATTCTTCGGCGATCAGCTGGGCAGTGTCCTGATCCAGTACCTGGTTGATGGTCACCGGGGTGCCCAGCTTGAACATGAACTTGACGATTTCAGCGCCTTTGACCGCCATCTGCGCAGCCAGGTCGGCCACGGTAATGGTCTCGCCAATGTTTACATCACGCACGATCGGCCCCGTTGGGCTCTGGAACCCATGTTGATTACGCTTCTTCAGCTTGCCTTTGCCACGGCCGCCACGACGGAAACCATCGGTCTCTTCGTCGACAGTTCGCGGTGCAACACGCGGAGCCGGCGCCTTTTCCTTAACGGTCGGGCGATGCTGGGTGGTCTTGCGATCACCACCGCGACGGTCAGCTTCATCGCTGCGCGCCTTTTCCGGACGACGCTGTTCTTCTTTCTTGCGCTCGGCAGCAGCTAGATCGATTGCCACAACGGCCTCGACCGGGGCAGCTTGCACAGCCGGAGCAGGTGCAGCTACAGATTCAGCAGCCTCACCGACAGCAGCAGGCTGCTTGCGTGCCTCTTCTTCGGCACGGCGAACAGCTTCCTGTTCGGCCTTCAGACGGGCGGCTTCCTGAGCAGCACGCTGCTCTTCCAGCTCGCGCTGCTTCTCGGCTTCGATCTCGTCAGGGCTGCGCTTGACGTAGGTTTTCTTCTTACGCACTTCCACGCTGATGGTCTTGCTACCAGCGACTTTCAGGGTGGTAGTGGTTTTGCGTTGCAAGGTGATCTTGCGCGGCTCTTCCAGTTTCTCGCCGTGGCTGCTCTTGAGGTGGGCAAGCAGGGCTTGCTTCTCATTGTCGGTCACAACTTGCTCGGCACTGGTGTGCGGCAGGCCCGCCTCACGCATCTGCTGCAGCAGGCGCTCTACCGGTGTGTCGACCACTTGGGCCAGTTCTTTCACCGTGACTTGCGTCATGCACTTCTCTCCTCAGGCCGTAAAACTTACTCGAACCAATGGGCTCGGGCGGCCATGATCAGCTTGCCGGCACGCTCTTGGTCGATGCCGTCGATGTCGAGCAAGTCGTCAATCGACTGCTCGGCCAGGTCTTCGCGGGTGATTACACCGCGGACCGCCAGTTCTTGCGCCAGGTTCCTGTCCATGCCTTCCAGGGACAGCAAGTCCTCAGCCGGCTGGGCATCGGCCAGCTTTTCTTCGTTGGCGATGGCTTTGGTCAGCAGGCGGTCCTTGGCACGAGCACGCAGCTCGTTGACGATGTCTTCGTCAAAACCGTCGATGCTGAGCATCTCTTCCATCGGTACGTAGGCGATCTCTTCCAGGCTGGTGAAGCCTTCTTCGACCAGCACCTGAGCCAGCTCTTCGTCAACTTCCAGCTCGTCAATGAAGTTCTGCAGGATGTCGCCGGTCTCGGCTTGCTGCTTGGCCTGGATGTCGGCCTCGGTCATCACGTTGAGCGTCCAGCCGGTCAGCTGGCTAGCCAGGCGCACGTTCTGACCGCCACGACCGATGGCCTGAGCCAGGTTGTCTTCGCCAACGGCGATGTCCATTGCATGGGCATCTTCGTCAACGATGATCGCCGCCACTTCGGCCGGAGCCATGGCATTGATCACGAACTGGGCGACGTTTTCGTCCCACAGCACGATGTCCACACGCTCGCCACCCAGCTCGCCGGAAACGGCCTGAACACGTGAACCGCGCATGCCGATACAGGCACCCTGCGGATCAATACGCTTGTCCTTGGAGCGCACGGCGATCTTGGCGCGCGAACCCGGGTCACGGGAAGCAGCCATTACTTCGATCAGCTCTTCAGCGATCTCCGGCACTTCAATACGGAACAGCTCGATCAACATCTGTGGCGCAGTACGCGACAGAATCAGCTGCGGACCACGATTCTCGGTGCGGATTTCCTTGAGCAGAGCACGCAGACGCGCACCCACACGGAAAGTCTCACGCGGGATGATGTCTTCACGGGCCAGCAGCGCTTCGGCGTTGTTACCCAAGTCGACAATTACGCTGTCGCGGGTGACTTTCTTAACGGTACCGGAGATGATCTCGCCAACACGTTCACGGTAGGCATCAACCACCTGAGCACGCTCAGCCTCGCGCACTTTCTGCACGATGACCTGCTTGGCAGTTTGCGCGGCAATGCGACCGAACTCGATCGACTCGACCGGCTCTTCAACAATGTCACCAACCTTCGCACCAGGCTTCTGCTCCTGGGCTTGCTCGACTGTCAGCTCGGCGCTTGGATTTTCCAGGTCGTCTTCTTCGACCACGTTCCAGCAGCGGAAAGTCTCATAGTTACCGGTGTGGCGATTGATCTCCACACGCAGTTCGACCTCGTCGTCAAAACGCTTCTTGGTCGCTGTGGCCAGAGCCAACTCTAGCGCTTCGAAAATTACACTGGCCGGCACGCCTTTTTCGTTGGATACCGACTCTACAACCAGCAGTACTTCTTTACTCATCGTACGCCTCGCCTTTCGCAATCCATTGGATCTACGCAATCCGCGCCAACTGCGCAATCCGCGTACTTCGCGGGATCCGCGCCTCAGTCAAAACGGGGAATAATATTGGCCTTGTCGATCAGATCGATCGGCAACAGGTATTCGTGGTCATCCACCAGCACCACCACGTCCTGCTCCTCCACACCGCGGAGAAGGCCTTGAAAATTGCGCCGCCCATCAAATGGCGAGCGCAACTTGATTTTTGCTTGCTCGCCAGCGTGCTTGGCGAACTGCTCAAGTGTGAACAACGGCCGATCCATACCAGGCGACGACACCTCAAGGGTGTACTCACTGGCAATTGGATCCTCGACATCCAGCACACCGCTGATTTGCCGACTGACCTTTTCACAATCCTCAACCAGCACACCATCTGCCTGGTCGATATAGACCCGGAGCAAGGAATGCCGACCCTGAGACAGGAACTCGACACCCCAACACTCGTAGCCAAGCGACTCCACTGCCGGGGCCAACAAGGCCTGCAACTGCTCTAGCTTGCTCGACACCTGAACCCCTCCGTGCATGTCGTACAAATAAAAAATGGGCGAAACGCCCATCATCGAGCCACTCAGCAAAAGCTGGCGGCGGACTGTGCAGCTAGCAAAAAGCCCCTGAAAAGGGGCTTTTCCATCGCTGGTTGCGAAGCTGGATTTGAACCAACAACCTTCGGATTATCAACCCGACGAGCCACCAGACCACTTCACCCCACGCCAAAGCTGGGGGCGAAAGTATACGGCCGACACCCCTTACGGGTCAACCGAACCACCAGAAACAACAGAGCCCGCACAAAGCGGGCCCTGTTGATTTGGTACCGAGGAGGGGACTCGAACCCCTACAGCCTATGGCCACTACCACCTCAAGGTAGCGTGTCTACCAATTCCACCACCTCGGCAAAAACGGGTGTTACTTTTGCTCTGGGGCTTCCGGCACATCAGCTGCTTCAACAGCTGGAGCCTGCCCTTCAAGCACCGGCACATCTTCGACGACCGGTTTATCCTGCTGCACTTCAAGCACTGCCGGATCTGGCAAACCTGCTTGCGTTAGCATATCAGACTTTTCTTTAGCAAAGAACGCTAAACCCAAGCTGGTAATGAAAAAAATCGCAGCGAGTATACCGGTAAAACGGCTCAGAAAAGTAGCCGAACCTTGGCTACCAAACACAGTAGCCGAAGCACCAGCACCAAACGAGGCGCCTGCGTCAGCACCTTTACCCTGCTGCAGCAACACCAGAGCCACCACACCAATGGCGACCAGCAGATGGACAACAATTACGACTGTTTCCAGCATTTTTCAGTTTCCTGCCGCGCGACAGATCGCGCCAAACTCATCTGCATTCAGAGAGGCTCCACCAATGAGCCCCCCATCGATATCCGGCATGCCGAACAGTTCGGCAGCATTCGCAGCCTTCACGCTGCCGCCGTACAAAACCCTAACTCCGCGCGCCACCTCAGCATTCTCTGCCGCCAGTTGCGCACGTATGGCCGCATGAACATCCTGCGCCTGCTGCGGCGATGCAGTCAGCCCGGTACCAATGGCCCAGACCGGCTCATACGCAACCACAGCACGAGCAAACGCCCCCACACCCAATTCTTCGATAACGCTACCGAGCTGACCAGCAACAACCTCAAGAGTTCTGCCAGCCTGACGCTGCTCCAGCGTCTCACCTACACACAGCACAGGCACCAAACCACAGGACTGCGCCGCTGCAAACTTACGACTGAGAATATCGTCGCGCTCACCCAACATCTGGCGACGCTCAGAATGCCCAACCAACACCAGCGAACAACCCGCATCCGCCAACTGGCTTGGTGCAACCTCACCCGTCAAGGCACCCTGCATCGGCTCTACAGCACAATTCTGGGCACCAACAGCAATCGACTTGCCTTCTAGACCGCTCATCACCTGATTGATGTAAAGGCAGGGCGGAAAAACCGCAACCTCTATACCGCTTGGCAAAGCCAACTGACGAAGACCCTTAATCAGCTCTGCGACGCTGGCGCGGGTACCGTGCATTTTCCAGTTACCAGCTACCAGGGGGCGACGCATGCCAGACCTCGTCGATCAAAGTGGGCGCAGATGTTACCCAAGAGCATCTGCACTGGCAAGCCAATCAGGCACAGACTTCCGCGACTACTTTGGCCAACTCCTCCGCATAACCACGCACCAGCGCCTCATCCTCGCCTTCGACCATCACCCTTACCAACGGCTCGGTGCCGGACTTGCGCAGCAGCACACGACCACGACCCGCCATGCGATCAGTCACCCGCACACAGGCGTCCTTGACTGCTGGATGCTCGACCGGATCAACACCGCCAGCAAAGCGCACGTTAATCAACACCTGCGGACACTTACGCAATGCCTGACGTGCCTGAGCCAGCGTCTGCCCGCTACGCTTGAGCGCCATCAGCACTTGCAATGCTGCAATGATCGCATCGCCGGTAGTGGTGTGCTGGAAACACACCACATGCCCAGAGTTTTCCCCACCTAGATGCCAGTCCCGCTCTTGCAACTCAGCCATCACGTAGCGATCACCCACCTTGGCCCGCGAGAAAGGAATACCACGCTCCGCCAATGCCAGCTCCAACCCAAGATTGCTCATGAGCGTGCCCACCACCCCACCGCCGAGCTTGCCTCGCTCCTGCAAGTCACACGCAATGATGAACAGCAACTCGTCACCATCCACAACGGTGCCAGTGTGATCGACCATCAGTACGCGATCGCCATCACCATCGAAGGCGATACCCAGATCAGCCTGCTGAGCCAGAACCTCCGCCTGCAGCGCACCAACATGAGTAGAGCCGCAATCATCATTGATGTTGAGACCATTGGGCTGCACCGCCAGCGTCGAGACCTGCGCACCCAATTCTCGGAAAACACTTGGCGCAACCTTATAAGTAGCACCATGGGCACAGTCGATCACCACTTTCAGCCCGGCAAAGCTGGTACTGCTGGGCACACTGCTCTTGCAAAACTCGATATAACGCCCTGCAGCATCATTGATTCGCGATACTTTGCCCAACTGCGCCGACTCGACCACGGTCATTGGCTGATCGAGCAATTCCTCGATCATCAGCTCGACCTCATCCGGCAACTTGGTACCCTTGCCGGAAAAAAACTTGATGCCATTGTCATAGTGCGGGTTATGCGAAGCACTGATGACAATACCCGCCTCTGCCTGAAAGGTTCGTGTCAGGTAGGCAATAGCCGGAGTGGGCATAGGGCCGAGCAGCATGACATCCGCACCAGAGGCGACCAGCCCTGCCTCCAGGGCCGACTCGAACATATAGCCGGAAATACGCGTGTCTTTACCAATCAGGATGCGGCACTTGCCCTGCTTGCGAAACGCCATACCGGCCGCCCAACCAAGCTTGAGCATGAAATCTGGAGTGATGGGAAACTGCCCGACATGACCACGAATGCCGTCAGTGCCAAAATATTTTCTACTCATAAACACTCCACTCGTTCTTATTCTGCCGCCTGGACAGCAGCGATCATGCGGACAGCATCGACCGTCTCAGCAACATCATGCACACGCAGGATACAAGCACCCTTGTCGACCGCCAGAGCAGCGAGCGCCAACCCGCCATACAAGCGCTCACCGACCTCACGACCCAAGGCCTGACCGATCATACTCTTGCGCGACACCCCGACCAGCAAGGGCCGCCCCAGCACATGCAAACCCTGCAGATGCTTGAATAGGCTCAAGTTGTGCGCCAGCGTCTTGGCAAAGCCGAACCCTGGATCCAGCACGACACGCTCGGGAGGGATACCCGCCGCCGCACAAGCGGCCATACGCTCAGCCAGGAAGTCGCAGACCTCCGCCAGCACATCCACATAGTGCGGACTTTCCTGCATGGTGCCGGGCTCGCCAAGCATATGCATCAGACAGACCGGCAGACCCGTGTCTGCAGCAGCCTCAAGCGCACCATCGCGACGCAGGGAACGGACATCATTGATCAACCCCGCACCCAGGCGAGCGCCCTCGCGCATGACTGCCGGCGTGGAGGTATCCAGGGAAATCACCACATCCAGCTCGGCAGCAATCGCCTCGACTACCGGAGCTACCCGTTCCAACTCCTCAAGCGGAGATACCGGCCGCGCACCAGGCCGGGTCGACTCGCCACCGACATCAATCAGCGTTGCGCCCGCAGCGACCATTTGCGCAGCATGCCGCAACGCCGCATCGCGTGCCGCAAATCGGCCACCATCGGAAAAGGAGTCGGGTGTGACATTCAGAATACCCATCACTTGCGGATGAGCCAGATCGACAACCCGACTGCCACAGGGCAGCCGGGTCGAGTATTGCGGAAAAGTCATGTATTGCCTTAGTGCTCGCCAGCCGGCCCGCCAATCGGAGCTTCCGGACGCCCTGCCTGCTCTTTAGGCGCAGTCGGAGTACCCGAACCATCCTGCCAGTCACGCGGCTCACGCGGAGTACGCCCAGCCATGATGTCATCAATCTGTTCGGCATCGATGGTTTCATACTTCATCAACGCTTCAGCCATGGCATCCAGCTTGTCACGATTTTCCTCCAACAGACGCTTGGCGGTGGCGTAGCAGCCATCGATCAGGCTACGCACCTCATCATCGATCAGCTTGGCCGTTTCACCCGAAACATTTGCCTGCTGACTACCCGCGCTACGACCGAGGAAGACTTCACCCTCCTCCTCTGCATACATCAGCGGCCCCAGCTTTTCCGACAAGCCCCACTTGGTGACCATGTTCCGCGCCAAACGGGTGGCACGCATGATGTCATTGGATGCACCCGTGGTAACACCATCAAAGCCCAGGGTCATTTCCTCGGCGATCCGCCCACCGAACAGCGAACAGATCTGGCTGGTCAGCGCCCGCTTGGACAAGCTGTAGCGATCTTCCTCCGGCAGAAACATGGTCACACCCAACGCGCGGCCACGCGGGATGATCGAAACCTTGTAGACTGGGTCATGCTCAGGCACCAGGCGCCCGACAATGGCATGACCAGCTTCATGGAAAGCTGTATTGAGTTTCTCTTTTTCGGACATAACCATGGATTTGCGCTCGGCGCCCATCATGATCTTGTCCTTGGCCAGCTCGAATTCCTTCATCTCGACTACGCGCTTGCCGGCACGGGCAGCAAACAGCGATGCCTCGTTGACCAGGTTGGCAAGATCGGCACCAGAGAACCCCGGAGTACCGCGAGAGATCACCGCTGGCTCGACGTTATCGCCCAGCGGCACCTTGCGCATGTGCACTTTGAGAATCTGTTCACGACCGCGAATATCAGGCAGACCAACGACCACCTGGCGGTCGAAGCGCCCCGGACGCAGCAACGCCGGGTCCAACACATCAGGGCGGTTGGTGGCAGCAATCACGATGATGCCGTCATTCATCTCGAAACCATCCATCTCAACCAGCAACTGGTTGAGCGTCTGCTCACGCTCATCATGACCACCACCCAGACCGGCACCGCGGTGGCGACCAACGGCGTCGATTTCGTCGATGAAGATAATGCAGGGAGCGTGCTTCTTGGCCTGCTCGAACATATCGCGCACGCGGCTGGCACCGACACCGACAAACATCTCGACGAAATCGGAACCAGAAATAGTGAAGAACGGCACCTTGGCCTCGCCGGCAACCGCCTTGGCCAGCAAAGTCTTACCCGTACCTGGCGAACCGACCATCAGCACGCCACGCGGGATACGCCCGCCCAGACGCTGGAACTTACCCGGATCACGTAGAAACTCGACCAGCTCGCTGACCTCTTCCTTGGCTTCGTCACAACCGGCAACGTCAGCGAAGGTGGTCTTGACCTGATCTTCCGAGAGCAGACGCGCCTTGGACTTGCCGAAGCTCATCGGCCCACCCTTGCCACCGCCACCGCCCTGCATCTGGCGCATGAAGAACATGAAAACGGCAATGATCACCAGGATCGGGAAGCTGGCTACCAGCAACTGGGTCCAGATGCTCTGGCGCTCCGGCTGCTTACCAACGATCTCGACATTGTTGTCGATCAGATCCTTGATCAGGCCGCGATCTTCGATGGCCGGACGCACCGTCTCGAAAGTGGTGCCATCGGCGTTCTTGCCACTGATGATGTAGCCATCCACAGTGACCTGCTTGACCCGGCCTTCCTGCACCTGCTGAATGAACTCGGAGTAGTTCAGCTTGCCGGACTCACTGGGAGTGGAAAAGTTGTTCATCACTGTGACCAGAACGGCCGCGATGATCAGCCACAGGATCAGGTTCTTTGCCATGTCGTTCAATTAGCTACCCTCTGAAGCGAGCCCCGTCCTGAAACGCGCTTCGCAAAACGGCTTGAGATATACCGCCTAACTTACTACACAAGCCTGCACCTGGCAGGCGTCGTCTGTAACCCTTTATGAGCCCGCGCGTGGCGCATCTGACCGGCGGCAGCAAGCACAGTTCCAGTCTAGCCCCCACGGAAACCGCGTGCGAGCAGGTATTGCGCACGGGGCGCATCACGCGGCGACAGGGCGACTGCGCACCCGCACCTTACCGCTCACATACCTACTCGTAGCCAGCAGCAAAAACCGCCCAGTAAATCCTGACCAAATCATCGCCACATGCCGGCAACACCAGACCAGCCCATTCAGTGGCAGCTTACACAGTGACAATACCCACCTGACCAGCAAGCCCTACTGCACTTATATTGGGGCCATATCGGAAATCACAAGGCCGCCCAACTGACCACCTACAGCCCTGAAAATCCGATTGAAAACTTAAACCACAGGAAAGCCACTCTTACTGAAGACAGCAAGGGATTGTCGCTGCGCCCTTTCAACCAGCACTAACGCGCACTGAGGCCAGTCACTGGGCGCCCAGCATGCAGCCGATCGCGATTAGCTGGGCGCACTCCAGCACGCTCAGGTAAACTACGCCGTTTTTACAGTTCAGAAGCTGCACGGAGCTTCGACACGCGAAGCCAGACTTGGCAAACAGGCTTAGGAAAGCTGCGCAATGCGCGTTTCCAGCTTTCGCCCACGTCGCGCAAAAGCATGTTGCCTCCAGCAGTTTCCCAGTCGCAGGATCAGATTATGGCGCTTACCAACGATCAGAAGAAACACTTCAAATCTATCGGCCACCACTTGAAACCGGTATTGACCGTAGCCGAGAACGGCCTGAACGAAGGCGTACAGGCCGAACTGGAGCGCGCCCTCAACGATCACGAATTGATCAAAGTGCAATTCCGCATCACCGAGCGCGATGATCGCCGCGCCCTGATCGACGAGCTGAGCAAGGTCGGCCGCTGCGAAGTGGTACAGATCATTGGCAAGATGGCACTGGTCTACCGCAAGAACCCCAAGGCCAACAAGAATCTGTCCAACATCCACCGCTATCAGGCCTGATAGCGGCAGTCAGCGCACCACCCGCTGCCCCGGCAGCGGCTGCAACACCAGTAGCACACCGCACAACGCCAGCACCAAGTAGTTGAACTGCAGCCAGCGCACCGCATCCGGCTGCCACTCACGCACCGCAAAGTACGCCAACGCCATCCCCAGCACCACCAGCAGCAACTGCCCGCGCATATCGCGCCACAAACTGCGCACGCCATCGGCCTGGATCAGTACCAGCGCCTGCAATAGCGCGCAGAACGCAGCAAAACCGACCAACAAGGGATTCAGCGCCGCACCAATCGTCTCGATCAGCAGCGGCGCCAGGCCGATCTTTTCCAGCGAAGGCAGCATGACGAAGTGCAGCAGCCACAGTCCGCCAACCCAGAAGGTCTGCGCCAACTGCCAACTGGCCGCACCCGCACGCTGCGGCTGGCGCTTAGATATGACGGACTTCGACAATCTCGTACTCGACCAGACCGCTCGGCGTCTTCACCGTCACCACATCCCCCTCGCTCTTGCCGATCAGGGCACGAGCAATAGGTGAGCCAACGGAAATCTTGCTCTGCTTGATGTCCGCCTCATCCTCACCAACGATCTGGTAGGTCACGCTTTCATCGGTTTCGCAGTTGGCGATCTCGACCGTGGTACCGAAGATCACCTTGCCCGTGTGCTCGATGGTGGTGACATCGATGATCACCGCATTCTGCAGACGACCCTCGATATCGCGGATACGCGCCTCGACCATACCCTGCTGCTCGCGCGCGGCATGGTATTCAGCGTTCTCCTTGAGGTCACCCAACTCGCGCGCAGTGCCGATATCCTGACTGAGCTTGGGGCGCACCACCTTGGTCAGATGAGCCAACTCCTCTTCCAGGGCGCGAGCACCCTGGACGGTCATGGGGTATTTAGTCATGCCTTGATTCCTGCATGCAGATCCTGCAGACGGCGCACAGCCTTTTCCGGGCCAAACTTGAGCGCTTCACAGATAGCCTGACCCGCCGCAATGGTGGTAGTGCAGTAGATCTTGTGCTGCAGAGCGTTACGACGAATAGAGTACGAGTCGGCAATCGACTGACGACCCTCGGTGGTGTTTATGATCAGGGTGACTTCGTCGTTCTTGATCATGTCGACCACGTGCGGACGCCCCTCGGTCACCTTGTTGACGCGACGCACCGGCAGGCCGGCAGCCTCGATCAGCTTGGCAGTGCCGGCAGTCGCCACCACTTCAAAGCCCAGCTCGATCAGATCACGAGCCACACCCGCCACCAACGGTTTGTCATCGTCACGCACGCTGATGAAGGCACAGCCGGAGTTCGGCAGCACTTCGCTGGCGCCCATTTGCGCCTTGGCGAACGCCTCACCGAAGGTATCGCCCACGCCCATCACTTCACCGGTGGACTTCATCTCTGGGCCGAGGATCGGGTCGACGCCAGGGAACTTGGCGAACGGGAACACCGCTTCCTTGACGCTGAAGTACGGCGGGATGATTTCCTTGCTGTAGCCGGCCTCGGCCAGCGACTTGCCCGCCATGACGCGCGCCGCCACTTTGGCCAGCGACTCGCCGACGCACTTGGAAACGAACGGCACGGTACGCGAGGCGCGCGGGTTCACTTCGATAACGAAGATATCCTCGCCCTGCACAGCCATCTGCACGTTCATCAGGCCGATTACACCGAGCTCCAGAGCCATTTTCTTGACCTGGTCGCGGATCTCGTCCTGGATGTGCATTGGCAGCGAGTAAGGCGGCAGCGAACAGGCCGAGTCACCGGAGTGCACGCCAGCCTGCTCGATGTGCTGCATGATTGCACCGATCACCACGGTCTCGCCGTCACACACCGCGTCGATATCGACTTCGATGGCGCAGTTGAGGAAGTGGTCGAGCAGCACCGGGCTGTCGTTGGAAACTTTCACCGCTTCGCGCATGTAACGCTTCAGCTCGTCTTCCTGGTAGACGATTTCCATCGCACGGCCACCCAGCACGTAGGACGGACGCACCACCAACGGGTAGCCGATAACCTTGGAGTGAGCCAAGGCTTCATCTTCGCTGCGCGCAGTGGCGTTAGCCGGCTGGCGCAGGCCAAGGCGCTGGACCATCTGCTGGAAGCGTTCGCGATCTTCGGCACGGTCGATGGCGTCAGGCGAAGTACCGATGATCGGCACACCAGCTTCTTCCAGAGCGCGGCAGATTTTCAGCGGGGTCTGGCCACCGTACTGCACGATCACGCCTTTTGGCTGCTCGACACGGACGATTTCCAGCACGTCTTCCAGGGTCACTGGCTCGAAGTACAGGCGATCGGAGGTGTCGTAGTCAGTCGATACGGTTTCCGGGTTGCAGTTGACCATGATGGTCTCGTACCCGTCTTCACGCATGGCCAGCGCGGCGTGCACACAGCAGTAGTCAAACTCGATGCCCTGGCCGATACGGTTGGGGCCGCCACCGAGGATCATGATCTTCTCGCGGCTCGACGGATTGGCTTCGCACTCTTCCTCATAGGTCGAGTACATGTAGGCGGTGTCGGTGGCGAACTCGGCAGCGCAGGTGTCGACGCGCTTGTACACCGGCAGCACTTTCAGCTTGTGCCGGTGGCTGCGCAGATTCTTCTCGGTCACACCCAGCAGCTTGGCCAGACGGGCATCGGAGAAGCCTTTGCGCTTGAGCTTGTACATGGCATCGCGATCGATGCTCGACAGGCCGAGGGTCTTGACTCGCTCCTCGTCCTTGATCAGGTCTTCGATCTGTACCAGGAACCACTCGTCGATATTGGTCAGCTGGAAGATTTCCTCGACGCTCTTGCCGGCGCGGAAGGCATCAGCCACATACCAGATGCGGTCGGCACTCGGCACGGTCAGTTCGCGACGCAGGATGCTCTCGACTTCCGGATCGGCCAGATCGAGCTTCGGATCGAAACCGGCAACGCCAACTTCCAGGCCGCGCAGGGCTTTCTGCAGGGACTCCTGGAAGGTGCGACCGATGGCCATGACTTCACCGACCGACTTCATCTGAGTGGTCAGGCGGGCGTCGGCTTTCGGGAATTTCTCGAAAGCGAAACGCGGGATCTTGGTCACGACGTAGTCGATGGCAGGCTCGAACGAGGCCGGAGTGCGGCCGCCGGTGATGTCATTGCTCAGCTCGTCGAGGGTATAACCCACGGCCAGCTTGGCGGCGATCTTGGCGATCGGGAAGCCGGTGGCCTTGGAGGCCAGCGCCGAGGAACGCGACACGCGCGGGTTCATCTCGATCACCACCATACGGCCCGTGTTCGGGCAGATACCGAACTGCACGTTGGAGCCGCCGGTTTCCACGCCGATCTCACGCAGCACCGCCAGGGAGGCGTTACGCAGGATCTGGTATTCCTTGTCGGTCAGGGTCTGGGCCGGTGCCACGGTGATCGAGTCACCGGTGTGCACACCCATCGGGTCGAAGTTTTCGATGGCACAGACGATGATGCAGTTGTCCTTTTTGTCGCGGACCACTTCCATCTCGTACTCTTTCCAGCCGATCAGCGATTCGTCGATCAGCAGTTCGCTGGTCGGCGAGAGATCCAGGCCGCGAGCGCAGATTTCTTCGAATTCTTCACGGTTGTAGGCGATGCCACCGCCGGTGCCACCCATGGTGAAGGACGGCCGGATGATGCAGGGGAAGCCAACCTTCTCCAGCACGCCGTAGGCTTCTTCCATGTTGTGCGCGATGCCGGAAACCGGGCAGGCCAGACCGATATCTTTCATCGCCTTGTCGAAGCGCGAACGATCTTCAGCCTTGTCGATTGTGTCAGCGTTGGCACCGATCATCTCGACGCCGAATTTTTCCAGGATGCCGTGCTTTTCCAGGTCCAGCGCGCAGTTCAGTGCGGTCTGGCCACCCATGGTCGGCAGCAGCGCGTCCGGACGCTCCTTCTCGATGATCTTGGCCACGGTGGACCACTTGATCGGCTCGATGTAGGTGGCGTCGGCCATCGACGGATCGGTCATGATGGTGGCCGGGTTGGAGTTCACCAGGATGACGCGGTAGCCCTCTTCTTTCAGGGCCTTGCACGCCTGGGCGCCGGAGTAGTCGAACTCACAGGCCTGGCCAATGACGATAGGGCCGGCGCCGAGGATCAGGATGCTTTTGATATCTGTACGTTTTGGCATGTTTCTTACTCGAATCCTTGGGTCAGTCGGCTGGCTTAACGGCGCTTGGCCATGGCTTCGATGAAGCGATCGAACAATGGGGCCACATCATGCGGGCCCGGACTGGCTTCCGGGTGCCCCTGGAAGCTGAAGGCCACCTTGTCGGTGCGCTCGATACCCTGCAGGGTGCCGTCGAACAGCGACTTGTGGGTAGCACGCAGGTTGGCCGGCAGGCTCGGCTCGTCCACGGCGAAACCGTGGTTCTGGCTGGTGATCATCACCACGCCACTGTCGAGATCCTGCACCGGGTGGTTGGCACCGTGGTGGCCGGTGCCCATCTTCACGGTCTTGGCGCCGGAGGCCAGGGCCAGCAGCTGGTGGCCGAGGCAGATGCCGAACACCGGAATCTCGGTATTAAGCACTTCCTTGATCGCGGCGATGGCGTAATCGCACGGCTCGGGATCGCCAGGGCCGTTGGAGAGGAATATGCCGTCCGGGTTCAGTGCCAACACCTCAGAGGCCGGGGTCTGCGCCGGCACCACAGTCAAACGGCAGCCACGGGCGACCAGCATGCGCAGGATATTGACCTTAACTCCGTAGTCGTAGGCGACCACGTGGTACGGCAACTCGCTGGCAGCGATTTGCGGATGACTGTCGCTCTGCAGGTTCCACACACTGGAACGCCACTCGTAGCGTTCGGTGCAGCTGACCACCTTGGCCAGATCCATGCCTTTGAGGCCAGGAAAGCTGCGTGCCAATTCCAGGGCCTTTTCCTCGGTGGCGTCTTCACCTGCGAGGATGCAGCCATTCTGCGAGCCTTTCTCACGCAGGATGCGGGTCAGGCGACGGGTATCGATGCCGGCGATGGCGACCGTACCGTTTTCCTTGAGGTACTCGTCCAGCGGCTGCTTGTTACGCCAGTTGCTGGAGGTCAGCGGCAGATCACGAATGATCAGACCAGCGGCCCAGACGCGATTCGACTCGGCATCTTCCGGCGTGGTGCCGGTGTTGCCGATGTGCGGATAGGTCAGGGTAACGATTTGCTGGGCATAGGAAGGATCGGTGAGGATTTCCTGATAGCCGGTCATGGCCGTATTGAACACGACCTCACCGATGGTATGGCCGTCGGCCCCGATTGCTTCACCGCGGAAAATGCTGCCGTCGGCAAGGGCGAGTATGGCTGGCTTAGTCAAGAAGACCTCCCTTAGATCTGAAACTTGCACAAACGCAGGTTGTAAAAAAGCGGGATGACGTATTGACCGTCACCCCGCTTCTTTATCTGATTCATTCTGCGTTACTTTTAGTGGACACACTAAAGCAGGAAGCTTACAGGAAAGTGCCTTTTTGGTCCACCGCCAGGATGGACCAAAAAGCCATATCAGCTCAGCCCTAGCACATCCTGCATGTCATACAGCCCCGCAGGCTGGCTTTGCAGCCACAGCGCCGCACGCACAGCGCCCTTGGCAAAGGTCATGCGACTGGAAGCTTTGTGAGTGATCTCCACGCGTTCGCCATCTGCAGCAAACAACACGGTGTGATCACCCACCACGTCGCCAGCGCGCACAGTGGCAAACCCGATGGTCTCGCGCTCACGCGCACCAGTCTGACCTTCACGCCCATAGACCGCGACCTTCTGCAGATCACGCCCCAAAGCATTGGCCACCACTTCCCCCATGCGCAGCGCAGTGCCGGACGGCGCATCGACCTTATGCCGGTGGTGCGCCTCGATGATCTCGATGTCCACCTCATCACCCAGCACGCGAGCGGCGGTATCCAGCAGTTTCAGGCACAGATTGACGCCGACGCTGTAGTTGGCGGCGAAGACGATCGGGATCTGCTTGGCCGCCTCGCTCAGCAACTGCTTCTCCTCCGGCGAGAAACCGGTGGTGCCGATAACCATGGCCTTGCCGGCCTGACGACAGACTTCCAGGTTCTTCAGGGTCACTGAGGGGTGGGTGAAGTCGATCAGCACATCGAACTGATCCAGTACCGCATTCAGATCGCCAGCCAGGATCACGCCGATCTTGCCCAGAGCAGCCAGCTCACCAGCATCGGCGCCGATCAGACTGCTGTCCGGACGATCCACCGCGGCGGTCAGCTTGGCGCCATCTGCCTGGTCGACCGCCTCGATGAGGATCTTGCCCATACGCCCGGCGGCGCCCATTACTGCAATACGCTGCATAACCGACTCCTTAAATATCGCCGAAGAAGCGCTTCACGCCGTCGAACCAGCCACTGGCCTTGGGCGAATGCGAGCTGTCACCCTCCAGCGACTTGCGGAACTCTTCCAGCAACTCGCGCTGACGCTTACCCAGGTTGACCGGGGTTTCCACCGCCACCTTGCACAGCAGGTCGCCGGCACCGCCGCCACGCACCGGCGCCACGCCCTTGCCACGTAGGCGGAACAGCTTGCCGGTCTGGGTGCCTTCCGGAATCTTCAGTTTGACCCGGCCATCCAGGGTCGGCACTTCCAGTTCGCCGCCCAGTGCTGCGTCAGCAAAGCTGATCGGCACTTCGCAGTACAGGTGCTTGCCATCGCGCTGAAAGATCGCGTGCTCGCGCACATTGACCACCACGTACAGGTCGCCCGCCGGGCCACCCATGCTGCCGGCTTCGCCCTCACCAGACAGGCGGATGCGGTCACCGGTATCGACGCCCGCCGGCACCTTGACCGACAGGGTCTTGCTCTCTTCCACGCGACCCTGACCATGACACGAACCACAAGGGTCGGTGATCATCTTGCCGGTGCCATGGCAACGCGGGCAGGTCTGCTGCACCGAGAAGAAACCTTGCTGCATGCGCACCTGGCCGATGCCGCCACAGGTGGTACAGGTCACCGGGCTGGTGCCCTTCTTGGCCCCAGAGCCATCGCACGGCTTGCAGTTGACCAGGGTCGGCACGCGGATGGTCACCGTGGTGCCGCGCACCGCCTCTTCCAGATCCAGCTCAAGGGTGTAGCGCAGATCGCTGCCGCGCTGGGCACCACCACGACCGCCGCCGCCGCGCCCACCACCGAAGAAGTCACTGAATACATCACCGAAGATGTCGGAGAAGTTCGCTCCGCCGCCACCGAAGCCGCCACCGCCCCCCATTTGCGGGTCAACGCCGGCATGCCCGTACTGGTCATAGGCCGAGCGCTTGCTGGCATCGGACAGTACTTCATAGGCCTCATTGGCCTCTTTGAATTTCTCTTCCGAGGCCTTGTCGTCCGGATTGCGATCCGGGTGGTGCTTCATTGCCAGACGGCGATAGGCCTTTTTCAGCTCCGCCTCGCTGGCACCGCGCTCCACACCGAGCACTTCGTAATAGTCACGTTTGGCCATACATCAACACCTTTAAATTCGTCTGCTCCAGACACGCCAACGCGGGAGCAAGCTCCCGCGCGGCGAATCGCACCTGCCGAAGCCAGGCTTCGGCGGGCGGGAACGGAGGTAAGCCGTGGCTTACTTGTTGTCCTTGACCTCTTCGAACTCGGCATCGACGACATCGTCGGCCGCGTCCTGAGCCTGCTCTGCACCCTGGGCAGCAGCGCCCGGCTGCGGCTGCTCGGCGTACATCTTCTGTGCCAGCGGAGCAGTGACCTCGGACAGCGCATTCATCTTCGCTTCGATGGCCGCCTTGTCGTCGCCTTTGACAGCAACTTCCAGCTCGCCCAGCGCCTTCTCGATGGCCGCTTTCTCATCAGCCGTAGCCTTGTCGCCGGCCTCAGTGATCATCTTGCGGGTGGCATGCACCAGACCGTCACCCTGGTTACGGGCAGTGACCAGCTCTTCGAACTTGCGGTCTTCCTCGGCGTTGGCCTCGGCATCACGCACCATCTGCTCGATTTCCTCCTCGGACAGACCGGAGTTGGCCTTGATCACGATGGACTGCTGCTTGCCGGTAGCCTTGTCTTTGGCGCCGACGTGCAGGATGCCGTTGGCGTCGATGTCGAAGGTGACTTCGATCTGCGGCACGCCACGCGGCGCCGGCGGGATCTCAGCCAGGTCGAACTTGCCCAGCGACTTGTTCTGCGCGGCTTGCTTGCGCTCGCCCTGCAGCACGTGAATGGTCACGGCGCCCTGGTTGTCGTCGGCGGTGGAGAACACCTGCGACTTCTTGGTCGGGATGGTGGTGTTCTTCTCGATCAGCGCGGTCATCACGCCACCCATGGTTTCGATACCCAGGGTCAGTGGCGATACGTCGAGCAGCAGAACGTCTTTGACGTCACCGGCCAGCACGGCCCCCTGAATCGCAGCACCAATGGCCACGGCTTCGTCCGGGTTGACGTCCTTGCGCGCTTCCTTGCCGAAGAACTCGGCCACTTTCTGCTGTACCAGCGGCATGCGGGTCTGACCACCGACCAGAATTACTTCGTCGATGCTGCCCACATCCAGACCGGAGTCTTTCAGGGCGATACGGCACGGCTCGATGGTACGGGTAACCAGGTCTTCAACCAGGGCTTCCAGCTTGGCGCGGGAAATCTTCACGTTGAGGTGCTTCGGGCCAGTCGCATCGGCAGTGATGTATGGCAGATTGACGTCAGTCTGCTGGCTGGAAGACAGCTCGATCTTGGCCTTCTCGGCCGACTCTTTCAGGCGCTGCATGGCCAGCGGATCGCCTTTCAGGTCGATGCCGGACTCTTTCTTGAATTCGTCGACGAGGTAGTCGATCAGACGAATGTCAAAGTCCTCACCACCAAGGAAGGTGTCACCGTTGGTTGCCAGCACTTCGAACTGGTGCTCGCCATCAACTTCGGCAATTTCGATCACCGACACGTCGAAGGTACCGCCACCCAGGTCATAGACGATCACGGTGTGGTCGCCCTTGCCCTTGTCCATGCCATAAGCCAACGCAGCGGCGGTCGGCTCGTTGATGATGCGCTTGACCTCCAGACCGGCGATGCGGCCGGCGTCCTTGGTCGCCTGGCGCTGGCTGTCGTTGAAGTAGGCCGGCACGGTAATGACCGCTTCGGTCACAGGCTCACCGAGATAATCTTCGGCGGTCTTCTTCATCTTCTTCAGCACTTCCGCAGAAATTTGCGGCGGCGCCATTTTCTGGCCCTTCACTTCCACCCAGGCGTCACCGTTGTCGGCCTTGGCAATTTTGTACGGGACCATCTTGATGTCTTTCTGCACCACTTCTTCTTCGAAGCGGCGACCGATCAGGCGCTTCACCGCGTACAGGGTGTTGTGCGGGTTGGTCACGGCCTGACGCTTGGCGGACTGGCCAGCCAGGATTTCGCCATCGTTGGTGTAGGCGATGATCGAAGGCGTGGTACGCGCGCCTTCGGCGTTCTCGATGACCTTGACGCTACCGTTTTCCAGAACTGCAACGCAGGAGTTGGTAGTTCCCAGGTCGATACCGATGATTCTGCCCATTATTACTCTCCCAAAACTGTGTCGTTAACCTTGAGTACGTTGCGGCGCTTGGCGACTCGCAACGTCAGCTATTGATTCGCTTGTACTAACAGATGGGGCCGACGCCCCGAATTTCAAGCCTGCTCGTCAATCGACGGCGGCGTGGCACTTGGTGCCTTGCTCACAACCACCATCGCCGGGCGCAACAGGCGACCGCTGAGCAGATAACCCTTCTGGAACACCTTGAGCACGGAGTTCGGCTCGACATGGGTGCTTTCTTCCATGGCCATTGCCTGGTGATGCTCCGGATTGAACGGCGCGCCATGCGGATCAACCGCTTCAACCTGGTAACGCTTGAGGGTGTCCTGGAACAGCTTGAGGGTCAGCTCCATGCCTTCACGCACGACCTTGATCGACTCGTCGCTGGGACTGGTCAGCTCCAGGCCACGTTCCAGGCTGTCGACTACCGGCAACAGGTCGTTGGCGAACTTCTCCAGGGCGAACTTGTGCGCTTTCTCGACATCCTGCTCGGCACGGCGGCGCACGTTCTGCAGATCGGCAGCCACACGCAGGGATTGGTCCTGTGCCGCAGCCAGCTGCTCTTCGAGCGAGTGCACACGCGCCACCAGATCCTCGCCAAACGTCGCCTCGGGCGCCGGATTGTCCTGCGGGTTCTGTGTATCGAGAGTCTGTTCGTCAGCCATTGGGTCCTCCTGTAAATGCCACAGCGGGTCATGGCCCGCGCTTCTTCCGCCTATATGGGGCCCAAACACAAGCTTTCAAGGGTTATTGTCAGGACAAAACAAAACACTGTATAAATACCCAGCACAATAAAGCTCGACGCTTCGCAAGCCAGAGACATTCCTCTGCGGCGGCGTTGATCCGGTTAAATCTTTCGGGAGCGCATTCCATGCTGGTGCACCTGTCCGTTCATAACTACGCCATCGTCGAACACCTGGATCTGGAGCTGGCCCGCGGCATGTCGGTCATCACCGGCGAGACCGGCGCCGGCAAGTCGATCATGCTCGACGCCCTTGGTCTGGCTCTCGGTGATCGCGCCGATAGCGGCGTGGTACGCCCCGGCGCGGACAAGGCAGACATCCTCGCCAGTTTCGACCTGGGTGACATCCCCGAAGCACGCACCTGGCTCAGCGAGCGCGACCTGGATAACGACGGCCCGTGCATCCTCCGCCGCGTGATCACCAGCGAAGGCCGCTCGCGCGGCTATATCAACGGCAGCCCCTGCCCCCTCGGCGACCTCAAAGCTCTGGGCGAGTTGCTGATCGACATTCATAGCCAGCATGAACACCAGTCCCTGCTCAAGCCGGAGACCCATCGCCGCCTGCTCGACGAATATGCCGGCAGCCAGGAGCTTGCTCGCCAGGTGCAGCTGGCCGCCCAACGCTGGCGCCAGACCCGCCAGGAACTGCAGCGCCTGACCTCGACCAGCGACGAGCAGCGCGCCCGCCACCAACTACTCAGCTACCAGCTGGAAGAACTGGAAAACCTGGCCCTCGGTGACAACGAACTGGAGCAGCTGGAACAGGAGCACAAGACCCTGAGCAACGCCGAGCAACTACTTGGCGCCTGCCGCCAGGTGCTTGACCTGTGCAGCGAGAGCGATGCCGGCAACGTACTCTCGGCACTCACCGCCAGCCTTAATCGCCTGGGCGCATTCAGCAGCCAGCCCGGCACACTGAGCGAAGCCGGCAACCTGTTGGCCAGCGCGCAGATCCAGGTGGAGGAAGCCGTCGGCGAGCTCAATCGCTTCATCGACCACTTCGACGCCGATCCGCAGCGCCAGCAAGTGCTGGAAGAACGCCTAGACACCATCTATACCCTGGCGCGCAAGCACCGTATCCAGCCGACCGAGCTGGGCGAACTGCAACAGCGCCTGCTGGAAGAACTGGAAGGCTTGAATGCCGACGACCAGGCCAGCGAGCGCCTTAGCGAAGAACTGAGCGCCTACGCCCGCCACTACCAGGAGAAGGCCGACGAACTGAGCCAGCTGCGCCAACAGGCAGCCGCACGCCTGGCCGATGCCGTACAGATAGAAATGCAGAGCCTGGGCATGCCTGGCGGACGCTTCAATATCCAACTGCAAAACAGCAACGCCGAGGAGCCGCAGCCTTATGGCCTGGAGCAGGTCGAGTTTCTTGTCAGCGCCAACCCCGGCCTGCCGTTGAAACCCCTGGCCAAAGTCGCCTCAGGCGGCGAGCTGTCGCGGATCAGCCTGGCGATCCAGGTGATTACCGCGCAGACCTCGCGCGTACCAACCCTGGTGTTCGACGAAGTGGACGTCGGCATCGGCGGCCCCACCGCCGAAGTGGTCGGCCAGCTGCTACGCCGCCTTGGCGAGCGCGGCCAGGTGTTGACCGTGACTCACCTGCCGCAAGTTGCCGCCCAGGGCCACAATCACCTGTTCGTGCATAAACAGCGCGGCAGCGAGGAGACCCGCACCGCCGTGGCCAGCCTGGATACCGCGCAACGGGTCGAGGAAGTGGCACGCATGCTCGGTGGCGTCGACCTCACCGAAGAATCCTTGCAGCACGCACGCAAGATGGTGGCCAGCGCCCAGAGCTAAACTCCAGGCATAAAAAAGGCGCCCCAAGGCGCCTTTTTTATGCAGCTCGAATCACTTGCTCTTCTGACGCACGTACAGCACCAGATTGTGATCGACCAGTTCAAAACCGTGCTTCTTGACGATTTCTTTCTGCAGTTTCTCGATCTCCGGATCGAAAAACTCGATCACATCGCCACTGTCCACGCAGACCATGTGGTCGTGGTGACCACCATCGGCCAGCTCGAACACGGCATGGCCGCCATCGAAGTTGTGACGTTCAACGAGGCCGGCGGCCTCGAATTGAGTCAGAACCCGGTAGACGGTCGCCAGACCAACATCTTCGCCTGCCTCCATCAGCGCCTTGTAGACATCCTCGGCACTCATATGACGCTGGCCGGAAGTGGCGGCATCGAGCATTTGCAGAATCTTGACGCGCGGCAGGGTCACTTTCAGACCGGCTTTGCGCAGTTCGCTATTTTCAACCATGGTCAGCTTTCTCTAGGTTGCTGCTTCGCAGCTTCCGTTTATGCGGGTATGATCGGGGTTTACTTTGCCCAGCCAAGATAGTGGAAGTCACCCACCGATGCAAAACACCAAGCTCTTGCTGTCCAGCCTCACCCTCGTGAGTCTGCTCGCACTCGCCGGTTGTTCATTTCCCGGGGTTTATAAAATCGACATCCAGCAGGGCAATGTCGTAACGCAGGACATGATAGACCAGTTGAAGCCCGGAATGACCCGCCGCCAAGTGCGGTTTATCATGGGCAACCCGCTGATCACCGATACCTTCCATGCCAACCGCTGGGATTATCTGTACAGCATCCAGCCGGGTGGCCGCCAACGCTACCAGGAGCGCGTCAGCCTGGTATTTGGCAGTGACGATCAACTGATTGGTCTGGCCGGTGACTTCATGCCAGGTGTCAGCCGCGACCAGGCGATTCTCGGTGAGAATGGCGAACCAACCAGCGCCACGCCGCAAAACCAGACTGAAGAGCCAGCTAAACCAGGCTCACTGCTGGAGCAGATCCAGCGCGAAGTAGACGCCGCCGAGCCGGTTCCGGTGCCAATTCCAGAGCCTCTGGAAGCCACGCCGCAGTAATCTGCAGGTACAAAAAAGCCCGGTTTTACCGGGCTTTTTTGTACCTGCGCAACACTCATTCGCCCTGCTCGGCTGCCTTGGCCAGCGCCGCCTTGGCAGCACGCTGCTTGCGCACTTCTTTCGGGTCAGCAATCAGTGGACGGTAGATTTCCACCCGCTCCCCCTCCTCGATCAGTCGCTCCTCCGGTTTGGCCACGGCCTTGCCGAAAATCCCCAACGGGCTGCTGGCCAGATCCAGGCCGGGGAAATGCGCATCCAGCCCCGAACGCAGCGCCACCTCACGCACCGTACTGCCGGCCGGCACGCTCAGGCGCAGCAGCTTCTGCTTGTCAGCCAGGGCATACACCACCTCGACGAAGATGTTCGGCTTATCCATGGAGTTGCTTTGCTCGCTGGCAGAAGGCGTCGACCAGAGTGTTGGCCGCCTGATTGAACAATGGCCCAAGAGTAGCTCGCACCAGTGGCCCGGCGTAATCGAAGGTCATGTCCAGGCTGATCTTGCAGGCCTTGTCGCCCAGCGCCTTGAACTCCCAGACACCCTGCAGCTGGGTAAACGGCCCTTCTTCCAGCTGCATCTCGATGGACTTGCCCGGCACCAGGCTATTGCAGGTCATGAACCGCTGGCTCAGCGAGCCCTTGGCCACCGTCAGGCTGGCACGCATCTGCACGTCACTGACGGCCAGCACCTCGGAAGCCGAGCACCAGGGGAGGAACTGCGGATAACTGGCCACATCGTTGACCAGATCATAAAGCGCCTGCGCCGGATAAGGCAGCAGCGCCGAGCGTTGGATTCGCGTGCTCATCAGCTCTCACTTCCAGTACTGCATCGCGGCCGGTCGCGACAAAACGCCTGGCCAACCGCCGCAAAGCGCGCATTGTGCGGAATTCACCCTGCCCCCTCAAGCACAGGCTGTCGCCAGCGCCGCGCTGACTCCCTATAATGCCGCGCCTATGGCTAAGCAAAAGAAACACCCCACTGGGACCATCGCGCAGAATAAAAAAGCGCTGCATGACTATTTCGTCGAACACAAGTTCGAGGCGGGCCTGGTCCTGTCCGGCTGGGAAGTAAAGAGCTTGCGCGCCGGCAAGGCGCAGCTGGTCGACAGCTACGTACTGCTCAAGGATGACGAAGCCTGGCTGATGGGTTGCCACATCACCCCATTGAAAACCGCCAGCACCCACGTCATCGCAGACCCGACCCGCACGCGCAAGCTGCTATTGAACAAGCGCGAACTGGACAAGCTGTTCGGCTCGGTACAGCAGAAGGGCTACACCTGCGTCGCCCTGTCGATCTACTGGAAAGCCCACCTGATCAAGTGCGAAATCGCCCTGGCCAAGGGCAAGAAGGACTTCGACAAACGCCACACCGAGAAAGAGCGCGACGCCGACCGCGAAGTGCAGCGCGCCATGCGCACCAAGGGCAAGGACGATTGACCTGCTCGCCGGGTGCGCCAGGCGCCCCCGGCAACGTCCATCAGACCACACGCCCCACGCCAATATGGCTACGGCTTGAGCGCCACTCGCCGTTGCGCCCTTTGCAGGCGCTGTGCCTCCAGCTGCACATCCGCCAGCACTTCCTGCACATAATCGATATGCCGATTGGACAGTTGCCGCGCCTCCTCGGCGCGGCCAGCCATGATCGCCTCGAACAGCGCGCGATGCTGAGTGATCAACATGCTGCGGGTTTCTTCGCGCTGCGCATACATACCGCCGATATTGGTCACCACGTTGCGCTTGAGCAGGTCGAACAGGCCACGAATGGTGTGCAGCAGCACAGCGTTGTGGCTGGCCTCGGCAATCGCCAGGTGGAAGCGCGCATCGGCCGCGCCTTCCTCTGCGCGGGTCACCGTACCGCCGCGCTCGTAGCAATCCTGTAGCGCGGCAAAGGCCTCACTCAGCCGCTGCCGGTCCGGTTCGGTGGCGCGCTGAGCCGCGTAGTAGGCGCAGGAGCCCTCCAGGGTGTGGCGGAATTCGAGCAGGTCACGCTGGGCCGCCGGGTTCTCTTCCAGCAGTTTCAGCAGCGGATCACTGAAGGTACTGCCCAGCGTTTCAGCGACATAATTACCGCCACCCTGACGACTGACCAGCAGCCCCTTGGCCACCAACTTCTGGATCGCTTCACGCAGCGACGGCCGCGACACCCCGAATTGCTCGGCCAACACCCGCTCGGCGGGCAAACGCTCACCGATCTTGAGCGTGCCTTCGAGAATCATCGCCTCCAACTGACTGACGATGTCATCCGACAGACGGCGCTGCTGCACCTGACCCACTGCCATAAAGCCACTCTCCATTGGTTTGACCACTGACCCGCTCTACCACGGCGCCTCTCGGCTAGCCTAGCGAGACCACCCAAGCCCAGCAACCCGAGCCCCTTCGACCAAAGTCTAAAGCAAGGGGTTTGACAGCCAGGAAGCCTGACTTTTACTCTGGCGACGCCGCGCTGTAAATTGGTATTACCAATTTACAACATGAGCACTCAAACAATTCCAAGAAAGCCGTAGAGGTCCACGCCATGCCGTCCAGCCATCCACCGCTCAGTTCGCTCCGTCGCTTATCCACCTGCCTGCGCCCGACGCGCCCCTGAGCGGAGAACGATCATGTCATCCGGACTTCTCGCCTTTCTCGCCTTTTCACCGATTCTGCTTGCCGCCGTCCTCCTGGTAGGGCTGCGCTGGCCAGCCAAGCGCGCCATGCCACTGGTGTTCCTGCTCACTGCCGGCATCGCCCTGACCGTGTGGGACATGAGCTTCAATCGCGTGCTCGCCTCTACCTTGCAGGGTCTGGTGATCACCGGCGGCGTACTGTGGATCATCTTCGGCGCGATCCTGCTGCTCAACACCCTCAAGCACTCCGGCGGCATCACCGCGATTCGCGCCGGTTTTGCCACCATCAGCCCGGATCGGCGCATCCAGGCAATCATCATCGCCTGGCTGTTCGGCTGCTTTATCGAGGGTGCCTCGGGTTTCGGCACGCCGGCCGCCATCGCCGCTCCGCTGTTGGTCGCCATCGGTTTCCCGGCGCTGGCCGCGGTGATTCTCGGCATGTTGGTGCAGAGCACGCCTGTGTCCTTCGGCGCAGTTGGTACGCCAATCATCGTCGGCATCAACACGGGCCTGGACACCGCCACCCTCGGCGCCCAACTGACCGCCCAAGGCTCCGACTGGGCCAGCTTCCTGCAACTGATCACCAGTGAAGTGGCTATCATTCACGCCATCATCGGCACCGCCATGCCGCTGATCATGGTGCTGATGCTGACCCGCTTCTTTGGTCGCGAAAAAAGCTGGAAAGCCGGCTTCGAGGTGCTGCCCTTCGCGATTTTTGCCGGTCTGGCCTTCACCTTGCCCTATGCCTTTACCGGCATTTTTCTCGGCCCGGAATTCCCCTCACTGCTGGGCGGCCTGGTCGGTCTGGCGATTGTCACCAGTGCTGCTCGCCTGGGCTTTTTGGTGCCGAAGAAGAGCTGGGACTTCGCCCCGGCCAATGAGTGGCCGAGCGAATGGCTGGGCAGCATCGAGATGAAGCTGGACAGCCTCACCGTAAAACCCATGAGCACCCTGCGTGCCTGGCTGCCCTACGTACTGGTCGGTGCGCTGCTGGTAATCAGCCGGGTGTTCCCGGAAGTCGGCGCGGCGCTGAAGTCGGTGGCACTGGTGTTCCCCGACATCCTTGGCGAAAGCGGCATCAAGGCCGACTTCCTGCCGCTGTACCTGCCGGGCGGCATCCTGGTCGCGGTGGTCATCGCCACCTTCTTCCTGCATGGCATGAAGCTGCGTGAGCTGACAGCCGCGGTGAAGGAATCCAGCAACGTATTGCTCGGTGCCGGTTTCGTCCTGCTGTTCACCGTGCCCATGGTGCGCATCCTGATCAACTCCGGGGTCAATGCCGCAGAACTGGCCAGCATGCCGATCCTCATGGCGCGCTACGTCGCCGATACCGTCGGTGACGTCTACCCGCTGCTGGCGCCAAGCGTCGGTGCACTGGGCGCCTTCATCGCCGGTTCGAACACGGTGAGCAACATGATGCTCAGCCAGTTCCAGTTCGGTGTGGCGCAGAACCTGGGCATTTCCGGCGCCCTGATCGTCGCCGTGCAAGCCATCGGCGCCGCCGCCGGCAACATGGTGGCCATCCACAACGTGGTGGCAGCGTCGGCCACTGTCGGCCTGCTCGGTCGCGAGGGCACCACCCTGCGCAAGACCGTCTGGCCGACGCTGTACTACGTGCTTTTTACTGGCCTGATTGCCCTGTTCGCCATCCATGTACTGGGCGTCAGCGATCCGCTGGTGGCTCGCTGACCATCCGCAATACTGCGCCCCGAACCTGTTCGGGGCGTCTGCACTGAAGACTTCAAGGGACTAGTGCCATGATCATTTCCGCCTCCACCGACTACCGTGAAGCCGCCCGGCGCAAGCTGCCGCCGTTCCTCTTTCATTACATCGACGGCGGCGCCTATGCCGAGCACACCCTGGGGCGCAACGTTGCCGACCTGGCCGACATCGCCCTGCGCCAGCGCGTGCTGCGCAACATGGCCGAGCTGAGCCTGGAAACCGAACTGTTCGGCGAGAAGCTGGCCATGCCGGTGGCCCTGGCGCCGGTCGGCCTGACCGGCATGTATGCCCGGCGTGGCGAAGTGCAGGCAGCCAAGGCAGCGGCGGACAAGGGCATTCCCTTCACCCTGTCCACCGTCTCGGTATGCCCGATCGAGGAAGTCGCCCCGGCGATCAGCCGGCCGATGTGGTTCCAGCTCTATGTGCTGAAAGACCGCGGTTTCATGCGCAACGCCCTGGAACGGGCCAAGGCCGCTGGCGTCACCACCCTGGTGTTCACCGTCGACATGCCGGTGCCCGGCGCCCGCTACCGCGACGCCCACTCCGGCATGAGCGGCCCCAACGCACCGCTGCGCCGCGTGCTGCAGGCCATGACCCACCCGGCCTGGGCCTGGAACGTCGGCCTGCTGGGCAAGCCCCATGACCTGGGCAACATCTCCGCCTACCGCGGCAACCCCACCGGCCTCGCCGACTACATCGGCTGGCTGGGCGCCAACTTTGACCCATCGATCAGCTGGAAAGACCTGGAGTGGATTCGTGATTTCTGGGACGGCCCAATGGTGATCAAGGGCATCCTCGACCCCGACGACGCCCGCGACGCGGTGAAGTTCGGCGCCGACGGCATCGTCGTGTCCAACCACGGCGGCCGCCAGCTCGACGGCGTGCTGTCCAGCGCCCGCGCCCTGCCGGCCATCGCCGATGCGGTGAAGGGCGAGATCAAGATCCTCGCCGATTCGGGCATCCGCACCGGCCTGGACGTGGTACGCATGCTCGCCCTCGGCGCCGACACGGTGATGCTCGGCCGCGCCTTCGTCTACGCCCTGGCCGCCGCCGGCGGTGCTGGGGTGAGCAACCTGCTGGAGCTGTTCGACAAGGAAATGCGCGTGGCCATGACCCTGACCGGGGCCAAGTCGATCGGCGAGATCAGCCGCGACTCGCTGGTACGTGAACTGGGCGTCTGAGACTGTAGTCCCCTCTCCCTCCGGGAGAGGGCTAGGGTGAGGGAACCCGAGTTACCCACAGCGCCCTCACCCCCGGCCCCTCTCCCAAAGGGAGAGGGGGGGGAAAATCAACGTGACACATGGAGCACGCATGAGCCTGCCCGCCGCATTCCTTGCTGAAGTTCAGCGCCTGATTCCGCGCGAGCGGCGTTTCGACGACCCGCTGTCGACCCTGGCCTTCGGCACCGACGCCAGCTTCTACCGACTAATCCCCAAGCTGGTGATCCGCGTGGAAAGCGAGCAGGAAGTGGTCGAACTGCTCAAGCTGGCCTCGGCCTCCCGCGTGCCGGTAACCTTCCGCGCCGCCGGCACCAGCCTGTCCGGCCAGGCGATTAGCGACTCGGTGCTGATCGTGCTCGGCGAACACTGGAACAGCCGCGAGATTCGCAATCAGGGCGCGCAGATTCGCCTGCAGCCGGGCGTCATCGGCGCCAATGCCAACGCCGCGCTGGCGCCCTTCCTGCGCAAAATCGGCCCGGACCCGGCCTCGATCAACGCAGCGAAGATCGGCGGCATCGTCGCCAACAACTCCAGCGGCATGTGCTGCGGCACTGCGCAGAACACTTACCAGACCCTGGCCGGCCTGCGCCTGGTGCTGGCCGACGGCACGGTGGTGGACAGCGAGGACGCCGCCAGTGTGGCCGCCTTCCGCAACAGCCACGCAGCACTGCTTGAACGCCTGGCCGAACTGGGACGACAAACCCGCGCCAACACGGCACTGGCCGACAGGATCCGGCACAAGTACCGGCTGAAGAACACCACCGGCTTCTCGTTGAATGCCCTGGTCGATTTCGATGAGCCGCTGGATATCCTCCAGCACCTGATGGTCGGCTCCGAAGGCACCCTCGGTTTTATCAGCGCCGTCACCTACGACACCGTGCCGGACCACCCGCACAAGGCCAGCGCACTGATCGTCTTCCCTGACGTGGAAAGCTGCTGCCAGGCCGTGCCGCTGCTCAAGCGCCAGCCGGTATCGGCAGTGGAGCTGCTGGACCGGCGCAGCATGCGCTCGGTGGAAAACATGCAGGGCATGCCGGATTGGGTGAAGAACCTCTCGGCCAATGCCTGCGCCCTGCTGATCGAGTCGCGCGCTGCCAGCCAGAGTCTGCTGCACGAGCAGCTGGGGCAGATCATGGCCTCCATCGCGCATTTCCCGGTGGAGAAGCAGGTCGACTTCAGTACAGACCCAGCGGTGTACAACCAGCTGTGGAAGATTCGCAAGGACACCTTCCCCGCCGTCGGCGCGGTACGCCAGACCGGCACCACGGTGATCATCGAAGACGTGACCTTTCCGGTCGAGCGCCTGGCCGAGGGGGTCAACCGCCTGATCGCGCTGCTGGAGAAACACCGCTACGACGAAGCAATCCTGTTCGGCCATGCCCTGGAGGGCAACCTGCACTTCGTCTTCACCCAGGGCTTCGACGACCCGGCCCAGGTCGCCCGCTACGAGGCCTTCATGGGCGAAGTGGCGCAACTGGTGGCGGTGGAGTTTGGCGGCGCGCTGAAGGCCGAGCACGGCACCGGGCGCAACATGGCGCCCTTCGTCGAGCTGGAATGGGGCAGCGAGGCCTACCAGCTGATGTGGACGCTCAAGCGCCTGCTCGACCCGCAGGGCATCCTCAACCCGGACGTGGTACTCAGCGAAGACCCGCAGATCCACCTGAAACACCTCAAGCCTCTGCCGGCCGCCGACGCCCTCGTCGACAAGTGCATCGAGTGCGGTTTCTGCGAGCCGGTGTGCCCGTCCAACGGACTGACCCTGACGCCGCGCCAGCGCATCGTCATCTGGCGCGATATCCAGGCACGCAAGCGCGCCGGCATCGACACCAGCGAGCTGGAACGCGCCTACCAGCACCAGGGCCTCGACACCTGCGCCGCCACCGGCCTGTGCGCGCAGCGCTGCCCGGTGGGCATCAACACCGGTAACCTGGTGCGCCAGCTGCGCGCCAGCAGCGCCCAGCACCCCGGCACTGCCACCTGGCTGGCCAGGCACTTCGCCACGGCGCTGCAGGGCACGCGGCTGAGCCTGCGCCTGGCCAATGGCGCGCGCCGACTGCTCGGCGCGCCACGACTGGCCAAGGTCGCCCGCACGCTGCATGAAAGCGCTGGCCTGCCACTGTGGACGCCGGCCATGCCGCAGGCGGTGCAGCCAATTCGCGTCAACCCGACAGTCAGCGACGCACGGCCACGGGTGGTCTACCTGGCGGCCTGCGTGTCGCGCGCCATGGGCCCGGCCTTTGCCGACGCCGAGCAGATGCCGCTGCTCGACAAAACCCGCCAGTTGCTGGAAAAAGCCGGCTTCCAGGTAGTGTTCCCCGCCGAGCAGGACAACCTCTGTTGCGGCCAGCCATTCGCTTCCAAGGGTTACCCCGAGCAGGCCGAGCGCAAGAAACAGGAGCTGATCGACGCCCTGCTCAAAGCCAGCCGTGGCGGCCTCGATCCGATCTATTGCGACACCAGCCCCTGCACCCTGCGCCTGCTACAGGACGGCCTCGACCCGCGCCTGCAACTGCATGACCCGGTGAAGTTCATCCGCGAGCACTTGCTCGACCGGCTGGAGTTCACCCCGCAGGAGCAGCCGGTCGCCGTGCATGTCACCTGCAGCACTCAGCACCTGGGCGAGGCCCAAGGCCTGATCGATATCGTCCGGCGCTGCACCCGCGAAGTGGTGATCCCCGAAGGCATCCACTGCTGCGGCTTCGCCGGCGACAAGGGCTTCACTACCCCCGAGCTGAACGCCCACGCGCTACGTTCGCTGAAGGATGCGGTGCAGACCTGCGACGAAGGCATCTCCACCAGCCGCACCTGCGAAATCGGCCTCAGCCATCACGCCGGCATCGACTACCACGGCCTGGTCTACCTGGTGGATCGGGTGACCCGGCGCAAAGCCTGACCTCAAGGTGCTCGCCCCGGCACGCGAACTTCGGCCCCGCCCCGTGCGGGGCTTTTTTTGCCCGGGCCGGCAGGTCGCCGCACGACTCCTATACTGCCGAAACCCCATCCTGCTGAGGAGTCCTGTCATGCGCCGCACAGCCTTGTTTCTCGCCACTGCCCTGCTCTGCACTCCGCTACTGGCCATGCACTGCCCGGCCGAGATGGCCAAGATCGATCAGTTGTTGCAAAGCGATCCACCTGCCGATACCGAGGTACTGGCCGAAGTGAAACGCCTGCGTGCCGAAGGCGAGGCCCTGCACAAAGCCGGCGACCACGCCGAGTCGGTCAAAGTGCTGGAGGAAGCGCTGAGCCTGTTGCAGGCCAGCGAATAACCTGCGGTCTATTTGGCTTGCGCGCGCAAGCTGCTAGACCACCTCACCCAGCAGCGACAGAGCCATCTGCCGCAGCTGCTGCAGGTCCACCGGTTTCAGCAGACAGGCCTGTGCGCCCTGCCTACGTGCTTCAGCCTTCTGCACCTCGTCGACGGCAGCGCTGACCACCAGCACCGGCACATCGACCAGACGCGGTTGGTTACGCATCCACTCCAACAGCTCCAGACCGTTGCCGTCGGGCAGATCGAGATCCAGCAGCACCAGCGCCGGAACCTGCTCGGCCAGCAGCAGCTGGGCGCGACGCAGAGAGCCAACGCCCTGCACTTCAGCCATATCGCGCAAACCTTCTTGCAGCACGCGCAGGCATGCCGGGTGATCCTCCACGCAGAGCACCCGAGCCAATGGTAGTGCCCTGCCGGCAGCGTCAGCCTGCAGCGCATTGCTTAGCAAGTCCTGCGGACAGGCCGCGCTCGGCAAATCGATCCAGAAACGACTCCCGGCACCCGGCTCGCTGCTGAAGCCAATCTCGCCATCCATCAGCGCTGCCAGCTCCTTGCACAGCACCAGGCCGATACCGGTACCGGGGATATTCGAACTCTCTCGACCAAGGCGCTGGAAAGGCTGGAACAGCTGCGCCTGCTGCGGCTCGCTGAGCCCCGGGCCGCTGTCCTCGACCCATAACCGCACCCCCGCCGGACGCAGCTCATAGCCCAGGCAGACCAACCCCTGCGGACTGTTGTACTTGAGCGCATTGGACAGCAGGTTGAGCAACACCTGGCGCACCCGGCGCACATCCGCCAGTACATACAACTCGCCGACGGTGCCAGGTATCACCCGCAGTTGCTGGCCGCGCTGCTGCACTTCCGGCTGGACCAGCTCGGCACAACTGGTGAGCAATCCACTGACTTCCACGGGTTTGAGCTGCAGATGCTGACGACGACTTTCAATACTGGAGAGGTCGAGAATGTCGTCGACCAGGGAGGTCAGATGCCGGCTGGCCAGAACGATCTCGCGGGCGTACTCCAGCTCCTGCCGGGCTTCTGGGCGCTCCTGGGCTTCCAGTTCGATCAGCTGGGCAAACCCATGAATGGCATTCAGCGGCGTGCGTAACTCGTGGCTCATGCTCGACAGGAAACGACTCTTGGCCTGACTGGCGGCCTGCGCCTCCAGGCTGGCATGACGCAACTCTTCCTGTACCAGCTTGAGGCCGGTGACATCGACATGTGTGCCAGCCGCGCGCACTGCGTGCCCCTGCTCGTCGCGCTCAATAACCTTGCCGCGACTGAGCAACCAGACGTAGTTGCCTTGTGCATCGGCATAACGATATTCCGCCTCGAAGAAATCCTCGACGGCTTCCGCCAGGCTAAGACGCAGGTGACGAATACGCTGCAGATCATCCGGGTGCACACGCTGGTTGAACTCGGCAAACGGCAGGCAGTTCTCACGCAAGCAGAAGCGTTTGACGAAACGATCACTGACACAGATGCTCAGGCTTGCCGCCTCCACTTCCCAGAGGCTTTCCGTGGTGCTCTCCAGCACCAGCTCAAGTGTGCGCTGTACATGCAGACGTTTTTCTTCACTGGCCTGCAATTGCTGGCCGGCTTGCTGTACCTCCACAGCCATCTCGGCCATTTCCAGAATGGCCGTGGACGGTGCCGCCGGCTTGCGCTCGCCCTTCGCCAGCCGGCGCATCATGCCGACAATCCCGGCGATGGGCTCCGCCAGTTCGTTGCTCAGATGCCGCGAGCGTAGCCACATCCAGCTGCCGAACAGCACATAGAAGAACACCAGACCGGCGATCAGCAGGTAACCGATCTGCAGGTATTGCTCAGCCAGGCGATTGGTCTCCTGGAAGATATTCGCCTCATCCACCACCAGCAGCAGGCGCCAGCCGGTTTGCGGAATTTCACTCCAGGCCATTAGCTGGTTACGCCCACCCAGCTGCACCTCTTCGATCCCGTGTTTAGCCGTGGCCATGGCCGTCAGCAAGGGTTGCAATCCCGCCTGACGATCAAGCTTGAAATCAGCCGGCTTGAGCACCTCGCGCTTGACCGCTTCGGCATAGGAGTACTGCGTCAGCTCGCGCAGGCCGAAATCGTGCTCGCCGGCCGCCGGCAACGCCATGATGCCGTTGTCACGACTCACCAGCAGTGCATAGCCCTGCCAGGGAACCTGCAGGTTGCCGATCTCGGCAAGCATCTGCCCGACCGTGACATCCAGGCCCACCACACCCTCAAGAAAATCATCGCGATAAACCGGCGCCACCGCCGACATCATCCAACCCTGCCCGGCCGGATCGAGGTAGACATCGGTCCATGCCGTCTTGCGCTGCGGGTTGTGCTCGGCATTGGCCAAGTAATAGAAGTTGTACTCCGGGATGACCATGTCATGGGGATACTGCTGCAACACATCAAAATACGGATAGATGCGGTTGTAGCTGTCCCACGCATTGAAATACACCGCGGCCACCAACGGGTCCGCCTGCCTGATCGAACGCATCAGGGGATCGACACGTGACAGGCGCAACGCCTTGTCCCGATCCTGCTGCGCCGGCGGCGTACTGTTGGCATAAAAGGAAGCCGCACGGCCATCGTCACTGCGGCTGTGGAATACACCATCCGACGCCTGCACGTGGCGCGCACGCTCCAGATCATCCGGCTGATAGCGGCGATCCTGCAGGGCTTCCCCCACTGCATCGCGAAAAATGCTGACCTGCGCCTCAATGGCACGCAGGCGACTGTCGATCACCTGACCTTCGCGCTGCACCGCACTGGCCAGATCCTGCAGGGCACTGCTCTGCAGGTAACCCACCTGGGCGTCACGGATCGACTCGTTGGTGTACAGGTACACGCCAATCAGCACCGACTCCACCAGAACCAAAGGAATCAACGCGCTCTGCAGGAAAGCCTGCCAGATCCAGCGGCGCAGAGGTTTGTGCTGTGCGGACGGCATGCCGACGCTCCAAAATCAGGACAGGGGAATGATGGCACATGGCAGCACAGGGGCTAGCCGACAGCTGCAGAAATCAGGTCGGCATTCTAAAGCCAGATCACAGGTCGACGCTGGGGAACCTTTACCGTAAACTGAGCGTCCTACTGAGGTAGGACAGTTTCGGGGCCGATTAGGATTCGACGCCGGTAGCGAAGCTCTAGGTGCATGCCGACTTGGTAACAGAAGTCGTAAATCAACTGTTGCAACTTTCTATAGTTGCCAATGACGAAAACTACGAGGGCTACGCTCTCGCTGCGTAAGCGGCGCGACTAGTCCTTCTGGTAGCTTCGGCTCCAGCGATCACTAGGGGATGCCTGTAAACCTGAAGTGATTGTCATGCAGAACAGGATCGCCGCGTAGTACGTTGTGGACAAAGTGGCTAAAACTTACACAACTCGTCCAAAGCACCCTGCCCGTCGGGCGGCTACGGATTAACTCAATAGACACGGCTAAGCATGTAGTACCGAAAGTGGAGAACTGGCGGACGGGGGTTCAAATCCCCCCGGCTCCACCAAATATACATCTAAGGACGTCCACGGACGTCCTTTTTTGTGCCTGAAATCCAGCAAATACGGGGCATTCAGCGCCATCAATGTCCGTGAGCGTCCAGCAAGATCTATGTCTTTCGGTATTCCAAATGGTATTCCAAGCGCATAGGTGCTAATTTTTGGAATACCAAAACCCTCCATGGAATACCAATGTGCGCTCAAGCTACTCGCCTTTCTGAACTCAAGATCAAAGCCGCCAAGCCTTTAGAGAAGGATTACGTCCTGGTTGATGGCGACGGCCTACAGATGCGAGTGAGAATCAATGGCTCTAAGCTATGGAACTTTAACTACTACCATCCTGTAACCAAGAAGCGCATCAACATGGGCCTTGGCGCATACCCTGAGCTGTCTCTTGCCCAAGCAAGGAAAATGACCATTGAGGCGAGGGAGCTCCTTGCTACTGGTATCGATCCGAAAGAGCAGCGAGATACCCTGAAGCAGGCTAAGAAGGCTGAAACCGAACATACCTTTCAGAACGTAGCGACGGCTTGGTACGAGCTTAAAAAAGACTCAGTTACGCCAGCGTATGCTGAGGACATCTGGCGCTCGCTGACGCTGCACGTCTTTCCGGATTTGGGCACCACACCGATCTCAGCCATCAGCGCACCACAAGTCATCAACCTGCTTCGGCCGCTCGAAACCAAAGGCAGCCTAGAAACCGTTAAACGGCTGTCACAGCGACTTAATGAGATCATGACCTACGGGGTCAACTCGGGACTGATTCACGCAAACCCGCTTAGCGGGATTCGTTCCGTCTTCAAAAAGCCGAAAAAGAAGAACATGGCAGCCCTTGCTCCCGATGAGCTGAAAGAGCTCATGGTGGCGATTGCCAATGCCAGCATAAAAAGAACTACCCGCTGCCTTATCGAATGGCAGCTCAACACCATGACCCGACCAGCAGAGGCAGCCACCGTCCGCTGGGCTGACATCGACTTCGAAAAGCGCATCTGGACGATTCCTGCTGAACGCATGAAAAAACGACGCACACATATCGTGCCTCTCACGGATCAAGCATTGGCACTTTTGGAGGCAATCAAACCCTACAGCGGGCACCGGGAGTACGTGTTCCCTGCAGACCGTAATCCTCGCACCCACTGCAACAGCCAGACTGCCAATATGGCGCTAAAGCGTATGGGTTTCGAAGGTCGCCTGGTCAGCCATGGCATGCGCTCAATGGCTAGCACCATCCTCAACGAGCACGGCTGGGACCCTGAGTTGATTGAAGTAGCCCTTGCCCACGTCGACAAAGATGAGACTCGTAGTGCCTACAACCGGGCGGACTACATAGAGCGCAGACGCCCGATGATGGCCTGGTGGAGCGAGCACATTCAGGAAGCAGCAACTGGGAATTTGTCGGTGTCAGCTATCAAGGAAAACCGGGACAGAAAAGTCGTTTCGATACGCTAGCCAATGACCAGCCACGGCCAACCGAGCCAAGATGATGGAGCAGTGGGCTGAATTGCTGGATACCTGGAAGCACGGCAACACCGACACAGCGAGCACGGACACCCTATGATGATCTGGTGGAGTGAGCACATCCGGTAAGCCGCTACTGGCTGCTTGTCAGTCTCGGCTATTCAAGGAACCAGAGGCCTGAAAGTCATGTCGATGCGCTAGGCGTCGACGCAGGTCATTCAAGACCGGCTGAATCCACAATCCATTGCGGATAGTCGCTAATGACAGCTCCCGGTTCAAAGCTACTCAGGAATCGCTGCGCGGATCGCGTTCAGAAATAGTCCAAGTGATCCATTTCCGGCAGCGGAGCACCTCAAGGCGCCGCAGTGTTAGCCATGATTTAGCTTTCTGCTCTTTCCGGCCAGTCTTGGGGAATCAAGGCTTCGCCAGAAGCCCGATTCCACCTTTCCCGTGTAGCTTGAACGTAGCGCGGATCATCGGCAAAAAAAGCGTGCTCGATCAACAGGACCTGTAGGTCTTGCTGAGACTCGGTCTCCTTGAACAGGTAATCGATGTGTTTACGCATCGCAAGCACATCTTCGTCTTCACTCTTCGAGGAAACCAGGGTCTCGTCCTCGCCATGTGCCGGATAGTACGGGCGGCTTATCTGGTCGAAAACCAAGAAGCCTGGCACGGGTGACTTGGCTTCTTTGAAGTAACGCTGAAGCGCAAAAGACAGGGCGATGTGAATGGCCAGATAGTTCTGATCTGACCCCAGATCCGAGAGCCGCAGTACGACGCTTTGTCCCTTTTCGATCACTGCAATATCAGGTGGTCTGGAATAAAACTCCATTTCCACGTCGACGCATGGGGTGACTGTCGGGAGTTCGGCAATTGCCTTTGAGGCATATGCCGAGATCTTGCGGTGCGCACGATCCAGCAATACCTGGCGAGCCTCCCGGTCAATCCTGGCGTCCAACGCTTCAATTTCGTCACGAAGGACGTTGAGATCCACCGTCGCCTGACGCTCGGAAGAGCGCATGCTCAGCAGGATCGAAATTTTCCCGAGCAGATGAGCGCGGTAGCGGCCCAGCGTCTCCAGCCTCATATTCTCCTCGTTCTGTTTGATCCAGGTGCTGATGCGTTCGTCGACGCCCCGAAGCTGGGCATTCAACTCTGTCAGCTGGTTTTGTAGTTCCTGCTCATGCTCGACGAGGCGAGGCCTGACACCTTCCACGGCGGTGCTCTCCGATCGGATGATTGCCATCGTATTCTGCAAGGTATCGGCTATGTCGCGACCGCGGTCGGAGGGCGACTCGCAGACAGGGCAGACGTGCCCGACCTGTCGTATGTGGGAGGCAATATCAAGCTTTTCATACTGCCGGTGCACCGTCCCTTCGAAGTCGGACATTTCCCGTAGGGCAGTTTTTGCGCCCCGGGATTTCCGTCGGACAGCTTCTATGTTGGACAACAGTTCCTTACGCTGAGTGTACAGCGCAGGTAGCTCGTTTTCATTGGGATTGACCACCAAACCGGCATTGCTGCGGCGAGCCAAACGCAACCCCTCCCTGAGGTCCTGCTCCGAGTTGGCAACAGGAAGGGCTTCAATCAACCCGCAACGCAGGGCATCCCGGAGCACCTTGGTGGCCATCTGATGAAAGTCGTCATCGGTTCCGGTCTGCTTCTGTTGCTTGCGCTCTTCGCGCTCATACTGCCGACGCAACTCACGCAGTCTTCGCTCGTCGATCACTGACTTTTCATTCAAGACCCGGAGGAAATAGGGCATGGTGTCGATGATGCCTTTCGCTTCGTCGGCCTGATCCAATCCGTGAAGGAGCGCTGTTTCGTTGTAAATGACATCCTTGGTTACGAACATATAAGCGGTTGCATGGCGAATCGTCGCTCGGCCCCGTTGGGCTTGACCGTCATCCGTATAGTCGATTGGATCACCAATCCCAAAGGCGCGCTCAATGAAGGCTTTACCTGCTTGTACGTTGGTAAGACCGTCGAACTCTTCCAGCGTGTTGGGTAGTCGAAGGTTGCGCCCACTTGTCACGTACATTCGAGTGCTGGTTCGCTGACCCACAGGTGGGATCACGCGACCGGTGATCATTTGAGACTCACCCGATACCCATTTGACGCCTACAGCGAAGCTGTGACGACGAACATGCGCGGGTAACTCGCATTGGCTGGAGCCGAGACAGTAGTCGATGGCTTTGATTAAGGTCGACTTACCTGTACCGGATGCCCCCGTGATGATGTTGACCCCAGGCAAAAGGGTAATTGTCCGGCGTCGACCTTCATTGCCTAGGAAGAAGATCTCTGAAATATTCCAGCGACTCATACAGTCAGTCCCATCATGTTGAGTGTTGTGCGTGCAGTTCCAGCGGTCGCAAGCCAAGCGCCCAGAAGCTTGGCTTGCTTGAACGCGGCTTGATTTTCCATGCTAAGCCGATTGATTGCGGCCTTGTTCGTTGCCTTTGTGCCGGTCTGCAGCTGGCCCTCTTCGGTAAGTGTCAGCAGCTGTGCGAAACAGCCGTACTGGATAGCTTCAGTGACAATGTCCATCGAAGAGTTGATGCGTATTGATAGCTCGATCTGGATCTCCGGATGTCGCTGTAACCACTCCAGCAGCCCAGTGGCCTTGTTGGTGCCATTAAATGTGTGTTCCAGATCCCCCGACAAGGCCAGAGGAAGGGCCGTATAACAGAGCACCATTTCTGGACTGACGGATTTCTCCTCCTCGTAGGCCGATGCGAACGTTGCAAGGAGATAGGCGCAAAACGCCGGGTTTGTTTCTGCGTACAGGTCGTGTGCCACTTTCATCGCCTTACTCCTGTAGCAGCGTTCTGTAATCCGGATGCCAACCGACCTGGAGGTCTACAGCCAGCACCTGGTATGAGCCTCTAACGTAATAGTGCCCCGACCAACCTTGGGCTATAGGTTCAACATAGTTAGGCGCGTCATTGTGAGTCCAGCGAAGGAGGTCTAGGCCTTTCTTGCGCTTGAAGCCGTCTTCCTTCTCGTGACAATCCTCGACCAGCTGTTCATGTCGATCAGCCCAATGTTCAGTGAGCCGCACGTCATACTCGTTGATCCTGGACTTCATGCCAGGATTGCCCTTCACCCACTTCGAACGTTGTTGTTGGGCCCGCCACTGTTCTCGGACTGCCTTGGACAGGTCTGTGCTGCTTCCCTCTACGAGTGAGATCTGGCGGCCCAGCATGCTGTGAGGTTGATAGTCAGCTGGATGAACTGCGGACTGGAAGTCAGGCAGAAGCCGCTCCTCCTCGATTGCGCTATTGAAGACCGAAATTTCATGCTTCAACTCGGAAGCTGAGATTGCCCTCTCTCGCTTGTCACAGAGCGAATACACAACTTGCCTGCCCCACCACTCGATCAGTCGTTCAGCAACAGGCTGCCGGTGAGCAATCGGAAGCACATGAAGCTCGTCAGCGACCAACTCTTCAATTTTGGTGATATCAGGACTGTTCGGGTTGATTTGGATTCTCCGAATCAAATTCCGACAATCCGACTCATCTAGCGCTAGGAAAGCTTTACAGCCGGGCGCACGATCTGCATGAGGCAGCTTCGCGCTGACAATTGCGGCGGCTGCGCGCTCACTCATCACCCGCTCTGCTTCCTGCTTCAGCGCTTTGAGCAAGTCGGCTCGATCTGATTGCTGATCGCACAAGGCGAGAAGGGGGGAGTTTGGGGGAATGGCGCCGACTGCGACTAAGTGGAACGTCGTCTCTGCAAGCGATAGGTTTGGCAGGATGTCGATCCAGACCTTGATCGTTTTCCAGAGAGCTACGCAGCTCAAGGTGACGGCCGGAGGCTTCGGGCTTATGGAGTGTTTGAGCTGATAAAGCAAGTTGTGCCCATTCACCTGTAGCTCAACATCGTCGAGACGCTCTACTGCGACGGCAGCATCATCGGACCTCAGGGAGATCAGGGATAGGAGCGCAAAGTGCGCCTGGTAATAGAAGCCGAGAGCCGATGCGCTGGCCTCGTGCACCCCTGTCAAATCTGGTTTGTCCGTCATTGTTCCATGCTCCTCCCGATGCGCTCAGAGATAATCCTTGGTGAAACGAAGCGGATGATACCCGAATGCCAGTGCGCTGCCGGAGCTTCGGCAGAGCTGCTAGTTTTCGCGGATCAATCCGGCGAGGGAGAAAGCGCGGCACGAGATGCCCCCCAGACGCCAGTTAAGGGCACATGCCGAATGTGCCGATTCTGGGCGAAATCTGCCCGTCACGAACGACCGAAACCGACCGATTTTGTTGAAAACAGTCGCCTTTCCCAAACCACTCCAATTGTGATCGATGAAAACGCCTTTTTTGCGCGGTGCTACATGAGATCTGAGTTCATAAACCTCTGCCGAGTTTTAGGATTTCAGTCTCGGGCGCCAACTTTCTGTCGTGGGAACCTAGGCCGATTTTTTCAACAGAATCGACCTAGTGCAGACATACAGCGAAGCATACGAAAGACAAAAAGCTGCGCTGGGCGAGAAAGACCTTGACGGTGATCGGTGACGTGCAGGCCACGGTCACGGACTCGTCCCAAGCTGCACCTGGTCCAGATGTCGGATTGCGGTCAGTGAAAGTGGGCGATTTCGTGCCTGCCTTCGGGCATGATCAGCTTGCGGCTGCAGCCGCGATGATCCATCTGTGACACCGGGGAAGAACAGGCATGGAATGCTTCCACATCGACGAGAGTGGCTACACTGGGTTCGATTTGCTCAACCCTGAGCAGCGTTTTCAGGGTGCCACCGCCGTGGCAATTACCGATGACGAGGCGGCGCGGCTGATTCGCGCTCATTTCCCCAATCTGCAGGCGCCGGAGCTCAAGTACCACTCGCTGGCAAAGCGGCCTGGCTATCGGCAACCGCTGCTAGACCTGCAGCGGGCCGTGCTGGCACAGCAGAAATGCGTAACCTACATCTGCGACAAGCGCTACCTGCTACTACTCATGTTCATGGACTACGCTGTCGAGCCGTTTTACTACGAACGTGCCGTGGACTTCTACCAAGACGGCCAGAACTACGCGCTGGCCTCCCTGCTCTACACCGTCGGCCCGACCTTGTTCGGCAAAAAGGGCTTTGATGGACTGCTCGCGGCCTTCCAGCGGGCGATCAAAGAAAAAACTCCGCTGGCTTTGGAAGCGTTGGTCCGGGCAGTCAGGACGTTGGACTGGCAACAACTACCCGAAGCCCTCGGCCCGCTCGCACGGGCAGCGCCCGAATGCCTGTCCGCGATTGCCACGCCGGGCGTCTCAACCGACGCGGCGATGGTGGTACTCCAATCGCTGATCAACCGGATGGAGGTGATGGCGGCGGGACCGTACCGGGTCGAGCACGACCAATCGAAGAACCTACTCAAGTACCACGACCTACTGCAGCGCTATATCGACCACCAGAATGAGGTCGAATTCAGGCAAACGCAGATCGCGGGTATCCGCTTTCCGCTCAAGCTGTCTTCCGTGACCCAGGTTGACTCGAAGACCAGCCCCGCCGTCCAGATCGCTGACGTCATGATCGGGGCTGCCATCGAGGCCGCCAACGGATTGACCGGCCGGCGCGCGCCGCTGCTAGACCCGCAGGTCGTGATGTCGCTCTACGCAGAGGATCAATTCATCCACATGTTGCCGTCGATCAACTTCGATGAACAGAAACGATTCCGTGAGGGGAGTCAGGCGGCGGAAATGATCGATTACTTCGCTAAGCACTTTGGCACCAAAACCTCCTAAGGCCGCAGACCATCACAGGGGCACCCAATGGCAAGAATCAGAAAAATCGAGATCGCCAACTTTCGCAGCATTCAGCGGTTGGTCTGGTGCCCAACGCCCGGTATCAACTGCTTGATCGGCCCGGGCGACAGTGGCAAGTCCACTGTGTTGGACGCAATCGACCTATGTATGGGTGCTAGGCGAAATATCCAGATCTCCGACGCCGACTTCTTCGGTCTGGACATCACGAACTCAATCAGCATCACGCTAACGCTGGGCGACCTCGACGACAGCATGAGGACGCTAGAGAGCTTCGGTGCCTTTCTCCGCGGCTACCACACCGCCACTGGTGTCGTCGAAGACGAGCCCTCCGCTGGCGCGGAGGTCGTGCTCTGCCTGAACCTGGAGGTTGCCAGTGACCTGGAGCCGTCTTGGACCCTCATCTCCAGCCGCGCCGCCCAGCAGGGCCTGGTGAAGTCACTAGCGTGGAAAGATCGCGTGGCGCTAGCGCCCACTCGGATCGGGGCTCTTGCGGACTACAACCTGAGTTGGCAACGGGGCTCGGTTCTGAACCGCATCTCGGAGGAGCGGGCCGATGCCTCGGCAGCTCTGGTCAAGGCAGCACGGGATGCGCGATCCACCTTTGGCGACCAGGCCGAACAGCAGTTGGGCGAGGCGTTGGGTATCGTCGCTACGACCGCCCAGGAACTGGGCGTCCACATCGGCGCGAAGGCCAGGGCGCTACTCGACTCTCATTCCGTGTCGTTCGGAGGCGGCACCATTTCCCTGCACAACGAGGACGGTATTCCGCTTCGCAGCTTGGGGGTCGGTTCCACCCGTCTGTTAGTCGCCGGACTGCAGCGCAAGGCGGCCAGTCAGGCGTCGATCGTGCTGTCGGATGAGCTGGAATACGGCCTAGAGCCGCACCGCATCGCGCGGTTCCTAGGCTCCCTCGGTGCGAAGGAGACGGCTCCACTGCAGGTATTCCTAACCACGCATTCGCCTGTGGCACTGAGGGAACTCTCTGGGAGTCAGCTCTTTGTGCTGCGCAGCGCCCCCCACGGCCACGAGGCTCGGGGGGTCGGAACTGACAATGACATCCAGAGCACCATTCGCCTGTACCCCGAGGCTTTCCTGGCACGTTCTGTGATCGTATGTGAGGGAGCAAGCGAGATCGGGCTCCTTCGAGGCCTGGATCTGCACCGGATAGAACAGGGAGGCGTGTCCTTGGCGGCGCAAGGCGTTGCCATGGTCGACTGCGGTGGCGGCGATGCAGATCGTCCGTACGCGCGCGCAGCGGTTTTCCAGTCCTTGGGCTACCGGGTCATGGTCGTGCGCGATGACGACAAACAGCCCATGGCCGCCGTCGAACAGGCATTCCTTCAGGGCGGCGGTGCCGTCGTTGCCTACCGCGCAGGCAGAGCGTTAGAGGACGAGTTGTTCGGCAGTCTCACGCCTGTGGCCTGCCAGAAGCTGATCAACTACGCATATGAGCTACATGGCGACCTGATTCACGAGCACCTTCGGACGGTCTCGAACAACACGCTCACCATCCAAGCCGTCTGGGACGAGATTCAGAATACCAACGCGCTGTCGGTGCCAAGCCGAACCCTACTCGGGCAGGCGGCACGCATCCGTAAGGCTGGCTGGTTCAAATCCATCTCCTGGATGGAGGACGTGGCGAGAACCATCGTGGCGCCTGACCTACCTCTGTGCGATCCAGGCTTCAACGCATTGATGACCCAGGTATCAGGGTGGGCTGCTCATGGGCCCCGTTGAGATCGACCTGCGTGCGATCACCCGCGGCACGGTCACGGCACCGGCCGGCTGCGGTAAGACGCAATTGATCGCCCACGCGCTGGCCGGCCACCGAGGCAGCAAACCCATTCTCGTGCTCACGCACACGAACGCCGGTGTGGCAGCCCTACGCGGCCGGCTCGATCGAGCAGGCGTGCCGCACAGTGCCTATCGATTGAGCACGATCGACGGCTGGGCCATCCGCTTGATCGCGAGTTTTCCGGGCCGTAGCGGCCACGACCCCGACATCCTGCGGCTCGCCACACCGGCTCGCGACTACCCGGCGATCCGAGAGGCGGCCTGGAGGTTGCTGCAGACCGGACACGTCAGCGAGGTGCTGAAAGCGTCCTATACGCAACTCATCGTCGATGAATACCAGGACTGCTCGGTGCCCCAGCACTACATCGTCTACTTCCTCTCGCTGATCCTGCCAACCTGCGTGCTCGGCGACCCGATGCAGGCCATCTTCGGGTTTCGCGGCAATGCCCTGGCTGATTGGAACCAGCAGGTGTGCGCGCACTTCCCGGTCGTGGCCGAGCTGGCTACGCCCTGGCGATGGCGCAATGCAGGCTCTGAAGCGCTCGGGCTGTGGCTGCTAGAAGCCCGGCGCTTGCTAGCCGCCGGGCAACAGGTAGACCTGCGTAGCGGACCGGCAGGGCATGTGACGTGGATTCAAGTCACTCCACCCAACGATCACGCACAGCGGCTGGCCGCAGCGCGGACGTCACCGCCTACCCCAGACGGCTGCGTGTTGCTCATCGCCGACAGCCGCAACCGTGCGATCCAACAAAATTTCGCGAGCCAGACCCCGGGGGCGTCTACCGTCGAGGCCGTTGATCTGCAAGACCTCATTGCCTTCGGTAGCAGCTTCGACGTGGCTTCGCCGGGTGCCCTGGGACAGCTCCTAACACTGGCGCAGGGCGTCATGACCAACGTAGGTGTACCAGAGCTCACACGGCGCCTGGATTCGTTGGCGCGAGGAACCGCCAGGAATCCGCCGTCCGAAGCGGAGAGCAGTGCCTTGGCATTCCTGCGCGCACCGTCTATTGCCGCCGCCGCTGCGCTGTTGTCGGAGCTGCGCGGCATGCCGAATGTTCGCGTACACCGGCCCGCCATTCTCTACGGCATGCTCAAGGCGTTGCGGGAGGCCGCGCCAGGAACCGTACCACTGGCGGAGACCGCCAGGCGCGTGCGGGAAGAAAACCGGCTGCTGGGACGACCGCTGCCCAAGCGTGCAGTGGGCAGCACTCTGCTGCTTAAGGGGCTGGAAGCAGAGGTGGCCGTAGTGCTGAACACAGAGAGCATGAGCGCACAGCACCTGTACGTGGCCATGACCCGCGGATCGATGAAGCTGGTGGTGTGTAGCCCCAATGCCATGGTTGGATAGTTCGGAGATGTGAAATGGCAAGAGGAAACAAGCTCGGAAACCAGAGCGGCGCGACAGAGATACCTGCGAGCAAACTCATGGAGACGATCGTCGAGGACGTGATCAAAACATCGGCAATGCCCTACGCGCAATGGCGCGCCCTAAGCTCGACTCCCTTTGTGCCGCTCGCAATCCCGGTGTCGCAGGGTGGGCAGTACCCGGTGACGCAGGTCGGAGTGGACGCGGCTCATGCACTGACACAGCAAAGCAGGAAGTCGCACGAAGGTCTGTGCCAGACCATCGATCGGGACGCCTTCACGAGACTGTCATTTCAGGCTATTGGTGACGCGCTTAACGACTGCCGATCACGCCTTCCAGAGCTGACGGATGATCAGGATCAGCAAAGCATGCCTCTCGGCGATGAGTTCTACGTCTTGCTCGTGGATGACTACCACGCGTGCCTGCTGCAACTTGCCAACAGCGCTCGTCCTAACGTCGACAGGCATATCCCTTGCCACCTGTTTCATCAGGATCAGGCCGTGCCGGCATTCGCTGTTGGGCCTGTCCAGTTCCGCCCCAGATCAAAATGGCTCGATTGTTTTGTCAAGGACACGGATGTACGCGAACTCGTCCGCCAGGTCGAAAGCCGCGAACTGGACATGGAGGCGTTAAGTGCCCAATCAATGGCAGCCGAGACTGGCCGCCATGCGACGCACGCGCTGGACATCCTGCGCACGCTACGCCACTACAGCTGGGTAGCGACAATCCGGATGGACGGATACGAGCATGCTCGATCGCATCTCAAAGCATCCATCGTGGTGGGGCTGGCGATTGATGCGATTGGACTGAGGTTCCACGTCGAGGATGCTCGGCGGCTCACCAAAGCCGGTAGGCAGCATCTCTTTGCAGAGGACCGGCTGGCGACCACGCCGGATGGGCGGTTCTTTCGCGGATCAAGCGTACAGATGCCCGGTCTTGGTGGACGCCCTGGCGCTCTGGCCGCCAAGATGGTGAGCGAGCACCCCTTCCTGGAGGCTGCCGGGTGCATCTTGCAGCACTATGTCGATGGGCGGCAGAGCGGACATGCATTGCATGTCGTCGAACGTTGGGCCAATGCGCTTTACTGGACGGGCGAAGCTCGCCGGGAAGCTTCCGACTTCATGGCGGTGGTGAATTATGGCTGCGCTGCGGATGGACTTTCGGGGGCCGGTGGAGCTGCCAAGGATATGACACGTTTCGCTGAGGCAGCGCTCAAGTCTGATGAAGACTCAGTCCTAGATGGAGGCCTGACCGTCGATGACGCGGTCCACAAGGTTTATCGCGAAGGCCGCAACAAACTCGCCCATGGCGAGATGTCGGGGCTGCTTGAAGATCTTTTAGAGCCGAGAATAGTCGGCGATGCATTGCTGACAGCTCTATTCGATGTAGTGACGCCGGCGCTCGCAGACCTCCTCCAAAACGAGCCGAACCTCCTCAAGCTTGATGAAAAGAGAGCCTACCGGTTTCTGGAGGCAAAACTGTCCGCGATGAAGGCATGTCATAGGCATAGCACTACCTAAGGGGTGTACATTTCGTCAGGATAAAAGAGGTTCGATTAGACGCTCTTGGCCGCTTCCTGCCGCACGAATGCAAATCTGACTCAAAAAAATCTCATCCACATATCACTGCAATGAACCTACCCACCATGGAGCTCGAACCATGTCATTGCAGTGTCCTTGTTGCCTTTCCAGAAGAATCGCTTCACTTCGAACAGCCATGAAGGTTGGCGCTGCTGTCGGCACGGTCGGCGGGGCCGCTCGCGGCATTAGTAGTGCGTTGGCGGGAGGCCAGATCGGTGCTTCAGCCGGGCTGTTCGCTGGGCCTGCCGGCTCAGTTCTCGGCGCGATTTCAGGCGCTGTGCTGGGTGGTCTCGCGGGCGGTGTCGGCGGCTGCGCGCTCGGCGCACAGCTGGGTGAGCGACTCGACCGCTACTTCCTCGTCAATAACCTTTGTATCGACTGCGGTTACCGTTTCAACCAGCGCTACGCGGCCTAACCAGGCCTTATTTCTTCGTATCTCAAACCCTTATGGCTCGCTGCGCAGTCGCGCGGCGCTTATGCCTGCTCGCTCGAAAAGGAATCGCTCATGGCTCATCAAATCGAACAAATGGCTTACGTTGGCGCTACCCCCTGGCATGGCCTGGGCAGTCGCCTCTCGCAGAAGCAACCCATCGAAGTCTGGCAGCACGAGGCCGGCATGAACTGGCAAATACAGGAGTCGCCCGTTCACTTCAAAGCAGACGCTGTTGGTCACCTGGGCAGCATCCACTCATTCCCTGAACAGAAGGTGCTCTACCGTTCCGACTCCAAGGCTCCGTTGTCAGTGGTTTCCCAGCGCTACCAGGTGGTGCAACCGCGTGAGGTGCTGGAGTTCTATCGAGATCTCACCGAGGTCTCTGGCTACGAGCTAGAAACGGCTGGAGTGCTGAAAGGTGGCCGCAAGTTCTGGGCGCTTGCGCGTACAGGACAGTCCACTGCACTCAAGGGCAATGACCAGGTGAACGGCTACTTGCTGCTGGCCACCTCGTGCGACGGGACATTGGCTACCACGGCAACACCGACCACCGTGCGCGTGGTGTGCAACAACACCCTGACCATTGCTCTGGACGGCAGAGCACGCGCCATCAAGGTGCCGCACAACACTCGCTTCAATCCTCAGGCAGTGAAAAAGCAGTTGGGTATCGCGGTCTCACAATGGGACGACTTTATGTACCGGATGCGCGCACTGGCTGAGCGCAAGGTGCAGTGGCATGAGGCGCTGGGCTTTTTTATGAACGTGCTGTGCGACACCAGCCCGAACAGCCTGCTTCCAGAAGTCCTGCCCAACGAGCGCGCCCTCCGCAAGGTGCAGAGCCTGTACGAAGGCCAGGGCCGTGGCGCTACGCTGGAATCGGCCAACGGTACCGCCTGGGGACTGCTCAATGCGGTCACCGAGTACGTCGACCACGAGCGCCGCGCTCGCAGCACCGAGTACCGCATGGACTCGGCTTGGTTCGGCCAAGGAGCACAGATCAAGCAACGCGCACTTGATACAGCATTGCGCATGGTCGCTTAACCCCGCAATAGCCTCACCCAATGACGCCCGCTCAGCCCTGTGCTGGTCGGGCGTTTTCTTTTCTGGAAGGAACAGATCATGGCAACTCAACTCACCAGCAATACCCCACAGAAACCCCGCCCGGCGCTGCGCCTGGTCATCACCAAGGCCATGCCGCGCGAGGAGTGGCTGGACGTGCGTAAACGCGGCATTGGCAGCTCGGATGCCGCCGCAGCCGTTAGCCTCAACCCCTACAAGTCGCAGCTGGAACTGTGGATGGAAAAAACCGGCCGGGATGGCTCGTTACCCAAGCTCGATCCGCAGGATGAGGAAAGCCCAGCGTACTGGGGCAATATCCTCGAACCCATCGTTGCGCAGCACTACAGTAAACGCACCGGCAAGCGCGTGCGTCGGATCAATGCGGTATTGCAGCACCCAGATCCTGGGCTGCCATGGATGCTGGCCAACATCGACCGTGAGGTGATCGGTGCGGATGACGTACAGCTGTTGGAGTGCAAAACGGCCGGTGTTAACGGTGCGCGCCTCTGGAAAGAGGGCGTGCCGGAGTATGTGCAGTTGCAGGTCATGCACCAGTTGGCCGTTACCGGCAAGCAGGCGGCGGATGTCGCGGTACTGCTCGGCGGCCAGCACCTGGAGATTCATCGCATCGAACGAGACGAGCAGATGATTGCGCGCCTGATCGAGCTGGAACGGCGCTTCTGGCAGTACGTGATCACGGACACGCCACCGCCAGCGGATGGCTCGGACTCGGCTGATCAAGCCCTGCGCTGTCTCTATCCCGAGGACAGCGGCAAGGTGGTGGACTTCAGCCACAACCCGACATTGTCGGTGGCCTACGTGGAGCTCAAAGCGGTTCGCCAGAACATCTCCCAGCAAGAAAAGCGCGAGGCTCAGCTCAAGCAGACGCTGCAGCAGGCCATGGGCGAGGCTAGCAAAGCGACATTCGCCAGTGGCCAGATCACCTGGAAGAAAGCAAAGGACAGCACTGCGCTGGATGTGGCCACGCTGCTAAAAGATAAGCCTTACCTGCAAGGCCGTTACACCATGATCAAGGAAGGCAGTCGCCGCTTCCTAATCACCTAACCCCCGGCTGCCTTGTGTAACTTCATACTGGTTGGCACCATCGAATAATCCACGCCTACATACGACGAACATCAACTAACTACCAAGGACGAATGTCATGCTCATACTTACCCGCAACACTGGCGGAACCCTGTGCATCGGTGACGACATTACCGTCACCGTTTTGGCCATCAACGGCAATCAGGTCAGGATCGGTATCGAAGCCCCCAAAAACGTTGCCGTACACCGCGAAGAGGTCTATCAGCGCATCCAGGCGGATCAGGCAAAAAAAGTCACAGAGTGATTGCTGCTCCCTCTCCGGCCGCCTGACTGCAAGTGGCCCGCCTCTCAATCAGCTCTAGCCTGAGCTGAAGCGCAACACCCTTCGCCCCCCTCGCAAGCCCACACGACGAGCTGTCGTCAGCTCAATCAATTCTTTTCCATACCCAACCTGCTGGGCGCGTTCGCGTGCCCGCAAGGTTCTGGGCGATTTCATTTTAAGGAGAACCACCATGCTCAAAGGTCTGGCAATAACCCCACCTGCGCTGGGGCGTATTTCCATCGGCAAGGTCATCGAGAAGAACGGCAAACGTCTGCCGGAGAAGGACGATCAATTCACCATCACCTCTCAGGTACAAGGCCGAGACGGTTGGCTGCTGCATCCGCTGAATGACGAGCTGCGTAAAACGCCAGAAGAGAAGCTGCGCAGTATTCCGGTTCGTCTGCTGTTCAACGAACCCGATCTGAATTTCCGGGCTGAGTACAGCTTGTTCGATCGGCAGACTGGACGGCCGACCTGTGTCGGTAACGGTGAGACCTGCAAGCGTCAGACTGCAGAAGGGATTCAATCGCTGCCCTGCCCTTCGCCGGATGGCTGCACGTTGGCTAAAGGCGGTGCCTGCAAGCCCTATGGTCGTCTCAATGTGGTGATCGGTGACGAGGATCTGCTGGGTAGTTTTGTATTTCGCACCACCGGCTTCAACAGCATCCGCACCCTGGCGGCACGCCTGCATTACTTTCAAGCCATCTCCGGTAATCGGCTGGCTTGCCTGCCGCTGGAGCTGCGCCTTCGGGGAAAGTCGACTCGACAGAGTCATAGCACGCCAATCTTCTATGCCGACATCACCGTGCGCAGCGGCATCACGATGGAAGAGGCATTGCTGGCTGCTCGGCAGCTGGATGAGTCCCGTGAATCGGCGGGATTCGATCAAGCCGCACTGGACATGGCAGCACGGCAGGGGCTCAGCAATGGAGCCTTTGAAGAGAACGAGGAAGACAGCGGTGCCATTGTCGAGGAGTTCTTTCCTGCCGGGGAACCCGAACGCACAGCACCAACTGCTAATCCAACAACCCGCCCATCACTGGCGGATCAGTTGGAGGCACGGGTAGCGCAGCCATGACCCTTGTGCGCTGCATGGTCTGCCTGTTCATTTTCCTTGGGGTTTTAACAGGCACCAGCACCGTCGTGCTGGTGCTCGTTCTGCTGCTGCGCTTTCCCCTGCTGCTCATCGTCCTGGTCTTAGCCTGCTGGGTGTTCACCCGAGTGCTTCAATACCTTTTCACATGAAAGCAGAGTAGTCGGGGGCTCTATAGCCCCGCATCAACAAGCAAGTCTGAAGGCTTGCACTCTAGAGCCCTCGCAATGCGCGCAATGTTCAGGAAGGTCACATTGCGCTCCCCCCGTTCAATCTTACCCATATGGGATCGATCAATCTCCGCAGCGTCAGCCAACGTCTCTTGGGAATAGTTCATCTGCGTACGACGAGCACGCACAGCTGCACCCAGGCGAACCAGGCTTTGGTCTTTATCTTGGCTTACGGAGACTCTTGGCATGCCGCCAATCGTTTCGTTATGCTGCCTTAACGACCACGGTATTTACGACCCATTTCAAGAAGTAAGCGACCCTACAAGCCAGCCCTACCCCAACAATGCCTACCGAAAGGAATCACCATGCAGAAGATCCAGTACGAAGACCTCAATACCGAAGCCGTGACAGCACTCATTCGCAGCAAAGAGTCCTTCGAAGTGGTTGGCCTCAGCGGAAGACTCGGCAGCGCCGTGACCACCGTCGAAAACAAGATCGAATCCAGCGGCATGAAGTGCCGCATCTACACCTACGGTCGAGTTGCCGCAGCAGGCGGCAGCTTCTTCGGTGGGATTACTGGCGTGATTGGCCTGGCGTCAGCAGCGGGCATCGCCGCCCACAACCTAGCCACCTTCAACCCTGATTACGAAATCGCTAAGTACCCCATCGATAACCGGATCGTCGTGAAATACAAAAAGTAGCCGCCTAACAAACACCTAAATGGAGCTCAGCAATGAAAGCTAAATACTTGGTAGCAGCAACTACCATGGCCCTGGCTATGAGTACCTGGGCCGCCCCGCAAGATGTGTATATGTGTGATGGTGAGATCAAAGATGCGTCCACTATTCCAGCGATCGTAACCCCACGCTGCGGCGAGAACGTTCCGCTACACGAGTACCGTATGTTCAACTTCGTTGATAAGGACGGCCGCCCATATGTCGGCCGCGCCACGGTACTGGCGCGAGTACAATGCAGCGGCGGTGTCTGTGCCGTGGTGCATATGGGCCAATATGGTGAAGCCGCTGGTACGGCGCCAGACGGCAGCTATTACGTCCAACGCGGCTATTACCTTGATCGCGACAGCGCTGGGCAGATTGTTGCCTATCGCATGGGTATAGGCCCACAGTACGACGGACGAGTAGCTGAAGCCGCCCCGGCCTCAAACGGTCTTACTGGCGAAGCCTGTTACGACCAAAAGATGGCTGCTTTCCGCCAGGAGAATGGTGAGGAAGCCATGATCATCTACGATCAGATCAATGAATGGCGTGACCAGTGCGGGTTACCGCTCTCGCAATAGAGTAGCCAGAAAAGAAGGGCCACAGCCTCGTTTAGGGGCTGTGGCCCTTTTGCCATCTTTATTTTTTGCACTCTTCTGCTGGCTAATCCCCAACAAACACAACCATTCCATTGGGCTGCCCAGTCTTCAGCGAATTGATAGACTGCACCGATTTGGCGCCCGTGATGCGCCTGGCGTAGTTCAAAAGGAATTCCCTCCGATGTCAGCCCTATCAGCCCTGCTCAATACCTACCGCGCCGCCTCGGCCTCCGAACGCGAAAAGGGCACCTACTTTGAGGAGCTGATCTGCGCCTACCTGCGCAACGAAGCCACCTATCGTGACCTGTACGACAAGGTGTGGATGTACGGCGATTGGGCCAAGGAACAAGGGCTGGACGGACGCGATACCGGCATCGACTTGGTGGCACGCACCCAAGGAACCGGCGAGTACCACGCCATCCAGTGCAAGCTGTACGCCGAGGACTACCGTGTCCAGAAAAAAGACATCGACAGCTTCTTTACCGCATCCGGCAAAGCACCGTTCACGCATCGCATCATCGTCACCACGACCAACAACTGGAGCGAGCACGCCGAGGATGCATTGCAGGGTCAGCATCAGACGATCAACAAGATCGACCTGCAAGCCTTGGAGGACAGCCAGATTGACTGGGCCAAATACCAGCCCAATCAGCCGATTGCCCTCAAGGCGCGTAAGCAGCTGCGCGATCACCAACAGACCGCATTGAACGCCACCGCTGCCGGCCTCAAGGCGGCCGAGCGCGGCAAGCTGATCATGGCCTGTGGCACGGGCAAGACCTTCACCAGTTTGAAAATCGCCGAGCGCCTGGCCGGCAAGGGCAAGCGAGTACTGTTCTTGGTGCCCAGCCTGTCCCTGCTGTCGCAGACCCTCACAGAGTGGACACAGGAAAGCGAAACCCCGCTCCACAGCTTTGCCGTCTGCTCCGACAGCGACGTAGGCAAGAAGCGCAAGGCCGACGAAGACACCGTGCAGGTGTTCACCCACGAACTGCGTTACCCGGCTACCACCAAGGCGGATCGTCTCGCAGCAGAAATGCTCAAGCGCCACGATGCCGAGCACATGAGCGTGGTCTTCTCCACCTATCACTCCATCGACGTAATCAGCCGCGCCCAGCACGATTTCGACCTGGCAGCCTTCGACCTGGTGATCTGCGACGAAGCCCACCGCACAACCGGCGCGACCTTCGACGATGATGACGAGAGCACCTTCGTGCGTATCCATGACGCCGACTACATCCGCGCCGCCAAACGCCTGTACATGACCGCCACGCCGCGCATCTACGGCGACAACGCCAAGATCAAAGCCGAGTCCGGTGAAGTCACCCTGTGCTCGATGGATGACGAGGCGCTGTACGGCAAAGAGCTGTTCGTCATCAACTTCTCCGAGGCCGTTCAGCGCGGCCTACTCACAGACTACAAGGTGCTGGTACTCACTGTTGAAGAAAGCGTCATTAGCCGCCGCCTCCAGGAACTGCTGAAGGACGAAGACAACCAGCTCAAGGTGGACGACGCCGCCAAAATCGTCGGCTGCTGGAAGGCGTTGGCCAAACAGGGGCTAGCAGAGAACCTGGTGGGTGATGATCAGCCCATGAAGCGCGCTGTAGCCTTCTGCCAGGTCATCTCACCCAACTACAAGGGCACCAAGCACAAAGTCAGCTCTATCAACATCGCCAGTATGTTCCAGTCGGTGGTAGAGGCTTACCAGGAGTCTGAAGAAATCGACGAAGCCTCGCGCATCATCTGCGAAGCCGAGCATGTCGATGGCGGCATGAATGCCAGCCAGAAAGAAGCCAAGCTCAACTGGCTGAAGGAAGAACCTCCAGCTAACACCTGCCGCATCCTCAGCAACGTGCGCTGCCTGTCGGAGGGCGTGGACGTGCCGGCGTTGGACGCTGTGCTTTTCCTCACCCCGCGCAACTCCCAGGTAGACGTGGTGCAGTCCGTTGGCCGGGTGATGCGCAACGCACCTGGGAAGAAGCGCGGCTATGTCGTGTTGCCGGTGGTCATTCCTGCCGGCATGGAGCCCCACGAAGCACTCAATGACAACCAGACCTACAAAGTCGTCTGGCAGGTGCTCCAGGCGCTGCGCTCGCACGACGACAGCTTTGACGCCATGGTCAACAAGCTCGACCTGATCGGCTCTGACCCGCGCAAGATGGAAGTCATCGCCATCACCGACAAGGCCGACAAAAAGGCCAAGAAATCCAGCGGCACGAGCAATGGCCAGGCCGGCAAAGGCAAGTTCGGTATCGGTAGCAAAAACCACGATGCCGAAGGCCAGCTAACCCAACAGGCCGAGCTGACCTATGAAGTAGGCGAAATCGAGAAGGCCATCTACGCCAAGATCGTTGATAAGTGCGGCAACCGCCACCACTGGGAAGACTGGGCCAATGACATCGCCAAGATCGCCCGCACCCATATCGACCGCATTCAGGGCATCCTAGAGAACCCTGCCAACACCCAGGAAAAGACCGCATTCAATGCCTTCGCCGCCGAGCTGCGCGACGACCTTAACGACAGCATCAGCGATAGCGAAATTGTCGAAATGCTTGCCCAGCACCTGGTAACCAAGCCAGTGTTTGATGCGCTGTTTGATGAATACAGCTTTGCCAGTCACAACCCCATGTCCAAGGCCATGCAGGGCGTGCTGGATGCCCTGCATGAGCACCACCTGGCCAAGGAAGCCGACACCCTGGATAAGTTCTACGCCAGCGTGCGTCAGCGCGCTGCCGGCATCAACAATGCCCAGGGCAAACAGAAAATCATCGTCGAGCTGTACGACAAGTTCTTCCGCAACGCCTTCCCCAAGATGACCGAGCGCCTGGGCATCGTCTACACCCCGATCGAGGTGGTGGACTTCATCCTCCACAGCGTCAATCACCTGCTGCAACAGGAGTTTGGCCAGACCCTGGGCAGCAAGGGCGTTCACATCATTGACCCGTTCACCGGCACTGGCACCTTTATCACCCGCCTGATCCAGTCGGGCCTGATCAAACCAGAAGAGCTACCGCACAAGTACAAGCACGAAATCCATGCCAACGAATTGGTGCTGCTGGCCTACTACATTGCTGCCATCAATATCGAAGCGGCTTATCACGGCGAGGTGTTCGACGAATACACGCCGTTTGAAGGTATCTGCCTGACTGACACCTTCCAGATGTATGAGAAGGACGATCTGGTCGATGCGCTGCTGGTGGACAATAGCAAGCGACGCAAGCGGCAGAAGGCGCTGGATATTCGGGTGATTGTGGGGAATCCGCCGTATTCGGCTGGGCAGGCCAACGCTAACGACAACAATGCCAATATCCAGTACCCAACCCTAGATGAGCGCATTCGTACCACCTATGCAGCGGGATCGGATGCAACCAACAAAAACGCGCTCTACGACAGCTATATCCGCTCTATTCGCTGGGCTAGTGACCGGATTGGCAATGCTGGCATCATCGGCTTTGTCACCAACGCCGGCTTTGTCGAGGCCAACACCGCAGACGGTTTGCGCAAGTGTCTGGTAGATGAGTTCTCCAGCCTCTATCTGTTCCACCTGCGAGGCAACCAGCGCACCAGCGGCGAAACCTCACGCAAGGAAGGCGGCAAGATTTTTGGCAGTGGCAGCCGCGCGCCCATCGCCATCTCGCTGTTGGTCAAGAATCCGGCTGCGCAAGATCATGGCCAGATTCACTTCCACGATATCGGCGACTATCTGAGTCGAGAAGACAAGTTAGAGAAAATAGCCGGCTACGCCAGCGTGGCCGGTATCGAGCAATGGCAGCAGATCACCCCGGATGAGCACGGCGACTGGTTGAAGCAACGCGACGACAGCTTCAGTAAGCTCATCGCGATGGGCGACAAGGACAGCAATGCAGCACCGTCCTTGTTTGATAGCTATTCGCGTGGAGTTCAGACCGCTCGCGATTCTTGGGCCTATAACGCCAGCAAGAACAAGCTGGAGGCCAACATGGTCGGCATGATCAACTTCTATAACGGCGAGGTGGCGCGCTTCAATTCGGCTTATTCGGGACTGGATACCAAGGGGCGTCAAGAGCGGGTGGATAGCTTTATTGATACTGACCCAATGCGCATCAGTTGGACACGCGCCCTGAAACAGGATCTTGGCAAAGACCGCAACTATGCATTTGAAGCTAATTGCATAGTGCCCAGCCTGTACCGCCCCTTCACCAAACAATGGCTGTACTTCAATCGCCGTTTCAACGAGATGGTCTACCAAATGCCGCGCATCTTTCCTGGTGCCTCACAGGAGAACTTAGGAATCTGTGTCCCTGGCTTAGGCGGAGATAAAGGGTTTTCAGCACTTATAACCTCAAGTATCCCCGATCTAAATCTGGCTCCAGGAATGGGGGGTTATCAGTGCTTCCCACTCTACCTCTACGATGAAGTAGCCCAGGTCTCAAAAGACGACCTCTTTGCGATGCCCGTTGAAGGTGGATTGCGCCGCCGGGATGCCATCACCGACGCGGGCCAGGCTCACTTCCACGAGGCCTATCCAGGTGAGCAGATCAGCAAGGAAGACCTGTTCTATTACGTCTACGGCATCCTCCATTCGCCGGACTATCGCGAACGCTTTGCCGACAATCTGAGCAAGGAGCTACCGCGCATTCCGGCAGTGAAGAAGGCCGCCGATTTCTGGGCGTTCAGCCAGGCTGGCCGCGCCCTGGCTGAACTTCACCTGAACTACGAAACCGTCGAGGCGTACCCACTCACCATCGAGGCCAAGGGCACGCTCAGCGACGCTGACTATCGCGTAGAGAAGATGAAGTTCGCCAAGAAGGGCGACAAAACCACCGTTATCTACAACCACCGCATCACCCTCAAGGACATCCCCGAAGCGGCATGGGACTATGTGGTCAACGGCAAGGCCGCACTGGATTGGGTAATGGAACGTCAGGCCGTGCGCACCGACAAAGCCAGTGGCATTGTCAACGACGCCAACGACTGGGCCGTCGAAACCATGGGCAACCCCAAATACCCGCTCGAGTTGTTCCAGCGCGTAGTCACCGTCAGCCTGGAAACAATGAAAATCGTCAAGGCGCTGCCGCCACTGGATATTTGAGACTGAGCAACCAAACCACTACGGGCAAAAGGTAAACCTCGATTCGGGGCTTACCTTGCACAACCTCTGCAGGACAAGGAATGTTCACCTACGAGTACGCTGAACCCACCGACCAAATGCGACTGAGCGAGATATTGGATCTCGACACTGGCATACCGATAGAGCCTCGCACATTTCTCACCCGAGAGCTTGCAGCTGTCATGCAAGACCGCAATGAAATGGCTGGTCGCTACAAACGCAATCCAGAGCAGCCCTGGCTGGTTTGCCAGCTATGTGGCGGTGCAGTAATGCTGGTACGCAAAAAGGATCGCCGGTTCCACTTTCGTCACCATACCGACGAAGAGGGTACGCGAGGATGCCCGATTTCGACTCGCGGTGAGTTCAGCGCCGATCAGATCAACAAGATGAAATACAACGCCGCCAAGGAAAGTCTGGCCCACCTTCGATTGAAGGGAATCATTCGGGACAGCCTGATTGCCGATAGCACTTGCAGCGAGCCACAGGTCGAGAAGGTATGGCGTGGGATGCCCGTCGCCGAGCGAGCAACCTGGCGCAAACCGGATGTACAGGTGGAGCGTGAAGGCCAGCGCCTAGCCTTTGAGGTTCAGCTTTCCACCACATTTCTGACTGAGATCGTTGGACGGAGAGAGTTCTATCGCGCTAATGGCGGGGCGATTATCTGGGTGTTCGAAGGCTTCGACCCGGCCCAAACGCGCACAGCAGAAGAGGACATCTTCTACCTCAACAACCTCAATACGTTTGTGGTGAATGACGATACGTTGCGGCGATCGATCGACGCAAAGCGCATGGCGCTGGATTGCTGGTATGCGATACCTCGTCGCAAGGGAAAGATGATCGCGAATGAGTGGGTTATGGATAAGGTCTTCCTCGACCAGCTCACGATCGATCCAGATAGGCAATTGGTGTACTTCCATGACTACCAGTCATACCGGGCCAGGCTAGAAGAAGAGCTCGACGTGAATAACCTGCGCCAGGCCTTCCACGACTTTTGGATCGAGTACGGGGCGAGTGACACTCCCGACGCAAAGGTTGCTTGGACGAGTATCTGCAACAGAATGAAAGAGGTGCTACCAGATGTGCGACTGCCCGAGTCGTACTTCTGGGAAGATCCTTTTCATGGAGTCGTGTCGATCATATTGAGCGCCCGCTATGGCCGACCAATAGGCTATCGGCTCCAGCGCTTGATCGAAGTGACTAACGTAGTGTTCAACGCATACAAAGCGTACCTGCTGCCGTTCGGCTGGACATTAGATGCATTCGATCACAATGCTGCTCTAAAGGAGCAGGACAGGAAGGGGACATGGGCAAATCGGCGAAAGCAGATCCGCCATGGCATAGAGAGTCGCGACGAAGCGTACCGTTGGGATCAGCAGTACGATCGGCTTTTCGCTTTTCTAGTGCCCGAGATCAGCGAAAAGCTTGCTCGGATTAGAGAGTGGTAACTGCCGGCTAGCCAAGCTGAGTCATCCACGCTTCCGCGAACTCAGATTCTTCGTCATCGGTCCAAGATAGCGCGGTACATTGCCATCCGTGTATTCCGCGAGTATGTCCTCCACAGCCCCCTCAATTCGACGAACCATTCCTTTGTCTTCAGTGATGAAGCCAAACGGGACCGGTACCGGATGCAGGTCGGGCTGGACTAAGTGATAGACCACGATTGCGAAGGACCCCGCCAAGCTCACAACCTCCAGTGCGGAGAGTGCGTTGGACTCTATGAACCCGTGCAGAACTGACTCTGCCTCTTTGCACTCGTTAAAGGCTCGATTGCGAGCCTGCTGATCATTTTGATCTCCCAGGGGGATGAGCAGTCTGGGACTGAAGACAGTCTTCTCCTGCCCATTAATCTTAGTCTTGGCCGAATGAACGAATCTGCTAAGCGCCTGCCCATGGCGCGCGTACTTGCCCCACAAACTATGCGCTGCGGGTGCTAACCAGGTGAGTGTGACCGGCTGTTCGGCACCGGCTTTGGCGAGCCTGTCCGCATGCTTTGCGAGTAACTGTTCGGCCCTATCCCAGTTCCGCGGCAGCTGAAGCGCACCATAGAGACGGGTCATTCGGGTTTGCTCAGCCTCCCCCGCCGCCGTTCTCTGCAACGCTTTACCTAGGTCAAGCGCACCCGCCGTGAGCATATCCAGCGTATGTCGATCATCTATCCTGTCAGCAAAGGCAGTTATCGCTCCAAGAGTACTCTGGCCAACTAGCATCGCCAGCTGCTGGCTCCGCTGAGTGATATAGACGTCCTCCTCCGGGAGGCCAGGAAGCCCTGCAAACCCAAAGTTCAGGTTCTCTGGATCGAGACAATAGCGCTCCTCAAACCGGATATATCCATCCCTATCCTTCTGAACCTGGCTGACCTTATATAGCTCTGGCACTTGCGATTCATTCGCAAGCCCACAGAGCTCACCGTTTCTATAGATTTTGTGAAGGTTGCGCTGAAACGCTCTCTCTGCGCCAGCCGCGGATTCGGCCCGAGCAGCGGGGTCAGCCGTCAGTACAACGGAACACCGCGGGCTCTCCATCCGATGCTTGTACTCGATAAAGGAGAACGCGAGCAGGTCGAAAGCAAACGACTTCCGGTACTCCTTGCGAGATTTGACTATAGGAGTCTCACTATCGCCGGCAAATAATCTCAGCCCCTTTTCAGTAAGCGTGATACGCCCGTCAACAGCTAGGCTAAGTTCCCCTTGCTGTAGAAATGGCAACAGAGCGGTGCTGACCTCCTTCGGCGTGAACCCAAAGAAGCGGGCAATGTCCGCAGGCAATAGTGCCGACACCTTCACCAGTCGTAGCAGGAACTCGGGCACAAAAGGAAAGCCACCCTGCTCAACAAGGGTGTACTCGATCCGGAATAGCTGCACCGGGACACTAACATCCAACTCAAACAAAACGAGCTCGTTTGTTGTCATTTTGTGGCTCCTTTCGCCTGCACTACCGGTCTAATTGCATAGCCGTCCTCATGCTGACGCTCTCGGATGAACGTACAGACTCTACCCAGCGGCAGCTCTGCATTTTTCCCCGCCCACATCCGCATATCCCCGACGACTACTAGTCGGTCCATCGCTCGGGACAGAGCCACGTTGACCCTATTTGCAGAGCGCAGAAAGCCGGCCGACAAGTCGCTGCAGGAGCGCGTAAGCGAAATGATCACGATGCGGTTTTCCTTGCCTTGATAGCTGTCGACAGTATCAATTTTCACCAGTCGCCTAAACGCATCTGGCCAGTTCTGTTCCGCGAACTTGCGCCGCACAAGCTTCTTCTGCTCTCCGTACATGCAGATGATGCCAATTGCAGGCTCCTGAGTACTGTTCATCTCATCGATGAGTCCGTCTGAAAACTCAGCCTGCTTCTCGATCTCCTTGAGCATCTGAATAATCGCATCTGCTTCAGCATGGTTTATCAGGCTTCTACTACCATTCGGCTCCTGGTGATATGCCTTGTTGCTTAGCCCCCCTGTATCCAACCAGGTGCACACCTGCCTCAAACATTCGGGCGCAAGGTCAAAATGCTCTGGTATGCGTCGTTCGCCTGTCTCTAACTGCCCTTGGTAGAACACCTCGGAAACCATATCGCCAATCGCAGGCTGCATCCGATACTGGGTTTTTAGCGTAGCGCTGGCCATCTGGCCGTAGGGCGATTCAAATGCCCTCTCAAAGTCACTGCGCATAACGTGCTGAAACTCAGCCGACGTGGGGTGAAGTTCCAGAAAGCGAGCGATGGCTTTTCTGTGTTCATCTTCATAAAAAGGCGGCAATTGCCGGTGGTCTCCCACGAGAAGCACGCGCCGGCCTACTTGCATGGCGATTGCCAGCTCAGTCGGCGAGGAGCGCGCAGCTTCATCAATAATCACCCAGTCAAATCGACTCTCAGCGAGCTTAAGGTGGCTCAAGCCAATGCCGACGCAGGTTCCGCATACCAGAGTACGCGTTCGCACCAAGAACTCGTCGTAGTTGGCCTGTTCGCTGCCCATGCGCTCTAGCAGGTCGTCAGACAGCCCGATCAACGCGAGGCATCGTTTCAGCTCATGGCCTCGAACGCCGAAGTCGCTGGCGACCTTGTTCTGTGTTTGCTCCAACCAAGCAACGGGAGCCCCTTCTTCGTCAACTTCAACCCCGAACTCTAGCCTCAACAGATCCCGAAGTTCAGAACGCATGTTGCTCAGGGTCGTAACATCGTCCTTTCCAATCTGTTCCGGGGCATCTCCAGCGGCCAGATCTGCGCGTAAGCGCTCAAGGTTCCTCGCCAGCCCCCCAGCCTTCTTCTGGACGGAAACCAACATCTCCACGAAGCCGGCGCTCACTCCAAGTGACGGAGCCATAAGGCTTAATCGATGCGCCATCTCGGCCCGGAAAGACTCACGCTGCTGGTTCACAATCGAACGGGAGTAAACATCTCGAAGTTCGTCGGAAACAACCTGCTCCCGATTACTGAAACGCACCACATCAAGATCAGTATCAAGCCTGCGACAGTGAGCGCGAATACGCTCTGCCGCTGTGTTCACTGCCTCATGTGATTGGCTGGTAAGCAGAATATTTCTGGCACCAACTTCACTGACCAGGTAATGGCAGAACGCAGCGATAAACTCGGTCTTACCGGTGCCTGGTGGCCCCTGCAGCAAACCAAGAGGCCCACTGCTGACCAAGCGAGCAAACGCCTCCTTCTGCGCATCATTCAGCCCGACAGTCTGCCCATCGGGGGTCTGACGCTCATACATCTGGAAGTGTTGCTCTGTCGGTGGCTCATTGAACCGCTCGGGCTTTGCATCACACCCCTCATCGAAGTAGTCGATCAGGTGCGGAACGACTGAGAGACGTTGCAGCATTCGCTCAGTAGCGCGCTTGCGACGTGAAAATGAGGTTCGTGTCGATCGCGACTGCACAAACAACTGGTCATCCGGACTGATCCCTTTGGCCTTCTTCGATACCTCCAGGTAGATCTCTGACTTTGTGCTCAAGCGAATGTTGATGGCACCCAGGTCAATAGTCTTTCCGTCTTTTCGCTTCGACAGGTAGACAGTCTCATCGGAGTCAAAAGACTCGAGCACCTCCCTCTCAGCTGTATAGGGGATTAGCAACCCGAGTTTGTCTTTGTGCACCCTGGGTGTATCAGCAACCTCAACCATCGGCAGCGCCTCGGTCTCGGTTTCCAGAATTGACTTCCAAATCTTAATCACGGGGTAAGACTTCGGGGCCGGTTCGGGCGGTAGCTCAGGGAAAGTTTTATCGTCGTGCTCCCCCGGTACAACCTCGTCTAACCGGGCGGATTGGCTTTCTTGGGCTTTGGAAGAAAGAGCGGCACGAGCATCGTTGAAAATACCGTGTGCCAGATCACCGAAACCCACCTGCTGATCCATGAAGCCAGTCAGCGTCGACAGATTGGAGTACCTGCTGACAGAAACCTTGATGCTGACGTCAATCTCAAAATCGGCTTCCTGCGCATCTCTCTGCCGAACCGTCTCCTGAACTCTCGGCGAAAATGCCCGTTCGAACCGCCTCGTAATCGGATCATAGGTCGCCCGGAATGAACCACCGATACCATCGAAGTTCACGAGAAGATACTTTTGATCCTGCAGGTCTTGAGCAATCTTGATATACAGCCGACCGTTGTCGGGGTAGATGGTGAACTCCGTTTCATCTCGTCCTGCCACCGCGATGGAGAGAGATGGACGGGGCTTACGCGGACTACACGCTTGATCAACTGCATCCCGAAAGCGCTCGAGGGAAATGAACCCTGATTCGCTAGCCCGTTCATGCTCGATCGATGCTCGTAGTCCAGGAAGATCTGCATCACCAGGCTCGTCCCAGTCCATTCCAAACAACTCGATCGTCATACGCATGACGGCAAAGTTGTCTCGTTCAAAGTTGGTGCAGCTCTCCCAGGCTGGACTGTAGCGATGATTGAATGGCTGGGTGCCAGAGCTACACAGGTCTGGCATATCCAGAAGGTAAACGGCCAAGACTCTGTCGTTTTCCGGAGAGAGGCTGACCATCACATTGTCAGGGTGAATATCGCCGTGGCTGACCTGCTGTTCATGAAGACACTCAACGGCTGCGATGAGTTTTCGGGCCAGAGTGAACGCAGTATCTCCCTCGAGTCGCGGCAACCCACTCCAATGCTGTCCATCCACATGGCGCTGGATCAGGAACGGTGTCCCTCCCTTGCCATATCCGAACTGTTCGATTGCAGGCAGGAAGTCATAGCTGCTCTTCTGGAGAATTTCGAGCCGCTCGAAGAACGCCAGTAGCATCGGTCCTTGACCGCCCGAAACTGAATCGGCATGGAGGGACGGCCACAGTTTGACCACATGCAATCCTGATCGATAGACCTCCTTGATATCTGTATCAAGAAGCTCCTCGTCCACCGGATAGATTTTGTAGGCAACGAACCCGCTTGAGGCAAAGCGCTCGAGAACACCCTGATCAAATTCAAATTCACCATCCAGTTTGGGTGTATTGCGATTCAAGGCTTCGAGCAGCGCTCCCGCATCGGCGTACCGGTCAACCGGGTCTATCTCCAATGCACCGAGGAGTACTGGTGCGTACCAAGCCTCCAAGCTTTGCAGCTCACTCCGGACGCTTTCGATGTGGCTGTTCTCAAACTTCAGCGGAAGCGCCTTGCCCGTAATGAGATGCTTACAGAGGAGGCCAAGAGCAAAAACGTCCCGTTGAAACGGCGTTCCCCTATAACGTTCTGGATGGATATCTTCCGGCATTGAAATTGCGCCAATGCTCAGTTGGTCACGTCGTGGACCTACGGTTCCAGCTGGCTGGTGATAAGCGGCAATAAAGTTGGACAGCGCAATACTGCTGTCCGGAGAAAACCAGATGCTATGGTCGCCCAGATCGCGATGAGCGACCTTTAATCCGTGCATGAGCGCGAACTGTGAGACCAAAACCTTGACCAGCCGCATCCGACCGGAGACGTCAAACTGACCTACGTACCGACTAATAAACTCGTTTAGTCGGTAGTGCTCGGATGGCAAATCACAAAGCTCGGAGTACTCCTGGGTCACTGAGTCTCTCGACGGGTTCTTCATTGGGCGGAGACATCTTCTCGCCAAATCGAGGTCCCGTTGACCGAGATAGACAAGCACATCACGCTCTCGTGAAAGAATCCTGAAACGCCCCTCAGGCGTTTTGGCATCTACGTCATCAAGCTTGGTAAAGTTCCATAGACGCAGCAGTGCCCGCTCATCCTTGTTGTTGTCGTTCTTCGCCTGGTATTCGACATAGACCTTAGCGGGGTGCTCAAAAATCAATTCCTGAGCCCTGAACCCATCAACGATCAACTCTTTAGGCTTGGTATTCCCTTTACTGAGCAACCGGTCGAACACATCGAAATACTGATTCAAGCCCTTCTGAGCTGGATGCGGGCGAAACCTGTTGTTGTACTGCCCCTCGTTCGCCAGCTTCAGGAAGTCTTTTAGCTGCAGCACGTGGTTGAGCTCGCTGTCCGGCAAGTCATTGAAGCTGCAATTGCCGGTTAGGACCACGCAGAACTGGATATTCGGTACGCGGTTGTCAGGAAAGCTCGACCTGATGGTGTTGAGCTTCTTTTGCAGCAGGAAGACCTTGTTCTGGGTAACGGCCACGGGTGAGCGTCCACGCTCATCGCCGTTCTGGTACCACTTCCCCCCGTTGTAAGTAATCTCACCTTGCCAATGCTTGAGCTCGACAATAAGCACGTTCTTATGGGTCACGATGACAAGGTCAAACTCACCCTCAGCACCCCGAGCATCAGCAAAACGAAAGCCTGCATAGCCGCGCCAGGGCCACATCCCTCCGGAATTGTCCTTCTGCCCAGCCAGCGCCTTGAGCTGCTGAGCCATGCCTCCTTTACCTGGGCGAGAATTGGTGGTCTGCGAGGCATCCAATGGGTCAATGCATTTAAAGGCTTTCTCCATGGCCTCGATGGCCTCAACCTCATGCCGCAGAAGCCCACCCTCCCAGTAAACAACCTCCATATCCTCATCTCCAAATACGCAACACAGAAACGTGCTTCAAGAATTAAAACTCATCTGCACTGGAAGTCGCACCAGGCCCACTGCAAATCAAATAGTGAATAGGCCTCTAGGGACTCAAACACCCCAACGTCCTCAATTGAAACCGAAATCATACTCCTGGGCCTGAGTCAGCTCCGTCTCAACTCTTTGACTTGGCGCCGTCGAGTGAAGGGCAAGCTTTTCCTGTGCTCGAGCAACTGCTCCCGGCAGGTCGACGGGAGGTAGTAGCCCCATTACCACGTCGAAGTACCTTCGTGATGCCCAACTAGCGCGATCACCGATAACGTAGAAGCGACGTTTGCCGCGAGTTGCCGCAACGTTGAGCATGTTCGGCTTGGCCACGACCCAATCCCTCGCTCCAGTGCTGTTGAGGTCGGAGTTACCTCCGAGCACTAGCACCACGATCTCGGCCTCCTTCCCCTGCATTGTGTGGATAGTGCCGCCCTCCCCTCCGCCCCTGCGCTTGAACTTGTTGCCAATCCCCTGCTTGACGTCCGTGAAAGGAGTGATGACCGAGATGGATGCTGCGGAGACCCCCTCGAGGTCGGTCAGGTAGGCTAGGAGGTTGTCCAGCACCTTACCCTCTGCTCGAACCCAGTTACCCTCTGAGTCTCCTCGAACATCCAGCCAACCTGAGGGAAGCGAGGCTAGGGTGTCAGGATCTGGGGCTATGGTCCCGTAGACCATAGCCCCGTCGTAGGCTATACGGTTGGCAGTCTCAAACATGGGGCGGTCACACCTGCGGTGGACCACCAGGGGTAGGCCGACCCATACCTTCTCGCCCTCCGGACCAAGCTGCCGACCGATCGGGTTTGCTTCGTCAGCGAGCCGCTGTGCAGACAAGGTATTGGGCATCCAGTGGGGGGCAACGCTGAAGGCATTTCGCATGTGCTCGAGCGCTGCCACCGGGACCTTGTTGATCGGCTCCAGCTGCAGGGGGTCCCCGACCATCACAGCCCTGCGCGATCGCCACAGAGCGCCGACCGCAGCTTGGGGCGTTGCCTGACCGGCTTCGTCGACCAACAACCAGCCAATTTCGGAAGCACCGAGGGTGCTGAAACAGCGCTGGAAAGACGAGAAGGTACTGCTCATCGCTGGCACCACCATGAAAAGTGTTGCCCATACCGACCGAGTCGCTCCAACCGGCACACCGTTGTAACGATTGCCCTTGAGAAGACACACTGCATGATTGAGGTTGGTCCACATCTTCTCAGGTTCCAGCTCGAACAATGTTTTGTGCAGATGTAGCGCCTCAAGAAACACCTTCGACCGCGCACGTCGCCAACCAGGGACGCGCCATGGCTCTGCCAGCTCAATGGCATCGCCGCGACCGATTGCACCGGTGTCCAAGAAGACCTGCAGGTGATGAGCCTTGTACTTGTCGGCCAGAGCCATCAGTTGGGCTTTCAGTTGCTGCAGTTTCGTCTCTGCTGCCAAGGCGTCCTCTTTGGCAGAGGCGTACATTTTGCGGTGAAGCTCGACTTCACGGTCGCTTATCTCGATCTCGCGCTTGGACACCTTGCACTGGCTGCCCGCCACCTCCATTCGCTTGACCAAATTGTATTCCAGCGCTTTCCAGCGCCGGCTAGCACTCCAGAGACTCAAGAGGTTCGCCCAAAATCCGGGCCGTACTCGCAGCAGCTCGGCATGTTCGGCCAACATCTCCGCCAGAAGTGCCTGTGCGCGCCCAAGCTGGACAACCAGGGCCGTAACACGTGCTTGACTGGCGTCAAGGATCTGCTGAGCCCCGGTCTCGCTACCCCGCAACTTTGCAAGATCCTCACGCACGCTACGTATTGCCTCCACGAGCCCCGTCACCGTACTTGCAACAGCGCCAATCCGATCGGCCTCAGACCGCGCTTCCAGATAGCGCTTTACCGCCATCCTCCAAGTTTCCTCCTTCATCGAGGTCAGCTTCGCGTTCCACTCTCGAGCCTCCGCCCTCTCCCCGGAAGACGCGCCGTTAGCGAACCGTTTCATCCGGGGTTGTGCGTTCAACCACGCCTTCATGCCGGTCACAGAGGGCTTCTCCTCTTCTGCAACCGAATTCGTGGTTTGCGCCTCAGGTGCTGGTGTGGCTTTGGCGACTGAGCCTTCAGGCGATACCACGTCGTTCAAGTCATCGTCCTGGATGGAGTCTTCGTCAGCCACGTCCACCTTGGAGCTCTTGCTCTCCTGGCCAAACCAGAAACGGTCGATGAACTTCTTTCGATTGGCTTTTTTTCCGAGCGCTGCGGAGATGAGCCCCCAGGACGGTTGATCAGCAATTAATCCGGACAACCCGGCAAAATAGTCGTAATCCGCTAACCAGCTGGCATCCACTTTGTCGACCTGGGGCAGCTCCTTTGTGACGTTCTCAATGGCACCGTTGTTCGAGGACGCAACCACGATCTCGTGCCCCAAAAGGCTGTCGTGCAGGAGCCAGTACTTCAAACCACTCCCCGCGTCTTGTACCTCACCTCTGGAAGTAAACGCTGCCGATGGAGTACCGAGCTTTGCCAACGCGTCAGCCCTCGCGGTCACTACCGCCGCCACAATATCCCGCAGCAGGGTCGTTTTACCCGTCCCTGGCGGCCCGTTAACCGAGAGCAGCCCCTCACCGGCCTGCAGCCGGTTGAGAACAACGTTCACCGCCAGTTGCTGGGAGTGGACAAGGCCTTGGTCCTTCGGCGCTGGCCAACACCCAGCTGGATACCGGTTCGGTGCCATCAACTTGATAAGCTCTTCAGAGTTGCGATCGTCGCTGATACTCAAGCGCCCGGCCCCGCTGTACTTCTGCAAGTAGGCATTCAACGCTGGGCTGCTCTCACCGCGGCTTAGGGCAGTGGAAATATTCGAAAGATCTTCAAGAATGAAGCTGTTGAGGGGGTCGTCTTCAGTCTCGCTGCTACCAGGCTTTACCACCGATGAAAGACAGACATAGCTGTTCTGAACGTCAGCAAAGAATCCGGAAAGCCCGAGCTCCTCAGCAATACGCCCAGTCAGCCGTTCAATAACAACTGAATCAACCGTGCCACTCAGCTCCTCAACCGCGATGTGGATCACCCTGCGCTGCGCATCGTCAAAACCGGTCAGGAAGCTTCGGCCTGTCAGCACGCAGCCAAGCATCCACGCTGCCGAGGAAAGCACCAAGCTGTCATCGATCAATTTTCCTTGATGATTAAATTTCACCGAGTAGAGCGCCACCTTTTGTGGCTTGGGCTCGGCGTAACCCAGGGTAGCGCCGAACTTTGCCTCCAGCTCCTTAATTGCCTTCGTTAGGTCATAGCAGCGGGCGTAGATCCGATGGCTCCACTCGCGCTTGACCGGCAGTGCTTGTGCATCAAGGGAGGTACCTCGACTCCAAGGCACCCTCGTAGCCCCTCGAACAACTAACTCCTGCGCGAAGGGATGAAAGTCGCTGATTCGTGGATCATCCAGCGCCGGTACGTCCTGCGGGTTCAGTAGTTCTACTGCGTGCCAGAACCTGAGGATATTGGCCTGAGTCATTCGCTGTCCTTGTCGCCTGCGCCTGGAGGAGTATCTATCAGCGAGATGGTAGCGGCGGAGCACGCACCATTGGAAGCGGCATCAAGACCTATCGATACGTCCCCACAGTTACCCAGCCAGCGCAGCTAAACCATCCCAAGGCACAAAAATCCAGCCCTCGCGCTGTGGCGTATCTGCACAAGGCTGTACCAGTAGATCTGGCTGGAAGTGAAACAACCATGCAATCAGCGCACAGGTCAGTGCATCTTGTTGGTCAACATGCTCCAGCCCCCAATCACGCTCGCAGCTTCCGCCTGCAGACTGAACGACTGATTCACGTAAAGCATCCATAGTCGATGACCGCTTACACGCAGCGGGATAGGCCTCAATGGCTCGCAGACGGTGATTATCCGTCCACACACCGCAGCGCTCGATATCGGGGGCAAAGCGGGCAAGTGCATGCATGCCCTTGGTAGCCTGACTACCGATCATGTCCTTGACCGCCGAAAGCGGACTCAAGCCCCTTTCAAACAGAAAGCGCTCAGTTTGCCGAAACAAGTAGGGATTGCTTGAGGAGCCCTCAACTGCCCCTGCAGCCTTGCCCTGCACCAGCAGCTCAATGAAGGCCGTAGAGAACCCTAGCGGCGTATCAATTGCCAGTACCACCGGAGCCGAGCTGTGGACTGACTCATCCACCGCGCACAACCCGAGTAGGCGAGCAATGAAATCTGCGCTGTCTGACGCTTGGTTAATGCATCTACGAAGGTTGCCGCGCCACGGCTTGCCTATGAGCTGATGCTGGGCATCGAGCACCACTAGGGCGTCGCGACTGGCAGGATTCTTATCGCAATTCCAGCCGCCCACATCCCAGCCGATGAAAATCGGCGCAGTAGAAGCAGACGTCATGCCTCGCCTTTGAACAGCTTGAAGCTGACTCTGTAGCGGTAGAACTCGATATTGCTCGCCACGCTCAAGGCACGGCGTAGACGGAGATCATCCTCTAGGGCAATGATCACACCGCGTACCTGCTGGTACGATTCTGCCAGCTCGGCTTTGACGTAGCCCATATAGCGCTGGATCTGCCCTACTACGACATCACTGGCGCGACCACGCTTGAGTTCGACAACCAGTAAGGTCTTACCATCCTTGCTGATAGCAAGAATATCGATTGGCCCAGTATCGGACGGGTACTGCCGACCGACCGGCTCACCTTCCTCGCTGAAGATGTCGAAGTCCTTACCCAGGTCCGTCAACGCCCAGTTAGCCACCAGGAAGTCTTCCAGGTGCTTCTCTAGGGCAAATGCGCTGGGGTCTTCCACCGAGGGGTCGCTGTGTATGAGCGCAGGCGGCTGTTTGCCAGCCAGTAGGCTCTCCAGTTCTTCGGCATACTTGCTGATATCGCTGACGGTGCCGATGGAGCCGGTTGAGTTTTTAAGCGGCTGGCTCATCTCATCGCGACTGATGCCGTTGTCGAACCACCGGATCTTGCGTCGATGGGACAGGTTCCCAGCCGGAACGTAGTAGTAATCGGAGATCACCTCGCCGACGTAGTACTGCCCCGAGCCATTGGGACACAGGACAATATCGCCCTTGCGCATTCCCTTGCAGACGGTATGCAGCATCCCACAGGCCAGCCCGGCCGCGATCTTCGACTTCTCTGGGTTAGCCTGCAGGTACACGGGAATAAACTGGTGATTAAAGTCACGCCAGCTCTCTGGTAAGCAGGCAGACAGATCCTGGTCAATGCTCCAGTTAGCAGCAATGAATCCCCCCTGATAGCACTCGGATGCATACACCGACTTAGCGCCGGCCATGATGCGGTAGTAACTGCGATTAGGGGTCATACGTTGGCTTCCATGTCTGCAGTGTTAATCAGGCAACGTGTGCACTACACGCGGCCAAGTGGGTCACTCTTCGTCTTCGACGAGCTCGAAACGCATACTGGCGACCATCTCTACGCCGGCAGGCTGCTTCACCAGCTCAAAGGTATCCAGGCTGGCACCTTCGTCGCCCAACGAGTAAGAAGCAAGCCAAGTAAACTCACCAAACGCATGCGCTGCGGTGAAGGACACTGACCAATCCTCAGCGTCCCCCTTAAACAGGCCGCTACTATTCCGTACCATGTCATGCTGCTTCAACTCGCCAGCAGCAATGCGGTACGTCTGACCAGCCACCTCAAAGACGGCTTCACCAATCGGTTGAACTGCCATGACACCCCCTCGATTTATTGAAGGGGGCACTATAAGCCCAAGACGACCGAGTTTCAGCTGCCGGATTCATAACCGTCAGCCAGCGATATCCGCCTGGAGGCATGCTCCCCAGACCGAAGAAACAACATCACGACCAGGGGACTACCCCCCCTTCAGCTCGGGTCATCTGATCATTCGCTGCTTGAACCAGATATAGTCAGGCTCGAAGTAAAAGGCTTTTCGCACCTCTTTTTCGTATTGCGAACGCGTGAGCGCTTCGCCCGTGTAGCGGTAGAAAACAAGATCATGCAGATGCTCAAGGATGGACTGCTCGCTATCGGGGTCTGCTGCATTGAACTCATACCCCATGCCCTCCTCTTCCTCCTTCCAAGACTTGAATAGGTAGGGGCGGACAGCAGCGATTAAATTGGCCTCCCTGCTGCCTCCCATGATCTCGGTCTGTTTCCAGACTGCTTCAGAATCAATTGAAATCTCATGCTTAGGATCGACGGCCACCAAGCCGATAGAGTCCATCGGTAGCTTGTGAGTGGTTCTCATCCAGTGACCTGCAGTTTGCTCCATCCAGCGGTCAAACCTCTGTTGCAGCTGAAGGACATGGCGTAGCAGTTGCGAGCGCGGCGTGCAATGCTCGTAGCCTGCCTCAATAAAGTCTCGTATAGCCTGAATGGCGGTCCGAGAGTCTCGCTCTTCTGCTGGCGCAAGGAATAGCACTGCCCGGTAAGCGCGGGGCTTACCGAAATAGCAGTCGCCGGCCCTTTCCTGACTCCCAGCCTCTAAAGCCATCCAGCTAGCCAGAGTTTCGCGGATCTCGCTGAGCTTGCGCTCCAAACCGGCTCTCCCTTGGACGAGCCTGCCGAGGCGCGTCAATACAGCGGAAAGTTCCTGGTGGTTTTCATGTGAAAGCGAGTTCAGCGGTCGGCGCAGACGTGGGTGTAAAGGGGAGCCGATCATCATCGACACACCTTCATTGATCTGCGGTTTCTCCGACTCTTGACGACCGATCCAGTACAGTCGCTTAGGATCGACAAACCCAGGAGTTGGCTGTACCCAGGCACTGATTCCGGCGTACTCCAGCAGCTTGAGAAGAGGCTCTTCAGGTTCCTTGCTGACCAAAAGTGCATTCAATGCAAAGCCGGCGAACTCTTTGAACCCTGGGTGCTCGATAACTTCCTCAGGAGAACCACTCAACGACCGAATTACAGAGATTGAGTGTAATGCATGCAGGTACTCGATAATCGTGAGACGCGCGATTTCCGGGGTTGGGGACCGGTCATGCAGCCATCCATTTTCAGCGGATTTTGGTTCAGTCGTTAGCGCGATTGAAAGGCGTCTGATTTTCCACGGTGCTCCGTGGCAGACCTCTGCGGCGTCTTCGAAGAGCATCGGCGCCCGCAACCAGAGCCGAGCGCTGCTTGAATGGCAGAGCCCCTTAGGGGCATGAATGTCCTCGAACAACTGGAGTAAGACTAAGCGCCTAGCTACTGCTTCAGTTTGTTGCCTGTCAGTTGGCTCAAATCTGACACCGGTACGATTTTCTAGCCGGTACGGATAGCCGGGTAATGCGCGCAGCTCTGCAGCCAGGCGGGCAATCTCGCTGGCAAATGACGCAGGGGCGTCTCCTATCCGTTGTTCAGCCATGGCCATGTGGGCGGTGGCCTGCTTCCAACCAGAAAATCCGAAGTCAGTCGCAGCGACGTCCAAGGCTTCGCTGTGTCTGATATCGGCAGCAGAGCGGAGTTGCTTGGCGTGATTCTTGAGATGGCGCTGTAGGCGAGAGGTATAGCTGCTCATACGAAATCCTTCGTGCTTACGCAGCCGGAGAGGCATCACCCGCGAATACCGACAAGGCTGCTGGCAGCACAAAGTCAACGTATGAATAGAGAAATTGCAGTCCCTACAAGGGTTCGCTAAAGCGGGTGGCTGGCTTCTGCATGAGGCCGTACCGATGATCAAACCACAGAGAAGCGCATCGTTCAAGATGTCGCTATCTGATTCGAAAGAGCACCTGAGCATTGGTATCTATCCTCTCGGACAAACTAAGATCCCCCTTACACAAGAGGGATCTCACTTACCTCAAGCCCCACTAGCGACGACTGCAACCGCGATGCCGTGTTCGCCCCATGAAGACCTTGGTGGCTGTCTTACAGAAGTAGCTGGTTCGATGGAAGAAGGCAGCCACCCCCGGATCACCGAATGCCCGACGCAAGCTGAACTCAGCATTGTCAGGAACATGCACAAGCCCGCTGACCTGATGGGGCTTCAAACCTAGCGCGCTAGCCCACGCTCGTTGCAGGCGGTCAAATATGTTGGACTCTTTGGTGACCAAGTTGCCCAGCTTGAAGTAGGCATCCTCGTTGAGCAGGAAAGCGAAATGGTAATGCGGTCGCCCAGCAGTACCGACCTCACGCACCCAGAAGTAGAAAAGCTCGGTCGGATGCACTCGCTTCCCTTCACGTCTCGACTTGTCCTGATCGGCCTTGATCTGCGCCTCGAATGAAGCAACGAATCGACTCATGACGGCATTATGTGCAAAGGCATCCGACATGTCGTAGCCATCTGGGAACCTCAGGTCGACACGCGCAGCGAAAACGCGAGGGTAGTAAGCAAGCGCCCTGTGGGTCGTCTGCCACAGGTCTTCTAGGAACTCGGTGAAGAAGGGTCCCTTCTCGACCATCAGCTCCAGGCCTCGGTAGTAGGGCTCGTACCAGATGGACAGGTTGCTGTTTTCAGGGTGACGCTTGGGGAGGTTCAGGTTGGTCATGGTGTTACTCCGTTTGGTTTTTCATAACCTCAATGCAACGGAATAACTTTTGACTGAACACAGCAGCCACTCAGGGGGCTGTGCATGCCCTGAACTACATGACTGCATGCTGTGAGTGATGGCAGTAGCCAGGTGATCAGAAGATCACTGGCTGAGGGTAGTGGTAGCTGGAGAGCAGCTGAATAGGTAGCAGATAGATCTACCTAAAGCATATTAGCCGCGCCGACATAGGCTCCCGAAAAATCACCGGTAAAGCTTGATCATCCGAACCAGAATCCAGCCATTTCCTTGAAAGCCTCAACTCCGACATAAAATCATAGGAAGCCGGGTATCTGCCCCGGCTTCCTATGATTTCACGCAACGTCCTTACCTTCGTCCCGCTCTTCGATTCGGGCGAGAATCCAGTCGTGCACTTCAGCCTCAACCCAACCGACGCAGCGGTCACCTAGCGAAACAGGCTTGGGGAAAAAACCTTCCGCCACGTACTTGTAGACGGTAGAACGAGCCAGGCCTGTGATGTCCATGACGTCTTTTAATCGGATGATTTTCACGATGCAGCACCTTTGAGTATTGGTTCAAAGCATCCGCACCAGCAGTAGAAAAAAACGCCCGCCGAGAAATAGCCAACGCCGCTTACAGCCTGATGATCCTGCCGCTAAAGAAAGCAATTCGCATAGCAGGCGAATCGCGCGCCATACCTCCCTCGCAAGTCACGCTCCAAGTCCGACAGTAAAAATGCACCTGCCCTTAACTTGGCAACGGCATGACCCTTGGCGCATGTGACTCAGCTAGTCGCAACTCCGGATGGCCTTGTGGCAAGCAGCAGTCGAATAGAGGCCCCGCACCACTCCGTGCATGTTCTTCACCGTCGACTTTGCGACACACCATGCTCCCGGCACCGTCTAGTAGATGCCTCAAAATAAGCAACCAATTGAAATTAAACTTAAAAATCAAAGCAAATACAGGCTAAAACTACCGTAATCATTGACATCTGACAATAATCCAATACTCTAAAAAACAACTAGGAAACACATTGATTTATTCAATAATTGTTATATTTATCTACTAGAGACATTTCTAGAGATTAACCTATTTTTGGGGTCTGACTCGTATGGCCATTCGTTTGGATGATTCGCTGGCAACGGTTTTGGGGACCACGAAGTACAGCTCAAGGCATGACACCTGGCTGTGGTTCTACCTACTAACAAAGGGTGGCGCTGCGTTTGACGTGAACGAGTTCAGCGGGGAAGCCATGCGGGACCGGATTGCTGAATGTATTCAGCAATCCGGCATAACCAAGGAAATGATTCGCGAAGAAGAAAGTAGGGTTTTGCTACCTGATGAATGCCTGAAATGGATAACCGAGGACCCAAGGCAACTAAATTGGCTGACCATGAAAATTCAGGGCGGTAGTATCTTCGCAAACACCCCTCCGCCCCTCCGCCTTTCCGGCCGTGCCCTCGTTATCGCAATGATTGATCTCAATGAGAGAGACATCAGCGCAAAAAAATCAGAACTGCAAAACCTCGAAAGAGCGTGGGTTAGTCACAAACAACAGGACAGCATCTTCAAGTGGTTTCAGGACGGTAAAAATGGCTCTCAGCGCTGTGCGCTCGCCTGGGAATGGCTTAGCAAGAACAGATACATGCTTACCATCAATAAGGTGCCGTTTGAGGACTACAACGGGCTGCTTGCGTTCTTCGACCAGCCCATGTTTGGCGAAGCCGATAAAAAGCTCTTCGTTGTGGACGTCAAGAAGCGCTGGAGCCAGCAGCAATACCGAGAAAAACTGGTCGGAAAAAAACAGTACAACTTCGTGCTTTCAGACAAAGCAATCCGACATCTTGATCGAATGACCGAGGCCCATGGCCTGAAAAGGAATCAAATCCTAGAGATCTTGATTCAGATGGAAGCAGATAAGGGCAGCTACATTGCCGAGAAGCTGAAGACGCTCAGAGCCCTTGTAGATGCTTGACGCACCAGCCGGGCTATGAAGGTATTCCAAATAGTATTCCATGAAAATTTATTAACCGAAATACTTGATAAATATCAGCAGGTTATATTATCTGTTCAGATTACCCCGGCCCACCAAATGCAAGTTTCCACATGTTCCCACATGACCGGAAACACCCCTGAAAAGCCCGCCCCGTGCGGGCTTTCTTGTTTCTATACAATTCCCAGCGCGCATCACTGTGTATCCCCGCTGTACCCACTGACAGGCGGGTACTCACGAGTAACAGCAGCGCATTGGTGCCTGCAAGCGCCAAGCATGCCTCTGCCGGGCTACCGCTCAGAACAAGCCCAACTGCCGGTCGATCAGCTTGCTGAAGTCATCATCCACGAACGGCAGGATGGCGTCGGCCACCGGTTGCAGCTGGCGAGTCAGGTAGTGGTCGTAGTCGATCAGCGCGCGGCGGGCCTCCAGCGGCTCGGGGCCGGAGATGGTGATCACGTAGCTGATCCAGCCCCCGTTCTGGTATTGCCGCGGGCGACCCTGGAGGTCGTTGTAATCATCGGCCAGGCGGGCGGCGCGCACGTGCGGCGGGACATTGCGCTGGTAGTCGCCCAGTTGCCGACGCAAGCGTTTGCGGTAGACCAGCAATTCATCCAGCTCGCCGGCCAGGGTGCGGCGCACGTACTCGCGCACGTAGTCCTGGTAGGGCTGGCGATTGAAGATGCGTGAGTAGAGCTCCTGCTGGAACTGCTGAGCCAGCGGCGACCAGTCGGAGCGCACCGTTTCCAGGCCTTTGTAGATCACTTCGACGCTGCCATCCGCGCGAGTTACCAGACCCGCGTAGCGCTTCTTGCTGCCCTCCTCCGCGCCACGGATGGTCGGCATCAGGAAGCGGCTGAAGTGGGTCTCGAACTGCAGCTCCAGCGCGCTGGTCAGGCCGAACTCGGCCTGCAGGTGTTCGCGCCACCACTGATTGACGTGCTGCACCAGCGCCCGGCCGATGGCAGCGGCGTCTTCCTCGCTGTGTGCCCGGCGCAGCCAGACGAAGGTGGAGTCGGTGTCGCCATAGATCACCGCATGGCCCTGGGCCTCGATCAGCGCGCGGGTGCGGCGCATGATTTCGTGCCCGCGCAAGGTGATGGATGAGGCCAGGCGTGGGTCGAAGAAGCGGCAACCGCTGGAGCCGAGCACGCCGTAGAAGGCATTCATGATGATCTTCAGCGCCTGCGACAACGGCTGGTTGCGCTCACGCTTGGCCATCTCGCGGCCCTCGGAGACGCGCGACACGATGGCCGGCAGGCAATGCCGGGTGCGCGAGAAGCGTGCATCACGGAAGCCCGCCACTGAGTGCTTGTCGTCGGGCTGGCGCATGCCTTCGATCAGCCCCACTGGGTCGATCAGGAAGCTACGGATGATCGACGGATAAAGGCTCTTGTAATCCAGCACCAGCACCGACTCGTACAGACCGGGCCGAGAGTTCATCACGAAGCCACCGGGACTGGCCTCCGGCGGACGCTCGCCGAGGTTCGGCGCGACAAAACCCTGGCGATGCATCAGCGGCATGTAAAGGTGTTCAAAGGCCGCTACCGAGCCACCACTTCGGTCGGCGGGCAGCCCTGTGACACTGGCGCGTTCGAGCAGGAAGGTGAGCAGCTCGGTCTTGGCGAAGATCCGCGTCACCAGTTCGCAGTCCTTGAGGTTGTAGCGCGCCAGGGCGGGCTTATCCTCGGCGAACATGCGGTTGATCTCGTCCATGCGCTGATACGGCGTATCGATCGACTTGCCTTCGCCGAGCAGCGTTTGCGCGACGTACTCCAGGCTGAACGAGGGAAAGCTCCAGGTCGCCGAGCGCAGCGCCTCGATGCCGTCGATGATCAGGCGCCCGGCAGCGGCGGCAAAGTAGTGGTTATGGCTGCGGTGCTCGCGCCAGTGCATGTCCTCGCCACCCCGTCCCAGGCACAGCGGCACCTTGAGGCGCACGGCGTGCTCGCGCAGTACGCGCAGGTCGAACTGCACAAGGTTCCAGCCGATGATTGCATCGGGGTCATGACGGGCCATCCAGTCGTTCAGACGCTCCAGCAATTGCGCGCGGCTGTCGCAGTAATCCAGCTGGAAATCCACTTCAGTCGCATCGCCGTTAGGCGGTCCGAGCATGTACACCTGGCGCTCGCCACAACCTTCCAGGGCAATGGAGTACAGCTCGCCGTGCTCGGTGGTTTCGATGTCGAGGGAGACCAGGCGCAGCGTTGGTCGATAGTCCGTGGTCGGTTTCAGCTGGGCATCGTGCAACAGGCCGCCGGCTTCCTCCGTACCACTGAAGAGCACCGGCGCGGTGATGAAGCGCTCCATCAGGTAGCGCTCTGGCGGGCGGATATCTGCTTCGTAGACATCGACGCCAGCCTTGCGCAATTGCTTGTCGAGGTTGATCAACTGGCGATGCTGCTGGCAGTAGAGGCCAAGCACCGGGCGGTGACGGAAATCGCACAGGCCCAGTTCGCGCAGCTCTACGCCGTTTTCCTTGCGCAGCAACGCCTCGGCCTGTTCGCGCTGAGCGGCTGGAATAAAGGCCACGGAGGGTTGATACGGCAGGCGCACCTGGCGCGGGCCGGCGTCGGTGGCCAGCCAGAACTCGACCTGCGTGCCAGCGGGCGTATCGCGCCAATGCCGGGTCAGGACAAAGCCTTGCTGCAAATCCACCACGGCAACCTCAAACAGCTATTTCTGGGCGCGATTCTACGGCCCCGGGGAGATATTCGCTGCGGTTAAGGCCACTGTTCTCTCTCTGATTTGGCCAGCAGACCGGACAGCGCATCGTCAACGAATAGCTAAAGGCTTACACGGACTGCCTGTGATGTGCTCTGTTGCCATCCCAGCATACTGACTAATCTAGACCCATCACTGCTGAGCAGGACGCACAGCAGGATCAAGGATGATCGACCATCGCCAAGAAGGCAGCTGACAGGATGTCGGAATGGTCTGAGAAAAACCCGCTTCGGCGGGTTTTTTGTTGCCTGTGAAAAAGCCGTGGCCGTCTTGCCCGGCAACCACCTTAACGCGCCGTACCTGATAGCGCGGCATGCAGCACAGGCATTGCCTGCATATTCCCTCGGTGAAACCGGCACCTTCTGCTTACTCGACGCAAGCACGCTTTATCTGCTGCGCCACAGCGCCGACCTTGGCTAAACTGGCCGTCTGCCAAAAAGAAGAGTGCGCCATGTTCCGTTTGCTGTTCTGGATTGCCCTGATTGCCGCTGCCGTCTGGCTTTGGCGGCGTTTCAATCGCCCTGCCAGCACCAAGCACCAGGCTGATGCCGCAGAGCCTACCGCTCCGCCAATGGTGCGCTGCGCGCAATGCGGTGTGCATGTGCCCCGCGATAAAGCGCTGGCCAACGAACAACGCTGGTATTGCAGCCAAGCCCACCTAGAGCAGGACGCCAACTCAGGTGAACGCTGATGCCATGACCCTTGAAGGTGTACATGGCCGCCGTGTCTTGCGCCTGTACCATCTTTATCGGGTGACCGTTGGCCTGGCGCTGGTGCTGTTGATCTCCAGCGATCTGGATGAAAACCTGCTCAACCTGGCTCATGCAGGACTGTTCCGTGACGGTAGCTGGGCCTACCTGATCATCAACATCCTGATCGCCATACTGATGCAGCGGCCGCGGCATTTGCTGCAGGTGTTCAGCCTGGCAATGGCCGATGTCATTCTGCTGGTGGCACTGTTCTATGCCGCTGGCGGCACCCCCAGCGGTATCGGTAACCTGCTTATCGTTTCAGTGGCAATTGCCAACATCCTGCTGCGCGGTCGAATTGGTCTGCTGATCGCCGCCGTAGCGGCCATCGGCATGATTTACCTGACCTTCTATTTGAGCTTAAGCCGCCCGGCTGCCGCCAGCCAGTATGTTCAGGCCGGGGCCTTGGGCGCCCTGTGCTTTGCCGCGGCGATTTTCCTGCAGGGATTAAGTCGACGCTTACAACAGAGCGAGCAGCTCGCCGAACAACGGGCCGTCGATGTTGCCAGCCTTGAGGCGTTGAACGCCCTGATTCTGCAACGCATGCGCACCGGCATCCTGGTGCTGGACAAGGTGCATCGGGTGATACTGGCCAACCAAGGCGCCCTGACCCTGCTCGGGCGCAACGAACTGACAGGCAAAGTCCTCGACCCGCACTGCCCGGAGCTGGTCCGGCGTCTGCAGCAATGGCTGCACAACCCTACCTTGCGCCCGCAGAGCCTGCAGGGCGTGCCTGATGGCCCCCTACTGCAGCCCAGCTTCATTCCGCTGCAGCGTGGTGAAGAAATGCACACGCTGGTGTTTCTTGAAGATATTTCGCAGATCACCCAGCAGGCTCAGCAGCTCAAGCTGGCCTCGCTGGGCCGCCTGACGGCTGGTATTGCCCACGAGATCCGCAACCCGCTGGGCGCCATCAGCCACGCCGCGCAGCTGCTGCAAGAGTCGGAAATCCTCGAAGGGCCGGACCGCCGTCTGGCGCAGATCATTCAGGATCACTCGCGACGGATGAACCTGGTCATCGAGAACGTCCTGCAGCTTTCGCGCCGGCGCCAGGCCGAACCCCAGCTGCTGGACCTGAAATACTGGCTGCACCGCTTCGCCAGCGAGTTTCGCAGTTCCGCCGCTCTGGATCAGACCCTGCACCTGGAAACCAGCGGCAGCGGCCTGCAGACCCGCATGGATCCACACCAGCTGACCCAGGTACTGACCAACCTGGTACAGAACGGCATGCGCTACAGCGCCCAGGTACACAAGCTCGGCCAGGTCTGGCTCAAACTGTTCCGCGACCCGGACAGCGATCTACCCGTACTCGAGGTTCTCGACGACGGCCCCGGCATCCCGCCCGAGCAGCTACAACATATCTTTGAGCCCTTCTACACCACGGATAACAAGGGCACCGGTCTAGGTCTGTATATTTCTCGCGAACTGTGCGAAAGCAATCAGGCGCGCCTCGACTACAAACCGCGTGAAGGTGGCGGCAGCTGCTTCCGCATCACATTCGCCCACTCCCGCAAACTGAGCTGACCATGAGCACCCGGCAAAGAGCCCTGATCGTCGACGATGAGCCCGACATCCGCGAACTTCTGGAAATCACCCTGGGCCGGATGAAGCTCGATACGCGCAGTGCCCGCAACGTGAAGGAGGCTCGCGAATGGCTGGCTCGCGAGCCGTTCGATTTGTGCCTGACCGATATGCGCCTGCCCGATGGCACCGGGCTGGAGCTGGTGCAGCACATCCAGCAGCGCCATCCGCAGGTACCGGTGGCGATGATCACCGCGTATGGCAGCCTGGACACCGCGATCAATGCTCTCAAGGCAGGCGCCTTTGACTTTCTCACCAAGCCTGTCGACCTGGGGCGCCTGCGCGAGCTGGTAGCCACCGCACTGCGTATACGCAGCGCCAATGATGCCGAGGGGCCAGTCGATACCCGCCTGCTCGGCGACTCGCCACCCATGCGCGCACTGCGCAATCAGATCCAGAAACTGGCCCGCAGCCAGGCACCGGTGTACATCAGCGGCGAGTCCGGTAGTGGCAAGGAACTGGTCGCCCGCCTGATCCACGAGCAGGGCCCGCGCGGTGAGCAGCCCTTCGTACCGGTCAACTGCGGCGCCATCCCCTCGGAGCTGATGGAAAGCGAGTTCTTCGGCCACAAGAAAGGCAGCTTTACCGGCGCCATCGAAGACAAGCAGGGCCTGTTCCAGGCGGCCAACGGCGGCACCCTGTTCCTCGATGAAGTAGCCGATCTGCCGCTGACCATGCAGGTCAAGCTGCTGCGCGCCATCCAAGAGAAAGCCGTGCGCGCCGTGGGCGGCCAGCAGGAGCTGATCGTCGACGTGCGCATTCTCTGCGCCACCCACAAGGACCTGGCGGCAGAAGTCGCAGCCGGACGCTTCCGCCAGGATCTGTTCTACCGCCTCAATGTCATCGAACTGCGCGTACCGCCCCTGCGTGAGCGCCGCGAAGATATCCCGCTACTGGCCGATACCATGCTGCGCCGCCTTTGCGAAGGCACCGGCATGGCGCCCACGCGGCTGACCGACGAAGCGCTGGACAAGCTCAAGAGCTATCGCTTCCCGGGCAACGTCCGTGAACTGGAGAACATGCTGGAGCGCGCACATACCCTGTGCGAAGACGAACAGATCACCGCCAGTGACATGCGCCTGGCCGACACGCCCTGCTCGGCAGAAGCGGGCGAAGCTTCTCTGGCACAGATCGACAACCTGGAAGATTACCTGGAAGACATCGAGCGCAAGCTGATCATGCAAGCCCTCGAAGAAACCCGCTGGAACCGCACCGCTGCAGCCCAGCGTCTGGGCCTGACCTTCCGCTCCATGCGCTATCGCCTGAAGAAGCTGGGGATCGACTGAGCCTCAGCCCAGCCGTCCAGCCGGCGCATAAGGCGCCGGATCGACAATCGGCCTTTCGCCCAACATCAGGTTCTTCAGCAGCTCACAGGAAGCTGGCGCCAGCACCAGACCATTGCGGTAATGCCCGCAGTTCAGCCACAAGCCCCGACACCCCGGCACTTCCCCGATAAAGGGAATACCCTCAGGAGACCCCGGCCGCAAGCCAGCCCAGTGCCCAATCACCTGAGCCTCCGCCAAACTAGGCAACAATTCCTCAGCCGACGCCTTGAGACTGGCCAAAGCTTCTGCGGTCGGCGCCTTATCGAACCCCATGTGCTCCAAAGTGCTACCCACCAGAATGTGTCCATCCTTGCGCGGAATCGCATAACGCCCCTTGGCCAGCACCATCGCGGACAGAAAGTCCTCCGCACATTTGTAGAGGATCATCTGCCCCTTGACCGGAGCAACAGGTAAATCAAGACCTAGGGTTTTCAGTAGCCCGCCGCTCCAAGCACCAGCGGCCAGGACGACGCAATCTGCGGCAATAAATCCAGAAGAAGTTTGCGCCCCAACTACGCGACCATGATCTATCAGCAGCCTTTCGACACTCACTCCTGACAACAAAGAAAAACTTCGCTCCACCTGCAAACAGGCTTGCAACGCCTGCAGTAAGCGTGGATTCCTGACATTGGCCAAATCCGGCATGTGCAAGGCACGGCTGAAGTTATTACCTAGCACAGAAATCCGCTGCAAAACCTCCTGCCGATCAACGCGCAACAACTTTCTACCTTCCGTGCCCGCCCAATCAAGCGCCGCCTCTTCATCCTCCAGATCAAGCCAATAAAGCCCCGTGCAACGTACTTCAGGATCAATACCGGTATCACCCCGAAGGCGTTCCCCCAACGCCGGATAGTAGCCTTGGGACCAGCTGGCCAGTGCACTTACTGCCTCTCCATAACGCCAGGGATACAGCGGAGAGACTATACCTCCGCCCGCCCACGAAGCCTCACAACCTAACGAGCCACGCTCAACCAACTCAACCTGAAAGCCCTCATCAACCAGTAACCGTGCAGTTAGCAGGCCGATCACGCCTCCTCCGACAACCAAAGCTTTCGCCACCTCTCCCTCCATTTGCAAAACCACCCCAGCACGACTAAACCCCTAGCTGCCAGGACGGCAATAAAATAGCAGGGACTCATGATGAGAAAGTCCAATCAGGGCGCTTTCAGCCTATCTGAACTTTTACTAACGCTGGCGCTAATCGCCATTGGGACAAGTATCGCAATACCAGCCCTCGGCGTAGTCGTCGAAAAAAGCCAACAGGCATCGCTACGCGACAACCTGCACGCCTCGCTGCAGCAGGCCAGGGCTCTAGCGATACTGCACCGACGAAAAATCGAAGTATGCGCCAGCAGCGATGGCAAACGCTGCCAAACAAACTGGAGCAATGGCTGGATAATTCGCCAAAGCAGCGGCCAGCAAGAACTATTGCAACGTTTCCAGCCACCGCAAAAAACCAGCCTGCAGTGGGCAGGGTTCGACAAACGCGTTCACTTCCACCCAAATGGTACTTCGCCTACAGGTAATGGCCGCTTCTACCAATGTTACCGCGGCACGGTCGCATGGCAGCTCATCATCAATAGGCAAGGCCGAGTCAGACCAGGCACGCAGAAAGAAAACAAAAGCCTTGCGTCAAAGTGCACCTAATCGACCGCATATAACCGATCATCCCACCAAGCATGCCAGCTGTCCTGACTAAGAAGACAGGCAGAAGCGGGATATTGGAATATCCGCTCAGAAATCCACAAGGAGCAGACCATGTCGCGCCACCCGGACACGCGAGGATTCACTCTGATTGAGCTGCTGGTAACCATTGCCTTGATCGGCATCGCGGTTGGTGTAGCCATCCCCAATCTCGCAGGCCTGGTGCGTAACAGTCAGATCGAGGCGCAAGCCCAGACCCTGAACAGCCTTCTGCAGTTTGCACGGAGCGCTGCAGTGGTACGCCGAGCGCCCGTTACCATCAGTAATGCAGGCAATGTCTGGACTATAGCAACCAGCTCACAAACTTTGCGCCAAGAAACCTTTAATCCTGCACATGCAACCATCACTACCACCCCAACACCCATTAGTCTGACCTATAGCTCGAGCGGAGCGTCTTCATCATTAGGAGAGACGCGGATTATCGTCTGTCGTGATGACAACCCGGCTTTAGGTTATCTCCTGACCATAGATCGTAGCGGCAGCAGTCAACTGCACAACCGAGGCAAGGATAGCGACACAAGTCCGCTGGGAGATTGCACACCATGAAAAACACTCACAATGCCGGTAACGGCTTCACCTTGATCGAAGTAATGGTCACGTTGATTCTTTTGACTATTGGCATGCTTGGCTTGGTCGCCATGCAAGGTCGTGGCATTCAGTACACCACTGACTCGGTTCAGCGAAACAACGCGGCCATGCTCGCTACTGATCTACTGGAGCAGATTCGTGCAAACCCATCAACACTCGACAATTACCTTTTAACCGAGCTGCCTGCTGCGGGCACCTGTGACACCTCGACAGCAATCCAGGCCAGTGACGTAGATCAGCAACTAACTTGCTGGTCCAACAAGGTGCGTCTCTTGCTACCGGATGCCGAGACACTAAAGGATCAATTCTATGTCTGCCGCTCTTCTAGTCCTGGGGTCTGCGCAGCAGGCTCCGCAGTTGAGATACAGATCGCCTGGCGGGCGTCCGGTGACGGATGCCTAGACGCCTCAGCACCAGCCAACTCGGACCCCGGCATTTGCCGCTTCCGCCTGAGGGGAGAGCTATGAGCATGTACAAGCAACACGGCATCTCGATGATCGAAGTAATGGTGTCTCTGCTGATCAGCAGCTTCCTCATACTCGGTATTACGCAGGTCTACTTGGACAACAAAGAAAACAATCTTTTCCAGCAGAGTCAGGGCGGCAATATTGAGAACGCCCGCTTTTCCATAATTCTACTCGAGCAAACGCTCTCTAGAACCGGCTATAGACGAATGCCCGACCAGCCACTAGAGACTGCCTTTCCGACAGCCGCCTCCAGCGACTGCGGCATTCTGAGCGCCGGACAAGTCGTGAAAAAAATCAGCGATAGCTCTTTTTGCATTCGCTACCAACCTGCCTTCACCGGTGCCAAAAACTGCGCCGGTGACGATATCGCAGGCATTCCAACCGAGCCCTACACCGAGGGGCCATCAGTGACTGAATTTTACTCGCTAGTCGACACAGACCCCAGTGACGGCGACAACTCCCTGCAGCTCGCCTGCAGCGCTGGCGGCGGCAATCAAGTAGTCGCGGCCAATATTTCCGCAGTGCGTTTCGAGTACGGAGTCAACAGCAACAGCGAAAAGCTCATCACCAAGTACACAAACTCCCCTGCAGCAGGAGAACACGTTAGAGCTGTGCAGTTCTCCATCATGGCCGGCAGCCCTACGGAAATCACCAAAAACACCGGTAGCGCCGTCTACACCCATTGGTTTGGAGCAGCACCTACCGACAAGAAGCTCTACACAATGCTCTCAACAAGCACCAGCATGAGGAACCTGCTGCCATGAACACTGCACGATCTGGCACCGGCCTGAATCACATACGTAAACAACAGGGCGTGAGTTTGGTAATTGCACTGGTATTTTTGCTGGTCATTACCATGCTGGCGCTCGCCAATCTGCGCGAAGTGACGCTTGAGTCGCGCATCACCGGCAACCTGGTCGAAAGCAAACAGCTACACAACGTGGCCGACGCCGCCACCCGAGACGGCGAGCGTCGCACCGTAGCACGAGGCCCTCAGGAGCCGGCAGATAGCTGTGCCAACATCGATCCTGGAAAACTCTGCCTACTCAGTCGGCAGCCTGATTACCTCATGGACATGACTGAAGCACAGGTCTATTCGCCCAGCGATGGCACCACCATGCATGGCTCAGCCCAGTGGTATGCCCAACCGGCGCCTAGTGGCGAAACGGAAGGGACCACAGAAAACCCGGAGTACGGCAACATGGCCCTGGGCATTGGTGTATTCCGCTATGAAGTCAACGGCATGGCCAACAACAACGGTAGCCAGGCTGCCATCCGAACAACGGTTGCGCTCAACTCCAAAGGGTTGATCGAAAGCAACTAAACCATTGCAGCTCGGCCGGCACTGACCGGGGAGAGTCTTATGAAAATGTCTGTTTGCAATTACAAACCTTTACTCAGCACACTTGGTTTCTGCCTCTATTTTGCAGGGACTTTTCATGCCAGCGCGGCCGCACTCAATATCAGTCAGAAGCCACTCATCCTAAGTGAAAGTGTTGCCCCCAACATACTGCTGACTATCGACGATTCAGGCAGTATGCGCTGGGCCTTTGCACCGGATGATATTGACACACTCCATAATACACGCCGAGTCAAGTCCGCCGCGTTCAACCCGATGTACTACAACCCCGAAGTAACCTACCGGATTCCAACGCGTTACGACGCCAACGGCAACGAGTCGGCTACACCCTTCACCACTAGTTTCACCAATGCTTTTAACAATGGATTCAATAGCGGCCGCGGCAGCTACAACCTGTCAAACGACTATCGTGTAACTTGGACTTACGACCCTAGAACTACACTCGCCACCAATACGGCATATGGCTATAACAATACCAGCAACAGGTTCGCAGCGAACCCGACAGCTGACTTCTATTTTCAGGATGTTTTTACTAGCAGCATTGCCAATAACGGCACTGTCTCGAGAACCACGTCTGGCGTTTCCTACACTGTGAAACGCCCAAGCAGTGGCACTTCTACCTGTACCGCCACGGTGACGTCTGCACCCACCACGCTTTCTAATGCTCCGGCCACTTGCAGCCGAACAACCAGCAATGGCGGAACATTCACTGTCACCATCAACGCGACTCAAATAGGTAATGGCACACAATTTGGTCGCCCTGCCTATTACTATGTACGGGACACAAGCCTGGCTGGATGCACCGCAACTGATTTAACGGATGAGGACTGCTACAAACTGGTGTTTGTATCCTCAACATCAGGCAAAAACAGAACCGACGATGCTGCGGCCGGCACGGACGAAAGAACCAACTTCGCCATTTGGTATTCTTTTTACCGCAATCGCGCCCTAGCCACCCAGGCTGCGGCACAAATTGCCTTCGCCACCTTGCCTCCAGAAGTGCGCCTGACCTGGCAAAACCTCAACGCCTGCACCAGTTTCGATGGCAGCGACACTGCGGACTGCAAAGACAACAGGTTGCGGGAATACACCACGGCACACCGGGGTCGCTTGATGTCCTGGCTGCAAGATCCACCTTTCGACAGCAGCACCTATCTGCGCGCAGCCATGCGCCGTGCCGGCGAATTCTATAAAACATCTACGCCATGGGAAAAATACCCCAACGATAATTCGCAGACCAACAACACGGGCAACACCTATGCGTGCCGCCCGAGCTATCACATTCTGATGACCGACGGCATGTGGAACCAGGATGACTTCACCACGCCCAGCGGCACCTACCTGGACGATACAAGCGCATTCACCCTGCCAGATAATAAGAACTACACCGGCAACCGGGCACCTTATGCCGATAGTACCCAGAAAACCGTGGCCGACCTTGCTTTCAACTACTGGGCAAACGACCTGCGCCCCACGCTAGAAGACAAGTTACAACCTTATTACCCATTCAAGAACCCCGATGCGAACACAAGTTATTGGGATGCACGCAACGACCCTGCTTCTTGGCAGCACATGGTCACCTTTACCATGGGACTGGGCCTGACCAACTCACTTGACCAGCCAGGCCTAGAATGGGATGCCACAACGGGCACCTTCGGCGGCACCGGCTATAGCAATTTGGTGAGCGGAAGCAAAAGTTGGCCTGCCGCTTCCTCTGGAAGCAACAACAACGTCTACGACCTCTGGCACGCTGCAATTAACTCTCGCGGCGAGTTTTTCAGCGTCGACAGCCCGGATGCCATGGTTCAGGCCTTCAAGGACATCCTCAACCGCATTGCCGACCGCACCACTTCGGCGGCACGTCCGGCAGTATCGGCCTCGTTCGTATCCGACGCAGACGACAGCGCAATCGAGAGCAATATCTATGCCACACAGTTTTCCAGCACGGACTGGAGCGGAGAAATAATCAAAACCCTGATAGATGGTAGCGGTACTCAGACTATCAAGTGGAAAGCACAAACCGCGAATCAAAACCTGGCGGCTGCTACGCGCAAGGTAATGATGAAAGACCTGACCAACGCCACCACCAAGCTCAAGGACTTCACCTGGGCCAACCTAGGCTCAATGCAAAGTCTGCTCAGCGTTAACCCGGAAAGCTTGGTCGGAGCATCTGACAACCTAGGCGCTCAACGTGTCGCTTATGTTCGCGGAGATCGCAGCCAGGAAGGCACCACCAGCCCGGCTTTCCGCACCCGGAGCACCGTACTGGGCGACATTGTCAACTCAAGCCCGGTCGTAGTCGGCACCCCCGGCTATCTCGCCTATCTGGCTGACAATATCGAAAACCCCACGGGCACCCTCACTGGTTATCAGAGCTATGCCGCATTCAAAGCGGCCAACAAGCGCCCTCTGCGCAAAGAAATGATCTACGTTGGTGGCAACGACGGCATGCTGCACGGCTTCAACGCAACCACCGGTGTCGAGGAGTTCGCCTTTATTCCCACCGAGGTCATCAAGAATCTCTACCGTCTCACTGGCCAGAACTACACCGGAGCCGAACACCGCTACTTTGTTGACGGCACGCCGATCGTGCGTGATGTCTACTTTGGCAATGCCAGCAATGAAGGTTGGCATACAGTACTGATTGGCACACTGCGCGGCGGGGGTAAATCTCTGTTTGCCCTAGACATCACTGACCCAGACGACATAAAACTGCTTTGGGAGTTCGACTCCACAATCGATACAGATCTGGGCTACACCTTCGCTCAGCCCGAGATAGTGCGCCTTCACTCCGGGCAATGGGCTGTACTCATGGGTAATGGCTATAACAGCACCGATGATAAGGCTGCTTTAATGATCATCGACATCAAGACCGGCAACCTACTGAAGAAATTGACTGTCCCAGCCGTGGTCGAATCTGGCGTCACACTACCTAATGGGCTCTCCAGTGTCCGCGGTGCGGACAATAATGGTGACGGCCTGGCCGACTATGCCTATGCAGGTGACTTGCAAGGCAACCTGTGGCGCTTTGACTTGGTTCCAACCGTTAATACCACTTCGTCAGGCAGCACTCGAACCGCGCTGGCAGGTGACCCCTTCTCGCGCAACACCTTGACGGGTGTCACCACCAATGATTTCAAGATTGCCTACGGCGGCACACCTCTCTTCACTGCACGCGACTCGGTAAGCGGTCTAGGCAAGCGCCAGCCCATCACCATCCAGCCATCGTTAGTACGCCATCCCTCTACTATTGGGTACCTGACACTGATCGGTACCGGCAAGTACGTTGAAAGCAGTGATGCTAATGTCGACACCAGTCGTGCCATGACGATTTATGGTGTGTGGGATCGTCAGACCAAACGCCAGACCACTTCGGCATCCACAGCCAAGGCAACTAGCCGCACAAGCATGGAAGCGCAAAACTTCACCCTGCAAGTGGACAGTGCAGTAATTGGCGATGTTAACCAAAGTGCTGTAAACGACATTCGCCTGCTTAGCCAAAACCCTGTCAAATGGTTCCAGGACTACAACAGTAACAACCCCAGCGCCAACTCCAATGACACTAGCCACGACGCATCGGTGAATCGTTGGGGGTGGTCACTAGATCTCAGCGTAAACAACCAGCTGACCGGTGAGATGGTCATCAACAATATGGCTGCTCGCGGACAAACCCTGTTTCTCAGCAGCCTGACCCCAAACCAGGACCCTTGTGCAGCTGGTGCCGATACCTGGCTCTATGGCATCGATGCGTTCACTGGCGGACGCACCGAGTATAATGTACTTGATTTGAACAACGATCAGATCGTCAACTCAAGTGACGAATATGGCTCGGTCAAAGACATCGTTTCCGGTCGACGCTTCCCGGCAATCGGTGGCTTCACTCTGGCACCGGGCAACAAGGTTTATGGCAGCGATGGTGCGGGTGACCCTGGCACCATCGGCGACGACCCGAACAACACTGGCAGGCAGAGCTGGCACGTTATTCCTGAGGAGTTCCAATGAACAGCAAACAGCTAGGGTTTACGCTTATCGAGGTGATGACAGCAGTCATCATCATCGGGCTCTTGGCGGCAATTGCTATACCCAACTACTCCGAGTACATCACACGCAGCAAGCGCTCAGAAGGCCTGGCGCTCCTGAGCGAGGGAGCTGCGCGCCAAGAGCGCTTCTTCGCGCAGAACAGCAGCTATGTGAACGTCGCAGCGAATATCAGCCAACTGGCACTGCGCAACACCTCAGGTAATGTCGTAAGGTCAGATAACAGCTATTACGATATGAGTGTGAGTTCAGTCGCCAACGATGGTGGTTACACCCTAACCGCCACACAAAAGTTTGGTGACGTGGCGTGCGGCAATCTGACCCTTAATGCGCTGGGCATCAAAGGACGAAGTGGATCCGGCAAAACTGTGGAGCAATGCTGGAAGTAAGCATCGCCAAGCAAAGGGCCCGAGACTCTCGGGCCTTTTCACATCCACACTCACTCAGTCCAGAGCAACCACCCTCAGCTCCTTGGGCATCGAGAACGTTACATTTTCCGGCCTGCCATCCAGCTCTTCTGCGCCCACCGCCCCCCAACCACGCAGGCGCTCAACCACACCCAGCACCAACACCTCAGGCGCCGAAGCACCGGCAGTGATGCCAATGCGCTGCACACCGGCAAACCACTCCTGCTTGAGATCCTCAGCGCCATCGATCAGATAGGCCGGTGTATCAAGACGCTCTGCCAGCTCGCGCAGGCGATTGGAATTGGAACTATTCGGGCTGCCCACCACCAGCACCACATCGCACTCGCTGGCCAGTTGCTTGACTGCGTCCTGGCGGTTCTGCGTGGCGTAGCAGATATCGTCCTTGCGCGGGCCACCAATGCTGGGGTATTTGGCACGCAGGGCGTCGATCACCTTGCTGGTGTCGTCCATGGACAGGGTGGTCTGGGTCACGAAGGCCAGTGACTCCGGATGGCGCACCTGCAAAGCGGCCACATCCGCCTCGTCCTCAACCAGATAGATGGTGCCGCCGTTGCGCTCGTCATACTGACCCATGGTGCCTTCGACTTCCGGGTGCCCCTCATGACCGATAAGGATGCACTCGCGGCCGTCACGGCTGTAACGCGCCACTTCCATATGCACCTTGGTCACCAGCGGGCAGGTCGCGTCGAACACTTTGAGACCGCGGGCCTCGGCCTCCTGACGCACGGCCTGGGAGACACCGTGGGCACTGAAGATGACGATGACGTTATCCGGTACCTGATCCAGCTCTTCGACGAAGACCGCACCGCGCGCGCGCAGATCCTCGACGACGAACTTGTTGTGCACCACCTCGTGGCGCACGTAGATCGGCGCGCCGAACACTTCCAGGGCCCGGTTGACGATCTCAATGGCGCGGTCAACGCCGGCGCAAAAGCCGCGGGGATTGGCGAGTTTGATTTGCATGCTGGGAATCTCGGCGCGCGGTAAGCAGATCGGGAGAGTGTACGCCGTCTGGCTGAACACCCTCTCCCGCAAAAGGATCAGGCTGAGCGGACCTCGATGATTTCCACATCGAAACTCAGCGTCTTGCCCGACAACGGATGATTGAAATCGATGGTCACCTGGCTATCGTCAAAAGCTTTGACCACCCCTGGCAACTCCGCATTGGCGGCATCATTGAAGATCACCAGCAGCCCTTCGGACAGCTCCATGTCAGCGAACTGTGAGCGTGGCATGACCTGAACGTTCTGCGGGTTGGGCTGACCGAAGGCATTCTCCGGCTCGATCTGCAGACTGCGCTTGTCACCGGCCTTGAAGCCGAACAGCGCCGCCTCGAAACCCGGCAGCAGGTTGCCATCGCCAACCTTGAAGGTGGCCGGACTCTTGTCAAAGGTGCTATCGACCACATCGCCGTTGGTCAGCTTGAGGGCGAAATGCAGGGTGACTTCCTTGTCCGGGCCAATACGTTGCTCAGTCATGCGCAGGTTCTCCGGACTTCTTGCTCTTGAACATATCCAGCGCCAGCATCACCGCACCCACGGTAATGGCGCTGTCCGCCAGGTTGAAGGCAGGGAAGCGATGACGATCCTGCCAATGCACCAGGATGAAATCGACTACATGGCCGAGCACCATACGGTCGTACAAGTTACCCAGCGCCCCCCCCAGCACCATCGCCAGGGCAATGGCCAGCCAGGTCTCATCAGCCTTCAGGCGCTTGAGCCAAACCACCAGCACGGCGCTGACCCCCAGGGCGATGGCGGCGAAGAACCAGCGCTGCCAGCCCGACTCGCCGGCCAGAAAACTGAACGCCGCGCCACGGTTGTACACATGCACCCAGTCGAAGTAACCATCGAGCACCACCACACGCTGCCCGTACTCCAGAACCTGCAGCACCACCTGCTTGCTGCCCTGATCCAGCACGAAGACCAGCAGCGCCAGCCACAACCAGGCCAGACGACCGAAACGACTGACATCAGGCATGCTTGCGCACCTCGCCAGCACCTTCGATGTTGTCTACGCAGCGCTCGCACAGCTCGGGATGAGCGGCATTGCTGCCGACATCGGCGCGGAAGTGCCAGCAACGGCCACACTTGGCGTGGGCCGATTTGACGATCTTCAGCTTCAGACCAGCCACTTCGCTGACCACAGCATCGGCCGGCGCATCGGCCAACGGTGCGACGGCGGCGGTCGAGGTGATCAGGGCGAAACGCAGCTCGTCGCCGAGCTTGCCCAGCGCAGCCTGCAGCGACTCGTCGCCGAACAGGGTGACTTCCGCCTGCAAACTGCCGCCGATGGCCTTGGCTGCGCGCAGGTTTTCCAGTTCCTTGTTGACCGCCGCCTTCACCGCCATGACCTGATCCCAGTAGGCGCGATCCAGCTCGAAGCCTTCCGGCAGACGATTCAGGCCGTCGTACCAGGTGTTCAGCAGCACCGACTCGTTACGCTCGCCCGGCAGGAACTGCCAGATCTCGTCGGCGGTAAACGCCAGGATCGGCGCGATCCAGCGCACCAGCGCCTCGGCGATATGGAACAGCGCGGTCTGGCAAGAGCGCCGGGCGATGCTGTCGGCCTGGGTGGTGTACTGGCGATCCTTGATGATGTCGAGGTAGAAACCGCCCAGCTCCTGCACGCAGAAGTTGTGCACCTTGGAGTAGACGTTCCAGAAGCGGTACTCGCCGTAGGCCTCGATGATTTCTTCCTGCAGACGCGCTGCGGCGTCCAGAGCCCAGCGATCCAGATCGAGCATCTGCTCGACCGGCAGCAGGTCCTTGGCCGGATCGAAACCATTCAGGTTGGAAAGCAGGAAACGCGTGGTGTTGCGGATCCGCCGGTAAGCGTCGGCGCTACGCTGCAGAATGACCTTGGACACGGCCATCTCGCCCGAGTAGTCGGTCGAGGCAACCCACAGGCGCATGATGTCGGCACCCAGGCTGTCGTTGACCTCCTGTGGGGCGACCACGTTGCCGAGCGACTTGGACATCTTGCGGCCGTTCTCATCGACCACGAAACCGTGGGTCAGCAGCGCCTTGTACGGTGCATGGCCGTCGATGGCGCAGCCGGTCAGCAGGGACGAGTGGAACCAGCCACGGTGCTGATCCGAACCTTCCAGATAGAGATCGGCGCGCGGGCCGCTGGCGTGGCCCAGCGGGTGCGAGCCGCGCAGCACATGCCAGTGGGTGGTGCCAGAGTCGAACCAGACGTCCAGGGTGTCGCTGATCTTGTCGTACTGCGCGGCCTCTGCGCCGAGCAGCTCGCTGGCGTCGAGCTTGAACCAGGCTTCGATGCCTTGCTCTTCGACACGCGCCGCCACTTGCTCCATCAGCTCGACGGTACGCGGGTGCAGCTCGCCGCTTTCCTTGTGCAGGAAGAACGGGATTGGCACACCCCAGTTGCGCTGGCGCGAGATACACCAGTCCGGGCGTCCGGCGATCATGCTGTGCAGGCGCGCCTGGCCCCAGGCTGGGACGAATTCGGTCTGCTCGATGGCAGACAGGGCACGCTCACGCAGGGTGGCGCCTTGCTCCGGCTGCTTGTCCATGCCGACGAACCACTGCGCGGTGGCGCGGTAGATCAGCGGGGTCTTGTGCCGCCAGCAGTGCATGTAGCTGTGCTGGATGGCTTCGTGCTTGAGCAGCGCGCCGACTTCGTCGAGCTTGGCGACGATGGCCGGGTTGGCCTTCCAGATGAACTGGCCACCGAAGAACGGCAGATCACTGACATACACGCCGTTGCTCTGCACCGGACTGAGAATGTCATCGTTGCTCATGCCGTACTGCTTGCAGGAGCGGAAGTCGTCTTCGCCGTAGGCTGGGGCCGAGTGAACGATGCCGGTACCGGCGCCCAGTTCGACGTACTCGGCCAGGTAAACCGGCGCGAAACGCTCATAGAACGGGTGGCGGAAGCGGATGTTTTCCAGTGCGGAACCAACCGCAGTGGCGATCACCTCACCTTGCAGGCCGTAGCGGGCCAGGCAGCTCTCAACCAGCTCTTCGGCCAGCAGCAGCAGACGCTCACCGGTGTCGACCAGGGCGTAAGTGAATTCGGGGTGGACGTTAAGCGCCTGGTTAGCCGGAATGGTCCACGGCGTGGTGGTCCAGATCACGATGCTGGCTGGCTTGCTCAAGTCGCTCAGGCTGAAGGCGGCAGCCAGTTTGGCAGCGTCTTCGACGGCGAAGGCCACGTCGATGGCATCGGACTTCTTGTCCTGGTACTCGACTTCTGCTTCGGCCAGCGCCGAGCCGCAGTCAAAGCACCAGTTCACCGGCTTGAGGCCCTTGAACACGAAGCCTTGCTTGACCATTTCAGCCAGGGCGCGGATTTCCCCAGCCTCGTTGGCGAAGGCCATGGTCTTGTACGGATTGTCCCACTCGCCAAGCACGCCGAGGCGAATGAAGTCTGCCTTCTGCCCTTCGATCTGCTCGCCGGCATAGGTACGGCAGCGCTCGCGGGTCAGGTCAGACGGTTGATTCTTGCCAAAGGTAGTCTCGACCTTGTGCTCGATCGGCAGGCCGTGACAGTCCCAGCCCGGCACGTAAGGGGCATCGAAGCCAGCCAGGGTCTTGGAGCGGATGATCATATCCTTGAGGATCTTGTTCACCGCATGACCAATATGGATGCTGCCGTTGGCGTAGGGCGGGCCGTCGTGCAGGACGAACTTCGGCCGAGTCTCGCCAAGCTGCCGCAGCTTCTGGTACAGGCCAATGCTGTCCCAGTGCGCCAGGGTTTGCGGCTCGCGCTGAGGCAGGCCGGCTTTCATCGGGAAGGCAGTATCCGGGAGGTTCAGCGTGGCTTTGTAGTCGGTCATCTCAGGCTCTTCGATCAGTCAAGCGGTTGGCCAAGCCAGTAGGCCCGGGCGGCGGCGACATCCGCGTCGATCGCCGTTTTCAGCGCCTCCAGAGAGGCAAATCGCTGCTCATCGCGCAGCTTGTGTTGGAACTGCACCGTCAGGCGCTGGCCGTATAAATCGCCAGCAAACTGCAACAGATGCACTTCCAGGTGCGGACTACCGTCACCCGCTACCGTAGGCCGCTGGCCAATATTGGCCACGCCCTGAAAACTCTTGCCCTGGCACTGCGCGCGCACCAGGAAAACCCCGGTGAGCGGGGCCTTACGCCTTTTCAGCTGCACATTGGCGGTCGGACTCCCCAACTGGCGAGCCAGCTTCTGTCCATGCAGAACCCGCCCGGCCAGTGCATAGGGTCGCCCCAGAAGGCGCTCAACCAGCTCCAGCTGGCCCGCCTGCAGTGCCTGGCGCACCCGTGTGCTGCTGACCCGGTCACCATCCAGTTCCACGGTCAATGCGGCTTCGACCGTAAAGCCCTGTTGCTCACCGGCCTGCACCAGAAAAGCGAAATCACCGGAACGATCACAGCCGAAGCGGAAGTCATCACCCACTTCCAGATGCTGGATGCGCAGCCCCTCTACCAGTACCTGACGGACGAACTCGGCAGCCGACAGCTCGCGCAAACGGCGGTTGAAAGCCAGGCACAACACCCGATCAACACCTTCGGCAGCCAGTAATTCGAGCTTTTCGCGCAAGCGGGTCAGGCGCGCCGGTGCGGTGTCAGGGCCAAAATACTCGCGCGGCTGCGGTTCGAAGATCACCACGCAGCTCGGCACACCCAGTTCAAGGGCTCGTTCTCGCAGGCGCGCCAGGATGGCCTGGTGCCCACGGTGCACGCCATCGAAGTTGCCGATGGTGGCAACACACCCCTGGGCCAGGGGGAGCAGATTGTGAAGACCTCGGACCAGCTGCATAGCGCGCTTCTTGCTTACAAAGTGGTCGATTATACGCACAGGCGGCAGCAGACAACAGGCAGCACGTCCGTCATCTGCCACACCCGGGCTTGCTTCTGCTTCGCCACCACAACAAGGGAACTACCCCTAGCGCGCCGCGCGCCGGGCAAAGTCGCGCAAGCGGAAACCCAAAATCAGCAACACGCCAAAATAAGCCAGCACACCGACCAGAACCAGGCCAGCCAGGCGCAGCAGACGCAAGAGCATGCCGTCATCCGCCCAGGGCGGCATGAAATGCATGGTCAACAGCAATGCTGCGACCATAACCACTACCGCCAGCGACAGCTTGCCAAGGAAGACAAGCCAACCCGCCTGCGGCTGATAAAGACCGCCCTTACGCAACTGCCAGTACAGCAACGCCGCATTCAGACAAGCCGCCAGACTGATGGACAACGCCAGGCCGGCATGCGCCAGAGGGAAGACAAAGACGAACAGCACATTCATCAACTGCGTGGCGACAAGACTGACAACGGCAATCTTCACCGGCGTCCGGATGTTCTGCTGGGCATAGAAGCCCGGCGCCAGAATCTTCACCAGGATGATGCCCAACAGGCCTACCGAGTAGGCAATCAACGCCTGCTGGGTCATATCGGCATCACCGGCGGTGAACTTTCCATACTGGAACAGCGAAACCGTCAGCGGCTCGGCCAGAACCGCCAGCGCCAGCGTGCATGGCAGCACCAACAGAAAGCACAGACGCAGCCCCCAGTCGAGCAGGCGCGAGTATTCGTCGCGATCGGCACTGGCGTAGGTTTTCGACAGGGCCGGCAACAGGATCGTGCCCAGCGCCACCCCAAGCACCCCGGAAGGCAGCTCCATCAGACGGTCGGCGTAATACATCCAGGACACCGAGCCGGCGACCAGAAAGGAAGCAAAGATCGTATTGATGATCAGCGAAATCTGACTAACCGAAACACCGAAAATCGCTGGCCCCATCTGCTTGAGCACGCGCCATACACCAGTATCCCTGAAGCTCAGACGCGGCAGCACCAGCATGCCGATCCGCTTCAGGTGCGGCAGCTGATAGAGCAACTGCAGCAGACCACCAACCAGCACGGCCCAGGCCAACGCCATGATCGGCGGGTCGAAATAAGGGGCGAGAAACAGCATGAAGATAATCATGCTGACATTCAGCAAGGTCGGCACGAAGGCCGGTACCGAGAAGCGATTCCAGGTATTCAGCACCGCCCCTGCCAGCGATGACAGCGAGATCAGCAGAATGTAAGGAAAGGTCACCTGCAACAGGTCGACCGTCAGCCCGAAGCGATCAGCCTCATCGGCAAAACCCGGCGCAGAAACCCATACGATCCAGGGTGCAGCCAGCATACCGAGCAAGGTCACCAGCGCCAGCACCAGCGTCAGCAAGCCCGAGACATAGGCAACAAAGGTGCGCGCCGCCTCATCGCCCTGCTGGGTCTTGTACTCGGCCAGAATCGGCACGAAAGCCTGGGAGAATGCGCCTTCGGCAAAAATTCGCCGCAGCAGGTTGGGCAACTTGAACGCCACCACCCAGGCATCGGAGGCCACGCCGGCACCAAAGATCCGCGCAATCAGGGTATCGCGTACGAAGCCCAACACACGCGAAAGCATGGTCAGAGAGCTAACAGCGGCCAGCGACTTGAGCAAATTCATGAAATACTTCGACTTCCGCTAACGGACATGGCCAGGGCTTGCCCACTGAACCAGGAAAGGCACCGAGTGTAACGGCCAGCCACTGGTCAGGCCAGCAGAGCAGAGTGCTAATGCACTTGACAGATGCTCGGCGGCTCGGCATGATTCGCGGCCTTATTTGTTGCTATCCCCCCAGATTTTTTCGAGGAGCTTGACGGTGGCCAATACACCTTCTGCCAAAAAACGCGCCAAACAGGCTGAGAAGCGTCGTAGCCATAACGCCAGCCTGCGCTCCATGGTTCGTACCTATATCAAGAACGTGGTCAAGGCTATCGACGCCAAAGACCTGGAAAAAGCGCAAACCGCTTACGTTCTGGCTGTGCCTGTAATCGACCGCATGGCCGACAAAGGCATCATCCACAAGAACAAAGCAGCTCGTCACAAGAGCCGCCTGAACGGCCACATCAAGGCAATGGCTACCGCCGCCTAAGATGTACCGTTCCTAAAAAACCGGCTTCGGCCGGTTTTTTATTGACTGCATTTTGTCGAACATAAAAAAAACCGGAGCCTGGCTCCGGTTTTTATCCGCTTACTGACCCGCCCAGGGCAAGATCGGAATGGCCGTTACCGCATTCTGCGGACTACCCTCAATGATCCGATCGCTGTAAACCAGATAAACCAGGGTATTACGCTTCTCATCGAAGAACCGCACCACCTGCATGGTCTTGAACACCAGCGAAGTGCGCTCCTTGAACACCTCTTCGCCATCCTTGAGCTTACCCGTGAAGCGGATCGCGCCAACCTGGCGACAAGCAATCGAAGCTTCAGCACGATCTTCAGCCAGACCAAAACCGCCTTTGACCCCGCCCGTCTTGGCGCGCGACAAGTAACAGGTCACACCCTCCACTTTGGGGTCGTCGAACGCCTCGACCACGATCTTGTCATTCGGGCCAAGCCACTTGAATACGGTGGAAACCTCACCAATCTCTTCCGCACTCACCAGCAACGGCAGCGCCAACAGGCACCCCAACAATCCTTTAACGGCACGCATTGGCAAGCTCCTCAAACCAGAATCAGATTGTCCCGATGCACCAGCTCGGGCTCATCGACATAACCCAGCAGCTTCTCGATGGCATCAGATGGCTGCCCGACAATCTTTTGCGCCTCCAAGGCGCTGTAGTTAGCCAGGCCACGGGCAATCTCGCGGCCATCCGGCGCTACGCAAACCACCATCTCGCCACGCCGGAAGCTACCCTGCACCTCCTTGACCCCGACCGGCAGCAGGCTTTTGCGATCCTGCAGCAGCGCCTTGACCGCCCCCGCATCCAGCACCAGAGTGCCACGGGTCTGCAGATGCCCGGCCAGCCACTGCTTGCGCGCCGCCAGCAGACCCCGCTCCGGCGCCAGCAGAGTGCCCAGGCGCTCGCCAGCCTTGAGCCGATCGAGTACGCGCTCGATACGCCCACCAACAATCACCGTGTAGGCTCCGGAGCGCGCCGCCAGGCGTGCCGCACGCAGCTTGGTCTGCATGCCGCCACGCCCCAGCGCGCCACCGGTGCCGCCCGCCACAGCATCCAGCGACGGATCGTCGGCGCGCGCCTCGAAAATCAGCTGAGCATCGGGATTGTGCCGCGGGTCAGCATCGAACATACCGTCGCGGTCGGTAAGGATTACCAGCAGATCAGCCTCGACCAGATTGGCCACCAGCGCTGCCAGAGTGTCGTTGTCACCGAAACGAATCTCGTCGGTGACCACTGTGTCGTTCTCGTTGATCACCGGAATGGTACCGAGCTCAACCAGGGTGCGCAGAGTGCTACGCGCATTTAGGTAGCGCTTGCGATCGGACAAGTCATCATGAGTCAGCAGCACTTGCGCGGTGTGCCTGCCATGCTCACCGAAGCTCGACTCCCAGGCCTGCACCAAGCCCATCTGCCCCACCGCAGCAGCGGCCTGCAGCTCATGAATGGCACTCGGACGGGAGGTCCAACCCAGGCGACTCATGCCCGCCGCCACCGCACCGGAAGAAACCAGCACCAGCTCGACGCCCGCCTCGCGCAGCGCCACCATCTGCTCGACCCACACCGCCATCGCGGCACGATCCAACCCACGACCGTCCGCCGTCAGCAGCGCACTGCCGATCTTCACCACCCAGCGCTGGGCGCCAGTCACCTTGTCCCGCATGTCGTCAAATCCTACTGGCCAGTCAGCACAACGCCGCTATCAAGCGGCGCCGTACGATACCTCAATCGCGAACGTAGATGATCTCCGGACCATCTTCGTCATCTTCAAAGTCATCATCCCAGACATCGTCATCACTGATGTCATCGACACTCTTCAGCCCAGCCTTGCGCAGCGCGCGCTTGTCGTCCAGCGCCTGCAGGCGGGCACGCGCCTCGCCCTCGATGCGCCGATCCAGCTCAGCCAGCTCTTCGGCATAGGCCGGCTCCTCAACCTTGCGCAGCTCACGCTCGTCGAGATAACGCATGATCGCCTGGCTCAGCGCTTCGGTGCCCTCGCTCTCCAGGGCGGAGATGACAAACACCGGGCCTTCCCAACCCAGATGATCGATCACCGCACGCATGCGCTCCTCGCGCTCATCATCAAGCAACTGGTCGGCCTTGTTCAGCACCAGCCAGCGATCGCGATCGGCCAGGGCCGGGCTGAATTTCTCCAGCTCATGAATGATCACCGCGGCCGCCTCGGCCGGATCGCTCTGATCTGGCGGTGCCATATCGACGAGGTGCAGCAGCAGACGGGTACGCGCCAGGTGCTTGAGGAAGCGAATGCCCAGGCCAGCACCCTCGGAAGCACCCTCGATCAGACCGGGAATATCGGCAACCACGAAGCTTTTGTAGCGGCCGACGCTGACCACACCCAGGTTAGGCACCAAGGTGGTGAAGGGATAATCCGCCACTTTCGGCTTGGCCGCAGAAACCGAACGAATAAAGGTGCTCTTGCCGGCATTCGGCAGGCCAAGCAGACCGACGTCAGCCAGCACCTTCAGCTCTAGCTTAAGGTCACGCGACTCGCCCGGCTTACCCGGCGTAGTCTGGCGCGGCGCACGGTTGGTGCTGGACTTGAAGCGGGTGTTGCCCAGCCCATGCCAACCACCCTGCGCCACCATCAGGCGCTGACCCGGCTTGGTCAGGTCGCCAATGATTTCCTGGGTACTGGCATCGATCACCGTGGTACCGACCGGCACCGGCAGGATCAGATCCTCACCCTTGGCCCCGGTACATTCGGTGCTGCCGCCCTTCTCACCATTGCGCGCATTGAAGCGGCGCGTGTAGCGATAGTCGACCAGGGTATTCAGGTTCGGATCGGCCTCCATGAAAATGGAACCGCCGTCACCGCCATCGCCGCCGTTCGGGCCACCCTTCTCGATGAACTTCTCACGACGAAAGCTCATCATGCCGTTACCGCCGTCGCCGGCTTTTACAAAAATCGAAACTTCATCGACGAATTTCATGGGTACGCCTCCCGTCTCGGCGACGGGCTAATGGAACACTGGATACAGGATATACAGAAACAAAAAAGCCCCGTCTCGCGACAGGGCTTTTTCTGCAAGCGCGGACTTAGGCAGTCACGACGCTCACGTAGCGGCGCTTGAACTCGCCTTTCACTTCAAACTTGACCACGCCGTCGATCTTGGCGAACAGAGTGTGGTCTTTACCCATGCCAACGCCGTAGCCAGCGTGGAATTGGGTGCCGCGCTGACGCACGATGATGTTGCCGGCCTTGATAGCCTGGCTGCCATACATCTTCACGCCAAGGCGTTTGCTTTCTGAGTCGCGGCCGTTACGAGTACTACCGCCAGCTTTTTTGTGTGCCATGAGTCAAATACTCCAGACTTGGATCAGGCTTGGATGCCAGTGATCTTGATTTCGGTGAACCACTGACGGTGGCCCTGACGCTTCATGTGGTGCTTACGGCGGCGGAACTTGATGATGGTTACTTTGTCATGACGGCCTTGGGCAATCACTTCAGCAACAACCTTCGCGCCTTCTACTACCGGGGCGCCGATTTTTACGTCATCACCATTGCCGATCAGCAGAACGCGATCGAAAGACACGGATTCGCCAGTGGCAACTTCCAGCTTTTCGATCTTGAGGAATTCACCTTCGGCGACTTTGTACTGCTTGCCACCGGTAACAATTACTGCGTACATGGATATCTCTCCGTTAAACCTGCTCACCCGACTCTTTATAGGAAGAGTTATTGGCCGGCATGGCTGCTTGGGTCAGTGTCAAACCCTAGCAATTGCGTAAGGCAGGGAGTGCCCAAAGAAGTTAGGGGCCGCGATTGTACGGAAAGCTTATACGCGAGGCAAGCCCCGCCAGCACTTGCCTTGACAGCCCCTACCCCGCCCCCTAGCATGCCGCGCAGTCCGATAGAGCGCGGTTCGGCAGCGCTTTTGCTTGTCACTCCGTGGTGACACAAACCGGCACAATCCCAGGAGCCCCCGTCAACGATGCAACCCCAGGCCTTCTACAGCGTGGTGGCGGACGATTTCGCCGCCGTCGACGGTATCATCCGCCGCCAGCTGGTATCGCGCGTGCCTCTGGTGGAAAAGATCGGCGACTACATTATCTCTGCCGGTGGTAAACGCCTGCGCCCGCTGCTGGTACTGCTCAGCGGTAAAGCCCTTGGCTATCAGGCCGACGATCTGCGCCTGCTGGCCGCCACCATCGAGTTCCTGCACACCGCCACCTTGCTGCATGACGACGTGGTCGACATGTCCGGCATGCGCCGCGGCCGCGCCACTGCCAATGCGCAGTGGGGCAACGCGCCCAGCGTGCTGGTTGGCGACTTCCTTTATTCGCGCTCGTTCGAAATGATGGTCGAGCTCGGCTGCATGCCGGTAATGAAGATCCTTTCGCGCGCCACCCGGGTGATCGCCGAAGGTGAAGTGCTGCAGCTGTCGAAGATCCGCGACGCCAGCACCACGGAAGAAACCTATATGGAGGTTATTCGCGGCAAGACCGCGATGCTCTTCGAGGCCTCGACCCACAGTGCCGCAGCACTGGCCGGCGCCAGCCAGGCACAGAGCGAAGCCCTGAGTCGCTTTGGTGACCACCTCGGCATCGCCTTCCAGCTGGTCGACGACCTGCTCGACTATCAGGGCGACGCCGCCACTCTGGGCAAGAACGTGGGCGACGATCTCGCCGAAGGCAAGCCGACCCTGCCGCTGATCTTCACCATGCGCGAAGGCACTGTCGAGCAGGCTGCACTGGTGCGCACGGCAATCCAGAAAGGCGGCCTCGACGACCTGGAAAGCATCCGCGCCGCCGTGGAAGCCTCTGGCGCCCTGGCCTACACCGCCAAGCTAGCCCGCGAGCATGCCGACCACGCCATTGCCTGTCTCGACAGCCTGCCGGAGAGCAAATACCGGGCAGCCCTGATCGAACTGTGCCGCTTCGCCGTAGCCCGCACCCACTGACAGACGACGCGTAGTGAAAGAGCCCGTCCTTGTGACGGGCTTTTTCTTGGGCGACTTATTCGAGCGACAGAAGGCTGCAATTGAGACTTGCTATTATTTTAATAGGAATTATTCTCAATAAACATTTAGCGGCAAGGAGATATGCCATGACCTATCTGATCGATGCCTGGCTGGATCGCCCGCATCCTTACCTGCGAATTCTCAATCGAGAAACCGGGGCGGTTTGCGCGGTGCTGGAAGAGGAAGCCATCGACGAGCTGCGCGATCAGGGCGACCTGGACCTGAGCAGCCTCAACTCCAATGAACCATTGGTGCTCAAAGAACTGGTTCGCAGCTTGTTTTTATTCTGCTACGCCCGGGCGTTGCGCCCGCACGAGGAGCTGCACTGAGCAGCAGGCTGGCCGCCACACAAGGTTGGCCATGCCGCAGAAGCAACGACGCCCCTGCTGACGCCCGGCCGGTCAGGACGACCCGCCGGGCTTCGCTTTTACAGTCGAGCGAGTTAAAGGATCTCGAGCAGCTCGACGTCGAACACCAGCACGCTGTGCGGCGGAATGCTGCCGACATCCTGGCCACCATAGGCCAGCTCGCTCGGCACGTGCAGGCGCCATTTGCTGCCGGTGTTCATCAGCTGCAGGGCCTCGACCCAGCCGGCGATCACTCCGCCCACCGGGAACTCGGCCGGCTGACCGCGCTCGTAGGAGCTGTCGAAGACGGTGCCGTCGATCAGGGTGCCATGGTAGTGGGTGCGCACATGGTCTTCGCGGGACGGCTTGGCGCCCTCGCCTGCCACCAGCACTTCGTACTGCAGGCCGGACTCCAGCACGGTCACGCCATCGCGCTTGGCGTTTTCCACCAGGTAGGCACGACCGGCGCCAGCGGCAGCTTCGGCCTTGGCAGCGGCTTCGGCCTGCATGATCTCGCGAATGACACGGAAGCTAGCATTCATCTCTTCCGAGGACACACGACTGGCCTGGTTGGCGAAGGCATCGCGCAGACCGGCTACCACAGCGTCCAGGCTGATGCCTGGCGGTGGGTTGTCACGCAGCTGGTCGCCGAGTTGGCGGCCGATGCCGTAGCTGACACGGCCCTCGTCGGTGGACAGTGCGGTAGACAGGTTGACGTCGGACATGGCCGGGCTCCATTGGCGAAAAAAAGGGCGGCCAGCCTAGCACAGCCCACCACTCATGACCCGCCTGCACTGGCTCGATTTCGTCGGCAACGCTCGGAGCAATACCGCACCTCATCCCAGCAACGCGCCCACTTCTTACGCCAGTTGAAGGGCAAGCCGCAGACCACGCAGGTCTTGGCCGGCAGTTCGGATTTTTTCACAGCACCTGCCCGGCATCCAGGCGCGCCAGCAGCTCCTCGCCACGCTGCCACAGTGCCTGCTGCTTGGCCTCAGGCATGCGTTCAAGGTTCTTGTAGACCATGCCCAGGCGCTGATTACCGCGCAGCTGCTGGCGATGACGCATAAGGAAATGCCAGTACAGCGCATTGAACGGACAGGCCTGCTCACCGGTACTTTCTGCCACCTTGTAGGCACAGCCACCGCAGTAGTCGGACATCCGCTTGATGTACTGGCCACTGGCGCAATAAGGCTTGGAGCCCAGGTAGCCACCGTCGGCATGCATGACCATGCCCAGGGTATTGGGCAACTCGACCCAGTCGAAGGCATCCATGTACACGGCCAGATACCAGTCGCACACCTGCTGCGGAGCGATGCCCGCGAGCAGGGCGAAGTTGCCGGTCACCATCAGGCGCTGGATATGGTGGGCATAGGCATGCTCCAGGGTCTGGCCAATGGCCTGACTAATGCACTTCATTTTGGTCTGCCCAGTCCAGTAGAACTCCGGCAGCGCCCGCGTGTTACCGAAGGCATTGCGCTGGGCATATTCCGGCATGTGCAGCCAGTAGATGCCGCGCACATACTCACGCCAACCGATCAGTTGGCGAATGAAGCCCTCAGCCGCATTCAGCGCTACCCGCCCCGCCCAATAGGCGGCCTCGACATCGGCACACAGTTGGTGCAGATCCAGCAGGCCGATATTCAGTGCCGCACTGATGCGCGCATGGAACAGGTAGGGCTCACCTGTGGCCATGGCGTCCTGATAGTCACCAAAGGCCGGCAGGGCGAAGTCCATGAAGTGCTGCCAGAGCGCTTCGGCTTCGCCATGGGTCACCGGGTAGTCGAAACCGGCCAGTCCTCCGTAATGATGGGAGAACCGCGCCGCGACCAGCTCCAGCACCTCACGGGTGATGACGTCATGAGGGAAGCGCGCCGTCAGCGGTGCCTTGACCGACTTGGGCAAGGCCTTGCGATTTTCCGCATCGAAGTTCCAGGCGCCGCCGACCGGCGTGCCGTCACCGTTCATCAACAGACCGCTCTTGCGGCGCATCTCGCGGTAGAAATACTCCATGCGTAGCTGTTTCTTGCCCTTGGCCCAGACCGCGAACTCCTCGCGCCCGCAGAGGAAACGCCGATCCGCATGCCAGGTCAGGGGCAGATCGCTGTCACGCAGGGCTTGCTCCAGGCGCCACTCACCGCACTCGGTGACGTGCACCTCTGCCACCGCCAACTCGGCGACCCAGCGCTGTAGCTCACCGACCAGCGAGCCGCTGTTATCCGCATCATCCAGGCGCACATAGACAACCCGCCAGCCACGTGCACTGAGCGCTTCGGCGAAATGGCGCATGGCACTGAAGATCAGCGCAATCTTCTGCGGGTGATGCGGCACATAGGTGGCCTCCCCCATCACTTCGGCCAGCAACACTACATCGCTGGCCGGATCCAGGGCCTGCAGGGCAGACAGATCAAAAGACAGCTGATCGCCCAGCACCAGGGCGAGTCGATGCGCACTCATAAAGCTACAACCTCGGTATTCGGATGACGGCGCAAATGGCCAAGCAGAATCTGATAGGCGTCCAGACTGAACGCAGGCCGAGGCCGCTGCAGGACTGCAGGCAGCTCCGCCGGGTCATCCACTGTGGCGATATGGCACCACTGGTCGAGCACATGCCACTGCCGAAAGTCATGCCGGGCATCATGCTCAACCAGCGCTACAGCCCCTGACCAGGGCCATGCGGCCACGCGCAAGCGTGCACAACCGGCCAGCAGGCGCGCATCATGCTCCACGCGCGGTTCGCGACCGCAGCAGGCACCGCGACATTGCCCCAGCTGCGCGGCAAAACAGGCACCCGAGCCCGCCTCAAGACCTAACAGCCGCAGGCAAAGCTGGTGTTCACGAGCTTCCTGGCGCAACCAGTCCATTGCCTGGCGCCGCGTCCGAAAAAGCCCGGCATGCGGCTCCCCACCCACCAGTTGTTCGAGCGCAAGCAGTTGCGGGCAAATGCCACTTCCCGCGTCTCGCAGCGCCCACGTGAAGCCACCGCGCTGGCGCCGCAACTGACGGTTGTATAGCGGCTGCAGGCGCTTGACCTCGGCCGACTCCAGCAACAGCGCACCCAACTCGCCAGCCGTGGCGCGATAGCGAATGGCGCGCACCTGCTGGGCCATCTGCAGACTGCGCCGGCTGAGGTGATCATTCTGAAAGTGCGACTGCACCCGGCGCCGCAGGTTGATGCTCTTGCCTACATAGAGCAGCGCATCTGCGCCGTCGAAGTAGTACACCCCAGGGCGCTCCGGCACTGCCTGGACATCAGCAGCCTGCAAGTGCACCGGAACTGCCGCTCGGCGCAACTGCTGGCGCAGTTCGGCGTCGTCAAGATGCTCCTGCAGCTGCTGCAACACCTGCCAGGTCGACTCGGCATCAGCCATTGCCCGATAGCGGATGAAACGAAAAATATCCAGAGCCTGACAAAGTGCATCCAGATCGTGCAGGGGCAACTCGGGAAAAACCCGACGCGCCAACTGCTCACTGCACAGCTGCCTGAAAGTGGGGCGAATCCCGACCAGGGCAAATGCACGGCGCAAAAAAGCCAGAGCGAAGCGCAGGTTGTGCCCGACCACCACGCGCCCTTGGAGGCATGCGGCCAGCTCACTGGCAACAGCAGCAAAACGCGGCTGCCCATCCAGTTCAGCAGGCACCACAGAGCTGATCCGGGCAACTGCGGTCGGCAACATGAAACCTGGATCCAGCAACCAACTGTGGCGGGCGACGACCTGTCCCTGCTCAACCAGCAGTAGGCCCAGCTCCCAGATCTGGTCCTTACCGGGATGCAGGCCAGTGGTCTGCACCGCGAGCACCGCCAACGGGCGCCGCAACAGCTCGCGGGTATTGCCCGTCACGCACTCACCAGGCGTTGTTCATCGAGATCGGCACCCGCAGCGGCTCACTGGCAGCAGGCGGCATGCCGCACATCTCGTCATGCACTTCAGCGTGCACCAGATGGAAAGGCAGGCGCGGCATTTCCTGCAGGACGTCGCGCGCATGCTCGACAGAGCGCAGGTGCAGGGTCTTGCCCTGCTCGTTCTTGACCGGCAACGACAGACCATCCATGCGCGCTTCCAGCACATAGATACCGCCTTCCAGGGAAATCAGGTTCAGCTCTTCGATATGCCCGGCATGGGCATGGGACAGCAGATCATGCAGATTCATAGAGATCACCTCGCCGGCAAAGCTATACAAAAATATGTACAAATACAATTCTTGTACAACATCCAGTTAACGCAAGGCAGAAATGAAACCGCCCGTCCGTTATGCAACGGGCGGGCGGTAATTGAAGCGCGGGAAATGGATCAGTGGTCGTGCTTGGTCAGTTTGTCCAGGTAGCCCATGGCAAAGGCCGAAACGACGAATGTCATGTGAATGATCACGTACCACATCAACTTGGTATCGCTGATGTTCTGCGCATCCATGAACACCTTGAGCAGATGAATCGAAGAAATCGCCACGATCGAGGCAGCCACTTTCATCTTCAGCGAGCCGGAGTCCATCTTGCCCAGCCAGTTGAGCTTTTCCTTGCCCTCGTCGATATCCAGCTGCGAGACAAAGTTCTCGTAGCCGGAAATCATCACCATCACCAGCAGACCGCCCACCAGCGCCATATCAATCAGCGACAGCAGCTTGAGGATAAGTGTGGCCTCCTCCAGTGCAAATACCTGCGGGAGGATGTGATAGACCTCCTGGAAGAACTTCAGCGCCAAGGCCAGCAGGGCCAACGACAAACCGAAGTAGATAGGCGCCAGCAACCAGCGCGAGGCGTACATCGTATTTTCGATAAAGCGTTCCATGGTGTCTCGCCGAGGTAGAAAACTGGCGGCGAGTATACCCAGCCAACCCGGCCAGACAAAGGCGGCAAAACTTTGCAGGGTTTATCCCCGGTTACTGTGGATAACCTTGTGCGCAAGGTTGGGGTGAATGGCTATACACCAGCCCCGATGGCGGCTAGCGGCAGTTGCGCAAAAAGCATGCAGCGGAGTAATCAGTTTTCCGGACGGAACTGATAATCGCCGCGCGGAGGGCAGTACTCACCATTCAAGCGGCGTAGTTCGGCTTGCAGATGCAAACACCAGATCGGCGGTTCAGTGCACTCCACATACCCTTGCACAGCCAGGCATTGGGCAATCGATTCCAGTATCGCTTCAGTCACGAAAGGCCCGTGGAATGGGCCCTGCGCCTTGATTGCAGAAGGTTGGGCACCTGACATGCCGGCCGCACAGAGCAGTGTCCACAAGCCACGCTCACCGGCCAGCGGACGAATCACGCATTCGATACGGGTGGTCAAGCCCAGGTACTGACGGGTAAGGCAGAGGCTGCGCGGCATCACGGCGGTCCTCGCGAGGTCTGACTTTCAGCCTACACCCCGCCACCCTGCTCGGGAAAGATAAAAGTTATCCCCGCAAGCTGTGGATAACTCTGTGGATGGTGTGGGGGAAAGCGGCCTTGAACAGCGCGTCCTGCGGCTGCCGCCGAACTGCTCAGTGACTGACCAGTTAGCGGCGGACTAGCTGGATCCGCTCCTGCTAGCTCGCAAACCACACGACGGTGCAGAGCCCGCCCCCGGATCACTCCTTGGGTTTTTTCGCCGCGGGCTTGGCCTTGGTCTTGGTTTCCTTCGGCTTGGCCTCTTCCGCTGGCTTGTCCTCTTCTTCCATACCCATCTCGGCAATGCTGCGCAGGCGTTCGACCACCCGGGCATTGACGCTGCCTTCCGGAAACCGACCCTGTTCATCCGGGCTGCCGGCAGCCTCACCTACCAGCAGGCTGAGTGCCTCATCGACCTGGCGCACGGCATAGACGTGGAACATGCCGCTGCGCACAGCCTGCAGCACGCGCTCGTCGAGCATCAGGGTGGTGACATTGGAGTGCGGAATGATCACCCCCTGCTCGCCGGTCAGGCCGCGGGCTTCGCACAACCGGAAGAAGCCTTCGATCTTCTCGTTGACCCCGCCAACCGCCTGCACCTCACCGAACTGGTTGATCGAGCCGGTAATGGCAAAGCATTGCTTGAGCGGCGTGCGCGAAAGCGCCGAGATCAACGTGCAGACCTCACCGAGCGAGGCACTGTCGCCGTCGACATAACCGTAGGACTGCTCCAAGGCAATGCTCGCCGAGATTTCCAGGGGAAACTCCTGGGCATAACGGCTGCCCAGGTAACCGGTAAGGATCATCACGCCCTTGGAGTGGATCGGCTGCCCGAGGTTGACCTCACGCTCGATGTCGACGATACCCGAACCGCCCGGATAGACCGTAGCGGAGATCCGCGCCGGCACACCGAAGGCCGAGTCACCAACCTCCAGCACGGTCAGGCCGTTGCATTTGCCTACCGCTGCACCGGCGGTGTCGATCAGGATGATGCCGGCCAGCATGTCATCGATAATCCGCGCCGATACACGCCCGGTGCGAGTAGCCTTGGCCCTTAACGCACGCTCGATATGGCCGAAGTCGGTCACCGCATCACCAGCCAGGCTGCGAATGAAATCCGCCTCGCTGACCAGCTGGAACAGGTCGCCGATACGGGCCGACAGGCGTCCCTGGTGTTCAGCCAGGCGCGCGCTATAGGTAGCCAGACGCGCTACGGCGGCAGCGGTCAACGGTGCCATGCCTTCCTCCGAGGTGCGCGTTTTCATCAGCTGGGCAAACTGCTCCAGGCTGTCGTCCGCCAGCGGAATGTCCTCGTCGAAATCGACCAGTACGCGGAACATCTCCTGAAAGTCCGGATCGAGGTCCTGCAGGGTGTAGTAAATCTGGCGCGAGCCGATGATCACCACCTTGAGGTTCAACGGAATCACTTGCGGGTTCAGGGTCACGGTGGCAATACGGCCGAGATCGCCAAGCGGCGATTCCATCTTCAGCTGGCGCGACTGCAGGGCACGCTTGAGCGCATCCCAGACGAACGGCTCGCCGAGCATCTTCTCCGCTTCAAGAATCAGGAAACCACCGTTGGCGCGGTGCAAGGCGCCGGGGCGCAACTGACGGTAGCTGGTATAGAGAGCACCCTGGTCAGTGCTGTATTCGATGCGTCCAAACAGGTTGTCGTAGGTCGGGTGCGACTCGAACACCACCGGCGCACCGCCATCGGCGTGATGGTCGACCACCAGGCTCGGGCAGTATTGCTCTTCGAGCATTTCGCGGCGCTGGCCATCGGGCTTCTCATCGCCCAGTTGATCAACCACGGTCTTCAGCAGATTGACCTGCATCGCCTGCAGGTAGGCGCAGACCCCGGTATTTTCCGCGTACTGCTCCGATAACGGCGCCAGCAACGGTTGCAGGGCCAGGGTAATGGTTTCCTCGTTAAGCTGGCGCAGCTGGTTGCTCAGCTCACGTTTCCATTGCGGCAGGCCGGTCAGCTCATCATTCAGACGCTCTTCCAGGGCCGCGATATCGGTATGGAAGCGCTCGCGCTCGGCTTCCGGCAACTGAGCAAACTCGGCTTCGTCGAGGGCCTTGCCATCCTTCATCGGCGTGAAAGCGATGTTGCTGCTGTCACGATACAGCGCGACTTCCTTTTCCAGAGCCAGGCGCTCGATTACGTCCAGAGCCTTGTCATAGCGCTGGTTGAACACGCGATCGAGGGCGCTTTTTTTCTGCTGGTAGGTCGGCGTCTCGAACACCGCCGGGAAGGTTGACAACAGGTTATCGATCAGGTGGCCGATATCGCTGATCAACTTGCCCGCTGTGCCAGCCGGTAGCTCCAGCGCCCGCGGTTCGCGCGGTTCGTCGAAGTGATTGACGTAGACCCGGTCGACCGGAGTGGCCAGGCGCTTGCCTTCGGCCTTGAGGTAGCGTTTGACGAAAGAAAAGCGTCCTGTGCCCGGCTCGCCCATGACGAACACGTTATAGCCAGGCCGCGGCATGGCTACACCAAACTGCAGAGCCTCGACCGCGCGCTCCTGGCCGAGCACACCGCGGAAGAACTCCAGATCATCGGTAGTGGTGAAGTTGAATTGTTCGGGGGCGAAGGGGCGGGTCAGGTCATCAGGCGCCAGATGCAGGCCGGCAGCGAAGGATTCGGGCATCGGAAGTCCTTATCGAGCGGTAGTACACCGCGGAGAGTTGGACTCATTCTGGCGCTGCCTCGCTGCCCCTGGCAAGGCATCAAACGCGTGCCTGATCAGCACAGCCCAGGCAGCACTCTGCAGCCGGCAGAGCGGCCAGACGTGCCGGGTTGATCGGCTCACCGCAACGCTGGCACTCACCGTAGTGGCCTTCGGCCAGACGCTGACGGGCCAGGCCAACCTGACGCAAGCCAATCTCAGCCTCAGCCAGCAAGGCCTCCAGGACTTCATCGTTCTGCCGCTCCTGGGCCTGCTCGGCAAAGTCCGCCTGATGGGGCAAGCCAAGATCACGGCGAATCGAATTGGCACGTTTGCTGTATTCGGCGAACAGTTGATCGAGGGCGGCGCGCGGGTCGAAAGTGCTCATGGCAAACTCCGTGACAGTTTTCATCAGTGTGGCCACTTCTGCCACGCGTGCACTGATGTCAGTCAAAGGAGCCTCACCACAAACCGGCAATGGCTGCCGGCAGATACCCACGCCAAACAACAGGCCCCGCCCCTGACTGCATGCAAAACAGTCAGGGAGCGGGGCCTCGTTGGTTAATGGAACGGGAAGAAGTAGTTCATCCAGGACGACATGCGCAGCAAAATCTTGCGCATCACCGCTACATGGTGGAAGTGCTCGGTGTAGAGCGCCGCCTGACCATAGGAGCCGCCCGGCAGCAGGTCACGGTAGGGTTCGAAAGCCGGGTCGATCACTTCCAGCACCACCGGCACACGGCCGGCAGGAGGGGAACCGGTGAAACCTATCAGGTTGCCCGAGGGTTGCACCTGCCCTTCGGCAATCACCGGCAGCACCATTTTCACCCGGGCCTTGAAGACCTGCCCCGGCAGGCCATCGAAAGCGATCTCGGCGTCATCCCCCATGCTCAGCCGTAGCTGGCTGTTCTGCCGCATCCAGGCCACATAGGCGTAATTCTCATGGGGCACAAACACCATCGCCGGACGCAACGGCATCTTCACGGCGTAGATACCGGGCCGCAGCACCACCTGGGTGACATAGCCGCGCGAGGGGGCACGCACCACCGTGTTGTCCAGCTCGAACTGGGCAATATTGAGCTGCGCCTGCAGATCATCGACGCGGGCGTTTGCCACATCGACATCGCGCCGATTACCCAGGTTGCGCTTGGCCATCTCGCTGGCACGATAAAGGTCAGCCTTGGCCGAAACCAGTTGCGCCTTGATCGACTTCACTCGGTTTTCAAAAGGAATCGGATCGATGCGAAACAGCACCTCGCCCTTTTCCATAATGCGGTTGCCCTGCACCGGCACCTCAACCACCATCCCGCTGACTGCCGGCACTATGGGCGTGCTGACGAAGTAGCTGCGCGACACCTCGGAATAGGGATGGTTGTAGTTCATCAGGAAGATCAGGCTACCAATCAGCACGATGCCGCCGAGGATAGCGGTCGGTACAGTCCACTTGTTCAGCGGAATCTTGAAGACCTTGAAGATGGCCACGCAGATGGCGGTGTAGGTCAGGATCAGTAATAAATCCATGGCTCAACCCTCCTGCTGCGGCGTGGGTGCGACGGGGGCCGCAGGCGCAGCGGGCGCTTCGACCACACTGGGCACAGCACTGCTGGCAAGCGCATCAAGGCGCTGTTGCAGCTCGCCGACCTGCTGCTCCAGCGCCTGCAGGCGCGGACTCTGTGAAGCCTCTGCCGTGGAAAACCCCCAACCTCGATCCTCCCGGTACAAGGTTGCCCAGATCCACAGGAATGGCCATATAACGTGCAGGGTGAACAGGCTCACCCAGCCTGCCACCAGAATTGCATCCTGTTGTGGATGTTTGCGGTGCACGGCGATCTCGTAGGGGATGTCATGAATGACGATGACCCCATAGAACAACACGATGCCGACGAAGATCAGAATTCCTAGTGCCACGTAGTCCAGCATTACCTTGCCCCCAGCCCACTTTTAATCCATCCGCAGGCTAGCAGCTGGCACCTTTCGGCGCGAGCGGCATCGGCAAAACCACATAACACTTGATGCAGATCAGGCTAACGACCAATAGCTCTGCGCCGCGCTTGCCAGCGTGGCAATGCACACTACATTCATTAGAGCAAGGGACGCCTGTACCAACTGCACGCAGAAACTGCGCCCCTCAACAACCATCACCAAGCGTTTTACCGAGCCATGGGGGCCAGCATGTTCAAACCCGGTCATCTTCATCGCAGCACACCTCTCAATATGCCGCATATGCCGAAGTTCGATATCGACGTGTTCTACGAGGTTCGTCGCGACCCAAGCGAAGGCATGCTGATGCACTTCAAGGTGGCAGGCACCATCGAAGGTCGCGAGTTCTGCGAAGAGTTCGATATGCATCGAGACACCGCCTTCAACTTCGCCAGCCTGATCAGCAAGGCGGTGGTCAAGCATGGGCTACACCCCAACTCCAGCCCGATCATGCGCGGACATGCCGAGTACGACGCGATGTTCAATGACATCCGCGAGCAACTCGGGGCGCAGCCCGGCGAACCGGTCAACTTCGACCACCTCGAGAAAGATGGCCTGTAAGAGCCGCTCCACCCAGCGCGTCCTGCCACCAGCGCGCCAGATAGCCACGCAGCCTGGCAGGTGGATAGATCGGACTCCCCCGCACTCGGGAATCGGCGCGGCATAGCCAGAGCGCACAGTCATTCATTGGTCATCAGCACCACTGCCTAATAACAACGTTGCCATACGGCAAAGGAGGCAACATGACGGACGCAAGCAACAAACTTAAACTCGGGGCTCTGGTCGCCCTGGTCGTCGGCTCCATGGTCGGCGGCGGGATCTTCTCCCTGCCGCAGAACATCGCCGCCAGCGCCAGCGCCGGTGCCACCCTGATCGGCTGGCTGATCACCGGCGTCGGCATGCTGACCCTGGCCTTCGTCTTCCAGACCCTGGCCAACCGCAAGCCGCAGCTGGACGGCGGTGTGTACGTCTATGCCAAAGCCGGTTTTGGCGACTACATGGGCTTCTCCTCGGCCTGGGGCTACTGGATAAGCGCCTGGATCGGCAACGTCAGCTACATGGTGCTGCTGTTCTCCACCCTCGGTTACTTCTTCCCGGTCTTCGGCGAGGGCAATACCCTCACGGCGATCATCTGCGCCTCGGTGCTGCTGTGGTTGCTGCACTTCCTGGTGCTGCGCGGGATCAAGGAAGCGGCGTTCATCAACACCGTCACCACCATCGCCAAGATGGTGCCGCTGGCGCTGTTCATCGTGATTGCCGCCATTGCCTTCAAGATGGACGTGTTCACCAGCGACTTCTGGGGTGAAAGCAACACCGAGCTCGGCAGTGTGATGGATCAGGTGCGCAACATGATGCTGGTCACCGTCTGGGTGTTCATCGGCATCGAAGGCGCGAGCATCTTCTCCGCCCGCGCCGAGAAACGCAGCGACGTCGGCAAGGCCACCGTGATCGGTTTCATCGGCGTACTGTTGCTGCTGATAATGGTCAACGTATTGAGCCAGGGCATCCTGGCCCAGGCCCAGCTGTCCGGGCTGAAGAACCCGTCGATGGCGGGCGTGCTGGAGCATGTGGTTGGCCCATGGGGCGCCATGCTGATCAGCATAGGCCTGATCGTCTCGCTAGCCGGGGCGCTGCTGTCGTGGACCCTGCTCTGCGCGGAGATCATCTTCTCCTCGGCCAAGGACCACACCATGCCGGAGTTCCTGCGCAAGGAGAACGGCAACCACGTCCCGGTCAATGCGCTGTGGCTGACCAACGGGCTGATCCAGCTGTTCTTGGTGGTCACCCTGTTCAACGACGCCACCTACCTGAAGCTGTTGTACCTGGCCACCTCGATGATCCTGGTGCCGTACTTCTGGTCCAGCGCCTACGCGGTGCTGCTGGCGGTGCGCGGTGAGACCTACGAGAACGCCAGCAGTGAGCGCAACAAGGATCTGCTGATCGCCCTGGTCTCGACCCTGTACGCGGTCTGGCTGGTCTATGCCGCAGGCGTGCAGTACCTGCTGCTTTCCGCCCTGCTCTACGCACCGGGTGCCATCCTGTTTGCCAAGGCCAAGCGCGAACTGGGTCAGCCGGTGTTCACCAGCATCGAAAAAGTGATCTTCGTTGTCGTCCTGATCGGTGCAGGCATTGCCGCCTACGGTCTCTACGACGGCTTCCTCAGCCTTTAAGAGAAGGAGTTCGAACATGAGCAAGAAGAAACTCGGCGTGCATTCCGAAGCCGGCAAGCTGCACAAGGTCATGGTCTGCTCGCCAGGTCTGGCGCACCTGCGCCTGACCCCGAACAACTGCGATGAACTGTTGTTCGACGATGTGATCTGGGTTTCCCAGGCCAAGCGCGACCACTTCGACTTCATGACCAAGATGCGCGAGCGTGGCATCGACGTGGTGGAAATGCACAACCTGCTGGAAGAAACGATCAAGAATCCTGAAGCCCTGAAATGGATTCTCGACCGCAAGATCACCGCCAACAGCGTCGGCCTCGGCCTGCAGAGCGAGGTGCGGGATTTCATCGAGAACCTGGAGTCGCGACGCATCGCCGAATTCCTTATCGGCGGCGTGGCCGGTTCCGATTTGGTGAAGTACAAGAATTCCGAAGCCGCCAAGATGTTCGCCGCCTACCAGGGCGAATCGAGCTTCCTCTTTCCACCGCTACCCAACACCCAGTTCACCCGTGACACCACCTGCTGGATCTACGGCGGCGTGACGCTCAACCCGATGTACTGGCCGGCCCGCCGTCAGGAAACCCTGCTGACCAGCGCCATCTACAAATTCCACCCAGACTTTATCAACGAAGAGTTTGAAGTCTGGTACGGCGACCCAGACAAGGATCACGGCGCCGCCACCCTCGAAGGCGGTGACGTGATGCCGATCGGCAACGGCACCGTGCTGATCGGCATGGGCGAACGCAGTTCGCACCAGGCTATCGGCCAGGTGGCCAAGGCCCTGTTCGACAAGGGCGCCGCCGACAAGGTGGTGGTCGCCGGCCTCGGCAAATCGCGCGCTGCCATGCACCTGGACACCGTGTTCAGCTTCTGCGACCGCGACTTGGTGACAGTCTTCCCGGAAGTGGCCTACGGCATCGTGCCCTTCGTGCTGCGCCCGGACGAGAGCAAGCCGGGCGGTATCGACGTACGCCGCGAGGAGAAATCCTTCATCAATGTGGTCGCCGAATCCCTCAACCTGAAGAAATTGCGCGTAGTGGAAACCGGCGGCGACAGCTTCGAAGCCGAGCGCGAGCAGTGGGATGACGGCAATAACGTGGTCTGCCTGGAGCCGGGCGTGGTGGTCGGCTACGACCGCAACACCTATACCAACACCCTGCTGCGCAAGGCCGGAGTCGAGGTCATAACCATCAGCGCCAGCGAGCTGGGACGCGGCCGTGGCGGTGGCCACTGCATGACCTGCCCGATCATCCGCGACCCGATCGACTACTGAGATACAACTCCCCTCTCCCGCCGGGAGAGGGGCCGGGGGTGAGGGATGCCCCTCATCCGGCCCTACGGGCCACCTTCTCCCAAAGGGAGAAGTGCCGGCCATACCGACATTTGCTGCCAAGGAGAAAGAACCATGGCTTTCAACATGCACAACCGCAACCTGCTCAGCCTGATGCACCACAGCACCCGCGAGCTGCGCTACCTGCTCGACCTGTCGCGCGACCTCAAGCGCGCCAAGTACACCGGCACCGAGCAACCGCACCTACTGCGCAAGAACATCGCGCTGATCTTCGAGAAGACCTCCACCCGCACCCGCTGCGCCTTCGAAGTCGCCGCCTATGACCAGGGCGCCAACGTCACCTATATCGACCCGGGCTCCTCGCAGATCGGCCACAAGGAGTCGATGAAGGACACCGCCCGCGTGCTCGGGCGCATGTACGACGCCATCGAGTACCGCGGCTTCAAGCAGGAGATCGTCGAGGATCTGGCCAAGTACGCTGGCGTGCCGGTGTTCAACGGCCTGACCGACGAATACCACCCGACCCAGATGCTCGCCGACGTGCTGACCATGCGCGAATTCAGCGACAAGCCGCTGCATGAGATCAGCTACGCCTACCTGGGCGATGCGCGCAACAACATGGGCAACTCGCTGCTGCTGATCGGCGCCAAGCTGGGTATGGATGTACGTATCGCCGCGCCCAAGGCGCTATGGCCGAGCGACGAACACGTTGCTGCGTGCAAGAAATTCGCCGAAGAAAGCGGCGCGCGCATTACCCTCACCGAAGACGCCAAAGCTGCGGTCAAGGGCGTCGATTTCGTCCATACCGACGTCTGGGTGTCCATGGGCGAGCCGGTCGAAGCCTGGGCCGAGCGTATCGAGCAGTTGCTGCCCTACCAGGTCAACAAGGAGCTGATGCAGGCGGCCGGCAATCCACGGGTCAAGTTCATGCACTGCCTGCCTGCCTTCCATAACAGCGACACCAAGGTCGGCAAGCAGATCGCCGAGAAATATCCGCACCTGAAGAATGGCATCGAAGTGACCGAGGATGTGTTCGAGTCGCCGTGGTGCATCGCCTTCGAGCAGGCGGAAAACCGCATGCACACCATCAAGGCGATCCTGGTTTCGACCCTGGCCGACATCTAAACCCTCAAAAGCTGCCGCTTGCCTCCCCTCTCCCGTCTGCGGGAGAGGGGCCGGGGGAGAGGGTCTATCCGGCAATTCCGAATAGCCTGACCACCCTCTCCCCAGCCCTATCCCATAAATGGGAGAGGGAGCCAACCGTGCATCACCCGGCTACGAACAAGGAGAACACTATGCGACTCGTCATCGCCCTGGGCGGTAACGCCCTGCTGCGCCGCGGTGAAGCCATGACCGCCGAGAATCAGCGGGATAACGTACGCATTGCCTGCGAGCAGATCGCCAAGATCGCCACCGGCAACGAGCTGGTAGTGGCCCACGGCAACGGCCCACAAGTCGGCCTGCTGGCCCTGCAAGGCAACGCGTACGACGCCAAGAACCCCTACCCGCTGGATGTGCTCGGTGCGGAAACCGAAGGCATGATCGGCTACATGATCGAACAGGAGCTGGGCAACCTGCTGCCCGTCGAAGTGCCCTTCGCCACCCTGCTCACCCAGGTTGAAGTCGATCCCAACGACCCGGCCTTCCAGCACATGACCAAGCCCATCGGTCCGGTCTATGCCAAAGCGGAAGCCGAGCAGCTGGCCGCCGAGAAGGGCTGGACCATTGCTCCGGATGGCGACAAGTTCCGCCGCGTGGTCGCCAGCCCACGACCCAAGCGCATCTTCGAGATCCGTCCACTCAAGTGGCTACTGGAAAAAGGCACCATCGTCATTGCTGCCGGCGGTGGCGGCATCCCGACCATGTATCAGGATGGCAAGCTGGTCGGGGTGGAAGCGGTGATCGACAAGGATCTCTGCTCGGCCTTCCTGGCCACCGAACTGCAAGCCGACCTGCTGGTGATCGCCACCGACGTGGATGCTGCCTATATCGACTGGGGCAAGCCGACACAGAAGGCCATCGCCCAGGCCCACCCGGACGAACTGGAACGCCTTGGCTTTGCTGCTGGCTCCATGGGCCCGAAAGTCCAGGCCGCCTGCGAGTTTGCCCGCGACACCGGCAAGGTGGCGGTGATCGGCTCACTGCCAGACATCGAAGCCATCGTCCAGGGCAAGGCCGGCACCCGCATCAGTACCGAGAAACCGGGGCTGAGCTACCGCTGAGGCTTAGTCACGGCTCCGTTACCTCCGTGACAGGGCCGTTATCACTCTGCACATAGCCAGGTGCCGCCACACTTACTGCGCGTAAACCTGCACCAGCAACGGTGAATCGAACATCGCCGCCGGCGAGATCACCTGCTCATCCAGTGGCACCTGCTCGCCATAGCGTTCATGCATCTTGCTGCGCACCGCCGCCGAACTCAGGTCGAAATCGCGGATCTGCTGCAGCGCGCCGATCTCCAGCCCCAGGGCACGCTGGTAGATCTTCCACACCAGCTCGGAACAGTAAATGCGCTGATCCGACCACTCGAACGTCAGGTCGTAACGGCGCCCGGCAAACGGCGCTGCCTCGGCCCGCAGCCGGTGCAGGGCTGGCTCGTCCAGCAGGCGGTCAGCCTCGCGCAGCCGCTTGAGTACATAGTGGCCACCTTCACCACGGGCGATCCACTCGGCCAGCGGCGTGTACTTGACCCGCGCACTGGCCTCAAAGACCTGCAGCTGGCCATCGCGGTGGAGCACCAGGCCCATATGGCTGTAGCGTGAATGAGTGGCCTGCTGAATCGCCAGGCTCTGCGTCGAGCGCGACGGGTGGAAGATGATGTCGCCTTCGCGCACCTCCAGCGCCGCTGCCTGGCCGACCCAGCAGAGGGTCGCCAGCAGGGCCATGCGTATTCCTTGCGCTCTGAGCATGTCCTTCTCCTTAGAACCTGCACGTTCACGACAGAACGGATTATCGCCACGCCACCGTCCAGATACTGCCGACTGCCTGGCGCTTTGCCACAGTACAAACTAAAACGGAGCCTCGCGGCTCCGTTTTCATTACAGCGCGAGTTACTGCGCCAGCTTCTTGTAACGCACACGGTGCGGCTGCGCAGCGGCATCGCCCAGGCGTTTCTTGCGGTCGGCTTCGTACTCGGTGTAGTTACCTTCGAAGAACTCGATGTGCGAGTCGTCTTCGTACGCCAGGATGTGCGTGGCCACGCGGTCGAGGAACCAGCGATCGTGAGAGATCACGATGGCCGCGCCGGGGAAGTCGAGCAGCGCTTCTTCCAGGGAACGCAGGGTTTCCACGTCGAGGTCGTTGGACGGTTCGTCGAGCAGCAGGACGTTGGCGCCCTCTTTCAGGGTCAGCGCCAGATGCAAACGGCCGCGCTCACCACCGGAGAGGTCCTTGACGAACTTCTGCTGGTCGCCGCCCTTGAAGTTGAAGCGACCGACGTAGCCGCGCGATGGCACCTCGTAGTTGCCGATCTTGATCATGTCGGAGCCGCCGGACACGGCTTCCCACACGGTCTTGCTGCCATCGAGGTCTTCACGACTCTGATCGACGCAGGCCAACTGCACGGTGTCGCCGATCTCGATGCTGCCCGAGTCCGGCTGTTCCTTGCCCATCAGCATGCGGAACAGGGTCGACTTACCGGCGCCGTTACCACCGATCACGCCGACGATGGCGCCTTTCGGTACGCTGAAGGACAGGTCGTCGATCAGCACGCGATCGCCGTAACCCTTGCTGACGTTCTTGAACTCGATGACCTTGTCACCCAGGCGCTGACCGGCCGGGATGTAGATCTCGTTGGTCTCGGCGCGCTTCTGGAACTCCTGCGACTGCATTTCCTCGAAACGCTGCAGGCGCGCCTTGGACTTGGCCTGGCGGGCCTTGGCGCCCTTGCGCACCCACTCCAGCTCTTCCTTCATGGCCTTTTCATGGGCCGACTGCTGCTTGGATTCCTGGGCCAGGCGGTTGGATTTCGCCTCCAGCCAGCCGGAATAGTTGCCTTCGTACGGGATGCCGGCGCCGCGGTCGAGTTCGAGAATCCAGCCGGCGACGTTGTCGAGGAAGTAACGATCGTGGGTGATCGCCACCACGGTGCCGGGGAAGTCGTGGAGGAAGTGCTCCAGCCAGGCCACCGAGTCGGCGTCCAGGTGGTTGGTTGGTTCGTCCAGCAGCAGCATGTCGGGGGCCGACAGCAGCAGGCGGCACAGCGCCACGCGGCGCTTCTCGCCACCGGAGAGGTGCTCGATGCGCGCGTCCCAGGCCGGCAGGCGCAGGGCGTCGGCAGCAACTTCCAGCTGACGGTCGAGGTTGTGGCCATCGCTGGCCTGCAGGATGGCTTCCAGCTTGGCCTGCTCGGCGGCCAGGGCGTCGAAGTCGGCGTCCGGCTCGGCATAAGCGGCGTAGACCTCGTCGAGGCGAGCCTGGGCCTGCTTGATCTGGCCTACGGCCTCTTCGACGATCTCGCGCACGCTCTTGCTCGGGTCAAGCTGCGGCTCCTGTGGCAAATAGCCAACATTGATGCCGGGCATGGCGCGGGCTTCACCGTCGAATTCGGTGTCGACGCCAGCCATGATACGCAACAGGGTCGACTTACCGGCGCCGTTTAGGCCGAGTACGCCGATCTTGGCGCCCGGGAAGAACGACAGGGAGATATTCTTGAGGATTTCCCGCTTCGGCGGCACGACTTTGCCGAGCCGATGCATGGTGTAGACGTATTGAGCCATGGATAACCTTGGTTCTATATAGAAAGGAAGAGAAACAGCGCCACTGACCGAGCGGTCGCAGCAAAAATTTCGCAGCGAGTGAGCATGATAGCCCGTGCACCCGCGCGCGTGCGGCAAAACTACCGAATTGCGCCAACGCGGGCAAACCCTGACGTCGGACGGTGATGGCACTTTGCCTCACATCAAGGCATGCTAGCCGGTTGTGGTTGCCTGGCTTACAGTCCATAAACAGGCAGTTGTATCAGCAGGATTCCGTTGCGTGCCTAAACTCCCCCACCATCGTTCCACCCGCTCCCTGCGCGACCCGTTCGCTACCCCCTCGCGTGGTTCGCTGAAAGGGGCTCTGGCGCTGCTGGTGACGTTGATGCTCGGCCTGTTGTTATGGCAACTGCAGCAGGAATTCCAGCAACTGGAAGATAACCAGCGCCAACGCAACCTGGCCTACAGCACGCAGCTGAGCGAACACCTGGCACTGGCGATGAAGCTCAAGGCCGAAGCCGGCCAGGCATTTCTCCAGCAAAACGCAGCCACACCGCTTGCCGATACCCAACTGAGCAGCCTGCTGCCCGGCTTGCGCGGCATCTATCCGGCACTGCACAGCCTGGCCTGGTTCGACGGCCAGGGGCACATCCTCGCCGACAGCGCGCCCTCGACAACCGACAGTGCGCTGCTCGCCCAGCTGACCAACAGCCCTCGCCCGCCCTATCACTTCGCTTTCGGGCCACGCGAGCAGGGGCTGCTCTATGTGCTGCTAAGCAAGCCCGGCAATGCTGCCGATGAAGGTGGCTGGCTGCTGCGCCTGCGCCCGGCCGCCCTGAGCAACTGGCTACCGCAGACTCGCGACCTGCAACCCTGGCTGCTGCAGGATCGGCGCAGCGGCCTGGTCATGCTGCGTCAACCTCACGATCCGCAAACAGCACTGGCGGATCGACTGAGCGAAGCCGAGCAGCAGCTGAGCATCCTCCAGCTGCCGCTGCCTGCTAGCGACTGGCAAGTACATGCACTGTTCGATGCCGAGCAGGTGCGCGCCGAACTGCTGCCCGTGCAGGCCGGCAAGCTGCTGCTGTTCATCCTCTGTGCCAGCCTGGCCTTGCTCGCCCTGTTCGGCCTGCTGCGCGAGCAGCGCAGCCTGCGCGAATCCCATGCGCTGTCACGTCGTTCACTCAGCGATGCCATCGCCGCCCTGGGCGCTATCGAAGAGCGCGTACTGGTGACCCAAACCGACGGCCTGATCAGCTACCTCAACCCGCGCGCCGAGCAGATGTTCGGCCTGAGCAGTGCCGAGGCCAGCAGCCGCCACCTGCTCAACCTGCTGCCCGCGCTCGGCCCCTGGCTGGAGGCCGACAGCCTGCACTCGGCAAACACGATAGAAATCCTCCAGGACGGGCAAACCCGACTGTACACGGTGACCCGGCATAAACTGGCCGGCGAATCGCGGCAAGACGCTACGGTCTGGGTGCTGCGCGACGTCACCGAGCAGCAGCGCGCCGTGGAGATCCTGCAAGACACTCGTCGGCGTTACCAGGGTATTTTCGAAGGTAGCGGTATCGCCCTCTGCGTATTCGATCTCAGCGGTCTGAAGGAATTCATTGACCAGCAGGGGCTGCGCCACAGCAGCCAGTTACCTGCCTGGTTGCAACAGGCCCCCGAAAACAACCAGCTGTTGCTGAACCAGATACGCATTACCGAACTGAACCGGGTAGCCATGCAGCTGCTCGGTGTCGACTCGCCACAACAGGCCTGGGACCACCTGATCGGTAATCGCCCGCTGCGCCCCGGGGCTTCAAGGTATGCGCTGATTACTGCCCTGATCGATGGCGAGCAGGACATGATGGTCGAGGGCCGCATACGCACGCCCCACGGTCACGAGCGCTACCTGTGGCTGACGCTGCAGCTGCCACGCCGAGCCAATGAGTTCAAGGCCGTCACCCTGAGTATTCACGACATCACCAGCCGCAAACGCGTCGAGCTGTCGCTGGTGGAGCGCGAGCGCTTCTGGTCCGATGTACTGCGCGCAGTGCCGGATACGCTCTATGTGCACGACATGAGCAACCAGCGCGTGCTGTTCAGCAACAACCGCCTGGGTCCCGACCTGGGCTACAGGAAGGAAGAAATACTGCAGCTGGGCGACAAGCTGTGGGAAAAAATCCTCCACCCCGACGATGTCGAACTGTATCAGCGCATGCGCAACCTGCAGAAAGTGGTCGGCAATGGCCTGCTGCTCAACTGCCAGCTGCGCTGGCGTCACCGCGACGGCAGCTGGCACTGGTTCGATATCCGCGAGCATGCCCTCAGCCGCGATGCCAAAGGCCGGGTCAGCCGCCTGATTGGCGTGGCCAAGGACATTACCCACGAGATCAATGCCCAGATAAGCCTGCGTGACAGCGAACGCCGCTATCGCCTGTTGGCGGAAAGCATCAGTGACGTAATCATTTCCTCCGACAGCAAACTGCAGCTGAGCTATGTCAGCCCCTCGGCACAAAGCTTCTTCGGCTACAGCCCCGAGTGGGTCATGCAGAACAGCCTGCTGAGCATGGTCACCAACCCACGCCAGCTGGCCGAGCTGCAGTCATTGCTGGGGCAGGTCAAGCAGACGCTGGGCGATTCGGCGCAGCTGAACCAGTTGCAGATGAAGCTGACCAGCAAGCCGTTCGTCTTTGACTGCCTGCGCGCCGACGGACGCAAGATCAGCGTGGAAATGCGCGTGATGCTGATGTGGGATGAGCAAAATCACTTCGAGGGTGTCCTCGGCATCGGCCGCGACATCAGCCAGCAGCGCCGCGCCGAACGCGACCTGCGCATGGCGGCGACGGTATTCGAACATTCCACCGCAGCAATCATGGTCACCGATCCGGCTGGCTATATCGTGCGCACCAACGAGACCTTTCAGCGCATCAGCGGCTTTGCCACCGGAGAAGTGCTCGACCAGCTGCCGGGCATGCTCACCGCTGATCGTCAGCAGGCTGGCCAGCTCACTTACATCCTCAATCAGCTCAACCAGCATGGCAGCTGGGAGGGCGAACTGTGGCTCAAGCGCAAGGGTGGCGAGCAGTATCCGGCCTGGGTCGGCATCACCGCCGTTCAGGACGACGAAGGCGACCTGGTCAGCTATGTGTGCTTCTTCAACGACATCAGCGAGCGCAAGGCCAGCGAACAGCGCATTCACCGCCTGGCCTACTACGACGCCCTGACCCTGCTGCCCAATCGCACCTTGTTCCAGGACCGCCTGCACACCGCTCTGCAGCATGCCGAACGGCATGACGGATGGGTGGTGCTGATGTTCCTCGACCTTGATCGTTTCAAGCCGATCAACGACTCGCTCGGTCACGCCGCCGGCGACCGCATGCTCAAGGACGTGGCCGTGCGCCTGGCCGCCTGTGTCGATGAAGACGATACCGTGGCGCGCATGGGCGGTGATGAGTTCACCCTGCTGTTACTCCCACGCGAGACCCGTGAGGCTGCGCTGAACCGCGCCATTCACGTCGCCGAACAGATTCTCGCCAGCCTGGCCCAACCCTTCGTGCTGCAGGGTCGCGAGTTCTTCGTCACCGCCAGCATCGGCATCGCCCTGGCGCCACAGGATGGCGATGAGCTGAGTCAGCTGATGAAGAACGCCGACACGGCCATGTACCACGCCAAGGAACGCGGCAAGAACAACTTCCAGTTCTACCAGGCAGACATGAACGCCACCGCCCTGCAGCGCCTGGAGCTGGAAAGCGATTTGCGTCATGCCCTCGAACAGAATCAGTTCCGCCTCTACTACCAGCCGCAGTTCAGCGGTGACGGCAAGCGCCTGACCGGCGCCGAAGCGCTGCTGCGTTGGCAGCACCCGGTACGCGGCCTGGTCGCACCCGGCGAGTTCATTCCGGTACTGGAAGAGCTGGGCCTGGTGGTGCAGGTCGGCGACTGGGTGATCGAAGAAGCCTGCCGCCAGCTCAAGAGCTGGCATGCCAACCAGGTGCGGGTGCCGAAAGTCTCGGTCAACCTGTCTGCCCGCCAGTTTGCCGATGGCCAGCTGGCTACGCGCATCGCGCGCATGCTCGAAGCCAGCCGCCTACCCTCGGCCTGCCTGGAGCTGGAGCTGACCGAAAGCATCCTGATGCGTGACGTTGACGAAACCCTGCAGATTCTCGCCAGCCTGAAGAAACTCGGCCTGTGCATCGCGGTGGACGACTTCGGCACCGGCTATTCCTCGCTGAACTACCTCAAGCAGTTCCCCATCGACGTGCTGAAGATCGACCGCAGTTTCGTCGACGGCCTGCCCGAAGGCGAACAGGACGGTCAGATCGCTCGCGCCATCATCGCCATGGCCCACAGCCTGGGCCTGGCGGTAATTGCCGAGGGAGTGGAAACCCAGCCCCAGCTCGACTTCCTGCGCGAACATGGCTGCGACGAGGTGCAGGGCTACCTGTTCGGCAAACCGATGCCGGCGGCACAGCTCGAGGCCCAGTTCAACGGCGCCGCGCTGTTCATGCTCAGTTGAAGTGGCCAGCGAATGAGCACCACTTGTCCGCCACATGACGGGCTTTCATATGCCAGCACCCGGCGTATGGGTTAGAATGCGCGCCTTTTTCCCGCACCGATCCGCAGAGGACCGCCATGTTCAGCCGTGATTTGACCCTCGCCCGTTACGACGCCGACCTGTTTGCAGCCATGGAGCAAGAAGCCCAGCGCCAGGAACATCACATCGAGCTGATCGCCTCGGAGAACTACACCAGCCCGGCAGTCATGGAAGCCCAGGGCTCGGTGCTGACCAACAAGTACGCCGAAGGCTACCCAGGCAAGCGCTACTACGGTGGCTGCGAGTACGTCGACATCGTCGAGCAGCTGGCCATCGATCGCGCCAAACAGCTGTTCGGTGCCGACTACGCCAACGTCCAGCCGCACGCCGGCAGCCAAGCCAACAGCGCGGTATTCCTGGCCCTGCTGCAAGCTGGCGACACCATCCTCGGCATGAGCCTGGCCCATGGCGGTCACCTGACCCACGGTGCTAGCGTTTCGTCCTCCGGCAAGCTGTACAACGCCGTCCAGTACGGCATCACCGATGCCGGTCTGATCGACTATGACGAAGTCGAGCGCCTGGCCGTCGAGCACAAGCCGAAGATGATCATCGCCGGCTTCTCTGCCTACTCGCAGATTCTCGACTTCCCGCGCTTCCGTGCCATCGCCGACAAGGTCGGTGCCTACCTGTTCGTCGACATGGCTCACGTGGCCGGCCTGGTTGCCGCTGGTGTGTACCCGAACCCGGTACCGTTCGCCGACGTGGTCACCACCACCACCCACAAGACCCTGCGCGGCCCGCGCGGCGGCCTGATCCTCGCGCGCAAGAACGAAGAGATCGAGAAGAAGCTCAACTCCGCCGTCTTCCCGGGCGCCCAGGGTGGCCCGCTGGAGCACGTCATCGCGGCCAAGGCCGTGTGCTTCAAGGAAGCTCTGCAGCCAGAGTTCAAGGCTTACCAGCAGCAAGTGGTGAAGAACGCCCAGGCCATGGCCAGCGTATTTATCGAGCGCGGCTTCGACGTGGTCTCCGGCGGCACGCAGAACCACCTGTTCCTGCTCTCGCTGATCAAGCAGGACATCACCGGTAAGGACGCCGACGCCGCCCTGGGTCGCGCCTTTATCACCGTGAACAAGAACAGCGTGCCGAACGACCCGCGTTCGCCGTTCGTCACCTCCGGCCTGCGCATCGGCACCCCGGCTGTCACCACTCGCGGCTTCCAGGAAGCCGAGTGCCGCGAGCTGGCCGGCTGGATCTGCGACATCCTGCAGAACATGGGCGACGAGTCCGTGGTCGACGCCGTACGCGAGAAGGTCAAAGCTGTCTGCGCCAAGCTGCCGGTGTACGGCAACTAAGCCCAGCGTTCTCGCTGCATGAAAAAGCCCGGCATCTGCCGGGCTTTTTCGTTTCCGCACGATAGCCTGCACATGCCTGACGCATCTGCGGGCAGCGTTATGCCGCGCGCTTGGCTATAGTGGACAAAACCGCAGAGGAATTATTGCAATGAGTGACACGACCTCCGAGCGTCGGCGCTTTCAGCGCATCGCCTTCGACGCCGCCACCGAACTTGCCCAAGGCGAGCGCCGGTGGACGGTGGAACTGCATGACCTGTCGCTCAAGGGCCTACTGGTCAAGCGCCCGCGTGACTGGAACGGTGATCCGGATCAGCCGTTCAAAGCCACCATCACCCTCGACAGCGATACCCGCCTGCACCTGGAAGTGGTGTTGACCCGCACCCGCGACGAGCTACTGGGCTTTGTCTGCCGACATATCGACCTGGAGTCGATCAGCCATCTGCGCCGCCTGGTGGAGCTCAACCTTGGCGACGAGAGCCTGCTGGAGCGTGAACTGGCCGCGCTGGGTGAGGAAGACTAGGCCGATAACTTTTGAACAAAAGGCGCCAATTGGCGCCTTTTGTCTATCTGACTCGAAAGCAAGGCCGCGATGGCCAATCCTGAGCAAGCGGCCACCCTGCCTCACTCGACATAAACTCCAGGTACTCAATACTGGCGTTTGGCCTGCTGCCCCTGCTGGCGTAAACGCCGCTTCAATACACGTCGCGACACGATGCTTGCTTCACGCCGCTCCTCGGCCAGGTCAAGCGGCCGCGCCGCATCGCTATTAAGAGCTTTGGCAAAAAAATCGAAGAACAGGAACATGGACCTTCTCCTTATTAAGAACATGGGCCCATGCTCCTCCCGGCCGGCGCAGCAAGGATTGATCTGCGACAAGCGCCAGCCGTTTGCCCTAGCGGCAGAGCGCCGCAGGCCCGTCACTCGAACAACGCATCCAGTGCCTGTTCCAGGCGCGTCACCGCAATAACCTGCAGCCCTGGCGGCGACTCCTTCGGTGCATTGCCCTTGGGCACGATGGCGCGCTTGAAGCCGTGCTTGGCCGCTTCCTTCAGGCGCTCCTGACCACTCGGCACCGGGCGGATCTCACCGGACAGACCGATCTCGCCGAAGACCAGCAGATCATGCGGCAACGGCTTGTTGCGCAGACTGGAGATTACCGCCGCCATCAGCGCCAGATCCGATGCTGTTTCCAGCACCTTGACCCCACCGACCACGTTGAGGAACACGTCCTGGTCGTAGGTCGGGATGCCGCCGTGGCGGTGCAATACGGCCAGCAGCATGGCCAGACGATTCTGATCCAGGCCCAGGGTGACGCGCCGCGGGTTAGCCATATGGCTGGTGTCGACAAGCGCCTGCACCTCCACCAGCATCGGCCGGGTGCCTTCCCAGGTGGCCATCACCACGCTGCCCGGCACTTCCTCCTGGGCGCGGGTGAGGAAAATCGCCGAGGGGTTGGTGACTTCCTTCAGGCCCTTGTCGGTCATGCCGAACACGCCCAGTTCGTTGACCGCGCCAAAACGGTTCTTCACCGCCCGCAGCAGGCGCAGACGGCCGTCGGACTCACCCTCGAAATACAGCACGGTGTCGACCATGTGCTCCAGTACCCGTGGCCCGGCCAGGGCGCCTTCCTTGGTCACGTGGCCGACCAGGAAGATTGCCGTGCCACTCTGCTTGGCGTAGCGCACCAGCAGCGCCGCGCTCTCGCGCACCTGGGCCACGCCGCCGGGTGCTGACTGCAGCTGCTCGGTGAAGATGGTCTGGATCGAGTCGATCACCATCACCTTCGGCCGCTCGCGCCGTGCAACCTCAATGATCGATTCGATGCAGGTCTCGGTCATCACCTTGAGCTTGTCCTGCGGCAGCTCCAGACGCCGCGCGCGCATGGCCACCTGCTGCTGCGATTCTTCGCCGGTGACGTACAGCGCCGGCAGACGCTGGGCAATATTGCACAGGGTCTGCAGCAGGATGGTCGACTTGCCGATGCCGGGGTCGCCGCCGATCAGCACCACCGAGCCGTCTACGAGGCCGCCGCCGAGCACCCGGTCCAGCTCGCCGGAGACGGTGGAAAAGCGCGGTACTTCCTCGACGCTGACCTCAGCCAGGGTCTTGATCTGCGCCTGCTGCCCGGCCCAGCCGCCACGTCCGGATGGCGCACTGGCGCCGCCGCTCTCGATCATGGTCTCGGTCAGGGTATTCCAGGCCCCGCATTCACCGCACTGCCCGGCCCACTTGGGAAAGGTGGCGCCGCACTCGGTGCAGCCATACATGCGCTTGGCCTTGGCCATGGAAATCTCCGCCCACTGGAAAAGCGCCGATCATAGCGGCTGAGCCGCACCTCGGCAGCTTCCGTGCAGATTTTCCGTCAACGCGACTCAGCCCCTGTCCGCAGCGCTGGCGGCCTTGCGTTGGCGAACCTTCTCTTCCGCCAGCTTGTAAACCACGTAGTACTTGTAGATGTTGCCTACGTAATCCACGGTCTCGCGCCCGACAATGCGCGAGGCGGCCTGCTCGACATTGCCGAACCAGACATTCGGATCCAGCCCGGATTTTTCTGCCAGGCGACGAAACTTCAACAGGTTGCCCGGCCCGGCGTTATACGCGGCAAAACTCAGCAGCAGGCGGTTGACCGGTGTGAGTTCCTCATTCTTCAGGTAGGTATCGGAAATCAGCCGCAGGTACTTGCTGCCCGCCTCGATATTGCGGTCAGCGCTGCTTTCGACGTCCTTGATACCCAGCTCCTTGGCGGTACTCGGCAACAGCTGCATCACCCCCACCGCTCCCGCCCGACTGCGTGCTGCCTGATCCAGTTGCGATTCCTGAAAGCCCTGCGCCATCAGCATCAGGTGATCGAATTCATAGGCCCCGGCATGTTTCTCGAACAGGCCGACCAAAGCATTGAACTTGCGCATCTCTGCCTCGGAAGTGGCATTGAGCACCCGCTTGCTGTTCTTGAAGAAGCGCCGCAGCATGATGTTGCCGAACTCGCTGCCAAGCTTGTGCTGCTTGTTGAAGGCATTCAGCGCCTGCATCAGCTGTGGGCTGTTCTTGCGCAGCGCCCAGCTCAGTTTGCCGCCGGTCTTGAGGGGAAATGTTTCATGAATGACCAGCTCACTGTATAGCGGCTGCCAGAGCTTGGCGATGTAGCGATCGGCAACGGTGATGCCGAACAGCCCGGCATTGACCATCTGTAGCAGGTCCTCGGTTTCCAGATTCTCGTTGGCCGGCATGATCTTCACCGCTGCCAGCCCCTGTGCTGTGAATCGCTGGTTGAGCTCGACCAGATGCTCGAAATAGCTGCTCGACGGGCGCACATAGACTTCCTGCCCTGCCAGATCCTCGATCCGCGTGAGCGCTGGACCACCAGGCCCGGTGACAATCACTTCCTGCACATCACCATAGGCAGGCTCGCTGAAGTCGACGGTTTGCAGGCGGCCCTCGGTCTGCGTCAGACCGCCTGCGGCGATATCACCATGACCGGCCAGCAGCTTGGGCAAAAGTTCATTGCGTGAGGTCGGGATGAACATCACCTGCCAGCGCTGAGCCTTCTGCTTCAAAGGCTGATGGGTATTCAGCCACTTCTCGAAGGCTTTGCCGTACTCGTACGTCACGCCCTGCTGCTGACCACGGTCAACCTGAAAGAAGGTCTTGCTGTACGGCACCAGGATGCGCACGGTGCGACTCGCGCGCATGCCGTCCAGATCGCCGATCCAGGCGGGGGGCACCGGCAGCACCATGGCATCCACCTCAGACTCTTCGGCGGCGCTCAGCTGGGCCGGTGGCAGCTTGCCCACGCCCTCATCCATAGGCTCTGCCTGACTCAGGGAGGCAAACAGTGCGAACAACAGACCACACAGCAACGCTTTCATCGACACATAGCCCTCATGCGCTCATCACCAGCCGCGCGAACCATAACAGGCAGCCTTGTGCTATTCATGGTAGTCGGGAGCCGGAAATTCTCGACAATTTCAATGCTGCCCAACGCCCCTGCCACGCCGACAAATACAGCGATAATGCGCACCTCAATGCGCAACGAGGCATGGCCCATGCAGATCGAACTTATCTCCACCGATGTCGAGCAGTTGCCGCTGATCCGCAACCTCTACCAGTTCTATGCCTACGAGTCGTCGGACTGGGAACAGGAAGACATCGAAGTCGACGGTCGCTTCTATATCCATGAGCCGCATCTGCAGCGCTACTGGCAGGAGCCGGACTGGAGCGCGCAACTGATTCTGGTCGACGGTTTCATCGCCGGGTTCTTGCTGATCGAGCGCAGCGAACTGCCGGGCATCGAGGCCTTGGAGTTCGCCGACCTGTTCATCCTCAAGAAATACCGCCGCCAGGGCATCGGCCGGGCACTTGTGCAGCAGGTCATCGTCGCAGGTGGAGGCAGTTGGCTAGTCAGCTTCTATGAGCAGGACACGCTGGCCCGGCAGTTCTGGCAATGCCTGCTCGCCGAGCTGCCGCTGCGCGCTATCAGGCAGGCAGCAGCCCCCGAGCAACCAGGCCTGCTGACCTATCGACTCGATCAGCAGACGTCCTGATCAGATACATCGTCTGACTCAAGCATCGCAGCCCGTGCCGCAACCACAGCATTGCCCGGCGGCGATCTTCAGCTGACGCGCCAGATCATCCTTGAGCGTTACGCGGCTCTGCTTGAGCTGACTCAGAGTGGCATCGTCGAGCAGCTCAATCCCGTCCTCGATACGGCAGATGCGCTTATCCAGCGCCTCATACTCGTCGGACTGCCTGGAAAAGTGCTGGTCTTCCTGGCGCAGACGCTGCAGCTCGCTGCGCAGTTCGGGGAAATCCTGGATCAGCGGATGGTGGTCAACATGCATGGGGAAAGCTCCTCTGGGTATGTGCACTCACCCTAGCGGGCCAGAGACGAGCCGCCATTGACGCCGATCAACGACAAGGCAACCGTCTGCCAACCGGCCATTCGCGGCCCGAGCACTGAGCTAGTCTGAGAAGGTCAGCCATCACCCGGGAGTAACCGCAATGCCACTCGAACACCACCCGCTCAACCATGAGTTCCCGGAGTACCTTCAGCAGTTGAAAGCGCTGCATGCCAGTGATGCGCACTTCGCTCATATGGCACAGCACTACGAATCGCTGGATAAACGTATTTATGAGGTAGAGGACGGCCGCGAAACGATGGATGACCTGGCCTTGCAGGCCCTGAAAAACGAGCGCGTCAGCCTCAAGGATCAGATCGCCGAGCGCCTGCGCAAGGCTAATGGCACTGCGAGCTAAGCAGCTGCGGTAATGCCGCCGAAACTGCTGCGCAATTTGATTTCCAGCGTCTAGCAAACGAGACAGCCGAACTATTTTTTGCTTATCTTGGTGGGACTTCACCATGAGAACCACCGATGACGAACTCTCCAGGCTGCTCTGCTTGCCGTGATGGCAAGGGACTGGACTTCCCTATCAGCATGGCCTTCCAGCCCATCGTTGATGTCGCACGGCGCCAGGTCTTCGCCCACGAGGCCCTGGTGCGCGGGATACACGGTGAGTCCGCCGGCAGCCTGCTGGCCAAGGTCACGGCAGAAAATCTCTACGCCTTCGACCAAAGCTGCCGGATCAAGGCAGTGGAGCTGGCTGCGCGCCTGCAGGTGCCAGCCATGGTTTCGATCAACTTCATGCCCAACGCCGTGTACCAGGCGGAAACCTGCATCCGCGCCACCCTGGAAGCGGCGCAGCGCTTCAGTCTGCCCCTCGACAAGATCATCTTCGAGGTCACCGAACAGGAGCAGGTGCTGGATATCGACCACCTCAGCGGCATCCTCAAGGCCTATCGCAAACAGGGCTTCATGACCGCCATCGACGACTTTGGCGCCGGCTATGCCGGGCTCAACCTGCTTGCCGACTTCCAGCCTGATCTGATCAAGCTGGATATGGAGCTGATCCGTAATATCGACAGCGACAGCGTGCGCCAGATCCTCGTCGAGTCGACCCTGGACATGTGCCGCAAGCTCAAGGTGCGGGTGATTGCCGAAGGCATCGAAACCCAGGCCGAACTGCAGACCCTGCAACACATGGGTGTAGAACTGTTCCAGGGTTATCTGCTGGCCAAGCCCGGTTTCGAGAGTCTGCCTGCGGTTAACTACCCGCAGTAGCTGGCAGCGCCGGATGAGTGCAGTACACTCGGCGCAAACCAAACATCAGGGAGTGACACATGAGCATCGTCAGCGAATTCAAAGCCTTCGCCATGAAGGGCAATGTGGTCGACATGGCCGTGGGTATCATCATCGGCGCGGCCTTCGGCAAGATCGTCAGCTCGTTCGTCGGTGACGTGATCATGCCACCGATTGGCCTGCTGATCGGCGGGGTCGACTTCACCGACCTGGCCATCACCCTCAAGGCCGCCGAAGGTGACCTGCCGGCCGTGGTGCTGAGCTACGGCAAGTTCATCCAGACCATCCTCGACTTCATGATCGTCGCCTTCGCCATCTTCATGGGCGTCAAGGCCATCAACCGCCTCAAGCGCGAGGAGGTCGCCGCCCCGGAAGCCCCGCCCGCGCCGACCAAGGAGCAGGAACTGCTCAGCGAGATCCGCGATCTGCTCAAGGCCCAGCAGGACAAGTAGATCCTGCCTTGCAAGACACGAACGGCGCCATTGGGCGCCGTTTTCGTTTGGCCTCAACACAACAGTGCGCACCGCCAGCCCTGGGTAACCCATGCGGCGCACGGCGAACCTACCAATAGTTTTCCACCGCCACCTGCCCCGGTCGCCGCGTCAGGCTCAGTTGCAGCCCGCGGGCTTTCAGCACGGCACGGGTATCGTCGATCATCTGTGGGTTGCCGCAAAGCATGATCCGCGAATGCGCCGGGTCCAGCGCCAGGCCGGCGGCGCGCTCCAGCTCTCCATTCTCGATCAGCGTGGTGACACGGCCATGCAGGGCGCCCGGCAACTGCTCGCGGGTGACGATCGGCAGGTAGGTCAGTTTGTGACCATGCTCGGCCAGGTAGTCGCGCCGGGGCAGTTCCTCGATCAGCTGCTGGTAAGCCAGTTCGCTGAGCGTGCGCGCGCTGTAGACCAGGACGATGCGTTCGAAACGCTGCCAGGCCTCCAAGTCCTGCAGGATCGAGAGAAACGGCGCCAGCCCGGTGCCGGTGCCGAGCAGCCAAAGGTCGCGGCCGTCGGGGAAGCGGTCGAGGGTGAGGTAGCCGATGGCCTGGCGTTCTACCAGCAGTTCGTCGCCAACCCTGAGCCGGCTCAGCTCGCTGGTGAACTCGCCGCCGGGGACGACGATGGAAAAGAATTCGAGAAACTCGTCATGGGGCGCCGAGACCACCGAGTAGGCGCGCCAGACGATGCAGCCGCTGGCCTTGCGTACGCCAAGGCGGGCAAACTGGCCGGCGCGAAAGCGCATGCCCGGGTCGCGCGAGCAGCGCAGACTGAACAGGGTTGGCGACCAGACGCGTACCTCGCTGAGCAGCTGGCGGGTGAACTTGTCTGCACTGGCAGTCATACTTGCGGCCTCGATTCGCACACCTGCCGCCAGTCTCGCGCAAAGCGCGGCGGACAAACACCGACGGTTTCCATGCCTATTCTCGCTACCCCCTTCGCCCAGCTCGATCTGCTCCGCCAGCCCGAGATGCCCAACGAGCTGTTGCAGGCCTTCGATGCGGCCGACGAGTACCTGCTCAACCACCTGCATGAACAGGGCCTGGCCGCCGATGCCCGCGTGCTGCTGCTCAACGACAGTTTCGGCGCGCTGGCCACCAGCCTGGCGGCGCACTGCCAAGTCACCAGCAGCGGCGACTCGCACCTGGGCCATCTGGCGCTGCAGAAGAACCTGGCGCGCAACCAACTGGCCAGCGACGCCGTGCGCTTTGTGCCGGCCAGCGCGGTGACCACGGGGCCGTTCGATTGGGTGCTGATCCGCGTACCCAAGACCCTGGCCCTGCTGGAAGAACAGCTGATCCGTCTGCACGGCCAGCTCGCCCCCGGCGCACGGGTGATCGCCGGGGCCATGCTCAAGCACCTGCCGCGCAGCGCCGGCGACCTGCTGGAGCAGTACATCGGCCCGGTGCAGGCCTCACTGGCGGTGAAGAAAGCTCGCCTGCTGAGCGCCACGCCGCAGGCCAAGCCGGCACCGACCTCGCCCTACCCGACCCGCTACCGCCTGGACCAACCGGCGCTGGAACTGAGCAACCAAGCCAACCTGTTCTGCCGCGAAGGCCTGGACATCGGCACCCGCGCCTTTCTCCCGCACCTGCCCAAGAGCCTGCTGCCGCTGCGCGTGGCCGACCTCGGCTGCGGCAATGGCGTGCTCGGTATCGTCTACGCCTTGGGCAACCCCGAGGCGCAGCTGACCCTGGTCGACGAGTCGTACATGGCCGTGCAGTCGGCGGCCGACAACTGGCGCGCGGCGCTGGGCGAGCGCGCGGTGACCATCCGCGCCGACGACGGCCTGGCCGAACAGCCGGAGCAATCGCTGGACCTGGTGTTGTGCAACCCGCCCTTTCACCAGCAGCAGGTGGTCGGCGACTTCCTTGCCTGGCGCATGTTCCAGCAGGCACGCGCGGCGCTGGTAACCGGCGGCGAGCTGTGGATAGTCGGTAACCGTCACCTGGGTTACCACACCAAGCTCAAGCGCCTGTTCCGTGGTGTCGAGCAGGTGGCGGCTACGCCGAAATTTGTGATTCTCAAGGCGACGCGCTGAGGAACTACTGTCGGTCGTGCCCTGCAGGGCCGCGTGCTGCCGTCACGGTGGATAAACAGAGCGTTATCCACCCTACAAGGCTGGGGCTGAGTGAACGGGTGGTACGTCCCGCACGCCCGTAGCCCGGATGCAATCCGGGATCGGAGTCGCCTACCCCGGATTGCATCCGGGCTACCCACTGCTACGGACCTCGGCAACGCCCTCTCCCCCAGCCCCTCTCCCACAAGTGGGAGAGGGGAGTTTCCAAGCCACTCAGTAGCGATAGGGCGGTCCGGCCTTCTCCATCAGCGCGTTGTACTGCTTGAAGATTTCCACCACCCTGGCGCAGCGCGGGCTGGTCTTGGCGATTTCTTCCCAGAACTTGTGCGCCTCGTCTTCCACCGTCTTCCACTCCTCGGCGGGGATGGTGGTCAGCTTGAGCTTGTCGCCTTCCACCCGCAGCTTGGCCTCGCCGCCCCAGTACCAGTGCTGGCGGTAGTAGTGCGAGCTGTCCATGCACAGTTTGAACAGGGTCTTGAGCGGATCGGGCACCTCGGCCCAGCGTTCGGAGTTGGCGAAGTAGGAGCCGATCCAGGCGCCGGAGATGTTGTTGGTGAGGAAGTACTTGGTGACGTTGGCCCAGCCCACCGTGTAGTCCTCGGTGATGCCGGACCAGGCGATGCCATCCAGCTCGCCGGTCTGGATCGCCACTTCGACGTCCTCCCAGGGCAGGGTCACCGGAATGATGCCAAAACGGGTGAGGAACTTGCCGGCGGTTGGGAAGGTGAAGATGCGCTTGCCCTTGAGGTCGGCCAGCGACTTGACCGGCTCCACGGTGGCAAAGTTGCACGGGTCCCAGGCGCCGGCGCCGAGCCAGGTCACGCCCTTGACCTCGGCATAGGCCTCCTCCCAGATCTTGCGCAGGCCGTACTGCTCGAACAGCACCGGCACGTCCAGGCTGTAGCGGCTGGCGAAGGGGAAGTAACCGCCGAACACGGCGATATCCACCGGCGCGGCGATCGAGTCGTCGTCGCTCTGCACCGCATCGATGGTGCCCTTCTGCATGGCGCGGAACAGCTCGCCGGTGGGCACCAGCTGGTCGGCGAAGTACAGCTGGATCTCCATCTGCCCTTCGGCGACCTTGTTGAAGGCCTCGATCGAGGGCTTGATCACATGCTCGGCCAGTGCCGCCCCAGCGTAGGTCTGCAGGCGCCAGGTGATCTTCTTCGGCTCATCGGCGTAGATGTGTGCCGAGCCCAGGGCGGCGGTACCGACCGCGCCCCCCGTGACGGCGGCGGTCTTCAGGAAGTTGCGTCTCGTAGTCATGCTGTCATCTCCAAGGCTGTCGACTCAGATGCCAGGCCTGCGCATCGTTGCGGGCCGGCCGGCATGGCCCGTCCCGTTTTTCAGGTCAGCGCGCGCAAGAGACAACCGGAGGCGCCGCCCCGAAAGCTAGAAAGCGTTTATCGCCCGTAGTGCAGCTGCGGCAGCCACAGGGCGATCTGCGGAAAAACCATCACCAGCACCAGGGTCAGCGCCATGACCATTACGAAGGGGGTAACCGACGCATAGATGTCACGCAGGCTGATTTCCGGCGGTGCCATGGCCCGCATCAGAAAAAGGTTGTAGCCGAATGGCGGGGTCATGTAGGCCATCTGGCAGGTGATGGTGTAAAGCACGCCGTACCACACCAGGTCGAAGCCCAGACTGCCCACCAGGGGGATGTACAGCGGCGCGACGATCACCAGCATGGCGGTGTCGTCGAGGAACATGCCCATCAGGATGAACGACAGCTGCATAAGGATGAGGATTTCCCAGGGACTCAGGCCCAGGCTGCCGACGAAGAAGCCCTCGATTGCCTTGACCGCGCCTAGGCCATCGAACACCGCACCAAAGCACAGGGCAGCGAGGATGATCCACATGAACATGCAGGTGATGACCAGGGTCTTGCGCAGGGTGTCTTCCATTACCCGGCGATTCAGCCGCCCTTTGACCAGCGCTGCCAGCAAGGCCGATACCGCGCCCACCGCCGAGCTTTCCACCAGACTGGTGTAGCCGAGCATGAACAGGCCGGTCATGGCGAAGAAGATGAACAGCGGGATCAGCCCGGCACGCAGCAGGCCTATCTTCTCGCCCAGGCTGATCTGCGCGCGCTCTTCGGCCGACAGTGCCGGGCCCATACTGGGCTTCAGCCAGCAGCGAATGACGATATAAAGAATGAACAGGCCGGCCATCAGCAGGCCGGGCAATACCCCGGCCAGCCACAGCTGGCCGACCGGCTGACGGGCGATCATGCCGTACAGCACCAGCACCACGCTGGGCGGAATCAGGATGCCCAGCGCACTGCCGGCCTGAATCACCCCGGTGACCATGATCTTGTCGTAGCCACGCCGCAGTAGCTCGGGCAGGGCGATGCTGGCGCCGATGGCCATGCCGGCCACGCTGAGGCCGTTCATGGCCGAGATCACCACCATCAGCAGCACGGTGCCGATGGCCAGCCCGCCATGCAGCGGCCCCATCCACACATGGAACATGCGGTACAGATCTTCGGCGATGCCCGACTCGGAGAGCATGTAGCCCATGAACACGAACAGCGGCAGGGTCAGCAGCGGGTACCACTTCATCAGCTTCATCGCCGCGCTGAACGGCAGCTCCACCCCACCGTCACCCCACAGCAGCAAGGCCGCCGCTGCCGCGACGAAACCGATAGCACCGAACACCCGCTTGCCGGTGAGCAGCAACAGCATCATCGAGGAGAACATCAGCAGGGCGATGGGCGACTCGCTCATTCGATAGGCTCCCCGCGGATCTGCGCCAGGTCGCGGAACAGCATGGCAATCGTCTGCAGCAGCATCAGCGTCACGCCGATGCACATCAGTACCTTGATTGGCGCCATGCGCGGCGACCAGGCCGAGTAGCTGGTCTCGTTGTACTCGAAGGCGTACCAGGTCGAGGAGATACCGCCGTACAGCAGCAACACCAGGTAGAACAGCAGAAAGCCCACTGTCAGCAGATCAACCCAGGCGCGGGTGCGCAGGGTCCAACGGCTGTACAGCAGGTCCATGCGCACATGGCCGTCGAGCTGCATGGAGTAGGCGCCGCCCAGCAGGAAGTAGGCGACCATGAGGAACTGCGCGAACTCCAGGGTCCAGATCGCCGGCGCGAACGCCACCTTGCTCAGTGAGGAATAGAACAGCACGCCAAGGATGGCGAAGATCAGGTACATGGCACAGCGACCGACCCAGCGGTTGATCCGCTCTACCACGCGCACATACCCACAAATTGCCTTGTGCATGAGCCGGCCTGCCGATTAGTTCTTGTTCGCACAGCCTAGACCAGCTTCGTCACTTGCCAACCTGACCGTCCGGACAGGCGCAAAAAATCGACTAGAGTCAGAAGCACCCCGCCCTGCGGGACTCGCTCACGCACAGCACAAAAACAACAGGCCGCTGCAGCGGCCGCGCATGCGGAGATCTGCGATGACTGCCCCCCTCCTCACCCTGGCCCAGCTGCGCCAGTACGCCGAAGCCGGCACCGTCGATACGGTACTGGCCTGCATGGTCGATATGCAGGGACGCCTGATCGGCAAACGCTTCCAGGTCGAGTTCTTCCTCGACAGCGCCCATGAAGAAACCCACGGCTGCGACTACCTGCTGGCCGACGACATCGACATGGAGCCGGTGCCCGGCTACGCGGCCGCCAGCTGGAAGCGTGGCTACGGCGACTTCGTGTTCAAGCCGGACCTGTCCACCCTGCGCCTGGTGCCCTGGCTGGAAGGCACCGCCCTTGTGCTGTGCGACGTGCAGGATCATCACCACCACGACCTGCCGCATAGCCCGCGCGGCATCCTCAAGCGGCAGATCGCCCGCCTCACCGAGCGCGGCTATAAAGGCATGTTCGCCTCGGAACTGGAGTTCTACCTGTTCGACCAGAGCTACGAGAGCATCCACGCCCAGCACTACCGCGAACCGCGCACGGCCAACTACCACATCGAGGACTACGGCATCCTGCAGACCATCCGCGACGAACCGGTGCTGCGCGCCATCCGCAAGCACCTGCAGGCGTCCGGTATTGCCGTGGAGAACTCCAAGGGCGAATGGGGCCCCGGCCAGGAAGAAATCAACGTGCGCTACGCCGACGCCCTGACCATGGCCGACAACCACAGCCTGATCAAACACGCCTGCAAAGAAATCGCCATGCTGCAGGGCAAGGCCATCACCTTCATGGCCAAGTGGAACTACAACCTGGCCGGTTCCAGCAGCCATGTGCACAACTCGCTGTGGAGCATCAAAGGCAACAAGCCGCTGTTCTTCGACGCCAAGGCCGAGTTCGGCATGTCTAAGCTGATGCGCCAGTGGGTCGCCGGTCAGCTCAAGTACGCCAGCGACATCACCTACTTCCTCGCCCCCTACATCAACTCCTACAAGCGCTTCCAGGCCGGCACCTTCGCCCCCACCCGCGCGGTTTGGAGCAACGACAACCGCACCGCCGGCTTCCGCCTGTGCGGCGAAGGCGGCAAGGGCATCCGCATCGAATGCCGCATCGGCGGCGCCGACCTCAACCCTTACCTGGCCTTCGCCGCACTGATCGCCGCGGGCCTGGCCGGCATCGACGAGCAGCTGGAACTGCCCGCGCCCTTCTCCGGCGATGCCTACGAGCACGAGGAACTGCCCGAGGTGGCCAAGACCCTGCGCGGCGCCACCGCAGCCCTGGAGCAGTCGACCATGCTGCGCGCAGCCTTCGGCGATGAGGTGGTTGAGCACTACCTGCACACCGCGCGCTGGGAGCAATCGGAGTACGACCGCCGGGTGACCGACTGGGAACTGCACCGCGGTTTCGAGCGTTATTAACCTCCCCTCCTCGCCCCGGCCAGCCTCCGACAACGGGAGAGGAAAGGATCACAGGGAGCTCTATCGAACATGAACAGCATTCGCCTGATTTCCCCGGTCGACGGCAGCCTGTATGCCGAACGCCCCTACGCCAGTTCCAGCCAGCTCGAACTGGCCCTAAGCAGCGCCCGCGAGGCCCAGCGCGGCTGGCGCGAGCTGAGCATCGAGCAGCGTGCCGGCTACTGCCTGAAGGCGGTGGAGGCCATGCTCGCCATGCAGGACGAAATCGTCCCCGAACTGGCCTGGCAGATGGGCCGCCCGGTACGCTATGGCGCAGGCGAACTGCGTGGTTTCGAGGAACGCGCACGCTACATGATTAGCATCGCCGCCCGCGCCCTGGCCGATGTGGTGCCGCCGCCGAAGGACGGCTTCCGGCGCTATGTCCGCCGCGAGCCGCTGGGCACGGTGCTGGTCATCGCGCCATGGAACTACCCGTACCTGACCGCCGTGAATGCGATCATCCCGGCGCTGATGGCCGGCAACGCCGTGCTGCTCAAGCACGCCAGCCAGACCCTGCTGGTCGGCGAGCGCTTCGCCCTGGCCTTCGAGCGCGCCGGCCTGCCGCACGGGCTGTTCCGCAACCTGGTGCTGGACCACGGCCAGACCGCAACCCTGATCGCCTCCGGGCATGTGCAGCAGGTCAACTTCACCGGCTCGGTGGAAGGCGGCCGACTGATGGAAAGCGCCGCTGCCGGGCATTTCATCGGCGTCGGCCTGGAGCTGGGCGGCAAGGACCCAGCCTATGTGCGCGGCGACGCCAACCTGGCCCACGCCGTGGAAAATCTGGTCGACGGCAGCTTCTTCAACTCTGGGCAAAGCTGCTGCGGCATCGAACGCATCTATGTGGATAAAGCCCTGTATCCGGCCTTCGTCGATGGCTTCGTCGAGCTGACCAAGCAATATGTGCTGGGCAACCCGCTGGACCAGGCCACCACCCTCGGCCCGCTGGTGCGTGCGCGGGCTGCCGAGTTCGTTCGCGGGCAGATCACCGATGCCACCTCACGGGGCGCCAAGGCACTGATCGATACCCGCAGTTTCACCGCCGATGCGCCCGGCAGTGCCTACCTGGCGCCACAGGTGCTGGTGCAGGTCAACCACGACATGGCCGTGATGCGCCAGGAAAGCTTCGGCCCGGTGGTCGGCATCATGCCGGTGGCCGGCGACGCCGAGGCCATCGCTCTGATGAACGACAGCCCCTACGGCCTCAGCGCGGCGATCTGGAGCAGCGACCTGGACGCCGCCGAGCACATCGGCCAGCAACTCGACACCGGCACCGTATTCATGAACCGCTGCGACTACCTCGACCCGGCCCTGGCCTGGACCGGGGTCAAGCACAGCGGCCGTGGCGCCACGCTGTCCAGCCTTGGCTACGAACACCTGACCCGGCCCAAGTCCTTTCATCTGCGTCATGCCTTGTAACTCCCCTCTCCCTCCGGGAGACGACTGCATGGATGCAGGAGGTAGGGTGACGCAGGAAGCCAAAACCGAGGGGCCGGGGGTGAGGGATGTTCCAGGCAGCTCCGAGTTGCCGGTCGGCCCCTCACCCTAGCCCTCTCCCAGAGGGGGAGGGAATGACTGCGCGCACTGCCCTGATCAACGAGGACCAACCATGAGCAAGACCGCCAACTGGAACTACCCGACCTCGGTGCGCTTTGGCGCCGGCCGGATCAAGGAGCTGCCCGAGCTGTGCCAGAGCGTCGGCATGCTGCGCCCGCTGCTGGTCACCGACCGTGGCCTGGGTAATGCGCCCATCACCCTCGCCGCCCTCGACTCACTCAAGGCCGCCGGCCTCGGCGCTGCGCTGTTCTGCGAGCTCAAGCCGAATCCGGTGGAAAGCAACCTGGCCGCAGGACTCACCGCCTACCGCGCCGGCAAGCACGATGGCGTGGTCGCCTTCGGCGGCGGCAGCGGCCTGGACATGGGCAAGCTGATCGCCTTTATGAGCGGACAAGCACGACCGGTGTGGGACTTCGAGGATATCGGCGACTGGTGGACCCGTGCCGACCCCAAGGGCATCGCACCGATCATCGCCGTACCGACCACCGCCGGCACCGGCTCGGAAGTTGGCCGCGCCGGCATCCTTACCGACGAGCGCACCCACACCAAGCGCATCATCTTCCACCCGCAGATGATGCCGAAGATCGTCATCAGCGACCCGGCGCTGTCCGTCGGCATGCCGGCCTTCATCACCGCTGGCACCGGCATGGACGCCTTCTCCCACTGCCTGGAAGCCTACTGCGCACCGGGCTTCCACCCGCTGGCCGACGGCATCGCGGTGGAGGGTATGCGCCTGGTGGCCGGCGCCCTGGTGCGCGCGGTAAAGACTCCGGACGATCTCGACGCGCGCGCCGACATGCTCGCCGCCGCCGCCATGGGCGCCACCGCCTTCCAGAAAGGCCTCGGCGGCATGCACGCCCTGGCCCATCCGATCGGCGCGCTGTACGACAGCCACCACGGCATGACCAACGCGGTGCTGATGCCCTACGTGCTGAAGTTCAACCGCGGCGTCATCGAGGAACGCATCACCCGCCTGGCCGCCTACCTGGGCCTGGCCAATCCCGGTTTCGACAGCTTCCTCGAACTGGTCATGCGCCTGCGCAGCGACACCGGCGTGCCGCACAGCCTGGCTGAACTCGGCGTCGATGACCGCCAGACTGCGCTGATCGCGCAGATGGCGGTGGTCGACCCCTCCGCCGGCGGCAACCCGCGCCCGCTCAGCGAGGCGGACTGTGCCGCGCTGTTCAGCGCCGCGCTCAAAGGCCAGCTGTAGGAACACCGGTAGCCCGGATGCAATCCGGGAGCGGAGTGGCCGGCCCCCGGATTGCATCCGGGCTACGCACAGAGAGACCGAGCTGGCCAACACCCTATCCCCCTGCCCTCTCCCACAAGTGGGAGAGGGGAGTTTCTGCCGCAGCCACCCAATGCCTGCAACCCTGCGACAAATTGCCCAGTGCGACAATCGGTCGAGTTCGCGACCAACAAAAAAGGCGGATGATTGATCCAGATCAATTTATCGAGGGGCCTTTTATGTTCGGCCTGGACGCGTTGGAACTGGCTCGAATCCAGTTTGCCTTCACCATCTCCTTCCACATCGTCTTCCCCGCCATCAGTATCGGGCTGGCCAGCTACCTGGCCGTGCTCGAAGGCTTGTGGCTGAGGACCAAGAACGAGGTCTACTACGACCTGTACCGCTTCTGGCTGCAGATCTTCGCCGTGGCCTTCGGCATGGGCGTGGTCTCCGGCGTGGTGATGAGCTACCAGTTCGGCACCAACTGGAGTCAGCTATCCACGGCGGCCGGCAGCATCATGGGGCCGCTGCTGACCTACGAGGTGCTCACCGCGTTTTTCCTCGAGGCCGGTTTCCTCGGCATCATGCTGTTCGGCCTGAACAAGGTCGGCAAGGGCCTGCACTTCTTCGCCACCCTGATGGTGGCCATCGGTACGCTGATCTCGACCTTCTGGATTCTCTCCTCCAACAGCTGGATGCAGACCCCGCAGGGCTACAGCATCGTCGACGGGGTGTTCTACCCGGAAAGCTGGTGGGACATCGTGTTCAACCCGTCCTTCCCTTACCGCCTGGCGCACATGGCAGTGGCGGCGTTCCTCAGCACCGCCTTCATCGTCGGCAGCACTGCGGCCTGGCACCTGCTCAAGGGCAAGCGTGATCCGGCCACCCGCATGATGTTCTCCATGGCGCTGTGGATGGCGCTGCTGGTAGCGCCGGTGCAGGCCTTTATCGGTGACCTGCACGGCCTCAACACCCTCAAGTACCAGCCAGCCAAGGTGGCTGCGATGGAAGGTCACTGGGATACCGAGAAAGGCGTGCCGCTGCTGCTGTTCGGCATCCCCGACATGGAGGCGGAAACCACCAAGTACGCCATCGGCATCCCACGCCTGGCCAGCCTGATCCTTACCCACGACCTCGATGGCGAGATCAAAGGCCTCAAGGAGTGGGCACCAGAAGATCGGCCCAACGTGCCCATCGTGTTCTGGAGCTTCCGCGTGATGATCGGCCTCGGCCTGCTGATGATTCTCGCTGGTGTGCTCGGCCTGTGGCTGCGCCTGCGCGGCCGGCTGTACGAGTCGCCGGGGCTGCAGCGCTTCATGCTGCTGATGGGCCCGTCGGGGCTGATTGCCCTGCTGGCCGGCTGGGTCACCACCGAAGTCGGCCGCCAGCCCTGGGTGATCTACGGCCTGCTGCGCACCTCAGACGCGGTGTCCAACCACAGCGCCGGGCAGATGGGCCTGACCCTGAGCATCTTCGTGGTGGTCTATCTCGCCGTGTTCGGCGTCGGCATCACCTACCTGCTGCGCATGATGCGCAAAGGCCCGGTGCTCGGTCTGCTGCACAACCATGCGGTTGAAGAACAAGCCGGCCCCGGCCACCAGCGCACGCCGTCGCGGCCGCTGTCTGCCGCTGAAGAAAGCGTCGAAGACGAACAGGAGCAACGCCCATGACTATCGACCTGCCGCTGATCTGGGCCGGGGTGATCGCCTTCGGCATCTTCATGTACGTGGTGATGGACGGTTTCGACCTCGGTATTGGCATCCTCTTCCCGTTCATCCGCGACAAGGAAGAACGCGACGCCATGATGAACACCGTGGCGCCGATCTGGGACGGTAATGAAACCTGGCTGGTGTTGGGCGGCGCCGGCCTGTTCGCCGCCTTCCCGCTGGCCTACTCGGTGGTGCTGACGGCGCTGTATTTGCCGCTGATCATCATGCTGATCGCCCTGATCTTCCGTGGTGTGGCCTTCGAGTTCCGCTTCAAGGCCAAGCGCACCCGCTATGTGTGGGACGCCGCCTTCATCGGTGGCTCGCTGGTGGCTACCTTCGCCCAAGGCGTGGTGCTCGGCGCCTTTGTCGAAGGAATCAAGGTCGCCGACCGCCAGTTCGTCGGCGGCGCCTTCGACTGGCTGGCGCCCTTCCCGCTGTTCTGCGGCGCCGGCCTGGTGGCCGGTTACGCCATGCTCGGCTGCGCCTGGCTGCTGATGAAGACCGAGGGCCGCCTGCAGCGCAAGATGTACAAGCTGATGCTGCCGCTGACCTGCCTGTTGCTGCTGTTCATCAGCGCAGTGAGCATCTGGACGCCGCTGACCCAGCCGGCGATTGCCCAGCGCTGGTTCACCCTGCCCAACCTGTTCTACTTCATGCCGGTGCCGACCCTGGTGGCGGTGACCGTGCTCGGCATCGTTCGCGCCATTCAGTTGAAGAAAGACAAGCAGCCCTTCGTACTGACCCTGGCGCTGATCGCTCTGGCCTACACCGGCCTGGCCATCAGCATGTGGCCGAACATCGTGCCGCCATCGCTGAGCATCTGGGACGCCTCGGCGCCGCACAGTAGCCAGGCCTTCGCTCTGGTCGGGGTGACCATCATGGTACCGATCATCCTCATCTACACCGCCTACAGCTACTGGGTGTTCCGCGGCAAAGTGAAAGTCGGCGAGGGGTATCACTGATGGCCGAAATCAAACAACCGCTGGCCAAGCGCCTGGCCTGGTTTGCCATTCTCTGGCTGGGCGGCGTGGCAGCGGTCAGTCTGCTGGCCTATGCGATCAAATGGGGCATGGGCCTGGCCTGAGGTATGGCGGGATAAGCTTCACGTCATCCCCCGACAGAAACTGACCTATGCGTGCGGTGGAAAACGCCAAGCGTTTTCCACCGTGCCTACCAGGCTACTTGCTCGTCCTACTTCAACAACCGCTGCAGTTCATCGCTGAGCGGCATCGGCCTGAACGCACTGACCCGCGCCCGCCCAGTGTTACCCACTGGCACCCAGATCAGCGAGAACAGCAGCGCGGCGACGATACGCGGCAGTTGCCCCAGCACTTCACGCCTATCACCGGCCTGCCAGCCCGCGCACAGCATCAGCCAATGTGACTGCGCATGACGCAGCGGCATACGCTGGCTGAGAATATGCGCGCGCTCCAGGCTATCGAAAGCCGCCGGTAGATCAGCCGCCAACAGGGCGCGACGTGACTCGGCAAAGGCCTGCAGCATGGCCGTCTGCAATTCAGTGCGCATGGCAGTGCCCCTCCTTCAATTCACCATCGGCCTGACGCAACACCTGCACGGCCGCAGAAATCGCCAGACCGGCCATGATCACCGCCACCAGCAGGTCCGGCCAGGCGCTGCCGGTACCAAACACCCCAAGGGCGGCGAACAGCACGGCGATATTGCCCAGGGCGTCATTACGGGTGCACAGCCAGACACTGCGCATGTTGCTGTCACCTTCGCGGTAGGCATACAGCAGTGCTGCCACACCGACATTGGCCAGCAGCGCCAGCATCCCGACTACCCCCATGGTTGGCGCACTCGGTACCTCACCCTGCCACCATTGCCAGAGTGCCGCCCCCAGCACACCGATGCCAAACAGCAACATGCACAGTGCCTTGAACTGCGCGGCACGGGCGCGCAGCACCACCCCTAGGCCAAGCACCCACAGACTGATGGCGTAGTTACCGGCATCACCGAGGAAATCCAGCGAGTCGGCCAGCAGTGACACCGAGCCGGCACGCAGCCCCGCGCCGATCTCCACGGCGAACATGGCGGCGTTGACCAGCAGCGCGATCCACAGGATACGTCGGTAGCGCCCGTCGTCATGGCGGGGACCGGTATCGTGATTGCAGCAATGCGCACCCATTTGGCATCTCCTTGGTTCAGGTGCAGACTAGGCTAAACCCTGTAGCGGCTACAGGGTCAAGCAGCGGAGTCAAACATGAGTAACCCCCTCACTATCGGCACGCTGGCGAAACAGAGCGGCGTCAATCTGGAGACCATCCGCTTCTACGAGCGCTCCGGCCTGCTGCCGGCGCCGCAGCGTAGCGCCTCCGGCTATCGCCACTATCAGGAGATGGATGTACGCCGCCTGCGCTTTATCCGTCGCGGCCGCGAACTGGGTTTCAGCCTGGAGGAAATCCGCAGCCTGCTGGATCTCGCCGCCCACCCCGAAAGCCCCTGCGCCAGTGCCGATCAGATGGTGCGCGAGCACCTGGACACCATCGAGGCGCGCATCCGCGACCTGCAGAACATGCAGGCCGAGCTGCACAAAATCGCCGGCTGCCAGAGTGGCCATGCCGAGCACTGCCGCCTGCTGGAAGCCCTGGACAGCCGCGACTGCTGTGGCTAAGTAACCCCGCCCTACCTGCGGTTATTTCGCACAAACTTTTGTAGGAGCCAGCTGGCGATCAGCGCCGTCTGCGTATCGCCAGCAAGCTGGCTCCTACAAGCTCAGGCCGGGTGGATAACACCCTGCTTATCCATCATTTAGCTGACCCTGCATGGAAACTGCGGCGCTCAACCCAGCCGACAAACTGAAGACGCCAAGCGTCCGATTGGCGAACACTGCGTTCGCCAATGGCAACGGTGACGGCGCCCAGCCATGCTAGGCTGGCAAACCTCGTTAGCCGCCTAAGCATCCACCAGCCATGTCCGAACTCCTGCTGCGCCGGCACAAGCCCTTCATGGCCTTCTGGCTGGCCCGCGTATTTACCGCCAGTGGCTTCCAGATGCTCACCGTGGCCATCGGCTGGCACCTCTACCAGCTGACCGGCAGCGTGCTCGACCTGGGCCTGGTCGGTCTCGCCGAATTCCTCCCGCGCCTGTTGTTCATGTTGCATGCCGGGCATGTCGCCGACCGCTTCGAGCGACGCAAGATTGCTGCTGCCTGCCAGGCCGTGCAGGCCCTGGTGGCCGTGGCCCTGCTGCTTGGCAGCGGCACCGACAGCATCAGCCGCGAACTGATCTTCGCCCTGGCCTTTCTACTCGGCCTGGCGCGCACCTTCGAGATGCCGGCAACCCAGGCGCTGCTGCCCAACGTGGTACCGGTCGAATTGTTTCCGCGCGCGGTGGCCGCCTCGGCGTCGGCCATGCAGGCGGCGACCATCATCGCCCCGGCTCTCGGCGGCCTGCTCTACGCCTTGGGCGCGCAATGGGTGTATGGCCCGACCGTGCTGCTCTACGTGCTGGCCTGCAGCCTGATGCTCGGCCTCAGCGCCAGCGGCCAGGTACTGCGCAAGGAACCGGCCACTTTGGACACCTTGCTGGCCGGCATTCGCTTTATCCGCAGCAAGCCGGACGTGCTCGGCTCAATCTCGCTGGACCTGTTCGCCGTGCTGCTCGGTGGCGCTACGGCGCTGCTGCCGGTATTCGCCAAGGACATTCTGCTCACCGGCCCCTGGGGGCTGGGCCTGTTGCGCTCGGCGCCGGCGGTCGGTGCGCTACTGATGTCGCTATGGCTGGCACGCTTCCCAATCGAGCGACGCACCGGGCCAATCATGTTCAGCTCGGTGGCGGTGTTCGGCGTGGCGACCATCGCCTTTGGCCTGTCCACCTCGTTCTGGTTCAGCCTGGTGGTGCTGGTGATATTGGGCGCGGCCGACATGATCAGCATGGTCATCCGTGGCGCGCTGGTGCAACTGGATACCCCGGACGCCATGCGCGGCCGGGTCAGCGCAGTGAACGGCCTGTTTATCGGCGCATCCAACCAGCTCGGCGAGTTCGAGTCCGGCCTCACCGCGCACTGGTTCGGCACGGTGCCAGCGGTGCTGATCGGCGGAGTCGGCACCCTGCTGGTGACCGGCACCTGGATCAAGCTGTTCCCCACCTTGGCGCGCCGCGATCACCTGCACCAAAAGACGCAGGACTGAGTCCGCCACAGAAATAGCCATAAATCCGCCGGTGGAAAATGCTTCGCAGTTTTCCACCCTGCGCGGACTGGCCAACTTTGTAGGGTGGATAACGCTTTGTTTATCCACCATCAGGTGAACTCACTGAGCTCAGGGAACCAGCATCGCCTCAGCCACCGCCTTGCGGGTAGCCTTGCCGGCCAGTTGCTCAACCAGAGTCAGGGCAAACTCCAGGGCCGTCGCCGGGCCTTGGCTGGTAATGCAGTTACCGTCGACCACCACTGGCGCATCGACGAAGGTGCAGCCGGACAGACGATCACTAAACGCCGGGTAGCAGGTCATCCGCCGCTGCTTGAGTACACCGTAGCCCTGCAGGGCCAGGGCTGGGGCAGCGCAGATGGCAGCGAACAGCTTGCCAGCCTTGGCCTGGGCCTGGACCTTCTCCGCCAGTGGTGCGTGATCGGCCAGGTGCTGGGCACCGGGCATGCCACCGGGCAGGACGATCAGGTCGAAGTCCTGGGCCAGCACGTCGACCAGCATGGCGTCTGCAGTTACCCGGGTGCCGCGGGCGCAGGTGAACATGCGGCGGTTCTCGATGCTGGCCACCAGCACCTCCACCTCGGCGCGGCGCAGCACGTCGATCAGGGTGATGGTTTCCAGGTCTTCCACACCGTCAGCAACGGCAATCAGGGCTCGCACAGTCATCACAACTCCAGGGCTCAGTAGCTGAACTGGCCGACGATACCGCCCAGGCGCCGGGCATTTTCACCAGCATTTTTGCCACGCTGCAGCGTGGCGTCTGCCAACTCTACCGTGCGGCCGGCCTCATCGCTAAGGCTACTGATACGCCGGTTGATCTCCTCGCTGACCACCGATTGCTCGCGGGCGGCCTCGGCAATCTGCTGGCTGCTCTGCGAAACGGAAGCCACGCGGCTGCTGATGCTGCGCAAAGCCTGCCCTGCTCCCTCGGCCTCGGCCACCCCGTGCTCGGCATGCGCGCGACTGTCTTCCATCACAGCAACCGCCTGGCGCGAAGCCTTCTGCAAGCGATCGATCATGCTGTTGATTTCTTCGGTCGAAGCCTGGGTACGACTGGCCAGGGTTCTCACCTCATCCGCCACCACGGCGAAACCTCGCCCTTGTTCACCGGCACGCGCCGCCTCGATGGCCGCATTGAGGGCCAGCAGGTTGGTCTGTTCGGCGATGGTACGAATGACTTCCAGAACACCGCCGATTTCCCGCGAGTGCCCCTCCAGTTCCTCGATTACCTGAGCGGCCTTGCCGACTTCCTGCGCCAGTTGACGGATCTGTGCAATGGTCGTATCCACGACACGTATGGCACTCTGCGCCTCGCGATCAGCATCGGCGGTCTGCTCGGAACTGTCGTGGGCGTGAGCCGCCACACCCTGCACCGTCATGACCATTTCATTGATTGCAGTGGCCACCTGCTCGACCTCGACACGCAATACTTCAGCACTGCGCTCGGCCGACTGGGCATCACTGACCAACTGGCTGGCAGACTGGTCGAGGGTATTGGCAACATCGGCCACCGTAGTGATCTGCTGGCGCAATCCGGCCACAAAGCGATTGAAGGCACTGACCACTGCGCCGATTTCGTCCTCAGCATCCTGGCGAATCACTCGGGTCAGGTCACCACTGCCCGCCGCCAGATTCTCCAGCGAGCGACTGAGCCGCCGGATGGGCGGCAACACGCGCCGGTGAATCAGCCAGGTGCTGCCAATCATCAACAGCACCACCAGCGCCCAGGCCAACAACGAACTGAACTTGAGCTGCCCGCGGAGCTCCTCGGCACTCGCCAGGGACGCGGCATAATCGCTGCCCAGAGGGTTCTGGAACTCGTCGAAACGCTCGATCACCTGTGCCGAACGGGCATCCAGCTCGATCATTACTTGATCGCCCGCCGCCTTGCCGGAGCCACTGTAAGCTTCGAACATTCGCCGCCCCACCGTATTCAGCTCATCGACCTGGGTACGCAGGGCGTTGAGCTTGGTGGCATATTCCGGGGCATGCTGCGCCAGCTCGCCAAGCATGGCCAGCGCATCGCGGTAGTGCTGAGCAGCCTCGGCGGCGGCATCGCCCTCCAGGGTCAGACTGGCATCGGTATAGAACTGCTGAATCTGTGCCAGGTGGTAGCGCAATTCCTGGGTCTGCTCGCGGGCCAGACTGAGCTGCGTCGTGCGCTGCTCCACGCGCTCCAGCAAGGCAATTTCGCTCGACACCCAGATCGACAGACCAATGGCCATGGCCACCAGGCTCAGAACACTGCCCCACATCACACGCGCAATACTAAAATTCACGAGTTTTCCCTCAATAAGACCGACTACCAGCCTCTATAGCGGCGAGCAGCAGAAAATCTGTACAGCCGGCATGACCAGTATCACCGACAGTACCAGTTCGAGTGTCTGCCCCTTCACAAGGCCAGCCAAGCCACTCTGTTTGCGACTTTCGTAGAGTTGCCAAGAGCAAAGCAAGCCGAACGGGCTGGCGGTTTTTCGGCGCCCCGGCTAACTGTTATTATTCGTGGTTTTTGCGAATGGATTCGCGCGCATTCAAGACAGTCCGACGCCACATCCGCACTGTCCTTGCCATCCGCCCACTGCATTCAACGCCCAAGGGGTACACCCACATGCTGGAAAAGCTGTTCCAACTCAAGGCGCACAACACCACTGTGCGCACCGAGATTCTCGCCGGTGTCACCACCTTCCTGACGATGGCTTACATCCTCTTCGTCAACCCGGCAATCCTCGGTGAGACCGGCATGGACAAGGGCGCGATCTTCGTCGCCACCTGCCTCGCCGCGGCCATCGGCTCAGCACTGATGGGGCTGATCGCCAACTACCCGATCGCCCTGGCGCCTGGCATGGGCCTCAACGCTTTCTTCACCTACACCGTGGTGCTGCACATGGGCCATACCTGGCAGGTGGCGCTGGGCGCGGTGTTTATCTCCGCCACGCTGTTCTTCCTGCTATCGATCTTCCGTATACGCGAGTGGATAGTGAACAGCATCCCGTTGCCGCTGCGCTCGGCCATCGCCGCCGGTATCGGCCTGTTCCTCGCCCTGATCGCGCTGAAGGAAGCCGGCCTGGTAGTGGACAACCCGGCTACCCTGGTCGGCCTCGGCGACCTGCACGCTCCCGGCCCGCTGCTGGCGATCCTCGGTTTCTTCCTGATCGTCGCCCTGGAGGCGCGTCGCGTTACCGGCGCGGTGATGATCGGCATCCTGGTGGTCACCGCCATCGCCATCGGCCTGGGCGTCACCCCGTTCGGCGGCATCGTCTCCATGCCGCCGTCGCTGGCACCGACCTTCCTCGAGCTGGACATCATGGGCGCGCTGGATGTGGGCATGATCAGCGTGATCTTCGCCTTCCTGTTCGTCGACCTGTTCGACAATACCGGCACCCTGATCGGCGTGGCCAAGCGCGCCGGCCTGATGAGCAAGGATGGCCACCTGCCCAAAATGGGCCGCGCCTTGATCGCCGATAGCACCGCCGCCATGGGCGGCTCGCTGCTGGGCACCAGCACCACTACCAGCTATATCGAATCCGCCTCGGGCGTGGCTGCTGGTGGCCGCACCGGCCTGACCGCCATCGTGGTCGCCGGGCTGTTCCTGCTGGCGCTGTTCTTCGCCCCGCTGGCTGGTACTGTGCCGGCATTCGCCACCGCGCCAGCGCTGCTGTTCGTCGCCGTGCTGATGACCTCCGGCCTGGCCGAAATCGACTGGGACGACATCACCGTCGCCGCCCCGGTGGTGATCACCGCCCTGGCCATGCCGCTGACCTTCTCCATCGCCAACGGCATCGCCTTCGGCTTCATCGCCTGGGTAGTGATCAAGGCCATGGCCGGTCGTTTCCGGGAGCTCAATCCGGCACTAGTAGTGCTGGCTGCGATTTTCGTCGCCAAGTTCGCCTTCGGCGTAAACGCATGACCCAGGTACACGACGCGGCGACCTATGCCGCCCAGTTGGACGAGAAGATCGCACGCCTGCGCGAGCTGCTGGCGCCCTTCGCGACCCCCGAGCCGGAAGTGTTTTCGTCGCCGGGCGAGCACTACCGCCTGCGCGCCGAGTTTCGCCTGTGGCGCGAGCAGGAAGAGCGGCACTACGCGATGTTCGCCGCCGGCGACAAACACACACCGATCCTGATCGAGACGTTCCCCATCGCCAGCCAGCGCATCAACGAACTGATGCCCCAGTTGAAGGCCGCCTGGCAGGCGAGCAAGGCGCTGTCGTTCAAGCTGTTCCAGGTCGAGTTCCTCACCACCCTGGCCGGCGATGCACTGATCACCCTGTGTTACCACCGTCCGCTGGACGCCGCCTGGCAGGCCGAAGCCGAGCAGTTGGCGGCTAGCCTGGGCGTCAGCCTGGTCGGCCGTTCGCGCGGCCAGCGCCTGGTGATCGGTCGCGATTATGTACAGGAAGAAATGCAGGTGGCCGGGCGCACGTTCCGCTACCGCCAGCCGGAAGGCGCCTTCACCCAGCCCAACGGCCTGGTCTGCCAGCAGATGCTGCAGTGGGCCTACGATGTGCTCGGCGAGCGCCAGGATGACCTGCTGGAGCTGTACTGCGGCAACGGCAACTTCACCCTGCCGTTGTCCACCCGCGTGCGCAAAGTGCTGGCCACCGAGATCAGCAAGAGCTCGGTGAATGCCGCGCTGGCCAACCTGGCCGACAACGGCATCGACAATATCAAGCTGGTGCGCCTGTCCGCCGAGGAGCTGACCCAGGCCCTCAACGAGGTGCGCCCATTCCGTCGCCTGGCAGGCATCGACCTGAAGTCCTACGACTTCGGCGCCGTGTTCGTCGACCCGCCGCGCGCCGGCATGGACCCGGACACCTGCGAGCTGACCCGGCGCTTCGACAATATTCTGTACATCTCCTGCAACCCGGAGACCCTGGCCGCCAACATCGCTCAGCTCAACGATACCCATCGCATCGAGCGCTGCGCCCTGTTCGACCAGTTCCCCTGGACCCACCACATGGAGAGCGGCGTGCTGCTGGTGCGTCGCTGACGCGGCGGCATCCTGTTCCGCGCCGCTTTTTGTAGGAGCGAGCTTGCTCGCGAAGCTGTTGCGCTGCCGCTACTCGCGAGCAAGCTCGCTGCTACAACAGCACAATTGCTGAAAAGATCAGGCTCCAGGGTGAATGTCGATTCGCCCTAGGCCTGCCCCAGGCCGCGCAAACACCAAAATGCCAGCCCCGCCGAGACGATCTCGAACAACATCGCATAGAGATTGAAGGTCTGCTGCGCGCCGCCATCCAGCCACAAGCCGGCCATGCGCGCCAGCGCCAGAGTGGCGTAGAGCAGCACCAGCAGGCTCAGCGCCGGGCGCAGCAGGTCGAGGCGGGCCAGCGCCAGCAACAGGTAGGCCGCCAGACCCACCTGCAAGCCACCGTAATAGGCACGTACATCGGTGATCGCCGCCGGCGCCATCAGCAGCATGCCGCTGAGGTTGGCCAGCTCGTGCGGCTTGACCAGGTAAGCCAGGCCAAAGCCGGCGAGGATCAGCGCCTGCACAGCCAAAAAGATACGGGCGAACAGCATGGTCGAACTCCCCTCAGAACCGCTTCTCGGATGAATGGCTGCGAGCATAGGCGCTGCACTCGCAGACTGAAACAGTCTGACGCTGGGACTGCACACTGGCCGGCGTTATCCTGCGTCGATCACCTTACGGAGACTCCGTCATGCGCCGCCTGTTGCTTGCCACTACCCTGCTCGTCGCTGCCGCCAGCCAGGCCGCGGAAACCATCAGCATGGATGTCCACCGCGATGCCAACTGCGGTTGCTGCAAGGACTGGATCAGCCACCTCGAAGCCAACGGCATCCAGGTCAACGACCATGTCGAAAACGACATGACTGCAGTCAAACAGCGCCTCGGCGTACCACCGCGCCTGGCCTCGTGCCACACCGGGGTCATCGACGGCAAGTTCGTCGAGGGCCACGTACCGGCCAGCGACATCCTTAAGCTGCGCCAGCGCCCCGACCTGCTCGGCGCTGCCGTGCCGGGCATGCCGCATGGCTCTCCCGGCATGGAAACCGGCGTGGTGCACGCCTATCAGGTGATCGGCCTGCAGCAGGACGGCAAGGAAGAAGTGCTGGCCGACTATCCCGGCGAGTAACCCCGCCAACCCGCTGCACTGATACGCCGCTAGACCAGCGGACTGGCGCCGCTCGCCCGCGCCAGCGAAACTGTTATCCCTCGACGGATTGAAGGAGTGGCACATGCGCTGGCAGAAAGCACGACGCAGCGACAATGTAGTGGATGCCCGTGGCGGCGGCGGTGGCATGCGCTTCGGTGGCGGCAAGGGCCTCAGCCTCGGCGGTATCGCCATCGTCGTGGTGATCGGCCTGCTGATGGGCCAGGATCCGCTAACCATCCTCGGCAATATCGCCGGCCAGGCCGTGCAAACCGGCGGGGTGGCCACCCAGAGCCAGCCTAAACCGGCGGTCAATGATCCACAGAGCGAATTCGTCCGCGCCGTGCTCGGTGACACCGAGGACACCTGGCGCGCCATCTTTCAGGCCGGTGGCAAGCAGTACCAGGACCCAAAACTGGTGCTGTTCAGCGGTGGCGTGCGTTCGGCTTGCGGCTTCGCCGATGCCGCGGTCGGTCCCTTCTACTGCCCAGGCGACCAGCAGGTCTACCTCGACCTGAGCTTCTTCCGCGAACTGGAAACCCGCTTCGCCGCTGCCGGCGACTTCGCCCAGGCCTACGTCATCGCCCACGAGGTCGGCCACCATGTGCAGACCCTGCTCGGCGTCTCGGCCAAGGTCAACGCGGCGCGCCAGCGTGGCGAGCGGGTGGAAGGCGACAACGGCCTGCTGGTGCGCCAGGAATTGCAGGCCGACTGCCTGGCCGGCGTCTGGGCCCACCATGCCCAGCGCCGCCTGGACTGGCTGGAACCGGGCGACCTGGAAGAAGCACTGAACGCCGCCAACGCCATCGGCGATGATCGCCTGCAGCAGCAGTCACGCGGCACCGTGGTGCCCGACTCCTTCACTCACGGCACCTCGGCGCAACGTGAACGCTGGTTCAAGGCCGGTTTCGAGCGTGGCGAAGTGGGCCGCTGCGACACCTTCAAGGCGGCGCGCCTGTAGGGCGGGTGAAACCCGCGTCGAATGTCGCGTTTCAAACAACCCGCAAACGCGGGTTTCACCCACCCTACCGGCTTTCCTGGTAGGCCTTGGGCGATACACCGAACCAGCCCTTGAACGCCTTGTAGAAGGCGCTCGGCTCACTGAAGCCCAGCTCGCGACTGAGCTGTTCGATGCGGCAGTCCGCCTGTTGCAAGCGGCGCAGCGAATACTCGCGGCGCACCTCGGCGAGCAGTTCGGAGAAGCTGCAGCCCTCGTCACGCAGATGCCGATGCAGGGTCTGCCGGCTGGTGCGCAGCCGACGCGCCACTGCCTGTACCGAGAAGGCGCCATCGACCAGCCCCAGCTCGATCATGTGCAGCACTTGCTGACGCAAACTGTGATGACTCGGCAACTGCGCCTGCATGTCGCTGACCCGTTGCTGCAGGAGCCCTTTGAGGTAGTCATTGCCGCCGTGCAGCGGCAGCTGCATGTCCGCAGCGGCCATCTCGATATAGTCCTGCTGCTCGCCAAAACGCACCGGGCAACCGAATACCTGTCGATAGCTGGCGGAACCGGCCAACGGCCTATGGCGCAAGCCCACCAACAGCGGCAGCAGACGCATACCGCTCATCTGCCGGCCCCAGCACAGGGCCGAACTCAGGCTGTATTCACAGATGACGGGATGGCCGGCCAGCGGTGCGGTGAACAAAAAGACGATACGCACCCGATCGCCGCGCGGCTCCACTCGCAGGTTCTCGCACTCGCTCATCACCGCGCTGTGCCGGCTGAACAGCTCCAGCGCCTCACCGATCGTCGCGCTCATCGCCGCCAGGTTAGCCACCGGGCCACGGCTCTGCAGGCCACGTTGCTGGCCCAGTTGCAGGCCCAGATCGGCCGGTGCCCCGCGCTCGGCCGCCAGCTGCCACAGGCGCAGCAGCCAGGCCACCGGAATGCGCGCCTCCAGGTCCAGGCGCGGCTCGGCCGCCAGGCCCAGCTCGGCCAGGTCGGTCGGCCCCGCCAGATCCAGACGGCGCAAGCTCTGGTAGAGGTCGAGCAGGAGCGATGCGGTGGCGCTCGGGGCGGTGTCCAGCATGGTCGGCAAATCCTTTCACCGGTGGCGAGGGTTGATCGATTGTGCGCCGCCCCTGAGACGAATTGCCAGTCCCTTGCGACCGCAGGCTATCAACAGTCATACAGGGCCTTGCGTAGATTGCCGGGAATAACAACAACATCGCAGGATCCCCCCATGAGCCACCCCGCCGTTCTCACCCTGCCACGCCTTCTGTCACGCGTGCCCTACCTGCTCGCCGGCCTGCCCGGCCTGATCCGTGGCCTGCGCCTGGCCAGTCGCGCCCGCGGCACTAGCGTCGGAGGCCTGGCCGATTGCGTGGAGCGAGCCACCCTTAGCAACCCCGCAGGCGTTGCCCTGATCCAGGGGGACGAACAGCTGACATACGCCGAGTTCGACCAGTGGGCCAACCGCCTGGCTCACCGCCTGCGTGCCGGCGGCCTGGCACAAGGCGACTGCGCCGTCCTGCTGATGGACAACCGCCTGGAGCTACTGGCCTGCGTCACCGCCTGCGCCAAACTCGGCGTGGTGGTGGCAATGCTCAACACCAGCCAGCGCGGCCAGGTACTGGCCCATAGCATCAACCTGGTGAAGCCGCGCATCGCCCTGGTCGGCGAAGAGCTGCTGGAGGCGTTCACGGACGTGCAGGACAACCTGAACCTACCGGCCGACGCCTGCTACTTTTTCGCCGACCGCCCAACCTGGCGCGACCCTGGCCAGGCCCCGGCCGGCTGGCAGCACCCAGCCGCCGAGCTGGCTGCACACCCAGCCAGCAAGCCGCTGCTAACGCGCCCGGTGCAGGCCGAAGATCCGTGTTTCTACATCTACACCTCTGGCACCACCGGCCTGCCCAAGGCCGTAGTGTTCAACCACGGGCGCTTCCTCAAGGGCTACGGCATCTTCGGCTTTGGCGCCGTGCGCCTGAGCCGCGACGACCGCCTATACTGCAGCCTGCCCTTCTACCACGCCACTGCCATGGTGGTGTGCTGGGGCTCGGTGCTGTCCGCCGGTGCGGCGCTGATCATGGTGCGCAAGTTCAGCGCCAGCCGCTTCCTCGATGAAGTACGCCGCCATGGCGCCACCGCTTTTGGCTATGTCGGCGAGCTGTGCCGCTACCTGCTGGAACGCCCGTTGCGCGAAGACGACGCCGACAACCCACTGCGCATCATGGTTGGCAACGGCATGCGCCCGGCCATCTGGGGCACCTTCAAGCAACGCTTCGGCATTCAGCGGGTGGTCGAGTTCTATGCCTCCAGCGAGGGCAACATCGGCTTCACCAATCTGCTCAATCTGGACAACACGGTGGGTTTCACGCCCTACCCCTACGCTATCGTCCGCTACGACCGCGACAGCGAGGCACCGCTGCGCGACGAGCGTGGCCGTCTGCAGCACGTAGCGCCCGGCGAGGCCGGCCTGCTGATCGGCGAGATCACCGCGAAGACGCCGTTCCACGGCTACACCGACCCGGCCAAGACCGAAAGCTGCATCCTGCGCGACGTGTTCAGCCAGGGCGACGCCTGGTTCAACAGCGGCGACCTGATGCTGCACCAGGGCTGGCGCCACGCGCAGTTCGTCGACCGCCTGGGCGACACCTTCCGCTGGAAGGGCGAGAACGTCTCCACCACCGAGGTGGAAGCGGTGCTGGACGGCGTCGACGGGGTCGGCGAGGCGGTGGTCTACGGCGTGGAAATCAGCGGCACCAACGGTCGCGCCGGCATGGCCTGCATCCGCCTGGACCGCGCCCCGGCAGACTTCGACTTCCAGGGCCTGCTCAGCGAACTGCGCCGCGAGCTGCCGGCCTATGCGGTGCCGCTGTTCCTGCGCCTCAGCGAGAAGATGGAGACCACCGGCACCTTCAAGCACAAGAAGGCACCGCTCAAGGAGCAGGGTTTCGATCCCGAGCGCTGCGCCGACCCCCTGTATGCCTGGCTGCCGGGCAGCGACCGCTATGTGGCGGTGGATGCCGAGCTGCATATGGCCATTCAGGGGGGCGAGTATCGCTATTGAAGGTTGGAGGGGCTGAGGGGGCTGGAGGTTGGAGGTTGGAGGGGCCTGAGCGTCCCTCACCCCCGGCCCCTCTCCCAGAGGGAGAGGGGTGAGCGCCCCACCGAAGCTGCCGACCTTACTTCCACCGCCCTCCAGGGAAGGTGGGAAGACCGCCAGAGCAGCCTGCTTTACTTCCCCTCTCCCTCCGGGAGAGGGGCTAGGGGTGAGGGTGCCGTGAGTTCCACGTAGATTCGCTCTAGCACGGCCGGCAACTCCAGCAACACCTCCCGGTTACTGAAGCGCAGCAAGCGAATCCCTTGGCACAGCAGATATTCCGACCGCCGCTGGTCACTCTGCTGCCCTTCCTCCAGATAGTGCTGCCCACCATCCAGCTCTATGCCGAGGTGCAATTCCTCACAGTAGAAATCCAGCACATAGGGCGGCACCGGGTGCTGGCGGCGAAACTTGCGCCCTGCCAGCTGACGAGCGCGCAAATGACGCCAGAGCAGCGTCTCGGCATCGGTAGCCGTACTTCTCTGCTGGCGAGCGAATTCAAGTTGATCCGGGTCGAGCGGGGATTTATGGCGAGGCATGGCAGGAGTCCTTTCCTGGTGGTCCGAGTAGCCTAGCAGCCCCTCACCCCGCCCCTCTTCCAGAGGGAGAGGGTGACCACACCCGAAGCGCCCTGCCTACACTTCCCCTCTCCCTCCGGGAGAGGGGCCAGGGGTGAGGGTTCGGCCGTCGCCGCAACACTATCGAGCGAGCTGATCCAACAGCGCCGCACAATCCACTGCGTGAAAATCCGTCAGCTCCGGCCAGGGATTCTCTGCCAGGTTGACCAGTACGCCATGGGCACCGGCTGCGCGGGCGCAGTCCAGATCGAAGCGGTAGTCACCGACCATCACCAACTGCTGCGGCGCCACTTGCCACTGCGCAGCCAGTTGCAACAGGCCGCCGGGGTGCGGCTTGGGCGGCGCCTCGTCGCGGCCGACCACGTCCTGACTGGCAAAGCAGTCGCCCAGACCAATCGCCTGCAGGGTCAGCAACGCCAGTTCATGGGCGTTGCGCGTGAGGATGCCGAGGTGGCAGTCGCGCCGCTGCAGCTCGCGCACCAGCTCCCGCGCACCGGGCGCCGGTTGCGCGGCCAAGGCCAGCTCACGCTCGTGCTCGAGCAACCAGGCATGTTTGGCTGCCGCCTCGTGCGCCGGCAGGGCGGCCAGGTGATGGAGAATGTCGTCGCTGGCAGGAATATCCAGGGCCCGCTTGATAGCCTCGAAATCATGCACGGCGAGGGTCAGGGTGCCGTCCATGTCGAACACCCAATGCCGTGCAGTCTGCAACTTCACCGCCAGTCCTCACGCAGACGGGTCAGGCCTTCCTGACTGACCGAAGCGACCAACTGGCCGGCGCGATTGAAGATGCTTGCCCGCGAGAAGCCGCGGGCGTTACCGGCCCAGGGGCTGTCCATCGAGTACAGCAGCCAGTCGTCCATGCGCAGGTCCGCATGGAACCACAGAGCGTGGTCGAGACTGGCCACCTGCATGAATTTCTGGAACACCGACACCCCATGCGGCTGCATCGAGGTGGTCAGCAGGTTGAAGTCGCTGGCGTAGGCCAGCAGAAGCTTGTGCAGCCGGGGCTCGGCTGGCAGTGCACCGGCAGCGCGGAACCACACGTGCTTGATCGGCTCGCAGGGCGCCGGAGCGAAGGGGTTGATACGCGTCACCGGGCGGATCTCGATCGGCTTGTCGCTGGTCATGCGCTCGCGCATGCGCTCCGGGATCAGCTGTGCCACCTGGCGCGCCAGCTCGGTTTCCGAGGGCAGGCCTTCCGGGCCGGGCACATCGGGCATGGGCAACTGGTGGCTGAAGCCTTGCTCGTCGTATTGAAAGGACGCCGCGCAGGAGAAGATCGGCTGACCCTTCTGGATTGCCGTAACCCGCCGGGTACTGAAGCTGCCACCGTCGCGGATGCGCTCGACCTGGTAGACCACCGGGAGGCTGGCATCACCGGGGCGCAGGAAGTAGCCGTGCATGGAGTGCACGTGCCGCGCCTCTTCGACCGTCTGGCTGGCGGCCGACACGCATTGGCCGAGCACCTGACCACCGAACAGTTGCCGAAAGCCGAGGTCCTGGCTCGAACCGCGAAACAGGTTTTCCTCGATCTGCTCCAGACTCAGCAGGGCCACCAGATCGTCCAGCACTTGGCTCATGATTTCCCTCCCTCGGGGCGACGCAACATGGGGTACGCCGGCAGTGAGGAAAGACGTTCATCCCACACCGCGCGGCCAATGGTGAAATGGTAAAGGCTTTGCCAGCGGCTGTCGGCCAGTTCGAGCAATTCATGCACCTGATCATCGAAGAAACAGCCAATACCGGTACCGGACAGGCCCGCCGCCTCGGCTTCCAGTTACAGCAGTGGCGAGATACTGGCGCATTCAGCTCGGTCGCCCCGTCACATAGTCATCCGGCCGCTACTTGCTGGACTGGTAATCGGCACGCAGGCCTGTTCGGCATCCATAGGGTGCGGGCGCCTTGAGCCCGTCGCCAGGCCCACAGCATACTGCCTACCGCGTGATCACGAGAGCCACCCGATGTACCTGCCGCTGGTCTACCACGACGACTACAGCCCGCCCTTCCCGGCGGGCCATCGCTTCCCGATGGAGAAGTTCCGCCTGCTGCGCGATCACCTGGTGGACAGCGGCCTGACGACCGACGCCGCACTGCAACGCCCGGATAGCTGTCCTCCCGAGGTGCTGGCGCTGGCCCACTGCCCAGCCTATATCGAGCGTTTTCTCGCCGGCGAGCTGACTGCGCAGGAGCAGCGCCGCCTCGGCCTGCTCTGGAGTGAGGCCCTGGCCCGGCGCACCGTGCGCGCGGTGGGCGGCTCGCTGCTGGCCGCCCAACTGGCACTTGAACACGGCATCGCCTGCCACCTGGCCGGCGGCACCCACCATGCCCACTTCGACCACGCCTCCGGCTTCTGCATCTTCAACGACCTGGCGATCGTCGCCCGCTATCTGCTGGAAAGCGGCCAGGCCGGGCGGGTGCTGATCTTCGACTGCGACGTGCACCAGGGCGACGGCACCGCACGCATTCTGGAGAACGTGCCCGACGCCATCACCGTGTCGCTGCACTGCGAGAAGAACTTTCCGGCCCGCAAGGCGACGAGCGACTGGGACATCGGCCTGCCGATCGGCATGGGCGATGCTGCCTACCTCAAAGTGGTCAACGACAGCCTCGGCTACCTGCTGGCGCTCTATCAGCCGGATATCGTGCTGTACGACGCTGGTGTCGACGTGCACCGCGACGACGCCCTCGGCTATCTACAGCTGACCGATGCCGGTATCGCCGCCCGCGATGAGACCGTGCTGCGCCACTGCCTGGAGCGCGAGATCCCGGTGGTCGGCCTGATCGGTGGCGGCTACGACAAAGACCGCGCCGCCCTGGCCCGGCGCCATGGCATCCTTCATCACAGCGCGGCGCGGGTACTGCAAGCGCTGTGAGCCTGACGCCAGTAGCTAGCCGCCGGGCCGCCGGCATTGCTAGGATCGCCGCCCCACCGACAGGATGTTGCCCATGCCAACCCAGCCCACCCCTGCCCAGCACGTCTATTGCCGCTACTGCGGCACGGCCATTGGCCGGTTGGACAACCTTTGCCCGGCCTGCAACGCCGAGCAAAACCTCAAACCGCGCAACCAGATCGTCGCCGGCCTGCTCGCCCTGTTTCTCGGCGGTCTGGGCATGCACCGCTTCTACCTAGGCCAGTGGTGGGGCATTTTCTACCTGTTGCTGAGCTGGACCACCCTGCCCATGCTGGTCGCCCTGGTGGAGGCGATCAACTTCCTGGCGACCGACAAGGACGACTGGAAAGAACGCTACGGCCATACCGATGGCAGCAGCTGGTTTATTGCCATCGTCGGCGTCGGCCTGTTGCTCATCGCCGTCGCACTGCTCCTGGCCATCATGGTCGTGGCCCTGAACGATCCAGCCGCGCCCATCGAGTTCAGCGAACTGCTATTGGAGCGCCCGGACTGACGCGGGCAGCCGCAGAGCACTGATGTAGAATCGCCCCCTTTACCGCCGGTCATCACTCGCCATGCCTTCACTCCCCCCTTCGCAATCGCCCACCGTCGCCATCATCGGTGGCGGCCCCGCCGGGCTGATGGCCGCCGAGGTATTAGCCGCTGGCGATGTGCGCGTCGAGCTGTACGACGCCATGCCCTCGCTGGGACGCAAGTTTCTTCTGGCCGGGGTTGGCGGGATGAACATCACCCATGCGGAACCGAAAGCGGCATTTCTCGGGCGCTACCGCGAGCGTCAGGAAGAAATCGCCGGCCTGCTCGCCGACTTCGATGCCGACAGCCTGCGCGCCTGGATTCATGGCCTGGGCATCGACACGTTCGTCGGCACCTCCGGGCGCGTATTCCCCAGCGACATGAAGGCCGCGCCGTTGCTGCGCGCCTGGCTCAAGCGCCTGCGCGAAGCCGGCGTACACCTGCACACGCGCAGCCGCTGGCTGGGCTGGAACGCCGACGGCAGCCTGCGCCTGCAGAGCAGCGAGGGCGAACTGGCGATCCATGCCGACGCCTGCGTGCTGGCCCTCGGTGGCGGCAGCTGGGCGCGCCTGGGCTCGGACGGCACCTGGGTGCCGCTGCTGGAACAGCGCGGAGTCGCCATTGCACCGCTACAGCCGGCCAACTGCGGCTTCGAGGTGAGCGGCTGGAGCGCCCTGCTGCGCGACAAGTTCGCCGGGGCGCCACTGAAGAACGTGACTCTGGCGCGGGGCAACGAGCCGCCACGGCGTGGCGAATTCATCCTGACTGCCAGCGGCGTAGAGGGCAGTCTGGTCTATGCCCTCTCGGCAGCGATCCGCGAGCAGATCCAGCAGACCGGCAGCGCCACCCTGCACCTCGACCTGCAGCCGGATCGCTCGTTGGAGAAGGTCACCCAGTTGCTGGCCAAGCCACGCGGCTCGCGCTCCATGGCCAAGCACCTGCACAGCCAGCTGGGCCTCGACGGCGTCAAGGCCGCACTGTTGCGCGAACAGACCAGCGCCGCGCAGTTCGCCGAACCCGCCGTACTGGCCGCAGCGATCAAAGCCCTGCCACTGACCCTGCTGCGCCCACGGCCACTGGACGAAGCAATCAGCAGCGCCGGCGGCGTGCCGTTCGAGCAACTGGACTCGAACCTGATGCTGCGGCAGTTGCCCGGCGTGTTCTGCGCTGGCGAGATGCTCGACTGGGAAGCGCCGACTGGCGGCTACCTGCTCACCGCCTGCTTCGCCAGTGGCCGGGCGGCCGGGCTGGGAGTACTGGCCTGGCTGAAGAGCCAGACCGCGTAGGGTGGATGACGCCGTTTTCATCCACCAGAGGGCCCACACGGTGGATCGATAAAGCGCGATCCACCCTACGAAACTGCAGGCGCGTGATCGGCCCCTGTAGGAGCGAGCTTGCCCCAGAGGTTTCTATCGCCCACAAAAAAACCGGCATTAGCCGGTTTTTTTGTTACGCCTCACTCAGTACTCGGCGTTGCCTTTGAGCTGAGCTTCGGCGGCCTTGGCCAGATCCGGCGGCAGGAAGTCCTGGTCCGGGTTGTAATCCGGCTTGAGGAAGCTGGACAGCGCATCCAGGTCGGACGGTGCCAGGGTGCCCGCAGCCTGCTTGAGACGCAGGTTGTTGATGATGTAGTCGTAGCGCGCGTCGTTGTAGTTGCGCACCGAGCTGTACAGCTGACGCTGGGCATCGAGCACGTCGACAATGTTGCGGGTACCGACCTGATAGCCGATTTCGGTGGCTTCCAGGGCGCTCTGGTTGGAGATGATCGACTGCTTGCGCGCCTGTACGGTTTCTACGTCGGTGTTCACCGCGCGATGCAGGTTGCGGGTGTTCTCGACGATCTGCCGACGCAGGCTTTCGCGTTCCTGTTCGGTCTGCGTCAGGGTCTGATAGGCCTCGCGCACTTGCGAGCTGGTCAGGCCACCGCTGTAGATCGGGATGTTCAGCTGCAGGCCGATGGTGGTCTGCTCGGCGTCGCCGTTATAGACCGACAGCGCGTCGCTGTTGGTGAAGCCCAGCGAATCGTTGTCACCCTTCTGGTACTGCGCCACGGCGTCGAGAGTCGGCGCATGACCGGACTTGCGCTGACGCAGGGTTTCCTCGGCCGCGTCCACCGCATAGTTGCTGGACTGCAGATTGAGGTTCTGTTGGGCCGCGGTATCGACCCAGGCCTTGGCATCATTCGGCACCGGCACCAGGATCGGCAACGTGTGCTGGATGCCTTCGATGGCGGAGTATTCGTTGTTGGTCAGGGTAACCAGGGCCTGGAAGGCATCCTGCACGTTACGCTCGGCAATGATGCGATTGGCGCGCGAGGTGTCGTAACCGGCCTGAGCTTCGAGCACATCGGTCTTGTCCGACAGGCCAACATCAAAACGCTCATTGGCTTGATCCAGCTGACGCTTGAACGCCGCTTCCTCGGCCTTGGTCGAGGCCAGGGTGTCCTGGGCGCGCAGCACGGCAAAGTAAGTCTCGGCACTCTGCAGAATCAGATTCTGCTCGGTGGCCGACAGGGCCAGGCTGGCCTGCTCGTTGGTAGCCTTGGCTGCCTGATACTGGAACCAGCGGTCGGCGCGGAACAGCGGCTGGCTCAGACTGGCGCGGTAGGAAGTGCCACTGCGCGAGGCGTCCAGGTCGCCGATGCTGCGATCGACCTTGGTGTCGGTGTTGGTCATGTCCGCGCCGGCGGACAGGTTCGGCAGCAGGCCGGCACGGGCCTGCGGCACCACTTCGCTGATGGCGCCGTAATTGGCGCGGGCGGCGGCCAGGTCGGCGTTGTTCTTCACCGCTTCGTTATACACGGTGACCAGGCCGGTTTTACTGCCAGCCGGGGCGTCAGCGGCCCAGGCCATTCCGGATGCGGCGGAAGCTACTGCGAGCGCCAGAGAGAGTCTGCGTAGCATGATCAATCCTAGATACGAGTGAATCGGGCAAGGCTAAGGGGGTGGCCAGCGGTGGTCAAGCTACAGCTGGCACGACGATAGCCTAGTTTGCAATAAGCTTTGTTGCCGGGTTGCAACAATACTCTACCAGCCGGTTCAGTTTGTCTTTTTTTATAACATCACTCGGCAACCAGCGTGTTGGTGTTCTCGCCGCCGCTTGATTAGACTGCCCGCTGTTCTTGTCGGGGTGCCCAGAAGCATGGGCTGAGATCGGAAAGTTCCGGATCCCGTTGAACCTGATCAGGTTAAAGCCTGCGTAGGGAACAAGATGTACTCGCCTTGGCGAGCCCCTCTCGGCACCAGCACTGGTGCGCCCACGCTTCCGCTCCATAGCCCAGGTTCGCTCCGACACTTTGCCAGGAGTCAGCCGATGCGTGCCGAACAAGCCAAGAACCTCAGTGAATCCGCCCAGGTCGATCAGCAGTCGATCCAGCCACTGCCGCGTTCACAGAAGATCTATGTGCAGGGCTCGCGCCCGGATATCCGCGTGCCAATGCGCGAAATCAGCCTGGACGTGACGCCGACCGCCTTCGGTGGCGAGATCAACGCGCCGGTTACCGTTTACGACACTTCCGGCCCCTACACCGACCCGAGCGTGCAGATCGATGTGCGCCAGGGCCTGGCCGATGTGCGCAGCGCCTGGATCGATGACCGTGGCGATACCGAGCGCCTGGATGGCCTGTCCTCCGAGTTCGGCCAACGCCGCCTGAACGACGCCGAGCTGACCGCCATGCGCTTCGCCCACGTGCGCAACCCACGCCGGGCCAAGGCCGGCAAAAACGTCAGCCAGATGCACTACGCCCGCCAGGGCATCATCACGCCCGAGATGGAATACGTCGCCATCCGCGAGAACATGAAGCTCGCCGAGCACCGCGCCGCCGGCCTGCTCGACGCACAACACGCCGGACACAGCTTCGGCGCCAGCATTCCAAAGGAAATCACGCCTGAATTCGTGAGCGAGGAAATCGCCCGCGGCCGCGCCATCATTCCAGCGAACATCAACCACGTGGAGCTGGAACCGATGATCATCGGCCGCAACTTCCTGGTGAAGATCAACGGCAATATCGGCAACTCGGCGCTGGGCTCGTCCATCGAAGAAGAAGTGGCCAAGCTCACCTGGGGCATCCGCTGGGGTTCGGACACGGTGATGGATCTGTCCACCGGCAAGCATATCCACGAAACCCGCGAGTGGATCATCCGCAACTCGCCGGTACCGATCGGCACCGTGCCGATCTACCAGGCACTGGAGAAGGTCAACGGCGTGGCCGAAGACCTGACCTGGGAGCTGTTCCGCGACACCCTGATCGAGCAGGCCGAGCAGGGCGTGGACTACTTCACCATCCACGCCGGCGTGCTGCTGCGCTATGTGCCGCTGACCGCCAAGCGCGTCACCGGCATCGTCAGCCGCGGCGGTTCGATCATGGCCAAGTGGTGCCTGGCGCACCATAAGGAGAACTTCCTCTACACCCACTTCGAAGACATCTGCGAAATCATGAAGGCCTACGACGTCAGCTTCTCGCTGGGCGATGGCCTGCGTCCCGGTTCGATTGCCGACGCCAACGACGCGGCCCAGTTCGGCGAGCTGGAGACCCTCGGCGAGCTGACCAAGATCGCCTGGAAGCACGACGTGCAAACCATGATCGAAGGCCCCGGCCATGTGCCTATGCAGCTGATCAAGGAGAACATGGACAAACAGCTGGAATGCTGTGACGAGGCCCCGTTCTACACCCTCGGCCCGCTGACCACCGACATCGCCCCCGGCTACGACCACATCACCAGCGGCATCGGCGCGGCGATGATCGGCTGGTTCGGCTGCGCCATGCTCTGCTACGTCACGCCCAAGGAGCACCTGGGCCTGCCAAACAAGGATGACGTGAAGACCGGCATCATCACCTACAAGATCGCCGCCCATGCCGCCGACCTGGCCAAGGGTCATCCGGGCGCGCAGATCCGCGACAACGCGCTATCCAAGGCGCGCTTCGAGTTCCGCTGGGAAGACCAGTTCAACCTCGGCCTCGACCCGGACACCGCGCGCAGCTACCACGACGAGACCCTGCCCAAGGACTCGGCCAAGGTCGCCCACTTCTGCTCCATGTGCGGGCCGAAGTTCTGCTCGATGAAGATCACCCAGGAAGTCCGTGAATACGCCGCCGAGAATGGCCTGACCGACGAGCAGAAGGCCATCGAGGCCGGCTTTGCCGAGCAGGCGGAGCGCTTCAAGGGCGAAGGTTCGGTGATCTACAAGCAGGTCTGATCACACGCCACGGCAGGCGTAGGGTGGACGCCGCTTTTCTCGTCCACCGGATACACCGCGAAGGTGGATGGATAGAGCGCCATCCACCCTACGAACTACGAACTCCGGCCCTTCATTATGCGATGAGGGGCTTTCTTTTCTCTGCGAGGCCTTGCCCGTGAACAACCCCAGTTATTCCCCCAACCTGGCCGTGCCGCTGACCGAGCGCGTGTTCGGTGCCCGCGACCTGCTCGTCCTGTGGTTCTCCCTTGGCATGGGCCTGATGGTGCTGCAAGCTGGCGCCCTGCTCGCCCCCGGTTTGGGCTTTGCCAGTGCGCTGCTGGCGATTGTCCTCGGCGTGACGGTCGGCGCCCTGCTGCTGGGTGCAGTCGGAGTGATCGGCAGCGACACCGGCCTGGCTTCGATGGCCGCGCTCAGGCTCAGCCTGGGCCGTCAGGGTGCAGTGTTGCCGGCACTGCTCAACCTGCTGCAACTGGTCGGCTGGGGCGCCTTCGAGATCATCGTCATGCGCGACGCCGCCAGCCTGCTGGCCGGCAAGGCCTTCGGCACCGACAGTGCATGGGCCAATGCCACCCTGTGGACCCTGGTCTTCGGCGCTCTCGCCACCATGCTGGCAGTGGCCGGACCGCTGGCCTTCGTGCGCCGCGTACTGCGCAAATGGGGGATCTGGCTGCTACTCGGTGCCTGCGCCTGGCTGACCTGGAACCTGCTGAGCAAGACCAACCTGACGACGCTGCTGGCCCGCCCTGGCGACGGTTCGATGAGTTTCGCCCTGGGCTTCGACCTGGCCATCGCCATGCCGCTGTCCTGGCTGCCGCTGATTGCCGATTACTCGCGCTTCGGCAAGCGCGCCGGTGGCGTGTTCGCTGGCGCGGCGCTGGGCTTTCTGTTCGGCTGCGTATGGCTGATGGGGCTGGGCGTGGCCTACACCCTGGCTTTCGCCAATCCGGAGGAAGCCAACAGCCTGCTGCTGGCCCTGGCCGGTGCCGGCCTGGGCATTCCATTGTTGCTGATCCTGCTCGACGAATCGGAAAAGGCCTTCGCCGACATCCACTCGGCAGCGGTCTCCAGCGGCACCCTGCTGCCGTTCAGGGTCGAGCACCTGGCCCTGGTCATCGGCGCGTTGTGCACCCTGATTGCCTGGTTCGCGCCGCTCAGCGAGTACGAAAGTTTCCTCCTGCTGATCGGCTCGGTGTTTGCCCCGCTGTTCGGCGTGGTGCTGGTCGATCACTTCATCCTGCGGCGTCGCCAACTGCCGACCGGCATTCCGCTGCTGCGCTGGGACAGCTTGCTGGCCTGGCTCTGTGGCGTAACCACTTTCCATCTGCTGGTCAACTTCTACCCGGCCATCGGCGCTACCTTGCCGGCCCTGTTGCTGGCCGGAGTGCTGCAACTGCTGCTGGGTAAGCTACGGCGCAGCTGAGCGGCGCCGTAGCTCGGCAGCAGCCCCTTAGCCGCGACCGGGAAAGTAGAACGGCCTGAGAATACCGTTCAGGCGCGGATAGGGAATGCGCAGCTCTGGATGGCCGCTGCTGTAGGGGGCGATACGCGCCACCTCATATTTGAGCATCAGCGCACCAAAGGTCAGGGCGATGTTGTCGGTACGCTCGAATGGCCAGCTGGCCTGATAATCGAGATCCTGCTCCAGGCCGTTGGCCTTGAGCCAGGCCTGATGCGCCAGCTCGGCGGCTTGCCAGAAGGCCGGCTCCTCGCCGGGCAGCAGCATGTCCTGCAGGCTCAGCACACGTTTGAGCTGGCGGTCATAGTTCAGGTAGGCCCGTCCGGGAATGCCGTGAGCGCCGCCAGTGAAGCGGTAGCTGGATAGCTCGATGATCAGCAGGCGGCCATGCTGCTGCAGCACCTTGGCCTGCAGGTAGCTGCTCCAGCCTGGCTTGGCCGTGGCCAGGAAGTCCTGCTCGTAGCGAGCCAGCGAACTCGGCAATGGATCGCCCGGCAGCTCAATGGTCAACCCCAAGAGCTCGCGCTCGATACGGGCCTGCAACTCAGGCAGGTCCTTGGGTAGCTGCAGGTCGATATTCACCAGCGGGCAATCGCTGCCCGTGCAACCCGGCGTGCGGTGTTCCCAGGCCTCGCGGCTGGTGGCCAGGGGTTGGCTGTCCCGTGCCGGCAGCAGGCCCTGGCAACCGGACAGGAACAGGGCGAGGGACAACAGGCTGGCAACGGCGATGGGGCGCATGGGCTTTCCTTGAGCGACAACGGGCAGTTCGACTGTGCATGCCGCCGAGTGTTCCCGGCGGCACGGGCGGCACGGGCGGCACGGGCGGCACGGGCGGCACGGGCGGCATTGTCGCCGCCCAGATCACCAAGCGAAAGACCTCCCTCTTCCCAACCCTCGGCTTGGGCCTCCTGCGTCGATATACCTTCTGCATCCATGCAGTCGTCTCCGGTAAACGGGAGAGGGTGCAAAGCGCATAGAGCAGGCCTTGAGCGCCGCATGGCCGACAGCCAGGAGATCGTAAACAGGTTCTCAGAAACCGAAGTCGCGCCGCACCTGCAGATAGACCCGATCACGCTGGTCGAACTGGCCGTACTGGGTACGCTCGCCACCGCTGAAGCCGATGAAGCCGGTCTCGACATACCACTGGTTCCAGGGCCGATAGCCGAGATTGGCCTTGAGCATATGGCTGCTCTGCGTGTCGTGGTTGTACAGCCACAACAGACCGGCATTCAGGCGCTGCTTGGACCAGTCTTTGAGCACCGCTGCCGAGGCTTCCCAGGTGTTGCTCTGCTGCAGACTGGACGGTGCATCATGGCGATGGCTGACTGTGGCCTGCAGGTTCACCGTCCACTCGTTGCGGGTCATGTCGAGGCCGAGCAGGGCCGCCGATTTGGGCACATTGTCGGCACCGGTGGGGGTTTGCAAGGGTTCGTGGAACAGGTGCACCAGATCACCACGTAGCACCCAGTCGCCGGTCGGACGAGCGAAGGACGCGCCGACCAGGCTACGCCGGCGTTGCTGCTCGACCTGACGGCCTTCCTCGACCACGTACAGCGGGTCGGGGCTCAAACCGTCGAACAGGTAGAAGTCCAGGTCGGTGCCGTCGACGAAGGTCTTGCCGCGCCAGCCAATATCCATCCGCTCATGCTCGTCATCCTCGGGCAGGCCTTGCGGTTGCCCGGCAATAGCGAAGTCGGCCCCGGCCGGGGCAAAGCGAGTGGTCTTGCTACGCGGCGCCAGCACGAACTGCTGTTCGAGGCTGTCGCCATAAACCTCCACCACGGCCATCGGCCGGGTCTGCCGACCGAGGGAGTAGTCGTCGATATAGGGCAGTAAGAACTCACGCAGATCCAGCGGATTGAGCACATCGACCAGACGGAAGTAGTCGCCACGGCCCCAGGCGATCTGCTGCTGGCCCAGGCGCCACTGCCAGCTGTCACCGGCCCAGGTGACATACAGCTCGCGCAGGTCCTGATCGGACTGCATGCGGTCTTCCAGCTTGCCACCGGCATCGTCGTACTGAGTGCGATAACGCCCCAGCAGCACGCTGTCTAGGGTCCAGTTGCCCTGATTGATACGGGTTTCCAGCAGTGCCTCGAGGCGATGCCCGGAGCTGCTGTCGCCCGTGGTGTCGTGGTGGTAACCGTCTTCGAGATGACCGCGATTGCTCAGAGTGGCCGCGGCCAGCGGTAAGCTGGCCAGGCCGAGCAGGCCGATAAGCGCTGCACGCATCAGCGGATCCCGTTGCGCAGGGCGCGCTCACTGAAATTCTGGTCGGCCAGACCGAGGTTGTAGTCGGCCTCGGCGCGTACCAGGCGGGTTGAACCACCTTCCAGCAGGTTGCTCATCAGCGACTCCTTGACCGTCCAGAAGCCCTCGATCTGCGCCACTTCGAGGACTTCGAAGGTCTTGATCTGGCGGCCGCCACGGTAGAACTCGTCACGCAGGATCAGCCCGCGCTCGCGATCGACATACACCAGGCGGCGGCTGTAGCCGGTGCGCGGGTTCTCCAGACCATCGGCGGTGGTCGCCTCGATCACCTGCACCGGACGATCCTTGTAGGTCTCTTCGCGCAGCAGCTGGTACTGGTAGTCGTCGACGCGCATGCGCTCGATGTCGGCGAAGGAGAAATCGGTGCCGAGGAACGGGCCTTCCTTGGAGTTGGTGGCGATGCGCCGGGTCTTGCGCAGGGCCGGCAGGTACAGCCACTGGTCGTCCTCGCGGGCCGCCGACTCGGCGTAGCTGTGCATCAGGATGCCGGTGCCGGCGGTGTCGCTGGGCGCGGTGAAGTACAGGGTCGACTTGCGCTCCTCGCCATACTCCTTTTCCAGCATCAGCAGCTGGCGCTCACGAACGAAACCATCGGCCATGGTCTGCACCAGGGTCACCGATGAGCGGCGGTCAGCACCTTCGTCGCGGTCGCGCACCTCACGCATGATGGCGGTCGGATCGAGGCTGTCGGCCAGGGCCGGAAGGCTTAGCGCGAGGCCGAGGCTGTAGAGAAACATACGCATGGAAAACTCCTTAACGACAATCCACTGTCAGGTAACTGGTGGGACTGGACGACCAGGTGGCCGTGCCCTCGATGCGGTAACCGGCGATGCTCGGCGCGGCAGGCTGGCTGCGCCCAAGGGCAACCAGGTTGAGGCGCTGCAAGTCCGGCCGGGCGAGATCCTGCAGGTCGCGGCTGCGCAGGCTCTCGGCGATCAGATAGAGCTGTGCCACTTCATCGCGACTGGCCGGCAGGCTGGCGTCGCCATTCAGCACGCGCTTGAGGTAGATCAGGATGTCCGCCGCCGAATAGGCCTGCAGGCTCTGCTTGCGCAGCGCCGCGGTGCTGCGCTCGAGCTGCTGCAAGGTGGCGACCGGCTCCGAAACGGCGTCCTCGGCCTGCAGCTGCCACTCGCTGAGACTGAGCCCCTGCAAGGCGCCGCTGGCGTCTGCCTGCACCCGGCACTGGCTGCCGAAATCAGCCGCCAGCTGGCTGGCATAGCGCTGCAGCAGCTCGGTCTGCTCGGCCTCGCTGTAGGGGTGCGCCAGGCGCAGCCAGAAGTGCGTGGCGTCATGCCCTGGCGTGACCAGGCGCGGACCAAGCAGCGGATGCTGCTCGACCAGCCCGGCCAGGGTCTGCAGGCCCGCAGGCGTCAGCTCGCGCGTCTCGATCAACCGGCGAAAGCGCACATCGTCGCCTTGCACGGCAATCGCATTGGTGCTGGCCAGGCTGTCCAGGGCACGAATCGGCGTGCGCCCCGCAGCATCCTGCAGGGTCCACAGGTTCTGCGTGGCCCCTACCAGCTGCTGCAGGTGGGCGGCCTGGTACAGATCGCCCCCCGGATACAGAGTCAGCGCCAGCCAGTCCTGCGCACCCGCCGGCAAGGCCAGGCACAGCAACCAGAGCAGATGTTTACGCATTGGCCGGCTCCGCTTGCGCCGCATCAACCTCGGCCGGAGCCTGACGGGTGCCGACGAACACCGGCAGTACCAGCAGGGCAAACAGCGCACTGAACAGCATGGTCAGGGCGATGAAGAAGCCCAGATTAACCAGCGACTGGTAGCCCGACAGGCACAGCACCAAAAAGCCCAGACCCAGCGCCAGGGTGTTGATCAGAATCGGCTTACCGGTATGCAGCAAGGCGTACTGGGTGGCCTCCTGCGGTGTACCGTGGCTATGACGCATGGCAGCGATCACATGAATGGCGTAGTCGATGCCGATGCCGAAGGTGATCGCCGCGATAATCGAAGTACCGATATCCAGATCGGTGCCGGACAGCGCCATCAGCGCGCTGATGCCGACCAGGGTGAACAACAGCGGCAGCAGGGCGACGAAACCCAGGCGGATGGAGAGGAACATGACCATGACCATCAGCACGATCAGCGCCGGCGACGACAGGATGCTGTTGATCTGCCCCCAGACCACCGCGTCAGTGGTGGCCACCAGCACTTCGCCGTAACCGGAAACACGCACCGTCATGCCCGCCGGTAGCACCTGCTGGGCGTAAGCCAGCACATCCTGCTTCACCGCACTGACCGCCGAGGAGCGGTCGGTATGCAGGATGGCCAGCACCCGGCCGTTCTGGAAGCGGCGGTCGACCACATCGAACAGGTCGCGGCCATTGGCGTTCTCGTAGAGCAGGAAGTACTGCGCCAGCAGCGGCCCGCTGATGTCATCGGGCAGGCGGTACTGTTCGGCGGCAAAGCTGTCCTGGGTAACCTGATGCAAACGCTTGACGAAATCCGCCACCGAGTAGGTGAAGCCGACTTCGCTGCGTTCGCGCAGACGCGCCTGGATCTTGGCCACTGCCTGCATCAGCGCCGGGTCCTTGAACGCATCCACCTGCTGGCTCTCGATCATCACGCTGATCGGCGTGGTGCCGCCAAACTTGGCATTGATCGCAGCGTCGTCCTGGCGAATACGGCTGTCTTCCTCGAAGTAGCCGATCACCTGGTTGTCGATGGTGAGGTTTTCCGCCACATACCAGCTGCACAGCACGATCAGCGCCAGCATGCCCAGCGCCAGCTTCTTGCCGTAGCGGGCGAAGTGACCAAAGCGGGCAATCAGGCGATCAAGCTTGTCGCTGACCAGCAGGCCATAACGCGGCGGTTCGGCCTTCCACAGGATGACGATGGCCGGCAGGAAAACGATGGTGATCACCCACGCGAAGAAGATGCCAAAGCCGGTGAAGATGCCGAACTCTCGGATAAAGGTGACATCGGTCCAGATCAATGAGAAGAAGCCGACCAGGGTGGTCATGCAGGTCACGAACATCGGCCAGAACAGCTGTTGCATCACGCTGAAGGCGGTATCGATGCGCGCCTGGCGATCCGGGTTGGAGGGCAGGTTGCGGTAGTAGTCAGCGAGGAAGTGGATCGCATCGCACACCGCAATCGAGATGATGAACACCGGCATGATCGAGGTGATGATGTTCTGTTTCACATCGAAGGCAGCCATCAGCCCGAGGGTCCAGATCAGGCTGAAGATGGCGATCAGCAGCGGCGCCACCACGCCCTGCAGGCGACCAAAGCTGACCAGCAGTACCAACAAAATCACCAGCAGCACCGCCGGCAGCAGGGTCTGATTGTCCTGTTCCATGCTCGATGCGGTCTGCGCGGCGATCATCGGCGGCCCGCTGAGATAGATGCGATCATCGCTTTTGACCTGATCGGTGATCGCGACGATGGCCTGGTAGGCCTGCAGCATGGCAGGGGAGTCATCCTGGGCGATGTTGAACTCGACCTGAATGGTGGTGGCACTGCCGTCACGCGCCACCAGGCTGTCGAGGAACAGCGGGTTGCCCAACGCTTCGCCACGCAAGGCATCCAGCCCGGCCTGATCCTGCGGAACCTGCGGCATCAGCGGGTGCACATCGAGGGCACCGTCCTGGGTCAGCATGTTCTCGATAGTGACCAGGCTGCGCACCTTGCGGATCGGCACCAGGCGCGTCTGCAGGCTATCCAGCCAGGCTTCCTCGGTATGACTGAGCTGGTCGGCTTCGGCCAGGCGCTGCTTCAAAGCGAGCAGACGCGGCTGGTCAGCAGGTTCCAGGCCGTCGGCGAGGATCGCACCAACCTCCGCCTCCAGGCGCGCATCGCTGTTGCGCAACGCCTGCAGCTTGTCGCTATCCGCCGGCTGCACCAGATCGATAGCCTGGAAAGCGCGGGTCAGCTCGGCCACCAGCTTCAGGCTGTGCGGGTTGAAGATGTTGCCCTGGGGGTTTTCCAGGGCGACGAAGGCCTGCTCACCGGTGTTGGAGAACAGCTGCTTGGTGTCGCTATCGGCCACCCGACTGGGGTGGTGCTTGTCAATCATGTAGGGCGTGCTGTTGACCTCCAGGCGCCCGGCGCTGACCACCGCCAGGGCGGAGATCAGCAGCAGGCCGGCGAGCATCAGCCAGGGCCGATGCAGCATCCAGGACAGCAGTGCGAGGGCGCGGGTCCTCATGCCGCCGCTCCTTCGCCGGTATAGGCGTCCAGGCGCAGGTCATCCTTGGCCTTGCTGCGGTTCTGCGCCTCGGCCACCAGGTTGGCCCAGATTACCGTCTTATGGATTTCGCTGGTGCCGCCGGCAAAGAACAGGCCGATGGAGTCGCGCAGCAGGCGCTCGTAGTGGTGGTCGCGGCGGTAGCCATAGTTGCCGTGGATGCGCATGGCATTCAGGCAGGCCTCGTGCATCGCCTCGCTGGCCAGCATCTTGATGATAGAGGCCAGGGTCGAGCAGTCGCGGCCCTGCTCCAGTTCGGTCAGGCCGCGCCCGACCACGCTACGCAGCAGTTCCAGCTGGGTGTAGGCCTGGACGATATGGCCCTGCACGTACTGGTTGTCGCTGATCGGCCGGCCGAAGGCCTCGCGTTTGAGGCTGTACTGCAGGCACTCGTCGATTACCGGCTGCATGCAGCCGACGATGGACACGCCGGTGAAGATGCGCTCGACCAGAAAGCCGAAATACAGCACGCGCAGGCCCTGGCCCTCGCTGCCGACCAGGCTGGCCGCATCCAGCGCCACCTCGTCGAAGTTCAGGCTGCCGATCGGCGTGCCGCGGTTGCCCATCAGTTCGAACGGTGCCGACTGGGTAAGGCCCGGCTTGGCGGTCTCGGTGATGAAGCAGGAGATGGCATTGGCCCCGCCCTCTTCCAGGCGGGCGAAGGTCATGCAGATATCTGCCACCGGCGCGTTGGTAATGTTCCACTTCATGCCGTTCAGGCAATAGCCGTCGCCATCGCGACGCGCCGCCAGTTTCAGCGAACGCACATCAGAGCCGCAGCCCTGTTCGGTGATGGCGAAGCAACCGATCTTCTCACCGCTGATCAGCGGCGGCAGCCAGCGCTGCAGCTGCTCTTCGCTGCCATAGCTGATCAGTGCGGCCTGCACCAGGGCCACCTGGGCGACGAAGGAGACCAGTACACCCATGTCCTGGCAGCCTTCGGAGAACCCTTCAAGGGCGGCAGAAAACTCCCAGATGCCGAGCCCCTGGCCACCGTACTGCTTGGGCATGTGGATGCCGAACAGGCCGCTGCTGCCCAGGGCCCGCCACAGTTCGCGGTCGAAGCCCAGTTCGCGATCACGCTGGGACGAGGTCGGGCGCACCAGTTCGCGGCCAACGGCCAGGTAGTGGGCGCGGATTTCTTGCTGTTGCTGATTCCAGATACCGTTCATGTTCATGCTCCTATGTGCAGGGGGGTGTGCTGCTTGGCGTCACGCAGCTGGGAAAGAAATTCGTCGCCTTCGAGTTCAATCAGGCCTTCGATCTGCGCTACGCGCTCGTGGTCGATGGCATCCAGGCGTAGCCAGAAGGGATGCACCTCGCGGCCCTGGTAGCGGTTGGCATACAGATGTTCGGCAGGAATGCTGGCATCGCGCGCGGGCATGACCTGCGGGCGAAAGCCGAAGAAGCCGAGGTTGCGCAGGGTGACCTGGCGCTCCCCATCGCCGACCATCGCCGCCACGCCGCTGTCGGCCCGGCACAGCAGCTTGCCGTAGGCGCTGAGCAGGAGCATGCCGGCCTTGGCCTCCAGTACCGGATCGCCGATCTGCGCCTTGGTTACCCGACCGATTTCACGCACCTGCTCCACCGGCAGGTCCTGCAGCTCGGTAATTTGCCCATAGAGGTCACGACCAAAGGCGGTCTCCACGCCGAAGGCCGGGCGCTGTGGGTCATCAAAGCGCTTGCCGCGGGCAATCGGCGCCTTGAGCGTGGAATAGGCCAGCAGCTGTTGGTCGCTCTCGCGCACCAGGACGATGTGCACATCCTCCTGGGCCAGGTGCTCCAGCGGCTCGGCGTGCAGCTGGCGGCTGGAAGCCACCTGCGGATTGATGAAACCAACTTTGGCGTAATGAACAAAAGCGAAACGCAGCAGCTGGCGAGTCAGGTTGTTGTCCAGCTGGTAGTTGGGGATCGCATAGGTGGCGATGCCGGCGCGGCGGTCGATGCAGAACTGCTGGTAGCTGCGCAGGCCCGTCAGCAGGGGCGCCTGATAGTGCTTGACCGAGCGTTCGAGGAAGAAGGCATCGGGCCGCTCCGGCGGCAATTGGCGCCATTGCGCCAGGGCCTGACGACCCTGTTCCAGCAAATGCTGGTGCTCCAGCTCGGCCCGGGCATCACGACGACGGATCAGCTCCCAGACGTCGACATAGACGGCATCACGTATCGAACGACCATTGAGCAGGTCGATGATCAACGCAGTGGCCAGGGTGCCGAACAGGTGGGCAGCGATGCCCAGCTGCGAGGTGTAGTCCTTGCCGGCCAGATGACGATCCAGCTCGGCATACATCTCCAGCGGCACGCACTCCACCGGAATCAGGAAGGAGCAGGCCTGCATCGGATCGAGGGTCGCCACCTGCTCGGCGCTCAGCTGGTTATCCAGTACCGCCAGGTCCGGGTTGCGATAGTCGAAGACTGGGATGTACTGGGCGGCGGCCATGTCGTAGCCGCACACCACCGGCTTGTACTGGCGCTGACAGACACGGTGCAGCAGGTATTTCATTTCCAGCCCGGAGCGGCCGGTTACATCAATGGCATCCACCACTACGTCAGCCTGGGCAACCATGGCTTCGACGTTGTCCGGTGTCACACCGTGGCCATGCAGTTCCAACTTGATGTACGGGTTGATCTGCCGCACACGCTCGGCAAATACCTCGACCTTGGTCCGGCCGACATCACTGACCACCATGTTCTGCCGGTTGGCATTGTTCAGCTCGTAACTGCCGTTGTCGGCCAGAATCAGGTGCTCGGCGCCGCTGCGCACCAGCAGTTCGATCACGCTGCCACCGGTGGAACCGCACCCGGCGATGAGGATCACCGCTTCGCGCAGACCACACTGGTCGTCGGTGCTGATGAACCCGGCATTGCGCAGGGTGAGTTCGCGATAAAACTGGTCGTGATCCAGAGGGGGCTGGGGTTGGCTCATTGTGATGTCCTGCGGAGTAAGGAAGGCAGGCATCCTATTCAGCGCTTTAATGGCATAACAAGAAGCAAAAAACCCTCGCTGCCATTAACGATAAAAACTCTTAACTATATGTTTTTATTATATTTTTTATATGTGATCACAGATATTCGAGACACACAAACGACAACCGCCCCGTAATGGGGCGGCCTGTCATGGATTTGTCATCGAAAAAACGGCTCGCGGAGGCTCTAGAACAGGCTCTTGCTCCGCTCGCAGTCACGAAAGAAGTGGGGACGGATCTAACCCACCAGTTTGTGCAGGTTATCCGGCACCTTGGTCAGCTCCCAGAGGAAACTGTCGAGCTTGAAGGTGGACGTGCGGATTTTCTCTTCTATGTCCTGCAGCTCGCGACAGACGTCCTGATAGCGTTGCTCGCGGCGTACGGCAGCCAGGGCCTCGCTGATCCGCTCCGGCTGCGCGCCAATGTATTCGCGCACGCGTTTGCGGCCTTTCTGCGGATGCACGAGATAGAGGTAGCGCTGTTGGTGCCAGAAGGGCGTGGCGGCGATGCGCGGCGAGCCCTCAAGCGCTTCCAGCTCGGCCAACAGGTTCATGCGCAGGGATTTGAGACTGTCGAGCTGCTCGGAGATGCGCCAGACCTTCTGCCCCAGGCTCTCCTGATCGCCGAGTTTGTCGGCGTGGCTCTCGCGGTGGGAGATGTCGGTAATGGTCAGCAGACTGCCACGGTCGCGACCGTCGACGCTGGGAATAGGCGCTGCGCTCATCTGCACCCAGCGCACCTGACCGTCGCTAGCCTGGATACGCATCGGGTAGCGTTCCGCCGACGGGCCCTGGCGACGCTGCATCAGCACCACTTCCACCAGATCGGCGGAAATAACCTGAGCCAGTGGCCGGCCCAGGGCTTCAGCCGGCGAGTAGCCGAGGAACTGCTGCATGAAGGGGTTCATGTAAGTGATGCGGCCTGATGGGTCGAGAACCACCAAACCTTCCTGGGCTTGCTCCACCAGGTTCTGGTAACAACGGGTGTCGCCACTGCTGTAACAGCTGGCCACCTGCAATTGCGGCTGTGCGCCAAACTCGGCGTCGGTATAGGCCACCGGGATATCCGTGTCCGGATCGTATTGCCGGAGCAGATTGATCAGCTCTGCAGCGCGCATGTCCACCTCCCTGTTGAAGTCGATACCGACGCCCCAAGTATACTCATCGACAGTCTATGAAAAAGTCGGCTATTTCCGATAAATGCCGATCCACACGGCATATCGACGTCACACTATCCTGATTGGATGACCGCGAAGCGACAACGCAGGGCCGCAGCGGCAGCCCTTGCCAAAGCGCCTTTGCCGCGCGCACATTCACCAGTAATCCGCCAGAGGCGGCTGGATTTTCTGCAGGGCTGGACCCTGCCACAAGGGGGAATTGCATGTCACATGCCGATGTCGAGGTGCTCCAGCGCGAGACCTGCTTCAAGGGCTTCTATCGCCTGGATCGCCTGCATCTGCGCCACCGCCAGTTCGCTGGCGGCATGGGCCCACAACTGAGCCGTGAATTGTTCGTGCGTCACGATGCAGTCTGCGTACTGCCCTACGACCCGAAGCGCGATTGCGTGGTGCTGATCGAACAGTTTCGCGTCGGCGCCCTGGAAAAGTCTGCCAACCCGTGGCTGATGGAACTGGTCGCCGGCTTGATCGACAAGGACGAAGAACCGGAAGAGGTGGCCCGTCGTGAGGCCATCGAGGAAGCCGACCTGACTCTCGGTGCGCTCTGGCCGATCAGCACCTATTACCCCTCCCCCGGCGGTTCCGACGAACGCGTGTACCTGTATGTCGGTCGCTGTGACAGCCAGGGCGCCGGTGGCGTGCACGGCCTGGCCGAGGAAGGCGAAGACATCCGCGTGCATGTCTGGCCGCTGGAGGATGCCCTGCAAGCAGTCAAGGACGGGCGCATCAACAACGCCGCCAGCATCATCGCCCTGCAGTGGCTGGCGTTGAACCGTGCAGAAGTGCGGGGGCTGTGGTCATGAACCTGCTGCGCGAGCGTTACCGGGTCGACCTGGTCGAGCTGCAGGCCGCTTGCGAAGCCAACTACGCGCGCCTGCTGCGCCTGCTGCCTGATATGCGTACGGCGCAGGGCGAGCGCCGTGTGGCCCTGAGCCAGGGCGATCAGTTGCTTGGCGTGCTGGTGCTGCAGGTACTGGAAGCCTGCCCCTACACCACCACTCTGCAGATCAGCCAGGAACATAGCCTGCCCTGGCTGCCGGTGCCCAAGCTGGAAGTGCGGGTCTATCACGACGCGCGAATGGCCGAGGTGGTTAGCGCGGAAAATGCCCGGCGCTTTCGCAGCATCTACAGCTACCCGAACGCGGCCATGCACCAGCCGGACGAGAAGACCCAGCTCAATCTGTTCCTCGGTGAATGGCTCAGCCACTGCATGGCCTGTGGCCATGAATTGGCCAGCGTGCGCTAAAACTCGGCTTATCACTTTCTGACCACTGACCAACACCGAACCAGGCATGGATCAGCGTCAGGCATAAAATCCCTCGACTGCCCGCTTTTTTGCTAGCTAACGCCGGCTAAACGCAGCAAATGTGACCCGTTCACGCTTGCCGGGTTTACCGAATCGCATTTCAGCCACCATAATCCTGAGAACTTGCTCAGGAGTCGCACCTTGTCGCGCCCCGCTTCCCTTGCCATTGACCCATCGGTGCTGATCGTTCAGCTCTCCGACAGTCATCTGTTTGCCGAAGAAGATGGCAAGCTGCTGGGCATGAATACCTGTGACAGCCTGCAAAAAGTGATCGAACGCGTTCTCGAAGAACAGCCTCGTATCGACCTTATGCTGGCCTCCGGCGACTTGTCGCAGGATGGCTCACTGGCCTCCTACCAACGCTTTCGTCAGCTCACCGAGCCCGTCGCGGCGCATGCACGCTGGTTTGCCGGCAACCACGATGAGCTGCCCAGCATGCGTGATGCCTGCAAAGGCAGTGATCTGCTGGAGCCGGTGATGGATCTGGGCAACTGGCGCATCACCCTGCTCGACTCCTCGGTTCCTGGCGCGGTGCCCGGATTTCTTGCCGCCGACCAGCTTGAGTTACTCGAACAGTCCCTGAGTGCTGCACCCGAGCGTCATCATCTGGTGTGTTTCCACCATCACCCGGTGTCCATCGGCTGCAACTGGATGGAGCCGATCGGCCTGCGCAACCCGGATGCCCTGTTTGCCGTGCTGGAGCGTTTCCCGCAGGTCAAGGCCGTGCTATGGGGACATATCCATCAGGAGTTCGACCAGCCGCGTGAGGGCATCCGCCTGCTCGCCTCGCCGTCCACGTGCGTGCAGTTTGCCCCCGGCAGCGAAGAATTCCAGGTCGACACCACAGCTCCCGGCTATCGCTGGCTGCGCCTGCACGCCGATGGTCGCCTGGAGACCGGCGTATCGCGGGTTACCGGCATCCACTTTGAGGTGGACTACAGCGTCAAGGGCTACTGATCCTGTAGGAGCCAGCTTGCTGGCGATCAGCACGCGACCCGCTGGTTGCATCCATTTGGCCAGTCAATCGGCAGATCGCCAGCAAGCTGGCTCCTACGAAAAGCACTCTGATCAGGCAAGGCGCTTTTGCCGTTTTGAACAGCATGCCTGTCAACGGCTTGCAGCCTGCCGCCCCCGCTTGTAGCCTCCCCTCCCCATGACCAGCATCCTTTATATCCACGGCCTCAACAGCTCGCCCGCCTCGACCAAGGCCAGCCAGTTGCTGCGCGTCGCCGAACACTGCGGAATTGCCCAGCACCTGTGCGTGCCGGCGCTGCATCATCACCCGCGCCAGGCCATGCAACAATTGCAGGCAGCAATCGCCGAACTGGGCCAGCCGCTGCTGGTCGGCAGCTCACTGGGCGGCTACTACGCCACCTACCTGGCCGAGCAACATGGCCTGAATGCCCTGCTGATCAACCCCGCAGTACGCCCGCACAGCCTGTTCGGCGGCAGCGAGGTCGAGCAGACCAATTATTACAGCGGCGAAACCTGGCTGCTGACCCATGACCATGTGCAGGCCCTGGCCGAGCTGGAAGTGCCGCCCCCACAGGCCCCACAGCGTTATCGCGTGTGGTTGCAGACTGCCGACGAGACCCTCGACTACCGCCAGGCCGAGGCTTACTACCAGGGCTGCAGTCTGGATATCCAGGAAGGTGGCGACCACAGCTACCAGGGGTTTGCCGGCCGTTTGCCGGAAATCCTCGAACTGGCTGGTTTCAGCCCGGCAATCTGGCAAGATTTCGACTTTTCCACCCTTTGAGCCCGCTGGGTTGCCAACCCGCAACCCGGCCAGCGCCCAGATCAACTGATAAATAAGAGACCCCATGGCCCAGCAGAATTCCTACAACGCCGATGCCATCGAAGTCCTCTCCGGCCTCGACCCAGTGCGCAAGCGCCCGGGCATGTACACCGACACCTCGCGGCCCAACCACCTGGCCCAGGAAGTCATCGACAACAGCGTCGACGAGGCCCTGGCTGGCCACGCCAAGTCGATCCAGGTGATCCTGCATGAAGACAACTCCCTGGAAGTGCTCGACGACGGCCGCGGCATGCCGGTGGACATCCACCCGGAAGAAGGCGTGCCCGGTGTCGAGCTGATCCTCACCAAGCTGCACGCCGGCGGCAAGTTCTCCAACAAGAACTACCAGTTCTCCGGCGGCCTGCACGGCGTGGGCATCTCGGTGGTCAACGCGTTGTCGACCCAGGTGATCGTGAAGGTCAAACGCGACGGCAACGAGTACCAGATGAGCTTCGCCGACGGCTTCAAGGCCAGCGACCTGGCCGTGGTCGGCACAGTGGGCAAGCGCAACACCGGCACCAGCGTGCACTTCTGGCCAGACGCCAAGTATTTCGACAGTTTCAAGTTCTCGGTCAGCCGTCTCAAGCACGTACTCAAAGCCAAGGCCGTGCTGTGCCCAGGCCTTGCGGTCAGCTTCGAAGACAAGGCCAGCGGCGAAAAAGTCGAATGGCTGTATGAAGACGGCCTGCGTTCCTACCTGGTGGATGCGGTCAGCGAATTTGAACGGCTACCCAATGAGCCTTTCTGCGGCAGCCTGGCAGGCAATAAGGAGGCGGTGGACTGGGCGCTGCTGTGGCTGCCGGAAGGCGGCGACGCAGTGCAGGAAAGCTACGTCAACCTGATCCCCACCGCCCAGGGCGGCACCCACGTCAACGGCCTGCGCCAGGGCCTGCTGGATGCCATGCGCGAGTTCTGCGAGTTCCGCAATCTGTTGCCGCGCGGTGTGAAACTGGCCCCGGAAGATATCTGGGAGCGCATCGCCTTCGTCCTCTCGATGAAGATGCAGGATGCGCAGTTCTCCGGGCAGACCAAGGAGCGCTTGTCTTCGCGCGAGGCTGCCGCCTTTGTTTCCGGGGTGGTCAAGGATGCCTTCAGCCTGTGGCTCAACGGTCACCCGGAGCTGGGCCAGCAACTTGCCGAGCTGGCCATCAGCAATGCCAACCGCCGCCTCAAGGCCGGCAAGAAGGTCGAGCGCAAGAAAATCACCCAGGGCCCGGCCCTGCCCGGCAAGCTGGCCGACTGCGCCGGCCAGGACCCGATGCGCTCCGAGCTGTTCCTGGTCGAGGGTGACTCCGCCGGCGGCTCGGCCAAGCAGGCGCGTGACAAGGAATTCCAGGCGATCCTGCCGCTGCGCGGCAAGATCCTCAATACCTGGGAAGTCGACGGCGGCGAAGTCCTGGCTTCGCAAGAGGTACACAACATCGCCGTGGCCATCGGTGTCGACCCGGGCTCGGCCGACCTCGGCGAGCTGCGCTACGGCAAGGTCTGCATCCTCGCCGACGCCGACTCCGACGGTCTGCACATCGCCACGCTGATCTGCGCCCTGTTCGTCCGCCACTTCCGCCCGCTGGTGGATGCCGGGCACGTCTACGTCGCCATGCCGCCGCTATACCGCATCGACCTGGGCAAGGAAATCTTCTATGCCCTGGATGACGCCGAGCGCGACGGCATCCTCGATCGCCTGGTCGCCGAGAAGCGCCGCGGCAAGCCGCAGGTCACCCGCTTCAAGGGCCTCGGTGAGATGAACCCGCCGCAGCTGCGCGAAACCACCATGGACCCCAACACCCGGCGCCTGGTGCAGCTGACTCTGGACGACTTCGAGGGCACCCTGGAAACAATGGATATGCTGTTGGCGAAAAAACGCGCCGGCGACCGCAAGAGCTGGCTGGAAGCCAAAGGCAACCTGGCCGAGGTTCTGCTGTGAGACTGAGCGCCACCCTGTTCGGCCTGCTGCTGAGCACCACGCTCGGTGCAATCGCAGCGCCCGCAGCGGTCGAGCTCGAACTGCTTGCCGAGCACCCACTGGAGGGTCTGCACGAAGGTCATCTGTCCGGACTGGCCCGCTGCGGCACTGAGTGGCTGGCGGTTTCCGATCGCGCGGATGACCGCCTGTATCGCCTGGATGTGCAGAACGACGTCTGGCAAGCCCGCGCCGAAACCTTCAGCGCCCCGCCGCCACCCAACAGCGGCTTGCCTTGGGGCCTGCGCGCGCGCACCTGGGCGGCTGGCCTGCTGCGCGGCGGCAACCTGGATTTCGAAGGCATCAGCTGCGACAGCGTCGGCAATCGCTACCTGCTCAGCGAAGCCCATGCCGGCATATTGCAGATCAGCCCCAGCGGCAGTGCCGACTGGCTCAACCTGCCCGCCACCCTGGTGCGCCAGGCACGCGCCAGCGGCATGCTGCTGCACTTCAATGCCCAGCTCGAAGGCATCGTCATCGAGCCCAACGGCGAGCGCCTGTGGCTGGCCGCCGAACGCGAGCGGCGTGGCCTGCTGGTCTTGCATCGGCAGAATGGCAGCTGGCGCTGCACCGGCGGCTGCGTGCTGCTCAGCGAAGGCGGGCAGCAGCCGTCGCTGGTCGAACCCAGCGTGTCACTGCCCGTCGATTTCACTGATCTGCACCTGTTCAACGGCAAGTTGTTCAGCCTGGAGCGTGGCGCCCATCGCCTCTGCCGGCGCAATGCCAATGACGGCAAGCAGGAAAAGTGCTGGTCGTTTGCCGCCACCGCCCTTACCGACGCACGTCGTTACGCGCAGCCCTATGGCGCCGCCGAAGCCCTGTGGCTGGACGAAAGCAGCGCCTGGATCGGCCTGGACAACGATGGCAAGGCCCGTGGTGACGGCGAAAACCGCCCGGTACTCTGGCAATTCGCCGCGCCCAAAGACGGCTGGAGCGCGCCATGAGCGAAGAGCAACCAGCCGGCCAGCGCGCCGGGCGCATCATGCTGATCTTCGCCTGGATCTTCGCCCTGGCGCTGGCCACCTACTGGTTCGGCAACTGGGAAGACCAGCGCGCCAATCCCAACCGCGCCCCGCAGTCACTGCATGGCGATGGCTACATCGAAGTACGCCTGGCCAGCGGCCGGGGCGGCCACTACCTGCTGGATGGCACGATCAACGGCCAGACCGTGACCTTCCTGCTCGACACCGGAGCCACTGCCGTGGCCATTCCCGCCGACCTGGCCGCCCACTTGCAGCTGGAACCCGGCGCGCCGGTGCAGATCCGCACCGCCAACGGCACGGTCACCGGTTCGCGCACGCGCCTGGCCTCCCTGCAACTGGGTGATATCCAGCTGCACGATGTGGCGGCGCTGATCACCCCCGGCATGGACGGAGACGAGGTGCTGCTCGGCATGAGCGCCCTCAAACAACTCGAATTCACTCAGCGCGACGGCACCCTGGTGCTGCGTCAATCAACACCATAATGAGGCACGCATGAGCGACTCCCTCGATTTGAGCCTGGATGGCGTGGAACGACGTTCCCTCGCCGATTTCACCGAGCAGGCTTATCTCAACTACTCCATGTACGTGATCATGGACCGCGCCCTGCCGCATATCGGCGACGGTTTGAAGCCCGTGCAGCGGCGCATCGTCTATGCCATGAGCGAGCTGGGCCTGGACGCCGACTCCAAGCACAAGAAGTCGGCGCGTACCGTCGGCGACGTGCTCGGCAAGTTCCACCCACATGGCGACAGCGCCTGCTACGAAGCCATGGTGCTGATGGCCCAGCCGTTCAGCTACCGCTACACCCTGGTCGACGGCCAGGGCAACTGGGGTGCGCCGGACGATCCCAAATCCTTCGCCGCCATGCGCTACACCGAGGCACGCCTGTCGCGTTACTCGGAAGTGCTGCTCAGCGAGCTGGGCCAGGGCACCGTCGACTGGGTACCGAACTTCGACGGCACCCTCGACGAGCCGGCGACACTGCCGGCGCGCCTGCCGAACATTCTGCTCAACGGCACCACCGGCATCGCCGTGGGCATGGCCACCGACGTGCCGCCGCACAACCTGCGCGAAGTGGCCGCCGCCTGCGTGCGTCTGCTGGACGAGCCCAATGCCACGGTCGAGCAGCTGTGCGAACACATCATCGGCCCGGACTTCCCCACCGAGGCGGAAGTCATCACCCCGCGTGCCGACCTGCTGAAAATCTACGAAACCGGCAAGGGCTCGGTACGCATGCGCGCCGTGTACCGCGTCGAGGACGGCGACATTGTGGTCACCGCCCTGCCGCACCAGGTCTCCGGGGCCAAGGTGCTGGAGCAGATCGCCGCGCAGATGCAGGCCAAGAAGCTGCCGATGGTCGCCGACCTGCGCGACGAGTCGGACCACGAGCACCCTTGCCGCATCGTCATCATCCCGCGCTCCAACCGCGTGGATGCCGACGAGCTGATGCAGCACCTGTTCGCCACCACCGAGCTGGAGTCCAGCTATCGGGTCAACACCAACGTCATCGGTCTGGATGGCAAGCCGTCGGTGAAAGACCTGCGCACCCTGCTGACCGAGTGGCTGGTGTACCGCGTCGGCACCGTGCGCCGCCGCCTGCAGTTCCGCCTGGACAAGGTCGAGAAGCGTCTGCACCTGTTGGAAGGCTTGCTCACCGCCTTCCTCAATCTGGATGAAGTGATCCACATCATCCGTACCGAGGATCAGCCCAAGCCAGTGCTGATGGCGCGCTTCGGTCTGACCGAGGTGCAGGCCGACTACATCCTCGACACCCGCCTGCGTCAGCTGGCCCGCCTGGAAGAAATGAAGATCCGCGGCGAGCAGGACGAGCTGGCCAAGGAGCGCGCCAAGCTGCTGGCCCTGCTCGGCAGCGAAGCCAAGCTGAAGAAGCTGGTGCGCCAGGAAATTCTCGATGACGCCGAGAAATACGGCGACGACCGCCGCTCGCCAATCGTCGCCCGCGCCGAAGCCAAGGCGCTCAGCGAAACCGAGCTGCTGCCGACCGAACCGGTCACCGTGGTGCTTTCGGAAAAAGGCTGGGTGCGTTGCGCCAAGGGTCATGACATCGACGCCACTGGCCTGTCGTACAAGGCCGGCGACGGCTTCAAGACCGCCGCACCGGGCCGCTCGAATCAGTTTGCCGTGTTTATCGACAACACCGGGCGCAGCTACTCGCTGCCGGCGCACTCGCTGCCCTCCGCGCGCGGCCAGGGCGAACCGCTCACCGGCCGGCTGCAACCGCCACCGGGTGCGACCTTCGAATGCGTACTGCTGCCGGACGACAACGCCCTGTATGTGATCGCCTCGGATGCCGGCTATGGCTTCGTGGTCAAAGGCGAGGACCTGCAGGCCAAGAACAAGGCCGGCAAGACCCTGCTGACCCTGCCCGCCGGCGCCCTGGTGGTGCCGCCCAAGCCACTGGCCAACCGCGAGGAGGACTGGCTGGCAGCGGTGACCTCCGAAGGTCGCCTGCTGCTGTTCAAGGTCGCCGACCTGCCGCAACTGGGTAAAGGCAAGGGCAACAAGATCATCGGCATCCCCGGCGAACGTGTGGCCAGCCGCGAGGAATACCTCACCGACCTGGCCGTGCTGCCGAACGGTGCCACGCTGGTGCTGCAGGCCGGCAAGCGTACCCTGTCGCTGAAACCGGATGACCTGGAGCACTACAAGGGCGAACGCGGCCGCCGTGGCAACAAGCTGCCACGTGGCTTCCAGCGGGTCGATACGCTGCTGGTCGAGGGGCCAAACAGCTGACAGCCTGCTCACGGCCTCGCCCATGCAGCGGTGGATAACGCTTTGCTTATCCACCATTTGCTACCCATAAGCACTGATCGTGAATAGGCCCGAAGGGAGAACGGACATGGACGCCGCCACAGCCGAGCTGCGCTGGCAGGAAGACCCGCAGGGCCGTATGCACTTGAGCATCAGCGGCCAGTGGGCCCTGCATGTGCGCAAGCCGGACCTGCAGGCGGTGCTCGATGCCTATGCAGCCGTTGGCCACGAGCTACCGGTGCGGGTCGCTGTCAGCGCCTGGGACAGCAGCCTGCTGGCCCTGCTGCGTCGGCTGCAGCGCCTGGCCGAGGAGCGTCAGCTGAGCCTGCTCTGGCTGGAACTGCCAAAGGATGTCGAACGCCTGCTGCAGATGGGCAGCGCCCATCCGATCAAGGCCGCCGACAAAACCAGCGCCAGCAGCAACCCCTTGACCCGCATGGGCCAGGGCTTCCTCGGTCTGCTGAATACCCTGACCAACAGCTGTACCTTTCTCGGCGAAGTCTGCCTGGCCCTGTTGCGCCTGCTGCAGGGGCGCTCGCGTCTGCGCGCCGGCGACTTCTGGTTGGCCTTGCAGCAGTGCGGCCCCGGCGCGCTGCCGATCGTCGCACTGATCGCCACCCTGGTCGGGCTGATTCTCGCCTTCGTCGGCGCCGCCCAGCTGGAAGCCTTCGGCGCCCAGCTGTACATCGCCAACATGGTGGCCATCGGCATGACACGCGAAATGGGCGCGCTGATGACTGCGGTAATCATGGCCGGGCGCACCGGCGCGGCCTACGCCGCCGAGCTGGGCAGCATGCAGGCCAACGAGGAAATCGATGCACTGAAGACCTTTGGTTTCCCGCCGCTGGACTTTCTGGTGCTACCGCGCCTGCTGGCGCTGCTGGTGGCCATGCCGCTGCTGTGCGTGTTCGCCGACGCCCTGGGCATCCTCGGCGGCTTCATCATCGGCGCCGGGCTGTTCGATATTTCCGCGACTCAGTACCTCAACCAGAGCCTGGAGATGCTCAGCCTTACCGACTTCCTGCTCGGCATCTTCAAGAGCCTGGTGTTTGCCGTGCTGATCGGCCTGATCGGCTGCCACTACGGCCTGGCCAGCGGCCGCAACGCCCAGGCTGTGGGCCAGGCCACTACCCGCGCGGTGGTCAGCATCATCGTCGCCCTGGTGGTCAGCGATGCGCTGATCACCCTGATCTGCACCCAACTGGGAATCTGATATGCGGGATCGTTCATGAGTGATGCCGTGCTGATCGTGGAACACCTGGATGCCGGCTATGGCACGCGGGTAATCCAGCACGACCTGAACTTCAGCATCCAGCGCGGTGAGGTGTTCGTCATCATGGGCGGCAGCGGTTGCGGCAAGAGCACCGTGCTGCGCCACCTGATCGGCCTGCAGGCGCCGCTGGGCGGGCGTGTGCTGTTCCACGACGAGGACTTCTGGGCGCAGGACGAGGCGCGCCGCGCCGAGCTGTTGCAGCACTTCGGCGTGCTCTACCAGAACAGCGCGTTGTGGGGCTCGATGACCCTGCGCGAGAACATCTGCCTGCCACTGGAAACCTACCGGCCCAACCTCTGCCGCGCCGAACTGGACGAGCTGGCCGCGCTCAAACTCAGCCTGGTCGGCCTCGGCGGCTGCGACGAGCTGTACCCGGCCGAGCTGTCCGGCGGCATGCGCAAACGTGCGGCGCTGGCTCGAGCCCTGGCCCTCGATCCGCAGGTGCTGTTCTTCGACGAACCCTCGGCCGGCCTCGACCCGATCAGCTCCAAGGCCCTCGATGAACTGATCCTGCAGCTGCGTGACAGCCTCGGCTCCAGTATCGTACTGGTTACCCACGAGCTGCCGAGCATCTTCGCGGTGGCCGACACCTGCTTGTTCCTCGATGGCCAGGCCGGCACCCAGATCGCCCTGGGCGCTCCCCGCGAGCTGCTGGCCCACGGACCACAGGCGGTACAGCGCTTCCTCGGACGCAGCGGCACATTCCTCAAGGCGGAGGACGCATGAGCGAAACACGTAAACCTTTTCTGATCGGCAGCTTCCTGCTTGGCGGCGTTTTCCTGCTGGTGGCCGGTGCCCTGCTGCTGTCGCGGGAAAGCTGGTTCAGCAAACCCCAGGAATATGTGGTGTATTTCACTGGCGCCCTCGACGGCCTGGATGTCGGCGCCGACGTCACCTACCGCGGGGTGAAAATTGGCAGCGTGCGCGAGATTCGCTTGTCCTACGACAGCCAGATCAAGGACGTGGTGATGCCGGTGATCCTGCGCGTCGATCCGCATAAAACCACCAGCCAGCGCGGCTTCGACCAAGTGGTCGAGCAGCTGGTGGAGCGCGGCCTGCGCGCCCAGTTACAGACCCCCAGCCTGCTGACCGGCAAGGCCATCGTCGCCCTGGACATGTTCCCCGACCAGGCTGGCTACGTGTTCAGCCCCGGCGAAGTCGACCTGCCCAGCATCCCCAGCGTGCCCTCGCGCATCGACCAGGCCGCCAATGTGCTGCAGGAGCTGGCCAGCAGCCTGCGCGAAGTGCCGCTGCGCGAGCTGATCGAGTCGGCCAACCGCACCCTGCAGGCCATCGAGAAACTGAGCAACTCCGAGGACCTGCACCAGGGCCTGGGCAGCCTGTCCGCCACCCTGGCCAACCTCGACCGCCTGAGCCAGCGCCTGGAACGGCAACTGCCCGGTCTGCTCGATTCGGCTCAGCGCAGCAGCGGTGAACTCAACGCCACCCTGGTGGAAATTCGTCAGGCCGCCGCCAGCACCCGGCAGACCCTGGAGCAGGCCAACGGTCTGTTGGTCGATGGCCGTCAGAGCATCGGTCCGCAGTCGCCCCTGCAATATGAGCTCGGCACCACCCTGCAGCAGCTCGGTCGTGCCAGCAAGGCGCTGCAGCGCACCGCCGAAGCACTGGAACAGCAACCGCAATCGCTGATTTTCGGGAAACCCCAGCCATGAGCCAACGCCTGCTGCCTTTCGCCTTCCTGCTGCTCGCGGCCTGCAGCAGCGCACCGCCCCAGCAGTTCTACCAATTGCAGAGCAATACCCCGCTGCCCGTGCAGAATGCCGACGGCCCGGCCGTGCTGCTCGGCCCGCTGCAACTGGCCGACTACCTGCAGCGGGAAAGCCTGATGCAACGCCACAGCGCGCAGCGCCTGGACATCAGCAGCACGGGCCGTTGGGCCGGTAGCCTGCAGGACGATATCGGTCAGTTGCTGCTCGCCACCCTGGCCGGCGACCTGCACAGCAGCCGTCTGGCGCTGTATCCGGACCGCATCGGCTTCCCGGCACAGGCGCAGATCATCCTGCACATCAGCCGCCTTGACTCCGGCCCAGAGCAGCCGGCCGTACTCGAAGCCCGCTGGCGCCTGCTGGATAGCCAGGGTGAGCAGCGCGACAGTGACCTGCTGCGCCTGCAGCAAAACCACGACGGCAGCCTGGACGGCCAGGTGGCGGCGCAGAGCCAACTGCTCACACAGCTGGGTCAGCGCCTGGCCCAGGCGGTACGCAAGCTGCCTTTATCGGCTCCCGCAAGCGCTGGTGCTGCATCCCACTGAGCAGCACGCGCTGGAGTCCGACGGCGCTTTGAAGGATGATACGCGGCCGCAGGTAGCCACCTGCGTGTTCGTGTCAGCCGGTCGCCAACTGCGGCCCACAGGGTAAATTGATGACCATGTTGCGCCTTCCCTTTATCGTCCTGTTGACCGGCCTGCTCGGTCTGGTCGGCTGTACGGCGCATAAACCGATTCCGCTCTACCAACTGGACGGTGGTAGTCCCGCCGTGCCGCAACAGGCACAGGGCCTGGCTGTCCTGCTCGGGCCGGTATCAATTGCCGACTACCTGCAGCGTGAGGCCTTTCTCCAGCGCCAGAGCGACGGCAGCCTGATTCCTGCCGACGATGCCCGTTGGGCCGGCAGCCTGGCAGCCGACATCGACCATCTGCTGCTGCGCCAACTGGCCGCCAAGTTGGATAGCCAACGCCTGGTCCTGGCCCCGGCCAATGTCGGTTTCACCCCAGATGTACAAGTGCTGCTGAGCATCAGCCGCCTGGATTCCGGCCCGTTGCACCCGGCCGTACTGGAAGCCCAATGGCGCCTGCTCGACCGCAGCGGCCAACTGCGCGACAGCCGCCTGCTGCGTCTGGAGCAAGCCCACACGGGTAGCCCGGCTGAACAGGTCCAGGCGCAAAGCAAGTTGCTGCAACAACTGGTCGAGCAACTGGCTGCCGCCATTGAACCGCTGCGCAACCAGCCTACGGTGGAAAACAAACCGGCACCTTCAGCGCAAGCGCCGGTCAAACCCAAGCAGCAGCCGAAAATCCCCATGGTCGGCCCGACCCGCAGCAACAGCGAAGTGTTGCGCTTCTGAGCCGCCGATTGACCTACGCTGCGCGGCCCTGCCAGGGACGCGCCCGTTTTACCGCAGACGAGACTGTTAGCCATGGCCCGCAAGAAAGCCAACGTCGATTTCGAACAATCCCTCGCTGACCTGCAGCAGCTGGTTGAGCGCCTGGAAGGTGGCGAACTGTCGCTGGAAGACTCGCTGACCGCCTTCGAGCAAGGCATCGGTCTGACCCGTGACTGCCAGGCCGCCCTGGCCCAGGCCGAGCAGAAAGTGCAGATCCTCCTGGAGCGCGACGGCCAGCTGGAGGAAGCCCCCTTCGACGCGGACGACCAAGCATGATCGCGGCCTACCAGCAGCGCTGCCAGGCGCGCGTCGATGCAGTTCTGGACAGCTTTTTCGATGCCCCGCGCAGTGAACTGGCGCGTCTCTACCAGGCCATGCGCTACAGCGTGGCAGGCGGCGGCAAACGGGTGCGCCCGCTGCTGGTGTATGCCGCCTGCGAAGCCCTGGACGGCGACCTCGATCGCGCTGACGGCGCCGCCTGTGCAGTAGAACTGATCCACGCCTATTCGCTGGTGCACGACGATCTACCAGCCATGGACGACGACGACCTGCGCCGCGGTCAGCCCACCACCCACATCGCCTTCGACGAAGCCTGCGCGATTCTCGCCGGTGATGGCCTGCAAAGCCTGGCTTTCGAAGCCCTGGCCGACCCACGGCGCAACCCGACAGACGCCAACCTGCGCCTGTCCATGGTCCTCGGCCTGGCGCGTGCCGCCGGTCCGGCCGGGATGGTCGGCGGCCAGGCCATCGACCTCGGCTCGGTCGGTCAGCAACTCGACCAGGCGGCGCTGGAAGTCATGCACCGGCACAAGACCGGCGCCCTGATCGAAGCCAGCGTACAGCTTGGTGCCCTGGCCAGTGGCCTGGCCGACGAGGCCGCGCTGCGCTCACTGCAACACTATGCGCGCGCCATCGGCCTGGCCTTCCAGGTGCAGGACGACATCCTCGACGTGGAAAGCGACACCGAAACCCTGGGCAAGACCCAAGGCAAGGACCAGGCTAACCACAAGCCGACCTACCCCGCCCTGCTCGGCCTCGACGCAGCCAAGGCCTATGCCCTGGAGCTGCGTGACCAGGCCCTGCATGCCCTGCGCTCGTTCGGCAGCAGCGCCGAACCCCTGCGCGAGCTGGCCCGCTATATCGTCGAGCGGCGCAACTAGATTCACCGCAGGGCGGGTGAAACCCGCGTGCCCTAAGCCGCGGGTTGCACCCGCCCAACTTTCTGTTGCCGTTTCGCCGCGACGGCGACGGAACCCCAGGCAACCTCCCCCGGATTGCATCCGGGCTACGGTTTGCACTGCTCGAACCTTGTTTGGGCAGTTCCCGGCGCATCGGGTAAACTGCCGCATCTTTTGTACCCCTATAACGATCAGCCTGATGCCGACGACTTTCCACGAGATCCCCCGCGAGCGCCCTGCCACGCCCCTGCTCGACCGCGCCGACACGCCGGTAGGCCTGCGCCGTCTGGCCGAAAGCGAGCTGGAAACCCTGGCCAACGAGCTGCGCCAGTACCTGCTGTACAGCGTCGGCCAGACCGGCGGGCACTTCGGCGCCGGCCTCGGCGTGATCGAACTGACCATTGCCCTGCACTACATCTTCGATACCCCGGATGATCGCCTGGTGTGGGACGTCGGCCACCAGGCCTACCCGCACAAGATCCTTACCGGGCGGCGCGAGCGCATGGGCACACTGCGCCAGAAGGACGGCCTGGCCGCCTTCCCGCGGCGCAGCGAGAGCGCGTACGACACCTTCGGCGTCGGCCACTCCAGCACCAGTATCAGCGCCGCCCTGGGCATGGCCATTGCGGCCAAGCTGCAAGGCAGTCGGCGCAAGAGCGTGGCGGTGATCGGCGACGGCGCGCTGACCGCCGGCATGGCCTTCGAGGCGCTCAATCATGCCTCGGACGTCAAAGCCAACATGCTGGTGGTGCTCAACGACAACGACATGTCGATCTCCAAGAATGTCGGCGGCCTGTCCAACTACCTGGCCAAGATCATCTCCAGCCGCACCTATTCGAGCATGCGCGAGGGCAGCAAGAAGATCCTCTCGCGCCTGCCCGGCGCCTGGGAGATCGCGCGCAAGGTCGAGGAGCACGCCAAGGGCATGCTGGTGCCCGGCACTCTGTTCGAAGAGCTGGGCTGGAACTACGTCGGCCCCATCGACGGCCACGACCTGCCGACCCTGCTCGCCACCCTGCGCAACATGCGCGACCTGGAGGGCCCGCAGTTCCTCCATGTGGTGACCAAGAAGGGCAAGGGTTTCGCCCCGGCCGAGGCCGACCCGATTGGCTACCACGCGATCACCAAGCTGGAGCCGATCAAGACCGCCGCCTGCGAAGAGCCGAAGAAAGTCTCCGGCCCCAAATACTCCGCCGTGTTCGGCCAGTGGCTGTGCGATATGGCGGCGGCAGACCCGCGCCTGGTCGGCATCACCCCGGCGATGAAGGAAGGCTCCGATCTGGTGGCCTTCAGCGAACGCTTCCCGGAGCGCTACTTCGACGTAGCCATCGCCGAGCAGCATGCGGTGACCCTGGCCGCCGGCATGGCCTGCGACGGTGCCAAGCCGGTGGTGGCGATCTACTCGACCTTCCTCCAGCGCGCCTACGACCAACTGATCCACGATGTGGCCGTGCAGCACCTCGACGTGCTGTTCGCCATCGACCGCGCCGGCCTGGTTGGCGAAGACGGCCCGACCCACGCCGGCAGCTTCGACATCTCCTACCTGCGCTGCATCCCCGGCATGCTGGTGATGACCCCCAGCGACGAGAACGAACTGCGCCAGATGCTCAGCACCGGCTACCACTTCGATGGCCCGGCAGCGGTGCGCTACCCGCGCGGCAGCGGGCCAAACACACCGACCGATCCGGCACTGACAACTCTGGCAATCGGCAAGGGCCTGGTGCGGCGGCGCGGGCAGAAGACCGCCCTGCTGGCGTTCGGCGTACAGCTGAGCGAAGCACTCAAGGTCGGTGAAAGCCTGGATGCCACAGTGGTCGACATGCGCTTCGTCAAACCCCTGGATGAAGCGCTGGTGCGCGAACTGGCGGCAAGCCACGACCTGCTGGTGACCATCGAGGAAAACAGCATCATGGGTGGGGCCGGTTCGGCAGTCAGCGAGTTCCTCGCCGCCGAAAACCTGCTACGCCCGGTGCTGCACCTGGGCCTGCCGGACAGCTACGTGGAGCACGCCAAACCGGCGCAGATGCTGGCTGAGTGCGGCCTGGACCAGGCCGGCATCGAGGCCGCCGTACGCGCCCGCCTGCAACAACTGGCTGAATGAGCCGCGCTCACCCGAATCTCAACTGAACTTGCTTGCGATTCATCTTGCCGCGCCCTAAAGTGCACTGCGTTTTACATCCGCCAAGGTGCGCCATGTCCACTGGACTGGCGTTAAACGGGAAGCCGGTGCGCTCGACACGAGCAATTCCGGCGCTGCCCCCGCAACGGTAATCGACCGCAGCCGCGTGCTGCAGGTCCGCTCAACGGCCACTGGGATTCCCGGGAAGGCGAGCGGATCGGTGTCGAGAGCCCGGAGACCGGCCTGGACGGATTCGACTGGTGTTGCGGAGGGCATCACCGTCAGGCGTACGCCTGCGCCTGTCTCTGCCCTTCTCAAAAGTCATCCGACTCTTTGAGGATTTATCGATGAAACTGTCCCGTCTGGCTCTCGCCATTACCCTGCTACCTACTTCCGTGGCCTTCGCCGCCGAAGACCAGGAAGCCGCACTAAAACTGTCCGAAACCCTGATCAGCGCCAACCGTGATGTGCAGCAGCGCAGCGCCAGCAGCAGCGCCAGCACAGTCTTCACCCGCGCCGATATCGAGCGCCTGCAACCCACCTCGGTGGTCGACCTGCTCAAACGTGTGCCAGGCGTGCAGATTGCCGACAACGGCAGTGGCAGTTTCGCCAGCCTGTTTATCCGTGGCACCAAGTCGGCGCAGAGCCTGGTTCTGGTAGACGGCATGCGCATTGGCTCAGCCAGCTCCGGCGACAGCAACCTGCAACATCTGAATATCGACCAGATCGAACGCATCGAAGTACTGCGCGGGCCGCGCTCGGCCATGTACGGCGCCGACGCCATCGGCGGCGTGGTACAGGTCTTCACCCGGCGCAGCAGCGGCGAAGGGTTCAAGCCATTTGTCCGCATGGGCTATGGCAGCCGGGGCACCTGGCAGCGCAGCGCCGGTATTTCCGGCGGCGATGAAGCCACCCGCTTCAGCCTGGCGGGCAGCCTCAACGAGACCAATGGCATCGACCGTACCGGCACCTCCTACGCGGCTGATCAGGATCACGATGCCTACCGCAACAAGGCCTTCAGCCTGAGCCTCAGCCACAGCTTCAGCGACAAACTGGAAGCCGGCGTCAACGTCCTCGACCAGCGCGGCCGCACCGAGTACGACAACCCCTTCGGCCGCTTCGACATGACCACCTTCGAGTCAGTCGAACAGGACCCGTACAGCGATTTCACCGTCAGCAGCGTCTCCAGCTACCTCGACGCACAGATCAATGACACCTGGAACAGCCGCCTGGAAGTCGGCCACAGCGAGAACCGCGAAGAGAGCCTGGACAAACTCAGCGACGAGCGCGGCGTGTTCAACACCTACCGCGACTCGGTCAACTGGCTCAATACCCTGAGCCTGAGCGACAGCCACAGCCTGATGCTCGGCGCCGACTGGTACGAAGACCAGCTCAACAGCAATACCGCCTTCGCCGAGCAGCAGCGCTGGAACCAGGCCGCCTTTATCCAGCACCGCTACGACGGCGAGCACTTTTCCACCGAACTGGGCCTGCGCCACGACAAGAACGAGCAGTTCGGCAGCGAGAACACCTGGAGCGGCGCGCTGACCCTGCCGCTCGACGAGCGCAACGACCTGATCGCCTCCTACAGCGAAGGTTTCCGCGCACCGACCTTCAATGACCTGTACTACCCGGACTACAGCAACCCGGACCTCAAGCCGGAACGCTCCAAGAGTGTCGAGCTGCAATGGCGCAGTGAGGTGGCCGAAACCACCCGTCTGGAAGCGTCGATCTACCGCACCGACATCGAGGACGCCATCGCCAGCGACCAGAACTTCATCCCGCAGAATATTGCCAAGGCGCGTATCCATGGCTTCGAGGCGGCGCTGCAGCAGGAGCTGTTCGGCTGGCAGGGGCAGCTGGGCGTAGCCTTCGTCGACCCACGTGACCGCGACAGCGGCCACACCCTCAACCGCCGTGCGCGACGCACCCTGAGCCTGGATCTGGACCGCAGTTTCGGCAATATCGCCATCGGCACCAGCTGGCAGGCCGTGAGCAGCAGCTACGACGACCCGGACAACCAGCACCAACTGGCCGGTTACGGCCTGCTGGCGCTGCGCAGCAGCTGGCAGGCAACGCCTGAGCTGAAGCTGGAAGCCAAGCTGGATAACCTGCTGGACAAGGATTACAGCCGCGCACTGTACGAGCATGAAGGCGAACGCTACAGCTACAGCCAGGAAGGGCGCAGCGCCCTGATCGGCTTCGTCTGGACGCCACAACTGTAAGTACCAGAGGTTGGCGCCGGTGCTAGGCGCCGCCGCCAACCTGCAGCAGACCTGTGCAACGCGGGCTACCTGGCGCAATGCTGTTCATTGCGGAAATATCGGGCAAGCAAAGCGCCTGGGCTCAGGAACTTACTCAGCGTGCTTGTGCCAGCAGCCGGCAGAGCTTCTCGGTCGCCGCCAGCATCTGAAAGCTCGGCCGTTCGACGCCCTTGTCCGGCACCGACCACAACTGATTCAGGCTCACTGCTGGTAGCTGTGGCCAGGCCCGCCAGTGCTCCAGCTCGGCACCACTACCACCCAGGATCACCTGCGGCGCCCGAGCCAGCACCGCTTCGATATTGACCTGCGGCGCCGGCAGACGGATGTCTTCGAATACATTGCGCGCGCCGCACACGCTCAAAGCATCACCAATGATCTGCTGCGCACCGATGGTGTACACCGGCTGATGCCAGACCTGATAGAACACCGTCAACGGCCGCTCACGGCGATAGCGGGCGCGTAATGCGGCCATGCCGTCACGAAACTGCTCACGCAACTGGCGCCCGCGCTCAGCATGGCCAACCCGTGCGCCGATTTCGGCAAACTGCTCGGCCAGCTGTTGCAGGTCGTGTGGCTCGCCCAGATAGAGCGGAATGCCGATGTCATCCAGTTGGCGGCGCTGCGCCTCGGGCAGACTGCCTGGCGACAACAGCAACAGGTCCGGTTTGAGGCTGAGCAGGGTTTCCAGTTCGAGCGTACCGAAACGCCCTACCGATGGCACACCCGCCAGCGCGGCAGGGCGCTCTCCGCCATCCAGGACGCCTACCAGGCGCTGCTCGGCCCCCAGCTCCAGCATGATTTCCGACATTGAGGGCGCCAGACTGACCACACGCTCGGCCGCCAGCAGGGGCAAGCCACAGACCAGCAAGCAAGCGGCGAGTGGCAGGCGCATCAGCCGAGCTGGCGGGGAATACGGTACAGACAAAGCAGCACCACGCTGCTCAGGGCGAGGAGGAACAGCGCTACCGCATGCAGACCGGTGAGCTGCGCCACGGCGGCGATCCAGGCCGGCAAGCCGGCGGCGAGAAAGGCCAGGCGCCGGCGCCGCGCCAGCTCGATCCAGGCAGCCGGTTCGTCATGGCTATCCAGCGCCTGCTGAGTGGTGATCAGCGCGCGCTTGTAGGCAGAGAACAGCGGCAAGGTGATAAACAGGGAAATCATCGCCGCAATGAACAGTGGCATTTCCAGCAGCGCCAGCACCGGCGGCTGGCCACCGAAGAAAAAGCCGAGAACAAACAGCGGTGCCAGGGTCAGGGCGAGCTGGCGCCACCATTCGATGGCCAGCCGGCGCCGCACCTCGGCGCGGGTCACTCGGCTTCTTCCTGATGCTGCAGGCCGAGCATATGGCCGAGCTTGCCGGCCTTGGTCGTCAGGTACTTGCGGTTGTGCACGTTGAGGCCGATTTCCAGCGGATGACGCTCGGCCACACGCACGCCGAAGCCTTCCAGGGCTTTGACCTTGCGCGGGTTGTTGGTCATCAGCTTGATCGCGCCGATACCCAGGTGATCGAGCATCGGCTGGCAGATCGAATAGTCGCGCTGATCGGCGGCGAAGCCCAGGCGCTCGTTGGCCTCGACCGTATCGGCACCGCCATCCTGCAGCTCGTAGGCGCGAATCTTGTTCAACAGGCCAATGCCACGGCCTTCCTGGCGCAGATACAGCAGCACGCCACGGCCCTCTTTGGCGATAGCGCGCAGGGCGGCTTCGAGCTGGGCGCCACAGTCGCAACGCTGGCTGAACAGGGCATCACCCGTCAGACACTCGGAGTGCAGGCGGCCCAGCACGGGGGCACCATCGTTCACCTGACCAAGGGTCAGGGCGACGTGCTCCTTGCCGGTTTCCTCATCAAGGAAACCGTGCATGATGAAAGTCGCGAAAGGCGTGGGCAGCTGGGAGGCGGCGACGAAGACAACGGACACCGGGTGCTCCTGTTGAGTGTTCGGCAGAAAGGCCGGCATTGTACCAGCAGCACCAGCCGGGCAGGCAGCGTGAATTGTGCGGGATAAGGATCAAGCTATTCGATCAATAGCGCCTGTACGCTGAGCCCAGGCCTACAAGAACTGCTGGAAGGCGCTGCGAAACTATTGCTCGGGCGAATTCGCGAACCGGGCGCGCTCCTGCGCTCAGATCTTCGATTCCAGCAGCAGCACGCCGTTTTCTTCGCGCCAGCGCACGCGGCTGAGGAAACTCATGCCAAGCAGCACTTCGGTCGGCGCGTCCCCCTCCAGCACCACACCTTCGACCCCCAGCACCTCGATGCTGCCAACCTTGACCCGGTCAAGCTTGATCCGCCAGCCGCGTATATTGCCACCCGCCGTACTGGCCACCATCGGCCGCCCCGTGACACGGTAATCAATGCCCAGGCGACGGGCCTGCCCCTCATTCATCGCCACCGAAGTCGCTCCGGTGTCGACGAGAAATTGCACCGGATAGCTATTGAGTGAGCCCGCCACCCAGAAATGGTTGCCAATACCCCGAGTGATACTGAGCTGCTCAGTCTGCGGCCCAGCACTGCCACCTTGGTTGTATTCGCGGGTCAGGTTGAAGTTGCGCTGTACACCATCCACCAGCAGTACTGCTCCCTTGCTGTCGGCGCTGAGCACTTTCACACCGGCGGGACCGACCTGACCGACCTTGACCAGCTTGCGCTGGCCATCAACCAGCAACACGGCGGCATTGGGAAACAGACCGACCACCTGCACCTGAGGTTCGGCCTGTAACAGGGGGCTCAGCGCAAGCAACAGGCTGAAAGCCAGCAACTCAAGGCAACGCATCAGGTATCTCCATGTCCTTGTCGAAGGGGTACGACTGTTGCCAACGCTGGAACAGCGGGCGCAGCGTACCGTTCTTCACCAGTTCCGCCATGCGCTGGTCGTAGACCTGCGCCAAAGCCTTACCGCGCGCAGTATCGGCAAAGCCAGGATACAGCGGCAAGCGGGTCAACTCGGTTATGCGGAAGCGTTCCGGCTGCGCGGCCGTGCGCATGACATCTTCGACTTCGGTCAGCGCATCGATGTAGAAATCGGCATGGTCACGTTCCAGCATGAGCAGAATGCCACTGCGCCGTTCGACTTCCTGGAACTTGCCGAGCCCTGGCAGATAGTCCTGATAGTCATAACCACGCATCCAGGCCAGACGATAGCTACCAAGATTCTGCAGGGTAGGGACCGGCTGGCTGGCCAGGCCCAAGGCACTGATGCGATCAGCGTCGTAATACCACTGCGGATAGTGGATGCGCTCCGTTACCTCATCACGGTAGGAGCCCAGCCAGGCATCTGCCTCGCCGCGCTGGACCAGACCGATGGAGCGGGTGTAAGGCACGATCTGGAAGCTCAGGCTGACCCCGGCTGGTTCAAACACCTGGCGTAGAATGTCCCAGGCCAGGCCACTGCCGTCCGGGTTGGTATGCCCTGCCCAATGCTCGCTGACCAGCTTGATTTCGGGCGGTACGCTTTCTTCAGCCTGTACGGTCGACAAGCTCAGCGACAACAGCAGGAAGCTCAGCCAGCAAGCGCGCATGACCTCTCCTCAAATCCAGGCGACGCCCCAGACAATCAACTGCATGCTCAACCAGGCGAATACGCCAGCCAGCACATCATCCAGCATGATGCCTACTCCGCCATGCACATGACGATCAATCCATCTGATCGGCCACGGCTTGAGGATGTCGAAGAAGCGGAATACCAGAAAGCCTAGCAGGATCCAGTGCCAACCCTCTGGTACCAGCCACAGGGTGATCCACATTCCGACCATTTCGTCCCAGACGATACCCTCATGGTCATGCACCTTCATGTCTGTGGCGACCCGGCCGCACAGCCAGAAACCGAACAGCATGGTAATGCCGAGCATCAGCCAGTAACCCCAGTCCGGCAACATCTGCCACAGCGGGATGAACGGGATGGCCACCAGTGAACCCCAGGTTCCCGGCGCCTTGGGCATCAGCCCGGAGCCGAAGCCGAAGGCCAGAAAATGCCAGGGATTGCGCCATACTTGCGGCGCCACACGAACCGAATCAGTCACCCTAACTCCCGAAATGTTGATAGCCCGCCTGCGGCGGGTGGATCCGATTGCCGCTGTCATCCAGCAGCGCTACCCCGACGCCAGCCAGGGCACGACCAATCACTACGGTGGCCGGCCAGGCCGCCTGTACGGCCGCCAGATGCTCGGGCGGCAGGGTAAACGCCAACACATAGTCATCGCCACCGGCCAGCGCACAATCGCGTGCCGCCGCCCCGGCAATGGTCTGCAAGGCAGGCGACAGCGGCACGCGCGCCAACTCGATATGCAGCGCCAGGTCCGACGCAGCGGCAATATGCCCGCAGTCCGCCAGCAGGCCATCGGAAATATCCAGCGCCGCCGTGGCCTTGCCGCGCAGCAGCAGGCCGAGTGGCAGTTGCGGTTGCGGCGCCCAGTAGCGCTGCAGCAAGTACTCGGCATGCCCCCCCAGGGCCTGGCGCTCGCCCAGCACCAGCGGCAAGGCACCCGCCGCATCGCCCAGCTCACCACCGACACAGAGCAGATCGCCCGGCCGCGCGCCGCTGCGGGTCAGCGCCTGACCGGCTGGAAGCCGGCCGAACACCGTGACCGTCAGGCTCAGCGGGCCGCGCGTGGTATCCCCGCCAACCAGTGCCAGGCCACAGCTTTGGGCCATCTGCGACAAACCACGGGCAAAACCCTGCAGCCAGGTTTCGTCCGCCTGCGGCAAGGTGATGGCCAGGGTAAAACCCAGAGGAGTCGCGCCCATGGCCGCCAGGTCACTGGCCGCCACTGCCAGCGCACGCTGGCCGAGCAGGAAAGAATCGGGGGCTGCGGGGAAATGCACGCCAGCGACCAGGGTGTCGGTGGACACCGCCAGCTGTTCGCCGGCGGGCAGTTGCAACAGGGCACAGTCGTCGCCGATGCCCAGGGCGACACCTTCGGCCACCTGCGCGCAAGGCGCGGCGGCGAAGAAGCGGCGGATCAGCTCGAACTCACCCACCGGGTTACCGTCCGCTCAGCGCTTGTGGGCGCTGACTTCGGCGGCACGCAGGCTCGGCGCCAGCTTGTCCAGCACACCGTTGACGAACTTGTGTCCGTCGGTGGCGCCGAACACCTTGGCCAGCTCGATGCCTTCGTTGATCACCACGCGATACGGCACGTCGACGCGCTGGCTCAGTTCCCAGGTGGACAGGCGCAGGATGGCCAGCTCGACCGGATCCAGCTCGTCCAGCGGACGATCCAGACAAGGCGCGATGGCCTCATCGATCTCGGTCTTGCGGGTGGCCACGCCGACGAGAATCTCGTGGAAGTAGCCGCCGTCGACGCCACTGAAATCGTTGTCGACGCGGAACTGCGCTTCGATCTCGTTCAGCGACTGGCCGGCCATGTGCCACTGATACAGGGCCTGCATGCCCAGGCTGCGCGCTACGCGGCGAGTGGCGATCTTGCCCTTGGCCTTGGGCTGCGGAGCATCCTGGCTGTCGTCGTGGTTAAGACTCACTTGGCCTCCAGCTGCGCCAGCAGACTGACCATTTCCAGAGCGGACAGGGCAGCTTCGGCGCCCTTGTTACCGGCCTTGGTACCGGAACGCTCGATGGCTTGTTCGATGGAGTCGACGGTCAGCACGCCGAAGGACACCGGCACGCCGTATTCCATGGAGACCTGAGCCAGGCCCTTGGTGCATTCACCGGCAACGTATTCGAAGTGCGGGGTGCCGCCACGGATCACCGCGCCAAGGGCGATGATGGCCGCGAATTCGCCACGCTGGGCAACTTTCTGGGTGACCAGAGGAATTTCGAAAGCACCCGGTGCACGGATGATGGTGATGTCGCTTTCGCTCACACCATGGCGTACCAGGGCATCAACTGCGCCGCTGACCAGGCTTTCGACGACGAAGCTGTTGAAGCGGCCCACTACCAGGGCGTACTTGCCCTTGGGGGCGATGAAGGTACCTTCGATGGTCTTCAGGGTCATGGCGAGTCTCGTATGGCGTTAAAGAGCCAGTGCGCCATTGGCAGCGCACTGTAAACATAGGATATGAACAGCGGGTCGACAGACCGGCTTATTCAGCGGGCACGTATTCTACTACTTCCAGGTCGAAACCGGATATCGCGTTGAACTTCATCGGCGAGCTGAGCAGGCGCATCTTGCGCACGCCCAAATCACGCAGAATCTGCGAGCCGGCACCCACAGTGCTGTAGGTCGTCGGGCTGGCCGACTTGCTTTCCGTGCTCTGGCTGCGCTCCAGCTGGGCCAGCAGTTCCGGACCATTGATCGGATTGCCCAGCAGCAGCACCACGCCGCTGCCTGATTTGGCCACTTCGGCCATGGCTGCACGCAGACTCCAGCGTCCGGCCTGCTTGACCATGAACAGGTCGCGCAACGGATCAGCGTTGTGCACACGCACCAGGGTCGGCGTCTCGGCGCAGATGCTGCCTAGGGTCAGGGCCATGTGCACGCTGTCATCCAGGGCATCGCGGTAGCTGACCAGATTGAACTGGCCCAGCTCGCTGTCGATCTTCTGCTCGCTGACGCGCTGCACGGTGCGCTCGTGGATCAGTCGGTAGTGGATCAGATCGGCGATGGTGCCGATCTTCAGGCCGTGCTGCTCGGCGAACACTTCCAGCTCCGGACGACGGGCCATGGTGCCGTCGTCGTTCATGATCTCGCAGATCACCCCGCTCGGTTCGAAACCGGCCATGCGCGCCAGGTCGCAGGCCGCCTCGGTGTGCCCGGCACGAGCCAGCACGCCGCCGGGCTGGGCCATCAGCGGGAAGATGTGGCCGGGACTGACGATATCGTCGGCGGTGACATTGCGCGCCACTGCCGCCTGCACGGTACGCGCGCGGTCGGCGGCGGAGATGCCGGTGGTCACGCCTTCGGCGGCCTCGATGGACACGGTGAACTTGGTGCCGAAACCGGAGCCGTTGCGCGGCGCCATCAGCGGCAGCTTGAGCAGTTCGCAGCGCTCGCGGCTCATCGGCATGCAGATCAGGCCACGGGCGAAGCGGGCCATGAAGTTGATGTGCTCGGCGGTGACGCATTCCGAGGCGATGATGATGTCGCCCTCGTTCTCGCGGTCCTCGTCATCCATGAGGATGACCATCTTGCCGGCGCGGATGTCTTCGATCAGTTCTGCTGCGGTATTCAGGGCCATGCTGGCACTCTCACTTATTCAGGTAGCCGTGTTCGGCCAGAAAACTTTCGCTGATGCCAGAAGCAGCCGGCTCGGCAGCCTTGTCGCCGAGCAGCAGGCGCTCCAGGTAACGAGCTAGCAGATCCACTTCCAGGTTGACCCGGCGACCGGACTGGTAGTCGGCCATGATGGTCTCGACCAGGGTGTGCGGCACGATGGTCAGCTCGAACTCGGCGCCGTTCACGCTGTTCACCGTCAGGCTGGTGCCGTCGACGGTAATCGAGCCTTTCAGTGCGATGTACTTGGCCAGCTCGCGCGGCGCACGCACGGTGAACTGGATCGCGCGAGCATTGTCCTCGCGTTTGACGATCTCGCCGACGCCGTCGACATGGCCGCTGACCAGATGCCCGCCGAGGCGGGTGGTCGGCGTAAGGGCCTTTTCCAGGTTGACCCGGCTGCCGATCTTCAGGTCGATGAAGGCGCTGCAGGCCAGGGTCTCGCGGCTGACGTCGGCCCAGAAGCCGTCGCCCGGCAGTTCGACCGCAGTCAGGCACACGCCGTTGACCGCGATACTGTCGCCGAGCTTGACGTCGCCCAGGTCAAGTTTGCCGGTCTGCACGTACACGCGCACGTCGCCGCCCTTGGGGCTGAGGGCACGGATGGTGCCGATGGATTCAATTATGCCGGTGAACATGCGTCCTCCCGGTAGGTGTTGCAATGCAGCATGGATGAACTCCTGTTTTGGTCAAAAACAGGGCAATGCCGATCGATAGGGATTTTCGCGGGCGCAGCAGACGGCGCCCTGGAAGGGAATCCCGCTCTCTCTTTATCCGGACTATACCGTCGGCCCCGGAATCACACCGGGTCTGCTGTCCCTTTCACTGGAAAGGCGCTCGCGGGCTAGACACTTGGCATGTCATTACCGCCGGTGGGGAATCACACCCCGCCCTGAGAACGTTGCAGCCACTGGGGCTGCGCGGGACGTTTTACCACAAAAGCCCGGCTCGCTTCTATGCGGGGCGCTTGGGCACCGCGATGATCCGCCAGTCGGCACCCACCGCACGGATCTCGCGAATATCCAGTTCCTGCGCCTCGGCCATGCGTGCCAGCGGCCAGTCCAGTAGCGGACGGGCGCTGGAGCCGAGGAACTTCGGTGCGACAAACAACTGGTACTCGTCGACCAGCCCGGCGCGGGCAAAAGCACCAGCCAGGCGCGGCCCGGCCTCGACCAGCACCTCATTGGCACCACGCCCAGCCAGCTCCATCAACAATTTGCGCAGGTCGACGTGGCCATTGCTGCCCGGCACGGCGAGCAGTTCGTGCCCGTCTTCGAGGAAGCGATCACGGGCCGAAGCGGCGGCGCAGGTGGCGACCAGCGCCGGGCCGGTCTGATAGAACGGCGCCGACAGCGGCACCCGCAGGCGCCCGTCGACCAGCACCCGCAGCGGCGGCCGGTTCACCGCCAGGGCCGCCAGTTCAGCGCCCAGGCCCAGTTCATCGGGGCGCACGGTCAGGCGCGCCTGGTCGGTGAGTACGGTGTCGGCACCGGTCAGAATGGCGCTGGCCCGCGCGCGCAGGCGCTGCACCGCCGAACGTGCTTCCGGCCCGGTGATCCATTGGCTCTCGCCGCTGGCCATGGCCGTACGCCCGTCCAGGCTCATGGCCAGCTTGACCCGCACGAACGGCAGGCCCTGCTCCATGCGTTTGATAAAGCCGGCGTTGAGCATGCGTGCCTCGGCCTCCAGCACACCACTCTGCACGGCGATGCCGGCGTGCATCAGGCGCAGCAGGCCCTTGCCGGAGACTTCCGGATTGGGGTCCTGCATGGCCGCCACCACCCGTGCCACTCCAGAGGAGACCAGTGCATCGGCGCACGGCGGGGTACGGCCGTGGTGGCTGCAGGGTTCGAGGGTGACGTAGGCGGTGGCACCTTGCGCCCGCGCACCGGCCTGACGCAGGGCATGCACTTCGGCATGCGGCTCACCGGCGCGGGCGTGCCAGCCTTCGCCGACGATCTGCCCGTCGCGCACGATGACGCAGCCGACCCGGGGATTGGGATGAGTGGAGTACAGCCCCTTGCGTGCCAGCTCCAGCGCGCGGGCCATGAATTGCTGGTCGCCGGCCGTGGCACTCATGGTTTCACCGGCTCGCGGGCCAGGCGGTCGATTTCCTCGCGGAATTCGTTGAGGTCCTGGAAGCGCCGGTACACCGAGGCGAAGCGGATATAGGCGACTTCGTCGAGTTTCTGCAGCTCGGTCATCACCAGCTCGCCGAGCACCAGCGACTTGATCTCGCGTTCGCCGGTGGCGCGCAGCTTCTGCTTGATATGGGCAATCGCCTCCTCCAGGCGCTCGACACTCACCGGACGCTTCTCCAGCGCACGCTGCATGCCGGCGCGCAGCTTGTCTTCGTCGAACGGCTGGCGACTGCCGTCCTGTTTGATCAGGCGCGGCATCACCAGTTCGGCGGTCTCGAAGGTGGTAAAGCGCTCGCCGCAGGCCAGGCATTCGCGGCGGCGGCGTACCTGCTCGCCCTCGGCGACCAGGCGCGAATCGATGACCTTGGTGTCGTTGGCAGCGCAGAAGGGGCAATGCATGGCGGGGGACGACCCTGTGCAACGGCACTGTCCCGATTACCGGTTGCCAGACCGAGCGGCTGTTGTGGGCGCGGATATGGCCGCGAACTTCACGACTCAAGCCGCTCCCACGGCAGAACTGCCGCATGGAGCCTGATGCAACGGGCGCCTGGGTAGCGCCTGTGAAAAGTGGCTCATGGTAGCGCATCCCTTTGCCAAGACAAGCCAGCAGCTTTGCGGTATACAGGCGCCCAACAGAGCACCGGGCCACGCCATCCCGGGCTAGTCTTGCCTCCATCACTGCCCTGCCGTTCAGGTTCGCCATGCCGATACGCCTTCTGCTTCCCCTGCTCAGCGCCCTGTTGCTGACCGCCTGCGCCAGTGCGCCCGAACAACCCGTGCAACCCGTAGCGCCAAAACCAGTCACGGTGAACAAACCAGCTGCCGTGGTCGAAGCGCCGCTGCCCAGCCATATGCGCGAGCTGCGCGGCAGCCTGCGCACGCCGCCAGCCGGTAGCGAAGTGGAAATGGCCCTGCTGGTGATCGACGAGCGCGACCGCCCGCAACAACTGCTCGGCAGCCTGAAACTGAGCGGCAACGGCCAGTTGCTGCCGTTCCGCCTGCCATTCAACCCAGCGTATTTCCCCAACGGCGCGCGGGTTGAGTTACGCGCCCGCATCAGCCAATCAGGGCGGCTGATCCTGCGCCTGCCACCGCAGCGCATTCTCCAGGCACAGAGCCAGAGCCTCGGCGAGCTGCCGCTGGTCAGCGCGCCATGAAGGCACCGCACGTCCTGCAGGAGGCCCTGCAACAGTTGCTCGGTGACGCCCGTCTGGTGGCGGAAACTCTGCCCGGCACCGACCTCAAGCTGTGGCTGATCGATGCGGCGAACATGGACCGCTGCTTCAGCCCGGAAGAGACCCGCCTGATCCTTGAGGAGCCGCCCTACTGGAGCTTTTGCTGGGCCAGCGGCCTGGTGCTGGCACGCTGGCTGGCCGAGCAGCCCGAGTGGGTACGCGGCAAGCGCGTGCTGGACTTCGGCGCCGGTTCCGGCGTGGCCGCCATCGCTGCGGCCAAGGCCGGTGCCCTGGAAGTGGTGGCCTGCGACCTCGACCCACTGGCCATCGAATCCTGCCGGGCGAATGCAGAGCTGAACGGGGTGGAGTTGAGCTACTCGCTGGATTTTTTCGCCGAAGACGATCGCTTCGACCTGATCATCGTCGCCGACGTGCTGTATGACCGGGCCAACCTGCCGCTGCTCGACCACTTCCTCAGCCGTGGCCGCGAGGCGCTGGTCGCCGATTCTCGGGTCAAGGATTTCCAGCACCCACTGTACCAGCGTCTGGGCATGCTCGAAGCCTGCACCTGGCCGGACCTGGCCGAGCCGGCCGAGTTTCGCCATGTCAGCCTGTACCACGCCCAGCGCTGACGATGACATTGGCGTAGGAGCCAGCTTGCCGGCGATCCACCGCAACTCCAAAGCATCGCCAGCAAGCTGGCTCCTACAAAAGCGTGGTGCAGCGCAATCAGCACCGTCCGTGGCCGGATGCAATCCGGGCTACTTGTATCCGCCAGACCACGCCCGCATTTATAGTCACAGCATTTCGCCTTTCCGAGACCGACCATGAGCGATACCCCCTACATCTTCGACATCTCCGGCGCCGCCAGCTTCGAACAGCTGGTGATCGAGAACTCCTTCCACAAGCCGGTGCTGGTGGATTTCTGGGCCGAGTGGTGTGCGCCGTGCAAGGCGCTGATGCCGCTGCTGGCGAAGATCACCGAGGAATACCGTGGCGAGTTGCTGCTGGCCAAGGTCAACTGCGACATCGAGCAGGACATCGTCGCCCGCTTCGGTATCCGTAGCCTGCCCACCGTGGTGCTGTTCAAGGATGGTCAGCCGGTCGACGGCTTTGCCGGTGCGCAACCGGAGTCGGCAATCCGCGAACTGCTCAAGCCGCATGTCGCCGAACCAGCGCCGGAAGCCGCCGACCCGCTGGAAACCGCCCAGGCATTGTTCGCCGAAGGCCGTATCGGTGAGGCAGAGAGCCTGCTCAAGCAAGTGCTGACCGAGAACAATGAGAACGCCGCCGCGCTGATTCTCTATGCCCGCTGCCTGGCCGAACGCGGCGAGCTGGGCGAAGCCGAGGCGGTGCTGAACGCGGTGAAGGGCGACGAACACAAGCAGGCCCTGGCCGGCGCCAAGGCGCAACTGACCTTCCTGCGCCAGGCCGCCGACCTGCCAGACAGCGCCGACCTGAAAGCCCGCCTGGCCCAGGATAGTAACGACGACGAGGCCACCTACCAGCTGGCCATCCAGCAACTGGCCCGCCAGCAGTACGAGGCTGCGCTGGACGGTCTGCTCAAACTGTTCGTGCGCAACCGCAGCTATGCCGAGGGCATCGCCCACAAGACCCTGCTGCAAGTGTTCGACCTGCTTGGTAACGACCACCCGCTGGTAACCCTGTACCGGCGCAAGCTGTACCAGGCCATTTATTGATGAGTACGCCCTTCCAGCTCCTGCTGCGCGTTCGCTACGGCGAGTGCGATGCCCAGCAGGTGGTGTTCAACGCACGCTATGGCGACTACATCGATGTGGCCGCCACCGAGTTCTACCGTGCGTTGTTTGGCAGCTATCAGTACCTGCTCGACCGTGGCCTGGACAGCCAGGTGGTGCGCATGAGCACCGACTGGAGCTCGCCGGCGCGCTTCGATGATGTGCTCATCCTGCAGGTGCAGACCCTGCGCCTGGGCACCACTTCCTACAGTCTGCTGGTGGAGATCATCCAGCAGGCCGAGCAGCGCCTGGTGGCGCGCAGCGAAGTCACCTATGTGATGGTCGACGCGCAGAGCTTCGGCAAAACCGCAATTCCCGCCGACCTGCGCACGCAGCTGGAGCATGGTGCGCCGGGCGTAGTGATCAACCAGGCCGGTTGATCAACCGATCCAGCGATACAGCGGTGCTTCGGCGCCGCTTTCTATTTGTACCTGCGGGCAATGGCGCAGACGCACCAGCAGGCGCTTGCCGGCCGCGGCACTGCCGGCCAGGGCAGTCAGCTCGGCCAGCAGCTGCGGGCCATCCAGACGACCGGCGAGCTGCAACAGCTCCTGGGCCGTTTGCCACAGGCCATCCTGCGCCTTTGCCGCAGCGGCCACTGGCGCAGGTGTCGGCGCCAAAGCGCTGTCGCGCGGCAATAGCGCCGCCAGCTGCGCCCAGTCTTCCTGATCCATTTCCACCGACAGGTCCACCGGCCACTCGCCGATTCGTCCCTTGATTCGCAGCATCGTCAATTCCTCACTGAATGACGGCCATGCTGCCATGGCGCCACGAGCGCGCCAAACGAAGCTGGCCAAACTCGTCGAAAACTTGTTATAACATAACTACAAATTTATCTTTTCCGGAGCCTCCAATGCGCCATCTGCTGCTCGCCCTGCCCTTCGCCCTGTTGCCGCTGGCGCTTGCAAACGCTCAGAGCCATGAGCATGACCATGCCGAGCACGGCAGCCTCGGCAAGCATGAACACGGTGTCGCCAGCCTGAACGTGGCGCTGGACGGCAACACCCTGGAAATCCAGCTGGAGAGCCCGGCGATGAATATCGTCGGTTTCGAACACGCCGCCAGCAGCGCAGCGGACCAGGCCAAGGTCGCCGCCGCCCGCCAGCAGCTGCAACAACCCCAGGCCCTTTTCGCCTTGCCCATCGAAGCCAAATGCACCCTCAAACAGCATGAACTGCAGGGCGCGCTGTTCGCCGCACACGCAGACGAGCATGAGCATGAGCATGGCGCTCACGAACCTGGCGAAGAACAGGGTCACAGCGATATCAGCGCCCATTACCAATTCGACTGCGCCACGCCAGCTGCTTTGCAAACCCTGGAGCTGGGCAGCTTCTTCGGCAGCTTCCCCGACACCGAAAAACTCGACGTCCAGCTGATCGGCCCCAGCGGCCAGCAGGGTGTACAGCTCAGCCCAGGCAATGCGCGCTTATCTTTCTGAGAGGCCTCGAAACACTCCCCTCTCCCACTTGTGGGAGAGGGGCTGGGGGAGAGGGTATTGGCCCGCACACCCGCTCCCCAGCCATCGGGTTTGGCTTCCTATGTCGCTCTACATTTTGCATCCATGCAGTCACCTCCCGTAAGCAGGAAAGCGGGCAACGTGCCCTGCACCGCCCCTACACCTGCCGCAGCAAACTCCCTATGCTGTGCCCTTCGTCCGCCATTGACCCGACCATGTCCGACCCACTGATCGAACTCACCGACCTCGGCTTCGCCTGGCCCGGCCAGGCGGAGTTGCTGGATATTCCCGCTTTCACCCTGCAGCGCGGCGAGAGCCTGTTTCTCAAGGGCCCCAGCGGCAGCGGCAAGACCACCCTGCTCGGCCTGCTCGGCGGCGTGCAGCAACCGGGACGCGGCAGCGTGAAGCTGCTCGGCCATGATCTGGCGCGACTGTCCTCGGGCGCTCGTGATCGCTTCCGGGTCGACCACACCGGTTATATCTTCCAGCAGTTCAACCTGCTGCCGTTCCTCTCGGTACGCGAAAACGTCGAACTGCCCTGCCGTTTCTCCAAGCTCCGCGCAGCACGTGCCAGCCAGCGCCACGGCAGTATCGCTGCCGCCGCCACTGCACTGCTTGAACACCTCGGACTGAAGGCCGAGCTGCTGCCGCGCCGCGCCGACTCACTGTCGATCGGCCAGCAGCAACGGGTCGCCGCCGCCCGCGCACTGATCGGTCAGCCAGAACTGGTGATTGCCGACGAACCGACCTCGGCCCTGGATGCCGATACACGCGAGGCCTTCCTCAATTTGCTGTTCAATGAATGCCGCGCAGCCGGCGCCAGCCTGCTGTTCGTCAGCCATGACCAGAGCCTGGCACCGCTGTTCGACCGCGCCCTGTCGTTGGCCGAGCTGAACCGCGCCAGCCGCGTCGAGGCGGCCTGAGATGCACCTGCTACGTATCGCTCTGGCCAGCCTCAACAACCGCCGCTTCACCGCCCTGCTCACGGTATTCGCCATCGCCCTGTCGGTGTGCCTGCTGCTCGCCGTCGAACGGGTGCGCAGCGAAGCACGCGCCAGCTTCGCCAGCACCATCAGCGGCACCGACCTGATCGTCGGCGCCCGTTCCGGCTCGGTGAACCTGCTGCTGTACTCGGTGTTCCGCATCGGCAACGCCACTAACAACATCCGCTGGGACAGTTTCGAGACGCTGGCCAAACACCCGCAGGTGAAGTGGGCCATCCCGCTGTCGCTGGGCGACTCGCACCGCGGCTACCGGGTGCTCGGCACCGACACCGGCTACTTCGAGCACTACCATTACGGCCGCGGCCAGCCGCTGCAGCTGAGCGAAGGCAAACCCTTCAATGATCTGTTCGAAGTGGTACTCGGCGCCGAAGTGGCGCAGGCGCTGCACTACAAACTGGGCGACCAGATCATCCTGGCCCACGGCGTCAGCACGGTCAGCCTGACCCAGCACGACGACAAGCCGTTCACCGTAGTCGGCATCCTCGCTCGCACCGGCACGCCGGTGGACCGCACCCTGCATATCTCCCTGGCCGGAATGGAGGCGCTGCACGTCGACTGGCAAAACGGCGTGCCGGCGCGCGGCGCAGGCAAGGTCTCGGCCGAGCAGGCGCGCGAGATGCACCTACAACCGAAAGCCATCACCGCCGTTTTGCTCGGCCTGAAAAGCAAGATCGCCACCTTCACTGTGCAGCGCCAGGTCAACGAATACCGCGGTGAGCCACTGCAGGCGATCCTCCCCGGCGTCGCCCTGCAGGAGCTGTGGAGCCTGATGGGTGTGGCCGAAAAAGCGCTGTTCGTGGTTTCGCTGTTCGTCGTGCTGACTGGGCTGATCGGCATGCTCACGGCGATTCTCACCAGCCTTAACGAACGCCGTCGGGAGATGGCCATTCTCCGCTCGGTGGGCGCACGGCCCTGGCATATCGCCGGCTTGCTGGTGCTGGAAGCCTTTGCCCTGGCGCTGGCGGGAGTCATATTGGGACTGGCTTTGCTGTATCTCAGCATCGCCGCCAGCCAGGGCTATGTGCAGGCGCAGTACGGCCTGTTCCTGCCACTGAACCTACCCAGCGGCTATGAGTGGCGCCTGCTCGGCGCTATTCTGGCGGCCGCCCTGCTGATGGGCAGCGTGCCGGCCTGGCGCGCCTATCGGCAGTCCCTGGCCGATGGCCTGTCGATACGTCTATGAGGTTGCCCATGCGTCGCCTGTTGTTTGCGCTGCTGCTGTCTTGCACCACCGCGCTGTGGAGCGCCTCGCCGATGGCCGCAGAACTGCGCGAGCTGACCTGGAGCGAGATGGTGCCCGCCGATGCGCCGCCACAGACCGCCCAGCCGGCTGCACCGATGCACGACCTGTCGCAACTGGCCGACGCCCTGGCTGCAGAAAGCGGCCCGGCCGCCGCCCAGCAGTCGCCGGCGGCGCCGGTGGTCAAGGCGCTCGACGGCCAGCAGGTGAAACTGCCGGGCTATATCGTGCCGCTGGATGTAACCGAGGAAGGCCGCGTCACCGAGTTCCTCCTAGTGCCCTACTTCGGCGCCTGCATTCATGTGCCTCCACCGCCGTCCAACCAGATCGTGCATGTCACCAGCGAACTGGGCGTGCTGATGGATGCGCTGTACCAGCCGTTCTGGATCGAAGGCCCGCTCAAGGTCGGCCAGATCAGCAGCGACCTGGCCGAGGCCGGCTACCAGATGCAGGCCGAGAAGATCTATCCGTACGAGATGTAATCCGCCCTGCGGTGCGCTCATCGCTACGATGAAACAGCAACCGCAGGTGAGATGACTGTGCCAGATTGACGCACCCCGATTTTCCCAAAACACTCCAGCCTATTGAGCCAAGTCAAGAAGTGCCCCCATCAGGTTGGCTGACAATTCGTTCAGCCAACACAAATTCCTAAAACTGATTGGAGCACACCATGCGCAAGTCTCTGCTGACCGCATCCCTTCTCGCCCTCGCCGTAGCAGCGCCGATGGCTCAGGCTTTCGAAGCCGGTGACATCATTGTGCGTGCCGGCGCCATCACCGTTGACCCGCAGGAAGACAGCAGCGAGCTGCAAGTCGGCGGCGCCGATGTAGCTGGCACCAAGGCCACCGTGGACAGCGATACCCAGCTGGGCCTGAACTTCGCCTATATGCTGACCAACAACATCGGTATCGAGCTACTGGCAGCCACCCCGTTCACCCACCAGGTTGGCGTGAAAGGCGTCGACGCCGCACTGGGCACACCGGCTGGCACCATCGACGGCAGCCTGGGCGATATCAAGCAACTGCCGCCAACCCTGAGCGCCATCTACTACCCACTGGACAGCAAGTCCGCTTTCCAGCCCTATGTTGGCCTGGGCATCAACTACACCATCATGTTCGATGAAGACCTGAGCAGCCGCCAGAAAGCCAATGGCTTCAGCAATCTGGAACTCGACAACTCGTGGGGCCTGTCCTACCAGGTAGGCATGGACTACATGCTCAGCGACAACCTGCTGGTCAATGCCCAGGTGCGCTACATCGATATCGACACCACCGCGACCCTCGACCACAGCGCCCTCGGCGAAGTTGAAGTGGACGTGGATATCGATCCGTTCGTGTACATGATCGGCCTGGGCTACAAGTTCTAAGAGCCTGTTAGCCGCAATAAAAAGAAACCCCGCAATGCGGGGTTTCTTTTTGCGTGCAGGCGTAGGGCGGGTGAAACCCGCGAACAGGAAACGCGGGTTTCACCCGCCCTACAAGCTCAGCGCTCTAACGTTGTAGCCCGGCCCCTCGGTTTTGGCTTCCTGCGTCACCCTACCTCCTGCATCCATGCAGTCGTCTCCCGTGAACGGGAGAGGGGAGCAAAGCGCCCATGCGGACAGGCATTAGCTCATCGCGGGGCTTTTGATTTCATCAATTACTGCGCACTCAGCGCCCCAGAAGTCTGGCCAAACCATCCTGCAACGGCGTCGCCGGAACCAGCTGGAAACGCTGGCGCAGCAGTTCGTTGTCCGCCCGCGAGTGGCGGATATCACCGGCCCGAGGTTCGGCATGGCTGACTGCAGGCAGGCTGCCTAACACACCACCAATTGCCGCGAGCAACTGGTTCAGGCTGATCGACTGGTTATGCCCGACATTCACCGCACCACGCGCAACCTGAGCCTGAGTCAGTCCCTGCACCAGCAGCGGCACCAGATCAGCCACATAGAAGAAATCGCGGGTCTGCTCGCCGTCACCGAACACGCTGATCGGCTTACCCGCCAGGGCGCGCTCGGTGAAGATGCTGATCACCCCGGAATAGGGCGAGGACGGATCCTGGCGCGGGCCAAATATATTGAAGAAGCGAAAGATCACCGGCTCCAGGCCATGTTGGCGCTGGTAGAAATCCAGGTAGAACTCACTGGCCAGCTTGTCCGCGGCATAGGGTGTGAGCGGCGCCTTGGGCGTGTCTTCGCGCACCGCCACGCCTTCGCCATTGTTGCCGTAGACGGCCGCGCTGGAAGCGAAGACCACGCGACGCACACCGGCCTCACGCATCGCTTCGCAAAGGTTGAGAGTGCCGATGAAGTTGCTCTGGTGGGTACTGACAGGGTCGTCCACCGAGGCCTGCACCGAGGCCACCGCAGCCAGATGGGCGACCGCCTGGCAGCCGGCGACCGCACGGCGCATCAGCGCGGCATCGGCGACATCGCCTTCGAGCAGTTCAAGACGCGGGTTATCCAGCGCCAGGTTGCTGCGCTGACCGGTGGAGAAGTTGTCCAGCACGCGCACGCGGTGGCCGGCGGCGAGCAGGGCATCACACAGGTGTGAGCCGATAAAGCCGGCGCCCCCGGTGACCAGAATCAGGGAATCAGACATACGCTCTCAACTGTGTCGGTAGTAGCGATCAAGCAGAGCCGGCAGACCCGCCCGCCAGGCTCGCGGCTTGATGCCAAAAGTATTGAGGATCTTCTTGCAGGCCAGCACGGCATGCTGCGGTTCGTCAGCGGCATCCGGGCGGGCAGCGTGCGCCTGCGGGCTGACTTCCAGAACCTGCAGCTTGTGCAGCGAACGCGCCTCGCTGATGACCGCCTGCCCCAGCGCCAGCGGCGTGGTCGCCTCATGGCCGCCGTAGTGGTAGGTACCCCACAACGGAAACTGGCAATCGAGTTGTTTCAGCACAGCGATGATCACCCTTGCGGCATCGTCGACCAGGGTCGGATTACCACGTCGGTCATCGGCCATGAACAGCTCCTGCTCCCCTTCGGCGCGGCGCAGAAAGCGCCCAAGCAGGCCATCGGCACTGTCATCCAGCAGCCAGCCGAAGCGTAGTAGCACATGCCGTGGGCAGGTGGCACGCACGCACTGCTCGATGCGCCGCAATGCCTGACCGCGCAAACCCAGCGGTACCGGCTCATCCTTTTCGCTGTAAGCCGTGGCGCGCGAGCCATCGAAGACCCGGTAGCTGGACGGTTGCAACAGAACGATATTGTGGTGCTGGCAGAGTTCGGCCAGGCGCTCCAGCGCCCGCTCCTGCTGGGCAAAGCGCGCCTCGTCGACCCGCTCCGCCTGGAACCAGTCAAAGTAGTAGGCGAGATTGATCAGCGCATCGGGGCGCGTGTCATCGAGCAGTTGGGTCAGGCTGGCGACATCCCAGCCACCCTCGGGTGGGCGCGGGGCAAGAAAGCCAATATCTTCCTCGGCCCCCAGGCGGATCAGCGCCTGCCCCAAGGCATTGCCGCCGCCCAGCAGCATCAGGCGCATGCGCATGGTGGTGCGGGTTACTCCAGTCACGAACGGAATAGGCTGATAACAGCCAGAGTGGCGGTATTTTGCGGGTTTTACCCGGGGTCGTCACCCGCAAACTGCGTTACGCCGTGACAGAGCCCATAGAACACCGCGACAGAGCCGTTGCTGCCCTGCCGCGGCGCCACTGTTATTGCACCAGGAAGCTGCGGCTGGCCCCGGAGAAGCTGGAGATACGCCCGGTGACCGGCGCCTTGCTGTCACCGTAATGCACCAGGCGGTATTCACCCGGTGGGGTGCCCTGCGGGATGGTCCAGCGCACAGTGGCCTGCGAGGTACCCCAGAAGCCGTCCTTGCGCAGCCAGTGGTATTCGGTGCTCCAGTCATTGTCGCGGGCCACCGTCTGCCAGCTGCCGGCCACCTTGCGCTGTACTTCGAGGAAGGTGCCCTCGGTGCGCAGGTTGTTGCGTGGGTGACCGGTCCAGAACGCCGCCTGCGCCGTCTGGCCGATGCGATACTGGGCCTGGGCATCGCTGATCAGCTGGCCGAAGCGCTTGCCCAGCGGCGGGTTGTCGTAGACCACGCCGGTAACGAAGTTGCTCTGGTCGTTGCGCAGATCACGCGGCGTCAGGCTGCTGATCACCGCCTGCTGGTCGCGCAGGGCCAGGGCCAGGTCGTTGAACACCTGCTGGTAGGCGGCCAGGGTCCAGCGGCCGAAGTGGGTGGAGCCGCCCTCGTAGTGCTGCTTGTCGTACTCCTCGGCGGTGGTGACATAGCCGGCGTAGGCATTCGACAGCCCGGCCACCACCAGCTGCTGGTCATCACCCAGGGCCTGGCGCACTGTTTCGCGCAAGCGTCGGCCGGACATCACGGTGAACTCGCCCGGCACCGCGAGCATGGCGAACTGGCCGATCTTGAGGATCGAGGTCGGCAGCACTTCCGGGCTCCAGGGGTAGGGTTTGAACGCGCTCTGCTGCAGGATGATCGGCTTGGGTGCGTGGCAGGCCTTGTCCGCCTCGGTCGGTGGGGTGATCGTCTGGGTGATCAGGTTGAGCAGTGGATTGGTCTCCAGCGTGCCCTCGTCGACATCCTCCAGACCGCGGCCATCCTCGGTCCCCGCCGCAAAGGCATAGCCGAGCGCGGCATTACAGGTTTTCTGCGGCTGGCCGCCGGTGAACTCGGGGCGCACGCTGATCTTCGAGAAGTCGTTGTACTGGTGCCGGAAATCCACGCTGCCGGTGAGCTGCACGCTGGCATCGAGGTACAGCTGCAGCGCCTTGTCGAGCTGGCGGTCACCGATGATCTCGGTATTGCGCAGCTGGTCACTGGTCGGCCCGGTGCCATCCAGGTTGAGGTTGGGCGTGGTATCGGCATGGTTGCTCTGGGCGAACGAGGCGATGAAGTCCGGGTTGCCGGCCGCCTTGACCAACTCTTCGAAGCGCCATTCGGCACGCCCCTTGTTGTCGCTGGTGAGCAGGGTATTGCTCTTGCTCATCGACACCGGGTGCACGGCAAACCAGCTGATCATGCCGACATCCCGCGCGCCCTGACGCAGGCGCAGCACCAGCATGTCCGGGTCCACCGAACTGCCATAGCGCTGGCGCTCGGCCGCGGGGTTGTTGTCGTAGGCCGGCTGCGAGCGGTTGATACTGGCATTGTGCAGCTCGCCGCGATTGATCAGCACATGGCCGGGCTGCAGATTGGCGTGGGCCTCGGCAATGGCCGCGACGATGCCGCCCACCTGGGCCTCGAAGTTCTCCTTGATGAAACCAAAGATGGTCACGTTGTACAGCGCATAGTGCGACTGACCGCCCGCCGCGCCATGGGTATGGGTGGCGCTGAGCACCACGTTGCCCTCGTTGTAGCGCTCGCCGAAGCGCTGGCGCAAGCGCTCGACCACTGCCTGGCTGACCGACTGGAACAGCGCGCCGGCATCGACATTGACGAACACCACGGCCTTGTCCGCGCCAGGCTCGGCAACGATGTAGGCACGCGCATACTGGCGGTTGTGGATGCCGCTGCTTTTCTGCGCGGGGTCGGCATAGCCCATCATGCCGACCTCGGCGGCCGCGCCGGTGACGTCGTACTTGCCGACGCCGACCAGGTAGTTGTCGCTGTACGCCTGCGCCCACGAGGGCAGCAGGGCACAGCAGGTCGCGAGGAATAACCGGGTAATTCTCCTTCTTGTCATCATGATTCAGCACCTTGAGCGTAACGCTCTTGCAAGACTGCAAACGGGTGGCTTGAACTCAGCCGGTGGGTTTCTCAGTCGGCTCGGCTTGCGGCGGACAAAGCTCCGCCCTGCGGCAGGGCCGCAAGCTTGAACCACCAAGTTGGAAATCTCGTTCAGAAGCTTTTACGATCTTTTTTTCAGCACCGTGGCAGCGTACAGCGTCAGGTGCGGATCGCCTTTGCCCCCTCTCCCGTTCACGGGAGACGACTGCATGGATGCAGGAGGTAGAGCGACGCAGGACGCCATAGCCGAGGGCTGGAGAGAGGGATATTGAGCAAGCACCTCTCCCCCAGCCCCTCTCCCACAAGTGGGAGAGGGGAGTTTCGGTTACTGGCCCCTCGGGAGAGGGGAGAAAAACTACTGCGTGCCCTTGCGGCGCAGGCTGGCCGGGGTGAAGTAGCTTTCCGGCGGCGCCGCCAGGAGGAACTGACGCGGCGCCTTCTCGTTGTTGCGCAGACCCAAGGCCGAGTAGCTACGCGCGATCAGGTCATGAAACACCAGGTTGACCGGGGCGATGGTCGGCACCTCATAGGCGTTCTTGCTGAAGGCCAGGTTGACGTGCCACAGCTCGCCGCGAGCGTCATGGTTCTCCACCATCAGGGCGTACCAGCTGTCCTCATCCAGATAGAAGCGACGCTTGGCGTGCACATGACGCTGACCGGGACGCAGGGTCGCTTCGACCACCCAGACGCGGTGCATTTCCCAGCGGGTCAGGTCGGGGTTGAGGTGGCCAGGCTGGATCAGCTCCTCCAGTTTGCGACCCGGCTGTTCCATGGCGTAGTTGTGGTAGGGCACCAGCAGCGCCTGCTTGCCGACCAGTTTCCAGTCGTAACGGTCGGTGGCGCCGTTGTACATGTCGGTATCGTCGGCATAGATGCCGTCGATTGGCGTGTCATAGGCCAGGGTCGGCGCACGCCGCACGCGGCGCTGACCGGGGTTGTAGATCCACGCCGAACGCGGTTCGGCAACCTGGTCGATGGGCTCATGCACCAGCAGCGCACGGCCGGCATCGCGCGACGGTGGCAGCAGCTCGCTGGCGTAGGTATAGAGTTTGTTGTCCAGGCTGCCGGCATCCTTGTTCGGGTTGTAGTAGCTGGACAGCAGCTGGATACGCTCGCGCAGGATCGAGTAGCTGCCACTCGGCGTGACCTGGGCGGTGACCGCCACCTCGTCGATATAGCGGCCCTGCCAGCGGGCGATGTGGTTCCAGATCGCCTCGCGGCCATCCGCCGGGATCGGGAACGGCACCCCGGCATAGGCATTCACCAGGCCGTTGCCGCCATCGCCGAGACTGGCCTGCTCGGCATTCTTGCGGGTGTTGGCGTAGATATCCGCCGGCGCGGCGAAGCTGCGGTGGCTGGGATAGACCGGCACCTTGAACGACTGCGGATAGGCCTTGAACAGCGCCTTGACGCCGGGGCTGAGATTGCCCTCGTCGGCCGCCATGCTGTTCACGTCGATCACCCGCAATGGCTGTTCGCTGGCAAACGGATCGGCATGAAAACTGCCCGGCCCGGCGTAACCGGCCGGCGCCTGAGTCAGGCCGCCGGTCCAGTCGGGGATGCCCTTGGCCGCGTCGCCCTGGCGCTCGGCACCAAAGGGCGTGAGGGGACCATCCAGCTGCGCCGCCTGCTCGGCGCTGACCTTGGCCTGGGCGGCCACCGGCAGCAACAGACCCAACGCAAGCAGGACGGAATGGGCACGCAAAACATTTCTAGTCATTGTGGTTCCTGCCGTCAGAAGGAGTAGGTGACGTTGAGGGCAACGTGGTCGCGGTCGATCAGCGCATTGTCTTTGCGCGCGCCCCAGAACGAGGTGTAACCGAGCTTGCCGGCCAGCTTCTGGCCGTACTTGGCGCCCAGCTCCAACGTGGCGGACTTGCGCCCCTGGATGAAGTTCTCGTTGAGCGACGGCGAGGTGCCGGAAACATCCTGGCGGAAGGTCAGGCCCGGCAGCAGATCGAGGTTGGGCTGCACATCCTGGATCAGCCCGGAGACGTTCAGCGTGTAGCCCCAGGCGAAGGAGTCCAGGTACTCGTAGTTGACCGAGTCGAGCAGGCTGCCCGGCACATGGTTGAAGGCCACCTCGCCGAGCATGATCAGGTCATCCAGGCCGACCACCGGGCCGAAGGCATGAATGGCCGACACCGAGCCGGTATACAGCTCGTGACGCTTGTACAGATCGATGTTGCGCCGCGAGTCGTTGGCCGAGCCGTCGCCGAATTCCCCCAGGTCGATGCTGCCACCGCTCGCCCCGCCAGCACCCAGGGCGCCACCGGCCAGCTGCTCCAGCTCATAGATCATCGAGGGCTCCAGCGGCGCGTTGGGCCGGTAGGCCAGCTCGCCAGCGACGCTGGTATCGCCGACGGTGCCAGACACGCTGAGGCCGAACAGGCGGATGTCCTCGGGGTAGATGAAGTCGTAGTAGGTGCTGTCGAGCAGAGCCAGCCCATCGACCAGCGGCACCGAGGCCGGATCGAGGGCCTGGGCCAGGCCACAGACCTCGCTGAAGCTCCCGCCATTGCCGGATGAACAGGCAAACGACTGGCCCTTCTGGATACTCAGGAACGGCACCTTGCTGTGGTAGTTGAGGTAATACAGGCTGAACTCGGTGTTGTTCCATTCCTCAACCAGATAGCGCAGGGCCACGCCGAACTGGCCGTCGTCACGCGCGTCGTGCTCCTGGCCATAGCGCGCCCCGGCGACCACGCCGTTCTCGCCATTCAGCCCCGGCACCATCTCGGCCAGGCCGCCCAGTTCCTCGCGTAGGTCGACCAGCACGCCGTTGCTGCCCTTGCCGAAGTAGTCCTGGTTGTTGAGGAAGGCACCGGTGGGGATCAGCTCGTGGCCTTTCCACTCCAGGCCGTAGAAGGCCTCGACGCTGACTGCGTCGGTCAGGCCGAGCTGGCCGGAGATCATGTTGGTCGGCAGCAACGCGTCCTTGAGGCTGGCGTTGGGCAGCACCACCCGGCCGATGTCCACCGGGTTGATCACGTTGATGCCATCGGCGTAGTAGATGCCCTCGCCCCAGTTGATCACCTGGCGGCCCAGACGCACGCTCACCGGCATCTCGCCGATATAGCGGTTGGTGTAGAGGTAGGCGTCGAGCAGGCGCGAACGGTGGCCAGCACGGTTTTCCAGATCGGAGGGATAGCGCTCGTCGCTGTCGGTGTTGTGCGTTTCGAAGCTGTCGCCGCTGGGGTCGTGATCCATGATCTGGGTGTCGTACCAGGCGGTACCGCGGACGAACAGGCCGTCCTGCTCGGTGCGCACATGCAGCTCCGAGGTCAGCTTGAACTCATTGGAAACGAAGCCACGGTCGTAGTACTCGCTGCCATCGTTGTTGTTGGTAAAGATGTTCTGCCCGCCGCTGTAGATGCGTTCGGGCGCGGTGGTGCGATACACCGAGGTGTACTCGGCGACGCTTTCCAGCGTGGTGGTGACATTCGGCCCGGTATCGATCTCGAAGGCCTGGGCCTGCTGTGCACCCAAGAGTCCTATGGCCAACGCCACTGCATGCTTTGCCGGTCGTCCGGTTTTATTCTTATGCGACATGCTGCTATCCCCTAGCGGTTGTGAGGCGAAATTAGCTGAGTTGCGAAACCCTCCACGGGGCCGAATCGGACAAAAAGCGGTGCCGAAGGGGCCCCTGAAACATCTTCTTCATGCTTGCCGCACGCCCCTCCGTGCAGCGCAACTACACCTGCCGAGCAAAGGCCTGCAGGCTGCTGGCGTAAACGAACTGCAGGGTCTTTTTCAGCTGCGCCAGGGTGCGCGAGCGCTGCGGCTCGGGCAGCTCCAGGGCAAGCTTGGTCACCGAACTGCCCGCCTCGCACAGCAGCAGCGCCAGGCCATGCACCAGCTCGGCATCGGCCGCCGGCTGGGCGGCGCAAATGGCCTGCCCGACCAGCTCGGCGGTAGCCAGGGTGTCGGCGCTGTTCAGCGCGCGCAGTTCCGGTGAGGCGGCGACGCAACCCCAGACCTCGACAAAGCCGGGATGGCTGACCTGGATGTCCACCATCAGGTCGATCAGCCGCTCGATCAGTGCCCCCGCCGCCGCGCTGTCCGGCGCCCCGTCGAGCAGGGCAAGGTCAGCCTGCAGGCGCTCACCAACGCTGCCGGTGTAGCGCTGCCAGACCTCCTGAACGATGGCCAGCTTGGTCGGGAAATACAGATACAGCGAGGCAATCGGCAGACCGGCCTCACGAGCAATTTCGCGCATCGACACCGCCTCGTAGCCGCGCGCGGCGATTAGCTGCAGCGCCACCGCAAGGATCGCCTCGAAGCGCGCCTGGCTACGCTCCTGCTTGGGTTCGCGACGGACCCGCGCTACTGGCGGGGTGCTTGACAAAGTTTTGTTGGCCACAGCATTCTCGAAAACATGAGCAATGCTTATGTTTTAGCGCGACTTGGAAAAAATGGGAAGAGGCCAATGCAAAAGAGCCGCAATCAAACCACCAGCCGAGGGGGCACAACCCAGTGAGCCATGACGAGCGCCTGGTACTGGCCGTGGACCTCGGCAGCTCCGGCTGCAAGACCGCGCTGGTCGGCCTGGATGGCCGAGTGCTGGCCTTCGCCTTCCACCCGGTGAGCAGCCATGTACTGCCCGGTGCCGGTGTCGAGCAGTGTCCGGAAGACTGGTGGCAGGCCTTTCTCGCCAGCGCCGGCGAAGTGCTGCACAGCAATCCCGGCAGCGCTGCACAGGTGGTCGCCATCGCCTGCTCCTGCCAGGGCGAAGCCACCCTGCCGGTCGATCGCGACGGCCAGCCGCTGGCTCGCGCCATGCTGTACATGGATATGCGCGGCCAGGCCGCCGTGCAGCGCCAGGTCGGCGGGCGCCTGCCACGGGTGGCCGGCTATGACCCGCTGAAGCTCTGGCGCTGGCTGCGCCTGACCGGCGGCGCGCCGGCACTGTCCGGCAAGGACCCGTTCGGCCATATCGCCTTTATCCGCGAGGCCATGCCGGAGCTGTACGCACGCACGGCCAAATTCCTCAACGTCCTCGACTTCATGAACCTGCGCCTGACCGGGCGCACTGTGGCCACCGTCGATTCGGCGCTGACCACCTGGGTCACCGACAACCGCGACCCGGCCAACATCCGCTACGACGAGGATCTGCTGCGCCTGGCCGGTCTCGACCGCGAGCAGCTGCCGGAGCTGGTGCGCTGCAGCGAAGTGCTCGGCCCGCTGCGCCCGGCGGTGGCCGAACAGCTCGGCCTGCCGGCGGGCATCCCGGTGGTGGCCGGCGCGGTGGACAACAGCGCCGCCGCCCTCGGCTCCGGCGCAGTGGCGGACAACGCCCTGCACCTGTACGTCGGCACCTCGTCGTGGATCGGCGCCCACGTAGTGCGGAAGAAGACCGATGTGTTCAAACAGATCGCCGCGGTGCCCTGCGCCCTGCCCGACCGCTACCTGATGATGGTCATGCAGTCCGCCGCCGGCGCCAACCTGAGCTTCCTGCGCGACCGCATCCTCTACGCCAAGGACGCCCTGCTGCAGGACGAAGCGCGCCCGGACGTCTACCGCATCCTCGATGAAATCGCCGCCGGCGTACCCGCTGGTGCGCGCGGCCTGCTCTACCTGCCCTGGCTGATGGGCGAGCGCAGCCCGGTGGACGACGGCAACCTGCGTGCCGGCCTGCTCAACCTGAGCCTGGAGCATGCGCGCGAAGACATGGTGCGGGCCTTCCTCGAAGGCGTGGCGCTCAACACCCGCTGGATGATGGACGCAGTCGAAGGTTTCCTCGGCCAACCGGCACGCGAGATCACCCTGGTCGGTGGCGGCGGCCAGTCCGATGTCTGGAGTCAGATCTTCGCCGACGTGCTGGGCATCACCGTGCACCAGCCCGAGCAGCCGATCCAGGCCAATGCCCGCGGCGCCGCCTTCCTCGCCGGGGTCGGCATCGGCGCCATGGACTTCGCCGATATCCCGCAGCGGGTCGCCGTGCGCCGCAGCTTCGAGCCGGGCGCCGGCAATCGCCAGCGCTACCACGACAGCTACGCCACCTTCCGCGCCGCGCACAAGGCGCTGGCGCCGTTCTACGCCAGCCTGCACGGAACCAAGCCATGAACCTCACACAACAAGCCTGCGAAGCAGTGGTGCGCACCGCCGTGGCGCTGGCCGATCAGGGCTTCCTCGCCGGGGTCGGTGGCAACCTGGCGCTGCGCATCGACGCCGAGCATTTCGCCGTCACCCCTTCGGCCAGCGACTACTACGCCATGGTCGCAGACGATATCTGCGTGCTGCGTCTGAGCGACCTCAAGCAACTCGCCGGCAACGGCAAGCCCTCGGTGGAAAGCGGCCTGCATGCGCGCATGTTTAGGGCCCGCTCGGACTGCCAGGCCAGCGTGCATACCCACCAGCCGGTGGCCAGCGCCTTCACCCTGCTCGACCGCCCCTTGCCGGTCAGCGATGCCGAGGCGCGCCGGCTGATAGGCGGCGACGTACCGGTGTGCGCCTACGCCCCGTCCGGCACCAGCTGGCTGGCCGGCAATGTCGGCAAGCGCGTGCGCCGCGACCTGAATGCCTACCTGATGCGCAACCACGGCGCCGTGTGCCTCGGCGCCACCCTGGAAGACGCCTGCCGCGTGGTGCAACTGCTGGAGCAGGAGGCCGTGCGCTGGTTCCAGCGCGCCCTCGCCGCCCAGCCCGCCAACCACCAGTTCCAGCAGGCCCTGGCCGCCCTGAATTCCTGACCCGGATCATAAGAAGAGAACACGCGATGAACGCCTCCACCCAGCCCGACCCGCAACATTCCGGCATCTCCCACTGGCCGGATACCGATGCCATCGACGCGCGCCTCAAAGCGCTGATCAAGCAACCGATCCGGCCGATTCGCCGAGAAAATATGGACACGGTGCTCCGCTACTTCGAGCAGAAATGCCAGGCCTCCAAACGTCTGGCCGAGCAGGCGGCGACGGTGATTCCCGGCGGCATCCAGCACAACCTGGCGTTCAATTATCCGTTCGCCCTGGCGATGAAAAGCGCTCAAGGCGCGCACCTAGAGGACATCGACGGCAACCGCTATATCGACTTTCTCCAGGCCGGCGGGCCGACCCTGCTCGGTAGCAACGACCCGGTGGTGCAGGAGAAGGTGATCGAAACCCTGCGTGAATGCGGCCCGGTCACCGGTCTGTTGCACGAGTACGAATACAAGCTGGCCGAGCTGGTCTGCCGGCATGTGCCCTCGGTGGAAATGTTCCGCATGCTCGCCTCCGGCACCGAGTCGGTGATGGGCGCCATCCGCCTGGCCCGCGCCTACACCGGTAAGAAATGGGTGATCAAGATCGGCGGCGCCTACCACGGCTGGAGCGACCAGCTGGTGTATGGCATGCGCATCCCCGGCACCGGCCGGCGCGAGGCCATCGGCATCCCGCGCGGCGCCACCAGCCACACCCAGGAAAGCTTTCCCAACGACCTGGCCGCCATCCGCCGGCGCCTGCAGCTCAACCGCCTGCGCGGCGGCACCGCAGCAATCATCGTCGAACCGCTCGGCCCGGAAAGCGGCACCCGCCCGGCGCACAAGGACTTCAACGCCAACCTGCGCAAGCTGTGCGACGAGTTCGGCGCGCTGCTGATCTTCGACGAAGTGGTCAGCGGCTTCCGTGTCGGCCTGTCAGGCGCCCAGGGCTACTTCAACGTGAAGCCGGACCTGACCATCTTCGGCAAGTGCCTGACCGGTGGCTACCCGATGGCCGGCGGTATCGGCGGGCGCCGTGAAGTGATGATGCTGCTGGCCGGCGGCATCGGTGGCAAGCAGACCAAGCGCGCCTTCGTCGGCGGCACCCTGACCGCCAACCCGCTGTCCTGCGTGGCCGGCTACTACAGCCTGGTGGAGATGGAAAAACGCAACGCTGCCGCCGTGGCCGGGCGTGCCGGCGACCGCCTGACCGCCGGCCTGGCGCAGATCATCGAGCGCCGTGGCCTGCCCTATGTGGTCTACAACCAGGGCTCGGTGGTGCACCTGCAGACCTCCGGCGTACTGCTGCTCAACGTGCGCAACCCGATCCAGCTGCTGCGCGAGGTCAACCCGCGCAAGCACATGATGGAAGAGATGGGCGCGGCCTACATGGCCCACGGCCTGGTGACCCTGGCCGGCAGCCGGATGTACACCAGCGCAGCCGATTCGGACGAAATCATCGACGAGGCACTCAACCGCTTCGACGATGTGTTCGGGCTGGTCTGAACATGCACGAAGAACTGCTGCAAGCCGCCACGCGAATGCGCGCCAAGGGCTTTCTCAATGATTCGGGCGACAGCCTGTCGCTGCTGCTGCCGGGTAGCGGGCGCATGCTCCTGTTGCTGCCCGACGCCGCACCGCAGGAGATGGCACTGAGCCACACCGCAAGCGGCCTGGCCGCCCTGCACGCCGAGGTCTACCGGCTGCGCGGCGATGCCGGCGCGGTTGCTACCCTCAGCCCGCGCTGGAGCCTGCAACTGGGTGCGCTGGGCGAGGCCATGCCCTCGGTATTCGACGAACAGGCACGGCATATCGGCCGTTCCTGGGCACCCGCCAGCGCCGCCAGCTTACCGGCGCTGCTCGCTGGTGGTGGCAATGCTGGCCTGGTCGACGGCCATCTGCTGGCCATCGGCGTCACCCGCAACCGCATGTTGTTCAACGCCGAGCTGTTCGAGAAGTGCGCCATGGCCTACGTACTGGCGCGCCTCGGCGGCGGGCGGGTAAAACAGGTGCCTTGGTGGGTGCGCCTGATAGCCGGCCAGCGACTGGCCAAAGACCAAGCCAACGCTGCCTCCAGCCATGCCTTCGGCCAGCAAGCGGCGGAACTGGGAGCCTATTGAACGTGGGATGGATGACGCTCTTTTCATCCACCAATGCCCCAGCTCAATGGATCGCCACCCGGTGGATCGGTGAAGCGTGATCCACCCTACGTGCTACATGGATGCAACTGTTGCTACGACGCAGGAAGCAAAAACCGAGGACTGGGAGCAGACGTAGGGTGGATGACGCTCTTTTCATCCACCAATGGCCCCGCGCGGTTGTTCGATGAAGCGCAGGCGCTACTTGTAGGAGCCAGCTTGCTGGCGATGCGTCCTCTCGGCGCACTGATCGCCAGCAAGCTGGCTCCTACGCAAAGCGACAACTGGCGCCACGCTGTCGGCCCATGCTAACTATGCACACCGCGCGGGCCTTGATGCCCGCGCCATAACAACAAGAAGGCGCTCGACGCCAGATAACGACCTCCTGCCGGAGCGTGCCCATGAAACCCATCGCCGACCCCCGCTATTCCGAGGCCTCCGCCCCGCCGCAGATCTCGCGCTTCCTCCTGCAGCACGTCGCCACCCTCGGCCGCGACCCGGCCCTGCTCTGTCGTGGCCTGGGCTTCGAACCGGATGACCTGAAGAAACCCGACTACCGCCTGTCCTACCGGCAGAGCTACCTGCTGGTACGCCGCGCCCTGCAAAGTCTCGGCGACACTGGCCTGGGCCTGGCCGTGGGCCATCGGCAGACCGCCGTGTCCTGGGGGCTGGTCGGCATGGCCATGCTCGCCAGCCCAACCCTGGGCGAAGCGCTGGACCTGGCCATCCGCTACCAGCGCCACACCGGCGCCCTGCTCGACTACGAAATGGAACTGCGCGGCGGGCGCTGCCTGGTGTTCGCCAGCACGCGCTTCTTCGACCCGGAGGTAGCGGTGTTCTACCTCGAAGAAGCCTTCGCCAGCGCTCTGGCCATTGTTCGCCACCTGTCCGGCCAGGACCTGACCATCGACCGCATCGAACTGGAATATCCGCGCCCGCCACACTGGAAGCGCTATGCGGAAATCTTCCGCTGTCCGGTCAAGTTCGGCGCCGGACACAGCCTGATCGCCTTCGACGCGCGCTGGCTGCAACTGCCTCTGCCGACCCGCGACGACTATGTCGCCGCCGAAATTGCCAGCCTGCTCGACAGCGCCCGCTGGGAGCAGCACGGCAGCTCAGATCTGATCGAGACCATCCAGCGCGAAGTGCGCAAGAACCTCTGCCGGCCTCCGCAACTGGCCGAGCTGGCCCAGCAACTCAACCTCGGCGAACGCACCCTGCGCCGACGCATCGACGAAGCCGGATTGTCCTACCACGGCATCATCGACTCCCTGCGCCGGGCCAAGGCCCTGGCCTTGCTCAGTCACCGAGACAGCCGACTGATCGATGTGGCCAGCGAAACCGGCTTCAGCGACGTGCGCAATTTTCGCCGCGCCTTCAAACGCTGGACCGGCGTGGCCCCGCGCGAAGCCCGCCGGCAGATCCACCCAGCCTGAGCCCGCACTGACTGCCCCCTCTCCCTCCGGGAGAGGGCTGGGGTGAGGGTGTTGTGGCCACAACAACCGCACCCCCACCCAGCGTTGGATGGAAGTACCACACCTGTCCGTTCCTGCCCCCTTTCGCGGCCATCTCGCCCCTGCTGGCCACACCGGCGCTTGGCTAACGTGGACTCATCGCCCACTAGCCACAGCGGAGACTCCCGTGAGCACAGCGAACAACAACATCAAGGATTGCGGCGACGCCGTGTGCATCATCGGCGGCGGCCCTGGCGGTCTGTGCATGGCCCGCGCCCTCAAGCGCCAAGGGCTGGACTACGAACAATTCGAACGGCACAGCGATGTCGGCGGCGTGTGGGACATCAGCAATCCCGGCACGCCGATGTACGAATCCGCGCACTTCATCTCCTCGCGTGATCTCTCGGGCTTCCTCGACTTCCCGATGCCCAAGCACTTCCCGGACTACCCGAACAACCGGCAAATCCTCGAATACGCCCGCGCCTTCGCCCATGCCTTCGACCTGTACGACAAGATTCGTTTCAACACCGCCGTCGAGCATGTGGCCAAGCGCGAGGACGGCCGCTGGCTGGTAACCCTGCAAGGTGGCGAGCAGCGCTGCTACCGCGCCGTGGTCTGTGCCACAGGCTGTAACTGGGACCCGAACATGCCGGAGGTCAAAGGGCAGTTCAACGGCGAGATCCGTCACTCGGTGACCTTCAAGAAAGCCGACGAATTCAACGGCAAGCGCGTGCTGATCATCGGCGCCGGCAACTCCGGCGCGGACATCGCCTGCGATGCGGCCACCCACGCGAGCAAGGCCTTTATCAGCCTGCGCCGTGGCTATCACTTCATTCCCAAGCACCTGTTCGGCCTGCCTGCCGATGAGGTCAGCGAGAAAGGCCCGCAGCTGCCGATCTGGCTGGTGCGCCCGGTGTTCAGCCTGATCCTGCGCCTGATCAACGGCAACCTGACCCGCTTCGGCCTGCCCAAGCCGGACCACAAGCTGTTCGAGAGCCACCCGCTGATGAACACCCAGCTGCTGCACTACCTGCAGCACGGTGATATCCAGGTGAAGCCGGACATCAGCCACTTCGAAGGCGACTACGCGGTGTTCAAGGATGGCAGCCGCGAGGCGCTCGACCTGGTGCTCTACGCCACCGGCTACAAATGGAGCTGCAAGTACGCCGCCGACTACTTCGAATGGAAAGGCGGCCGGCCACAGCTGTACCTGTCGATCTTCAGCCGCCAGCACCGCAACCTGTTCGGCATCGGCTACCTGGAAACCAACTCCAGCGCCTACAAGCTGTTCGACAACGAAGCCCACGCCGTCGCCTGCTACCTGCGCGACCAGCTGCAGCGCCCGCAACAGGCGGAGCAGTTCGAGCAACTGATCGCCAACGACAACCCCGACCTGTCCGGCGGCATCAACTTCGTCAAATCCCAGCGCCATGAGGTGTACCTGGAAGTCCACGCGCTGAAGAGCCACCTGCGCAAACTGCGCAAACAACTGGGCTGGGGCGAACTGGAGGATGGCTACTACGCCAGCCTGCGCAAGCACCCGGGCTTCCCGGCAGCGCCGCTGCAGCAACAAGCACAGCACGCGGTGTAAGCACTGAGCTCCCCTCTCCCCGTCTGTAGCTGCGGATAGCTTTTGTAGGAGCCAGCTTGCTGGCGATCAGCGGGACGCTGTCTGCGTATCGCCAGCAAGCTGGCTCCTACAGGCTCAGGCCAAGGATGGATAACGCTTTGCTTATCCACCATGACGGCGACGCGGAGCCAACCCGACGGACGCAAAGAACCACTCAACGAGTACAAGCCATGAATGAAGTGGTAGTGATTACCGGCGCAGCCGGCGGCATCGGCCAGGCCATCTGCGCCAAACTGATCCAGCGCGGCATGCGCCTGGTGCTGGTCGACATCCACGCCGAGCGCCTGGCCCAGCTGGCCGCACGCCTCGGCGAACAGGCCACACCGTTCGCCGCCGACCTCACCGACCACGGCGCCCTGCAGCGCCTGATGGACACGGTGGAGGAACAATTCGGCCGCATCGACATTCTCATCAACAACGCCGCCATCACCACGGTCGAAGCCTTCGACACCCGCTCGGTACAGAGCATCGTCGGCGAGCTGAACATCAACCTGATCTCGCCGCTGGTGCTGACCCGCCTGGCCATCCCGCTGTTGCAGCGCTCGGCCGATGCACGGGTGATCACCACGGTCTCCATCGGCGGCATTTTTCCCATGCCCGAGTCGCCGATCTACAGCGCCAGCAAGTTCGGCCTACGCGGCGCCATGCTGTCAATCGGCCTGGACCTGGCAGACAAGGGCATCAAAGTCGGCTCGATCCTGCCGGCCGCCACCGAAACGCCGATGCTGCAGAAAGAAGCCATCGACGGCGGCAACGCCCTGCAGTTCATGGACCCGCCACAACAACCGGAAGACGTCGCCGACCAGGTCCTGCTGATGCTCGACAAACCCTGCCTGGAGCGCACGCCCAAGGCCAGCGAATCGTGGATCTCCAGCCTGGCCATGCTGTTCCCCAACCTGCTGCCGCGCAGCATCCGCGTGTTCAAGAAACGTGGCGAGAAAGGCATGCAGCGCTACCTGGAATCACTCGGCGAACGCGGCCTGGCGCAACGGGTGGATGGGCGCTGGGAGCTGAAGTAACGGATGTCGAGGAGAACCTACAAGCCCGCGTTGTGCGGGCTTGTAGGTTTCAGGGGCAGGCAGGTAAGCGCCGGGCAAGGTACTTGTATGGCTTACAGCTTTCGGCCAAAAGAGGCCCTTAGTTGACTACAAAATGAGGAGCGATTCACCCCAGTTCCAAACAGGTGCCCGGCGCAACTGACCGTCTCGATACCGCTGCGGGCGGCCCCGTAGGTGATGGTCATGCGGGTTCGTTGTGAAAAAGGTCGGCCTGGCGGTTGTAGCTCAGAAGAGGGTCATCTGCTCGCCGCCAAGGGTAGGCAGAAGCTAGGTCATGAGTAAAAGCACCGCTGCTAGCAATGCTGCGGAGCAATTTTGAATTGGAAAGATCGCTGCCAGCCGCCTATAAGTGTAGTGGCAATATGCCTGCGACTACGACAAGGAAACATCAAATGGAAAAGATGCTTGCGTTGTTACTTGGATTTAGCTTTTTGACTGGTTGTCAAGCTATGCGCCCTCAAACTCTTGGGGAGTTATCGTCGGGGTATACATACATTCCAGTTGATCCGTTTTCGGTTCAAACCGTGCCAGGAGATAGCTGTAAGAGGGAGGAGTTTCATTCAAATTTTCCGGTAGAAAAAGGCTTCCTTCTTGATGGAAAGCCGGTTTACAGAGAAATAATGGGATCACTTCCAGACAACTCAGTCAGGATGCTTGTTGAGCAATTTGATAGTAAAGGTAATGTCTCATATGGCGCAGGTAAGGTTGGAGGTAAAGCGGAAAGTTATCGTGTGACAGTGGACTACATTAATGCCGACACGGTAAATCAAGAATTCTGGATATCCAAGACGATGTTGACTCGAGAAGGCAAGAGGGTTGAGGTGCCTCTAGCTGAGTTGCCAAGTTTCTTTAGGTATACCTCAGGCTCTGAGCAGTATCGGGTGTCTAGGACTGATCCAAAGGATAGTGGCTACACTAAATATAATGTCCCGATTTATGTTGGTGTCGGGCTGCGCGCTATTGCTGATGTTCGTGTTTTGGAATCTAAGGCAAACATCTCTGGCATTGGTGTTATCGGAGCAGAGGCGGAGGATAAACGCTTAAGTGGAACCTTGATCGTTCAAACTCTTGGCGTGAGTGGAAAATCGATAACTGGTGCATTGCCGGTTCAAAGCGAGCTTAATAGGACTACTGCGCAAAATGCGATAGTTGCTGTTGCCTCTATTAAGACTCTTTTGTATTCGTCTGATGTTGGAAAGTACCCTCGCGTGGTTGGTTTATACATCCCATTCCCTGGTGGAAAGCCCCTAGTAAATGCTCTCATCTCTGAGCTTTCTCAGAAGAGAGTAGAGTGGCCTAGACCATGTGATTGGTATGATGAAACCTCCAACAAGAAGATACTTTAAGTGTCTAGAGGGAGCCCAGGTACAGCAGGTGTAAACCTGGGACGTCTACCGGAGCCGGGGTAGCCCATTGAGGAGTCGCATAGGCAGCAGTCAATAGCTGCCTCTGGCCGTTCACTGCCGATCGCGACCGGCAGCGAACGACTCAGAGCAGTCAGTCGCGGCAGGTAGGAAACGGCCAGGAAGCGGACGCTTAGGGACTGAGCAATCAACCCAAAGCCGACCATTTTCGGCAGCTGCACTTGTTGCTGCTCGTGGCTTTTCACCGGCACTGGGTGCATAGATCGGCAGTGAAAGGTAGCGAAAACGCAGTTTTGGTGTGATTGCGAATCGAGACAATGCAAGACTCCGGTTGTTAGCGGCCAGGGCCGGATCAAGGCACACTTTCACGCAACAAAACTGTCGTCGAAACTCAAAAGCTATCAACAAAATCTCGCCCTACGGACACCTTGCTGGTTTCTCCCATTGCATATTCGCTCAGTTCTTTTGCAAGCGTATCGTAGGCCTCATTGACCTTCTCGTTGTAGCTACCCACCTGATTGAAGAAGCTATCGATTGCGCTTAGTTGCAATTCACCCTGGCCCGACTCAGCTAGAAGATTGGCGAAGGCCTGCTCAGACCCAACGCACCAAGCGTAAATGATTTTTTGCGCTTCTTCGAATGTGAGGTCAAAGAACTGCTCCAGGACAGAAGCATAGACCTGCATAAGCGTCGCCATTCTGTAGGGAGGCAAAGGCTGGAAGATTTTCTGCTGATTAGCTGGATCCCAGTAATCGGGGCTGGTCATTCTGAGAACCAGGTAGCTTGCCATGAAGCAGTACCCCGCCGTTTTCAGTTCAGAGGCATAAAATTCATGCCATGAGATGCTTAGTGGGTCATGGCCCTCAACCGGAAGCTTGGGACGCGAGCTTCTTACGAACTCGGAAAACAGCAGAGTCCATTCGGTAGCCCCGCAATCTGCATCTAGCTCAATGGCCTGGTTCTCAAGAGACGACAGCTTGGGGCGCTGCATCTCTGGATTTTTATGCATGGACTTGTTGATAACGCCAAGGTGACCGTTCGTTATATGAGTGATCTCATGGCCGAAGATGAAATCCAAGCCTGTCAGTGTAAGGTGCTTAGAAAAGGCGCTTCTGATCCGGCATGCGGGCCTGCAAGGCGAAAAGCTTTTCAGGTCTTCCTGAGCTGGTATGAAATGGGTCTGCCCAGCATTTGATTCCAAGCTGGCATCGCCTACGTCAGGCAAAATTTTCGGATTGCTCAGCATTCGGGTGAACATTGCGGATACCAGCGAAATGGTTCCGAAATGGATTCCGATGAAGTCGATATGCTCTTCGCCGACACAGGCAAAGCCACCAATCTCTGCGATATTGACTATCCCGAACCTAAGGGTCCTATCTGACCCGCCGTAATGGCGCTCAGTTGCCAGTCTTATGAGGTGCGCAAAGTGGGCAACCGCGTTTTTGAAAAGATGCTCGTGAAAGTCGTCAGTTATGACGGATTCTTCATATAGGCCACCTCTTTTTTTAATAGTGATGGCAATGTCTTTAGAGACTTCTTCCAGCTTTTTTATTCGTTCGAACATATTGGTGTACTTCCAATTACCTCGTGCTTAAGTTCAATTTGAGAGGTGCACATCCCCCAGGCCAGATAGTTCGTATTACTTCCTATTGGACGTCTGCTTATGGCCGCTTTGAGCCTGTCGCATCAGGCTGGAGTCGGCCAAAAACTGCCCATCCGCATCAATACCCTGGTCTGTCCCCGATTGCTCCTTGGGCAGTATGAACTGTCTCCTCAAGACAGCCTCACTCCCCCCTCAGAACTGCCTGAATAGCGCGGCGACCACTATGCCGGCGGCAATCGCTGGCAGCGGCTTTTTCAGTAACAGCATGGTAACCGCCGTGGTCAGCAGAGCCAGTCTTGCGCCGTTATCCCCCTCAAGCGCCATGGGTGCCAGAAGCGCCACCAGCACGGAGCCGGACATGGCTCCGATGAACTGTTTCACCCGATAGCCGATGGGCACGAACGCCATCACGTAAACACCGCCCCAGCGGGTCGCCAGAGTCACCGCCGCCATGATCAGTACCAGGATCAAGGCGCCGGAACCTGTGGTTTCAATGTGCATGTCTTTGCTCCGGCCAGAATGCGCCTGCTACACCACCCGCGATTGCGCCCACCACGACGTGGCTGTTATCCGGCAAGAACCAGTACGCCAGCAGGGAGGCGCAGGCCGCGGCACACCAGATCAGCAGCAGGCGCAGGTTCTTTTCCCCGCCCACCACCATGGCCAGCAGGAAGCAGCCCATGACCATATCCAGCCCCAGGCTTTTGGGGTCTTTGAGGGCCCCGCCAAAGTAGATACCCAGCCCGGTACCCACCACCCAGAATGACCAGAGGGCAAGGCCGCCCCCCAGCAGAAGGCCGATTCCAGGCTGCCCTCGACCCAATGCCTGCATGGACATTGCCCAGTTGGCATCGGAGGCCGTCAGCATGACGCCATAGCGTTTGGCTGGCGGCAGATAGCGCAACCACGGGTAGAGCGTTGCCCCCATCAGCAGATGCCGGGCATTGATGGCAAATACGGTAATCACCAAGGTGAAGAGAGGAACCTGAGGCCCCCACAACTCCAGAGCCGCAAATTGGGAGGCGCCAGCGAAGACCAGCGTACTCATCGCCACGATCACCGAATCTTCCAGCCCGGCCTGCACCGCCGCCAGCCCGAAGGCGGCACCGAACAGCGTGACAAACACCGAGATGGGGATAAGTTGCCTGAAACCTGCCCAGACCATCTGGCGATTGAAATCATGCAGATTCGTTTCCGCGCCGTTCATCACATGCCTCTCTGCTGCAGACTCTCTGTCGATGGGTGCACGCTCGCTGGATTCCGCCTGGCTGTGCGAGCAGAACAGGGTTGCCGCGCACCGGCACTGTCGGACTTTTCGGCAGCACTATGCACCGGGATATTTATCAAGAAAATCGCATAATTCAGCTATATACTATTTGCTTAACGAATAGCATTGAGCAGCGCCATGGCCTTCCAGGATATCCAGATCGATTGGTTGAAATGCTTTGTTGCCGTGGTGGATGCGGGCTCGCTCTCCGGTGCCGCGCCAGAAGTACATCGCTCCCAATCTGCGGTCAGCATGCAGCTCAAGAAGCTTGAGGCTGCGCTGGATTGCCAGTTGCTGGTGCGCGGACCGCGGCAGCACCAACTCACCGCGCAAGGCCAGTTACTCCTGGGTTATGCACGGCGAATGCTCGACCTGCATGCGGAAACCCAGGCGGCCTTTCATGGCGAAGAACTGACCGGGCTTATTCGCCTGGGTGTTCCGGATGACTATGCCGCGCGCTACCTGACACCAGCACTGAAGCGCTTTGCACCACAGCACGGCGCGGTGGAAATCGAACTGCATTGCGAGCAATCGACGGCCTTGATCCCCCGTGTCGAGCGTGGCGATCTCGACCTGGCGCTGGTCTCCCGGGATCACTCGCGGCACGGCACCCTGCTGTTTCATGAACCCATGGTGTGGGTCGGCGCGGCCCAGTTCCAGGTATGGCGACGCGACCCATTGCCCATCGCGGTCTATGAACACACCAGCCTTGCCAAGCGCAGTGCGATCAACTCCCTGGCCTTGCAGGGGCGCCGCTACAAAGTGGTTTACAACAGCTCAAGCCTGGCGGGGCAGATTGCCGCCGTTGAGAGTGGCCTGGCGGTAGCCGTGTTGACCCAGTGCAGTGCGCCAGACCACTTGCAAATACTCGGTGCCGAGCATGGATTGGGGCCGCTGGAGCCTATGGAAGTCGCGGTTTATCGAAGTAAAGCTTCACAGGGCTCCAAGGCCGTAGACAGCTTGCAAAACCTGCTGATCAAGACCCTCAGGCTTTCCGCTGCGCCTTGATGCGGTTCTGATGAAACAGCCCTATACGCCTTAACATCTCCCGCAGGAGCCCCTGCTTCGGCTCGAATGCTTGTGCAACAAAAAGCCCGCCATGGGGCGGGCTTCGTGCTCACAGGTAACGATCAGAAACTCACATCCACCTTGGTCCACAGGGTGCGGCCTGGCTCGTTGATTGCCACCGGGTCGGCCGGGTAGCCGAAGCCGGCGTCGCCGGCCAGGTTGAGGTGCTCGGCGTAATTCTGGTCGAACAGGTTATCGACGCCGGCGCTGAGTTTGAGGTTGTCGCTGACGCGGTAAGCGCCATTGAGCGAGAACACGCCGAAGCCGGCACTGTTGCCGAAGTCCTGGCCGACCACATTGCCCTTGCCCTCGTCCACACGGTTTTGCGCGGCGACCAGGCGCCACAGGGCGCCAGCGCTCCAGTTTTGCTGCTCGTAAGCCAGAGCCAGGCGTGCTTCCAGCGGCGGCATCTGTGGCAAGGCCTCGCCGTCCGAGCTGTTCTTGCCCCAGGCATAGGCCAGGGTGGCGTCGGTCTTCCAGTTGCTGGTGAGGTTGTAGGCCAGGCCCAGCTCCCCGCCCATGATGCGCGCATCGATGTTATCGGCCTGCGAACTGCTCATACCCATCATGTCGGTGCTATAGCTGAACAGGATGTAGTCGCGCACCTGACCGACATAGCCCGAGGCCCAGGCCTGCAGATCCTCGCTGGCGTACTGCACGCCAAAGTCGATTTGGGTGGTTTTCTCCGGTTTGATCCCGTCGAAGGCGTTGTCTGCGTCAGCCGGACCGCTGCTGGCGGAGAACAGTTCCCAGTAGTCGGGGAAGCGCTGCACATGGCCAAGACCGGCGTACAGAGTGGTCGGCGTATCGGCCAGGTCATGCTCGTAGCGGACGAAGCCACTGGGCAGGGTGTCGGCACGGGTATCGCCTTCGCTCGGGTTGGCCACCTGCATCATGCCCTGCCACGCGCTGGCGCGGTAATCCTTGGCCGAGGCGCGGTCCAGACGCGCGCCGCTGACCACGCGGCTGCGCTCGGCGGTGTGCCAGGTCAGCTCGCCGAAGGCGCCGTAGTTGTGCATCACCGCATCCTTGTCCCAGGCGAACTGGTCGGTGTCGATGTAACTGTCGGTCATCATGTCGTAGTCGGAGTTGCGCCAGCGGTGCTCGCTGCGCAGCGCATCGACCCCGGCGACCAGCTCCACGTCGGTCCACTTGAAGGTGGCGGCGAAGCGCCCGCCGAGGGTACGGCGGTCGACCTGCGAGGCCATCGGCATGGGCATCATGCTGCTCGGATCGGGATCGCGCAGGCTGAAGTTGTCCATGATGTGGTCGGCGTAGTTGTAGTAGACCTGTGCCTCGACCCTATCCAGCACGCCGCCCAGGTTACTTTTCTCGAAACGCAGGCCGAGGCTCTCACGCTCGAACTGCGCGCCGTCCATGCTGCGTCCGGCGTAGCGGGACTCGCCGTCGCCCTTGCCAGCGGTGAACTCGACCAGAGTGTCGGCATCCGGGGTCCAGCCGACGCTGAGGTCGCCGTTCCACTTCTTCCAACGCGACGGCACGGTGTCACCGTCGCCATCCTCATAGTCGTCGGCCTGCGCCTGGTTGCCGGTGAAGCGCAGGTAGCCCTGCTCGCTGCCAACAGCCCCATCCAACACCTTGTCAAAGCGACCGTTGGAGCCAGCCAGCACGCTGGCGTGAATGCGGCTGCCGAACTCGCCGAACTGCTCCGGCTCGCGCTCGAACAGCACAGTACCAGCCGAGGCACCGGGGCCCCAGAGCACAGTTTGCGGGCCCTTGATTACAGTCAGCTTGTCGAACGTTTCTGGCGAGATGTAGGAGCTGGGTGCGTCCATGCGATAGGGGCAAGCGCCGAGCATCAGGCCACCATTGGTACGCAGGTTGATGCGCGAGCCAAACATGCCACGCAGTACCGGGTCGCCGTTGGTACCGCCACTGCGGATAGCGGAGAAACCTGGAATGGTCTTCAGGTAATCGGCGGCATCGCTGGCCGGCACAGGCTGGCGGGCATCTTTAGGATTGGCAACCACGGTCAGCGGCGAGCTTTGTTGCACGGCGGTGATCACCGTGGCCTCAAGTTCGGTCAGCTGCAGAGGTGTCACCGGTGCGAGCGCCTCAATCGGCATCTCGGCCGCCAGCAGCGGACTAGAAAGGGCCAGGCCGCCGCATAGAGCGAAAGCTTGGTGCCAGCGCAGGCGTTGCGGATTGAGGGCGAACGAAGAACAGCGGCCGGCAACAGCCGACGAAGGACGGTCAGTCATGATGTTTCCTGAATATAAAGGCAGCAGAACGCCCCGCAACGAGGGCGCAATTGGGCTGAGGTCAGGAAACGAGTGGCGGTGCGCGGTTGGGTGGCGCGACCAGGAAGGGCGGACTGAGCGCCAGCAGTTCGGCAAAGCGCGGGCGTTGCGGCGAAGGCGCCACCACGGGCGGCGGTGGGCTGAAGGGAAAGGACTGCACACTGGCCAGGTGCGCGCCGCATTGCATGCAAGGCAGTTGCTGACTAGCCGCGTTGTCCTCGCCCGCATCGCTCAGCTGCCACTGCACACCCTGCGAGGTGCACAGCAGCATGAAGCCATCGGCACTCATCAGCGGCATGGCCCATAACGGCATGCTCACGCGCAGCAGCATGCCCACCAGGGCAAAGGCGTAGAGCCAATCGCGGCAACTGCGGCTGAGTGGATTCAGAGTCGGGCATCCTTCTAGATCGGCGCATTCTAGCCGGATGACCGTGTATTGCATGAGGACAAAGCGTCGCACCCGGCCGCCCCGCAAACTGCCGGGGTGTGGCGCGAAGGCGACTTCGACCAGCCCGTTAACTACACAAGGCAGGTTCCGTCACGACTGATTGAACGCCATCAGCTCGCCTTGCGATAACGTATCGGACTGATGCCAGTCCAGGTGGTGAAGGCACGGACAAACGAGTTGCCGTCCTGGAAACCCAAGAGAAAGGCGATTTCCCCAGACGACAAGGTCGAGTTGCTCAGGTAATGCCGGGCCAGCTCGGTACGGGTGGCGCCAAGAATGCTCTGGAAGTTGGCCGCTTCGGCATTCAAAGCCCGCTGCAGACTGCGCTTGCTCATGGCCAGGTGACTGGCTACGGCCTCGATGGAACCCTGTCCGCTGGGTAGCATCTGCAGCAGGGCCACCCGCACACGCTCGACGATGCCGGCTTCGGCATCCAGCATCGACAGGCGCTGGCGCAGGTTGCTCGCAAAGCAGTCCCACATCTGCACATCCTCGGTGAGAAAGGGCCGCACCGCGTCTGCGGCACAAAAGCGAATGCGATTGCTCGTGCCGGCGCGGACAGGCACGCCGAAGAAGTCTTGATAGGCTTCCGCCTGACGTGGCGGCTGCACCAGCGTCACCGCCAACGGCACGATCGCCTGGCGGGTAGCCAACCGCGCCAGCTGGGTGAAAAACACCAGTTCCGTGGCACACAGCGCACGCGGCAAGGCACCGCTATAGCCATAGCAGCTCAGTTCGACCGTGGTGGCGTCTGCCGTGACCTCCAGCAACAGGTGCATTGGCCCGATCAGGCGCTTGAACTCGCTCAGCCGCTGCAGAGCGACATTCAGATTGGGGCTGCACAGGCTGGCGAAAATAGGCGGATCAAAAACCTCCACCGAGAGTGCCTGGGCAATCGCCAGTGGCAGTTCCAGATCGCCTGCAGCTGCCTCCAAGCCATGCCACAAGGCAAAGTAATCGGCCGGTGTCAGGCTGGCGTCAGTGCGACTGAACAGATCGCCCGGCAAACCGGCCAGAGCCAGGACATCGGCCGGCTGCAACCCCAGGTCAGTGATCAACAGTCGCCAGCCGCGCTGGACACTAAAACGACTCGCCTGCTTCACGGCGCACCCTTACTTCACGGTCGACAGCACCAGTTTGTCGAAAAACCGGTCACCAAACCACTTGCGGATAAACAGCATCGGCCGTGCGTATTTGCCGGCTACATAGCGCGTTTTCGGGCGCCGGGCACGGACTGCATGCAGGATCAGCGCGCTGATCACCTGCGGATCCGAACCACCGCCACGGGCATAGCTGCTCCGGGTGGCGACGGCCATGGCCTGGGCCATGGGCGCGTAGGCGCCACTGCCGGACCGTTGCAGCAGGGGCGCAACCATGACATCACCAAACTCGGTGGAAATGACTCCGGGCTCGATAATCACCACGTCGATGTCGAAGGGCGCCAGCTCCAGACGTAGGCAGTCCGACCAGCCCTCCAGGGCATGTTTGCTGGCGTGGTACCAACTGCCCAGCGGCGTGTAGACGCGTCCGCCCATGGACGAAATGTTGATGATTCGCCCGCCACGCCGCTCGCGCATCGCCGGCAACAGCAGTTGAGTCAGGCGCGCCAGACCGAATAGATTGACTTCGAACTGGTAGCGCGCTTCGTCGATGCCAGTATCTTCCATGGCGCCATACAGACCGAAGCCGGCATTATTGATCAATACATCGACTGCGCCATGCCGGCCCTGAATGCGCTCGACAGCCGCCTGTACCTGCTCGTCGCAGGTGATGTCCATCTGCAGCGTATGGACGCCCAGCTGCCGCAAGTCGTCCATCTGTTCCAGACGACGAGCAGCGGCATAGACCACCAGGCCTTCATCGTGCAACGCCTTGGCGAAAGCCTTGCCCATACCTGAAGAGGCTCCGGTAACCAGGGCCACTCGTGCGGGTGAATTGTGCGCGGTCATCTGCTTGTTCCTCGATTGGGATGCATTCGATGCTACGCAGCCATGCTCCGGGAGTAACTCGCAGATCACGCCAATTTCAATGCCGATGGTGCCGGATACCAGCACCGCACGCCGTGGTCACACAGTCGTCGCTTAGTAAGCGGCTGAAAAACTGCTTTGCCCTGCCAATGCCGACAATGACTCCGTAAGCAACCTGGTTGGCCGACGCAGAAAACGAAAAGCCCGCAATCAAGCGGGCTTTCGTTGGCACAGGTTGGCAGTTCGACTTAGAACGGAATGTCGTCGTCGAAACTGTCGTAGTCCGGAGCCGGTTGCTGCTGCGCGGCCGGCTGCGGTGCCGGACGCTGCTGCGGGGCGGACTGTTGCGGCGCCGGGCGCGACTGCTGCTGACGCGGAGCGTATTCGCCACCGCCTTCGCTGTTGCCACCACGGCCGCCGAGCAGTTGCAGGGTGCCGTTCATGTCGACCACGATCTCGGTGGTGTAGCGCTTGACGCCGTCTTTCTCCCACTCGCGGGTTTGCAGACGACCTTCGATATAGCACTGGCCGCCCTTGCGCAGGTATTCACCGGCGATCTCGGCGAGCTTGCCGAAGAACACGATGCGGTGCCATTCGGTACGGTCCTGCTGCTGGCCGGTCTGCTTGTCTTTCCAGCTGTCGGTGGTGGCCAGGGTGATGTTGGTCACCGCGTTGCCATTGGGCAGATAACGGGTTTCCGGATCGCCGCCGACGTTACCGATCAGAATGACTTTGTTTACCCCACGGGCCATTTTCGTTCTCCTAAGCTGAATGCGTAACCGGCGCCTCTTCGAGCTCCCGCTCGAACAACGCACGATCCAATTGTTGGGTGTCCACTTTGATGTACAGGGCCGCTTCCTCGGCGACAACCACGGCGTCACTCACGCCGCGGATGGCCAGCAAGCGCCCCACCAGTCCGGTATCGGCCAGGGCCGCGCTACTCAGCGGCCGGCGCAGACTGGTCACGTAAGGCGGCTCGCGCATAGTAGCAGCTATAAAAACCCAGAAAAGAGCCAGCAGCGCACATCCGACGAACACGGCACCAACGCCACCAATTTGATATAGCCAGCCGCCGAGGATGCCGCCCAGCGCCGCACCGAGGAACTGGCTGGTGGAGTACACGCCCATCGCCGTGCCCTTGCCACCCGCTGGCGAAACCTTGCTGATCAGCGACGGCAGCGAGGCCTCAAGTAGATTGAACGCGGTGAAGAACAGCACGATGCCCACCACCAGCAGGCGCAGGCTGGTGCCGCACAGCCAGAAGAACAGTTCGCAGAGCAGCAGCACCAGTACCGCGCCGGTCAGCACGCGCTTCATCTGGCGTTTCTTCTCGGCATAGATGATGAACGGCACCATACCGAAGAAGCCGATCAGCAGTGCGCTGAGGTAGACCCACCAGTGCTCCTCCTTGGCCAGCCCGCCCTGCTCCACCAGCGCCAGTGGCAGGGCGATGAAGCTGGCCATGAGAATGGCGTGCAGAACGAAGATTCCCAGGTCCAGGCGCAGCAGGTCGGGGTTGCGCAGGGTCGGCCACAGCGCATGTTTGGCCACTCCGGACTCGCGGTGCTGCAGGGTGCTGGAGGCACGCGGCACCATGCCGGCGACGATAACAATACCCAGCAGGGCCATGCCGGCGGTGACCCAGAACAACCCGGACAAGCCATAGGCGCGGGTCAGCAGTGGGCCGGTGACCATGGCCACGGCGAATGACAGGCCGATACTCATGCCGATCATGGCCATCGCCTTAGTGCGGTGCTGTTCGCGTGTGAGGTCGGAGAGCAACGCCATTACCGCTGCGGAAATTGCCCCGGCGCCCTGCAGCACGCGGCCGGCGATCACACCCCAGATGGAGTCGGCAGTGGCCGCCAGGGCCGCACCGGCGGCGAAGATCAGCAGGCCGATGTAGATCACCGGCAGGCGACCGATGCGGTCAGAGAGGATGCCGAAGGGGATCTGCAGCAGTGCCTGGGTCAGACCATAGGCACCGATGGCCAGGCCGATCAGCAGCGGCGTGGCGCCGTCCAGGCCCATGCCATAGGTGGCCAGCACCGGCAACACCATGAACATACCGAGCATGCGGAAGGCGAATACCAGGGCCAGGCCGCTAGCCGCGCGAGTCTCGCTGGCGCTCATGCGCTCGCTGTGCGGATCGTGCATCGATAAACCCCATGAAAACGAGGCGGCGATTCTATCAGCCGCAGTCCATCCAGCACAGGCGTGACGCTTTGCCGCTAGATGCCGTGCAGCCGTATACTTGGCGGTTTCCAGGCGCCAAACGAGGCTGCTGTTCGTGGATAAGATTCTGATTCGTGGGGCGCGTACCCATAACCTGAAAAACATCGACCTGACCCTGCCGCGCGACAAACTGATCGTGATCACCGGCCTGTCCGGCTCCGGCAAGTCGTCGCTGGCCTTCGACACGCTCTACGCCGAGGGTCAGCGCCGCTACGTCGAATCGCTGTCGGCCTATGCCCGGCAGTTCCTGTCGATGATGGAAAAGCCCGACGTCGACACCATTGAAGGCCTGTCGCCGGCCATTTCCATCGAGCAGAAGTCGACCTCGCACAACCCGCGCTCCACCGTCGGCACCATCACCGAGATCTACGACTACCTGCGCCTGCTCTACGCCCGCGTCGGTATTCCACGCTGCCCAGACCACGACCTGCCGCTGGAGGCACAGACCGTCAGCCAGATGGTCGACCAGGTGCTGGCCCTACCGGAAGGCAGCAAGCTGATGCTGCTGGCCCCGGTCATTCGCGAGCGCAAGGGCGAGCACCTGTCGGTGTTCGAGGAACTGCGCGCCCAGGGCTTCGTCCGTGCACGGGTCAACGGCAAGCTGTATGAGTTGGACGAACTACCCAAGCTGGATAAGCAGAAGAAGCACTCGATTGACGTGGTGGTCGACCGCTTCAAAGTGCGCGAAGACCTGCAGCAGCGCCTGGCCGAATCCTTCGAGACTGTACTGAAGCTGGCCGACGGCCTGGCCCTGGTCGCCCCCATGGATGACGAGCCGGGCGAGGAGATCATCTTCTCTGCACGCTTCGCTTGCCCGGTCTGCGGCCACTCGATCAGCGAGCTGGAACCCAAGCTGTTTTCCTTCAACAACCCGGCCGGCGCCTGCCCGACCTGCGACGGCCTGGGCGTGAAGCAGTTCTTCGACACCCGCCGCCTGGTCAATAGCGAGCTGACCCTGGCCGAAGGCGCGATTCGCGGCTGGGACCGACGCAACGTCTATTACTTCCAGATGCTCGGCTCGCTGGCTGCGCACTATGGGTTCAGCCTGGAAGAGCCCTTCGAGGAGCTCAGCCAGGAACACCGCCAGGCTATCCTGCACGGCAGCGGCAAGGACAATGTCGAGTTCCGCTACCTCAACGACCGCGGCGACATCGTCAAGCGCGCGCACCCCTTCGAAGGCATCGTGCCCAACCTGGAACGCCGCTACCGCGAAACCGAATCGACCACCGTGCGCGAGGAGCTGGCCAAGTTTCTCAGCACCCAACCCTGCCCTGACTGCCGCGGCACTCGCCTGCGCCGCGAGGCACGCCATGTATGGGTCGGCGAGCGCACCCTGCCGGCAGTCAGCGGCTTGCCCATTGGTGACGCAGCCAGCTACTTCAGCAGCCTCAGCCTGACCGGTCGGCGCGGCGAAATCGCCGACAAGATCCTCAAGGAAATCTGCGAGCGCCTGCAGTTCCTGGTCAACGTTGGTCTCGACTACCTGACCCTGGACCGCAGCGCCGACACCCTGTCCGGTGGAGAGGCGCAGCGCATCCGACTGGCCAGCCAGATCGGCGCCGGCCTGGTCGGGGTGATGTACATCCTCGACGAGCCCTCCATCGGCCTGCACCAACGCGACAACGAGCGCCTGCTCGGGACCCTGCGCCACCTACGCGACATTGGTAACACGGTGATCGTGGTCGAGCATGACGAAGACGCCATTCGCATGGCCGACTATGTGGTGGATATCGGCCCGGGTGCCGGCGTCCATGGTGGCCGCATCGTTGCCGAAGGTACTGCTGCCGAGGTCATGGCGCACCCGGACTCGCTCACCGGCAAGTACCTGTCCGGGCGCGTGAAGATCCGCTATCCGGCAAACCGCACCCCACGCAACAATAAGCTGGCGCTGAAGATCAAGGGCGCACGCGGCAACAACCTGCGCAACGTCGACCTGGAAATCCCGATCGGCCTGCTCACCTGCGTCACCGGCGTGTCTGGCTCGGGCAAGTCGACCCTGATCAACAACACCCTGTTCCCGCTCAGCGCCACCGCGCTGAATGGCGCCACCACCCTGGAAGCCGCCGCACACGACAGCATTGACGGCCTGCAACACCTGGACAAGGTGGTCGACATCGACCAGAGCCCGATCGGCCGCACCCCGCGCTCCAATCCGGCGACCTACACCGGCCTGTTCACCCCGATCCGCGAGCTGTTCGCCGGCGTGCCGGAGTCGCGTTCGCGCGGCTATGGTGCCGGACGCTTCAGCTTCAACGTCAAGGGCGGGCGCTGCGAAGCCTGCCAGGGCGACGGCCTGATCAAGGTGGAAATGCATTTCCTGCCTGACATCTATGTGCCGTGCGACGTGTGCAAGAGCAAGCGTTACAACCGCGAAACCCTGGAGATCAAGTACAAGGGGAAAAGCATCCACGAGGTGCTGGAAATGACCATCGAGGAGGCCCGCGCCTTCTTCGACGCGGTACCAGCACTGGCGCGCAAGCTGCAGACGCTGATGGACGTCGGCCTGTCCTATATCAAGCTCGGCCAGAGCGCCACAACGCTATCCGGCGGAGAGGCGCAGCGGGTCAAGCTCTCCCGCGAACTGTCCAAGCGCGACACGGGCAAGACCTTGTACATCCTCGACGAGCCGACCACTGGCCTGCACTTCGCCGATATCCAGCAACTGCTCGACGTCCTGCATCGCCTGCGCGACCACGGCAACACCGTGGTGGTGATCGAACACAATCTGGATGTGATCAAGACCGCCGACTGGCTGGTTGACCTCGGCCCCGAAGGCGGCTCCAAAGGCGGCATGATCATCGCCACTGGCACACCGGAGGAGGTCGCAGAGATGCCGCAGTCGCACACCGGACACTTCCTCAAACCGCTGCTGGAGCGGGATAAGGCATAAACCTCGCACGAAGAAAAAAGCCGGGCAAATGCCCGGCTTTTTTCTTCGTGCGTAAACCGTTTCTTGCCAAGCATGCTCTCAAGCATGGATTTAGCGAGCCCAACGCTGGAAATACCTTTTCTGCAGACACAAAAAACCGGGCGCTAGGCCCGGTTCTTCGCAGACCGTGAGGTCTTACTCGGCGTCTACTGCTGCACCAGCGACCGGACGGTCAACCAGCTCAACATAAGCCATCGGAGCATTGTCGCCAGCACGGAAACCGCACTTGAGGATACGCAGGTAACCGCCCTGACGGGTGGCGTAGCGCTTGCCCAGATCGTTGAACAGTTTGCCAACGATAGCTTTCGAACGAGTACGGTCGAAAGCCAGACGACGGTTAGCAACGCTGTCTTCTTTAGCCAGAGTGATCAGCGGCTCGGCAACGCGGCGCAGTTCTTTGGCTTTCGGCAGAGTAGTTTTGATCAGCTCGTGCTCGAACAGCGATACCGCCATGTTCTGGAACATGGCCTTGCGGTGTGCGCTGGTGCGGCTGAGGTGACGGCCACTTTTACGATGACGCATGGTTTAATTCCTTACCAAACTTCAAGTTCGGTGATCGTGACGATCAGGCAGTCGCCTTATCGTCTTTTTTCAGGCTTGCCGGCGGCCAGTTGTCGAGACGCATACCGAGGGACAGGCCACGAGAGGCCAGTACGTCCTTAATCTCGGTGAGCGACTTCTTGCCCAGGTTCGGAGTTTTCAACAGTTCTACTTCGGTGCGCTGGATCAGGTCGCCGATGTAGTAAATGTTCTCCGCCTTGAGGCAGTTGGCCGAACGAACGGTCAGTTCAAGGTCGTCAACCGGACGCAGCAGGATCGGATCGATCTCGTCTTCCTGCTCAACCACGACCGGCTCGCTGTCACCTTTGAGGTCGACGAACGCGGCCAGCTGCTGTTGCAGGATGGTCGCAGCACGACGGATAGCCTCTTCCGGATCCAGAGTACCGTTGGTTTCGAGGTCAATGACCAGCTTATCCAGGTTGGTACGCTGCTCGACGCGGGCGTTCTCAACCACGTAAGCCACGCGGCGGACCGGACTGAACGAAGAGTCCAGCTGCAGACGGCCAATGCTACGGCTTTCGTCTTCATCGCTCTGACGCGAGTCAGCCGGCTCGTAGCCACGGCCACGACGCACGGTAAGACGCATGTTCAGAGCACCGGTTTCCGCCAGGTTGGCGATAACGTGATCGCCGTTGACGATCTCGACATCGTGATCCAGCTGAATATCGGCAGCAGTGACCACACCCGAGCCCTTCTTGGCCAGAGTCAGGGTGACTTCGTCACGGCCGTGCAGCTTGATAGCCAGACCTTTCAGGTTCAGAAGGATCTCAATGACATCTTCCTGAACGCCTTCGATGGCGCTGTACTCGTGGAGCACACCGTCAATCTCGGCCTCGACTACTGCACAGCCAGGCATGGAGGACAACAGGATGCGACGCAGCGCGTTGCCCAGGGTGTGGCCAAAGCCACGCTCGAGAGGCTCGAGAGTGATCTTGGCGCGGGTCGAACTGACCACCTGAACGTCGATGTGACGGGGGGTCAGGAACTCATTTACCGAAATCTGCATGGATACACCTATTTTCTAGCCCTTACTTGGAGTAGAGCTCGACAATCAGGCTTTCGTTGATGTCGGCGGACAGATCACTGCGAGCCGGAACGCTTTTGAACACGCCCGATTTCTTCTCAGTGTCTACGTCTACCCACTCAACGCGACCGCGCTGGGCGCAAAGCTCAAGAGCTTGCACGATGCGCAGCTGGTTCTTCGCCTTTTCGCGAACTGCCACGACGTCACCAGCTTTGACCTGGTAAGACGGGACATTCACGGTCGAACCGTTCACGGTGATCGCTTTGTGCGATACCAGCTGACGGGATTCGGCGCGGGTAGCACCAAAGCCCATACGGTAAATCACGTTATCCAGACGGCACTCGAGCAGTTGCAGGAGGTTCTCGCCGGTAGCGCCTTTACGGCTGGCAGCCAGTTTGTAGTAGCTGCTGAACTGACGCTCAAGAACACCGTAGATACGACGAACTTTCTGCTTCTCACGCAGCTGGGTACCGTAGTCGGACTGACGACCACGACGAGCGCCGTGCTGACCAGGAGCCGCTTCGATGTTGCATTTCGATTCAAGCGCGCGCACACCACTCTTCAGGAAGAGATCGGTGCCTTCACGACGAGACAGTTTGCATTTGGGACCAATGTAACGAGCCATTCTTCACTGTCTCCTATTACACGCGACGCTTCTTCGGCGGACGGCACCCGTTGTGCGGGATTGGCGTCACGTCGGTGATGCTGGCGATTTTGTAGCCGCAGCCGTTCAATGCACGGACAGCGGATTCGCGACCTGGACCTGGGCCTTTGACGTTGACGTCGAGGTTTTTCAGGCCATATTCCAGGGCTGCCTGACCAGCACGCTCGGCTGCAACCTGGGCAGCGAACGGGGTGGACTTACGGGAGCCGCGGAAACCGGAACCACCGGAGGTAGCCCAGGACAGGGCGTTACCTTGACGGTCGGTAATGGTCACGATGGTGTTATTGAAAGACGCGTGAATGTGGGCGATCCCATCAACCACTGTCTTTTTGACTTTCTTACGAGTACGAGCAGCAGGCTTAGCCATGACTTATTTCCTGTCGATTCGCGGGCGCAATTACTTGCGGATCGGCTTACGCGGGCCCTTACGGGTACGCGCGTTGGTCTTGGTGCGCTGACCGCGGACCGGAAGGCCACGGCGATGACGCAGACCGCGATAGCAGCCCAGGTCCATCAGACGCTTGATTTTCATGTTGATTTCGCGGCGCAGGTCACCTTCAGTGGTGAACTTGGCGACTTCGCCACGCAGCTGCTCGATCTGCTCGTCAGAGAGATCTTTGATCTTTACCGCCGGGTTGACACCGGTGACTGCACAGATTTTCTGAGCAGTAGTCCGACCAACACCGTAGATGTAGGTCAGCGAGATAACAGTGTGCTTGTTATCCGGAATGTTGACGCCTGCAATACGGGCCATTCAGTGGAACTCCAATTGACAGCTACCCACGCCCTGGAAGCCAAGAAATAGGGCGCGCGATATTAGCGCTGTAATAACAAAGAATCAACCCGGCAGCGCACTAGCTGCCGGGCTCATTACGCGTAAATCACACTCAGCCTTGGCGCTGCTTGTGACGCGGCTCCGCGCTGCAGATCACGCGAACAACACCTTCGCGGCGAATGATCTTGCAGTTACGGCACAGCTTCTTGACCGATGCACGAACTTTCATCAGTAACTCCTAGAACCTTACGACGCGATGTCAGCGGAGCATTCCGCCGCCATAACCCTTCAGGTTGGCTTTCTTCATCAGGGATTCGTACTGGTGCGAAACGAGGTGCGATTGTACTTGGGACATAAAGTCCATCACAACCACGACCACGATCAGCAACGAGGTCCCGCCAAGGTAGAACGGTACATTCGCCGCAACCACCAGAAACTGGGGCAGCAGGCAAACAGCCGTCATGTACAGAGCACCGAACATGGTCAAGCGGGTCAGCACACCATCGATATAGCGTGCAGATTGCTCACCCGGACGGATACCCGGAATAAAGGCACCGGACTTCTTCAGGTTTTCCGCTACGTCTTTCGGGTTGAACATCAGCGCCGTATAGAAGAAGCAGAAGAAAATAATCCCTGCACTAAACAGCAGAATGTTCAACGGCTGACCGGGAGCGATCGCCTGCGAAATATCCTGCAGCCAGCCCAGACCTTCGGACTGACCAAACCAGGACCCCAGCGAAGCCGGGAACAGCAGGATGCTGCTGGCGAAAATGGCCGGAATAACACCCGCCATGTTCACCTTCAGTGGCAAGTGGCTGGTCTGCGCAGCAAAGACCTTACGGCCCTGCTGACGCTTGGCATAGTGCACCGCAATGCGGCGCTGACCACGCTCAATGAACACCACGAAACCGATGATCGCTACCGCCAACAGACCGATGGCAATCAGGGCGAAGATATTGATATCGCCCTGACGAGCAGACTCGAAAGACTGCCCGATTGCCGACGGCAAGCCGGCCACGATGCCAGCAAAAATCAGCATCGAGATACCGTTGCCAACACCGCGCTCGGTGATTTGCTCGCCTAGCCACATCATGAACATGGCGCCCGACACAAAGGTCGTCACCGCCACGAAGTGGAAGCCGAAATCAGTCGAAAACGCTACACCCTGACTAGCCAGACCAACGGCCATGCCGACAGCCTGAACAATAGCCAGGATCAAGGTGCCGTAGCGGGTGTACTGGCTGATCTTGCGACGGCCAGCTTCCCCTTCCTTCTTCAACTGCTCCAGCTGCGGGCTGACGACGGTCATCAGCTGCATGATGATCGATGCCGAGATGTACGGCATGATCCCCAACGCAAAGATGCTCATCCGCTCCAGCGCGCCGCCGGAAAACATGTTGAACAGGCTAAGAATGGTCCCCTCATTCTGTCGGAACAGTTCGGCCAGCCGGTCAGGGTTTATTCCGGGAACCGGAATGTGCGCACCGATCCGATAGACGATGATCGCCAGGAACAGAAAACGCAGCCGAGCCCACAGCTCGGACAACCCGCCATTGCTGAGCGCTGAGAGAGCACCTTGCTTAGCCATTTAGTCCTCGAACTTGCCGCCAGCTGCTTCGATAGCCGCACGCGCACCTTTGGTGGCGGCGATACCTTTCAGGGTAACCGCACGAGTAACCTCGCCGGACAGCATGACTTTCACACGCCGTACGTTTTGGTTAATCAGGTTGGCATCCTTCAGCGACTGCACAGTAACGACGTCGCCTTCCACCTTGGCCAGCTCGGAAGTGCGCACTTCGGCGCGATCCATGGCTTTCAGGGAAACGAAGCCGAACTTCGGCAGACGGCGGTGCAACGGCTGTTGACCACCCTCGAAACCCGGAGCGATGGTGCCACCGGAGCGGGAGGTCTGACCTTTGTGGCCGCGGCCACCGGTCTTACCCAAACCACTACCGATACCACGACCCGGACGATGCTTCTCGCGACGGGAACCCGGCGCTGGACTCAGATCATTGAGTTTCATCGATTAACCCTCGACGCGCAGCATGTAGTAAGCCTTGTTGATCATCCCGCGATTTTCGGGAGTATCCAGGACTTCTACAGTGTGACCGATGCGACGCAGACCCAGACCCTTAACGCACAGTTTGTGGTTAGGGATACGGCCGGTCATGCTCTTGATCAGCGTAACTTTGACAGTAGCCATGATCAGCGGATCTCCTCAACGCTCTTACCGCGCTTGGCAGCAATGGATTGAGGGGACTGCATGGCCTTCAGACCCTTGAAAGTGGCATGCACCACGTTCACCGGGTTAGTCGAACCGTAGCACTTGGCCAGAACGTTCTGCACGCCAGCCACTTCCAGCACAGCACGCATAGCGCCGCCGGCGATGATGCCGGTACCTTCGGAAGCCGGCTGCATGAACACGTGGGACGCGCCATGAACTGCCTTCATCGGGTATTGCAGAGTGGTGCCGTTCAGGTCGACCTGAATCATGTTGCGACGCGCAGCTTCCATCGCCTTCTGGATGGCAGCAGGTACTTCGCGGGACTTGCCACGACCGAAACCGACGCGACCATTACCATCACCCACCACGGTCAACGCGGTGAAGGTAAAGATACGGCCACCCTTTACGGTTTTGGCAACACGATTAACCTGAACCAGTTTCTCGGTGTAGCCATCGCTCTGGGCATCGTCACGGTTACCGCGATCGCGCTTTTGCTCGTTATTTGCCATAACTTAGAACTCCAGCCCGCCTTCACGAGCAGCATCAGCCAGTGCTTTCACACGGCCGTGGTACTTGAAGCCAGAACGATCGAACGCAACCTGAGTAACACCGGCGGCTTTCGCACGCTCAGCGACCAGCTGGCCAACCTTCTTGGCCGCGTCGACGTTGCCAGTGGCGCCGTCACGCAGTTCTTTGTCCAGGGTCGAGGCGCTGGCCAGAACCTTGGCGCCGTCGGCCGAAATGACCTGGGCGTAGATGTGCTGGGAAGAGCGGTACACGCTGAGGCGTACGGTTTCCAGCTCGCGCATTTTCAGGCGTGCCTTGCGAGCGCGACGCAGACGAGTTTCTTTCTTTTCGCTCATTTGCTATGCCCTACTTCTTCTTAGCTTCTTTACGACGGACGACTTCGTCGGCGTAACGCACACCTTTACCTTTGTAAGGCTCTGGCGGACGGAAGTCGCGAATCTCGGCAGCCACCTGACCAACCTTCTGCTTATCGATACCCTTGATCAGGATATCGGTCTGGCTTGGGGTTTCAGCGGTGATGCCTTCCGGCAGTTGGTAGTCCACCGGGTGCGAGAAGCCAAGAGCAAGATTCAGCACCTGGCCTTTAGCCTGGGCTTTGTAGCCCACACCAACCAGTTGCAACTTGCGCTCAAAGCCTTGGCTAACGCCAATGACCATGTTGTTGACCAACGCACGAGTGGTACCGGCCATGGCACGGTTCTGCTGATCGCCATTACGCGCAGCAAAACGCAGCTCACCAGATTCCTGGGTCACTTCCACGGACGAATGTACATTCAGCTCCAGAGTGCCCTTGGCACCCTTAACCGAAAGCTTCTGGCCAGCGAGATTAATCTCGACACCTGCCGGTAGCTTGACGGGGTTCTTAGCAACGCGAGACATGCTTATCCCCCCTTAGAACACAGTGCAAAGCACTTCGCCGCCGACACCGGCAGCGCGCGCAGCGCGATCCGTCATCACACCCTTGTTGGTGGAGACGATGGATACACCGAGACCGCCGCGAACTTTCGGCAGCTGGTCGACGGGCTTGTACTGGCGCAGACCAGGGCGGCTGACACGTTTCACTTCTTCAATGACCGGACGGCCTTCGAAGTACTTCAGCTCGATGGACAGCTGCGGTTTTACGTCGCTGCTGATCTGATAACCCGCAATATAACCTTCGTTCTTCAGAACCTGGGCTACAGCCACCTTCAGCTTGGAAGACGGCATGCTTACGACGGACTTTTCAGCCATCTGGGCATTACGGATACGAGTTAGCATGTCCGCTAACGGGTCCTGCATACTCATGGGCTAGATGCTCCTAAACAAAAAGAACAGCCTTACGGCTGGAACCACCCTGAACCGGCGCACTGAATGCAGGCTCAGGAGAGCCGGACATTCTAGAGACCGATCAAAAATGAATCAAGCCCCAAAAGGGGCTTGATGCATAGAAAGACAAAGCCGGCACTAGGCCGGCTTCGCTTTTATTACCAGCTGGCCTTGACCAGACCCGGCACATCACCACGCATTGCAGCTTCGCGCAGCTTGATACGACCGAGGCCGAACTTGCGGTACACGCCGTGCGGACGACCAGTGATGCGGCAACGGTTACGCAGGCGGCTGGCGCTAGCGTCACGCGGTTGCTTTTGCAGGGCGACCTGGGCTTCCCAACGCTGCTCCGGAGTGGAGTCAAGGTTGGCGATGACGGCTTTCAGCTCGGCACGCTTCTTGGCGTACTTGGCTACCGTTTGCTGACGCTTCAGCTCACGGTTTTTCATGCTCATTTTAGCCATGATCCAACTCCAATCAGTTGCGGAACGGGAACTTGAAAGCACGCAGCAGTGCGCGACCTTCATCGTCCGTACGGGCAGTGGTAGTCAGGGTAATGTCCAGACCACGCAGCGCATCGATCTTGTCGTAATCGATTTCCGGGAAAATGATCTGCTCTTTGACACCCATGCTGTAGTTGCCACGACCGTCGAAGGACTTGGCATTCAGGCCGCGGAAGTCACGCACGCGCGGCAGGGAGATCGCGAGCAGGCGATCCAGGAATTCGTACATACGATCGCGACGCAGAGTCACCTTGACACCAATCGGCCAACCTTCGCGAACCTTGAAGCCTGCAATGGACTTGCGGGCGTAGGTCACAACGGCTTTTTGACCGGTGATTTTTTCCATGTCAGCAACAGCGTGCTCGATGACTTTCTTGTCGCCGATCGCTTCGCCGATACCCATGTTCAGGGTGATCTTGGTAACGCGCGGAACTTCCATCACGTTCGCCAGCTTCAGTTCTTCCTTCAGCTTGGGCGCGATTTCCTTCCGGTAAATCTCTTTCAGTCGTGCCATGGTGTTCTACCTATGATTCTCAAGCGCCAACCGGCTTTTGGGTGGACTTGAAGACACGAATTTTCTTACCGTCTTCAACTTTGAAGCCAACGCGGTCAGCCTTGTTGGTTTCGCTGTTGAAAATGGCGACGTTAGAGACGTGCAGAGGCGCCTCTTTCTCGACGATACCGCCTTGAGCACCCAGCATCGGGTTCGGCTTGGTATGGCGCTTCACCAGGTTGATCCCACCAACGACCAGACGGTCGTCAGCGAGAACCTTGAGCACCTTGCCACGCTTACCTTTGTCTTTGCCGGCGATCACGATGATCTCGTCATCACGACGAATCTTTTGCATGACGGCTTCTCCTTACAGCACTTCGGGGGCGAGCGAGACGATCTTCATGAACTTCTCAGTACGAAGCTCACGAGTCACTGGCCCGAAGATACGGGTGCCGATCGGCTCTTGCTTGTTGTTCAGCAGAACAGCAGCGTTGCCATCAAAGCGGATGATCGAGCCATCAGGACGACGAACGCCGTGACGGGTGCGGACTACAACAGCAGTCATCACCTGGCCTTTCTTCACTTTACCGCGCGGAATTGCTTCCTTAACGGTGACTTTGATGATGTCGCCAATGCCGGCATAACGACGGTGCGAACCACCAAGGACCTTGATGCACATAACGCGACGAGCACCGCTGTTGTCAGCGACGTCGAGCATGGATTGAGTCTGAATCATATAATTTCTCCGACCCCTAGTCCTTAGACTTCCACAGCGCGTTCGAGAACATCAACCAGCGCCCAAGACTTGGTCTTGGCCATCGGACGAGTTTCACGAATAGTGACTTTGTCGCCGATGTGGCACTGATTGGTTTCGTCGTGCGCGTGCAGCTTAGTCGAACGCTTAACGTATTTACCGTAGATCGGGTGCTTAACGCGACGCTCGATCAGAACGGTGATGGTCTTGTCCATTTTATCGCTGACGACACGGCCAGTCAGCGTGCGGACGGTTTTCTCAGCTTCAGCCATGATTACTTACCTGCCTGCTGGGTGAGCACAGTCTTCACGCGAGCAATGTCGCGCTTCACTTGCGAGAGCAGGTGAGACTGCCCCAACTGACCAGTTGCTTTCTGCATACGCAGATTGAACTGATCGCGCAGCAGACCGAGCAGTTGCTCGTTCAGCTGCTGAACCGATTTTTCACGAAGTTCATTCGCTTTCATCACATCACCGTCCGCTTAACAAAGGAGGTGGCGAGGGGCAGCTTTGCAGCAGCCAGGGCGAATGCCTCACGCGCCAGCTCTTCTGGAACACCTTCGATCTCGTACAGCACCTTGCCCGGCTGAATCTGGGCTACCCAGTACTCGACGCTACCCTTCCCTTTACCCATACGAACTTCGAGGGGCTTTTTGGTTACAGGCTTGTCCGGGAATACACGGATCCAGATTTTACCGCCACGCTTAACGTGACGAGTCAGGGCACGACGGGCCGACTCGATCTGACGAGCCGTCAGGCGACCACGTGCGACAGCTTTCAGGGCGAATTCGCCGAAGCTGACTTTGCTACCGCGCTGAGCCAGACCACGGTTGTGGCCAGTCATCTGCTTGCGGAATTTTGTACGCTTGGGTTGCAGCATTTTGCGTACTCCTTACTTGGCAGCTTTTTTACGAGGAGCGGGCGCTTGTGGTTTCAGCTCTTCTTTGAGGCCACCAATGACCTCACCTTTGAAGATCCAAACCTTCACACCGATCACACCGTAAGTGGTGTGCGCTTCGTAAGTGGCGTAATCGATATCGGCACGCAGGGTGTGCAGAGGCACACGACCTTCGCGATACCATTCGGTACGGGCGATTTCTGCACCGCCAAGACGACCGCTCACCTGGATCTTGATGCCCTTGGCACCAATACGCATGGCGTTTTGTACGGCACGTTTCATGGCGCGGCGGAACATCACACGACGCTCCAGCTGCTGAGCAACGCTTTGTGCTACCAACAGACCGTCGAGCTCCGGCTTACGGATCTCTTCGATGTTGATGTGCACAGGCACACCCATTTGCTTGGTCAGGTCCTGACGCAGCTTCTCAACATCTTCACCTTTCTTGCCGATCACGATGCCGGGACGAGCGGTGTGGATGGTGATGCGTGCAGTCTGAGCCGGACGAGCAATGTCGATACGGCTTACGGACGCGCTTTTTAGTTTGTCTTGGAGATACTCACGAACCTTGAGGTCGGCAAACAGATAATCAGCGTATTGACGCTTGTCTGCATACCAAACGGAGGTGTGCTCCTTGACGATTCCCAGGCGAATGCCAGTGGGATGTACTTTCTGACCCATCTGATCGACTCCGTTACTTGTCCGCAACCTTGACAGTGATATGGCAAGACCGCTTGACGATGCGATCAGCGCGGCCTTTGGCACGCGGCATGATGCGCTTCAGCGAACGCCCTTCGTTGACGAAAACGGTGCTGACCTTCAGGTCATCAACGTCTGCGCCTTCGTTGTGCTCGGCGTTGGCTACGGCCGACTCCAGCACTTTCTTCATGATCTCGGCGGCTTTCTTACTGCTGAAAGCCAGGAGGTTGAGCGCTTCGCCCACCTTCTTCCCGCGGATCTGGTCGGCGACCAAGCGGGCTTTCTGGGCGGAGATGCGAGCGCCCGACAACTTAGCGGCTACTTCCATTTCCTAACCCCTTAACGCTTGGCTTTCTTGTCCGCCACGTGCCCACGATAAGTGCGGGTACCAGCGAACTCGCCGAGTTTATGGCCGACCATGTCTTCGTTCACGAGAACGGGGACGTGTTGACGACCGTTATGTACAGCGATGGTCAGACCGACCATTTGCGGCAGGATCATGGAACGGCGCGACCAGGTCTTAACTGGTTTGCGATCATTCTTTTCCATCGCCACTTCGACCTTCTTCAGTAGGTGAAGATCGATAAAAGGACCTTTTTTCAGAGAACGCGGCACTGTCGTATCCCTCTAGTTACTTGCGACGACGGACGATCATGTTGTCGGTGCGTTTGTTACCACGAGTCTTCGCGCCCTTAGTCGGGAAGCCCCATGGAGACACCGGATGACGGCCACCAGAGGTACGACCTTCACCACCACCATGTGGGTGGTCTACCGGGTTCATTGCCACACCGCGAACGGTCGGGCGAACACCGCGCCAGCGCTTGGCACCAGCTTTACCCAGCGAACGCAGGCTGTGCTCGGAGTTCGAGACTTCGCCCAGGGTCGCACGGCATTCAGCCAGTACTTTACGCATCTCGCCGGAGCGCAGACGCAGGGTGACGTAAGCACCTTCACGAGCAACCAGCTGAGCCGAAGCACCAGCGGAACGCGCGATCTGAGCACCTTTACCTGGCTTCAGCTCGATACCGTGAACGGTCGAACCCACCGGGATGCTGCGCAGCGACATGCTGTTGCCAGCCTTGATCGGAGCAGCGGCACCAGCAATCAGCTGATCGCCAGCACTCACGCCCTTCGGCGCGATGATGTAGCGACGCTCACCGTCAGCGTACTTCAGCAGAGCGATGTGCGCGGTACGGTTCGGATCGTATTCAATACGCTCGACAGTGGCTGGAATGCCATCTTTGTCATTGCGACGGAAATCGACCAGACGATAGTGCTGCTTGTGACCACCACCGATGTGACGAGTGGTGATACGACCGTTGTTGTTACGGCCGCCAGTCTTCGACTTCTTCTCGAGCAGCGGAGCATGAGGAGCGCCTTTGTGCAGCTCCTGATTGACCACCTTGACCACGAAACGGCGGCCAGCGGAAGTCGGTTTGCATTTAACGATTGCCATGATGCACCCCTACCTTACTCAGCACTGCTGGCGAAATCGATGTCCTGGCCCGGCTGAAGAGCGATATACGCCTTCTTCCAGTCGTTACGCTTGCCCACGCCGCGAGCGGTGCGCTTGCTTTTACCGAGAACATTCACGGTATTAACAGCGGCCACTTTGACGTTGAACAGGCTTTCGACGGCCTTCTTGATTTCCAGCTTGGTTGCATCAGTGGCAACCTTGAAAACGAATTGGCTCTTGCCGTCCGCCAGCACAGTGGCTTTCTCGGAGACATGCGGGCCAACCAGCACTTTAAATACGCGTTCCTGGTTCATCCCAGCAGCTCCTCGAATTTCTTCACGGCGGACACGGTGACCAGCACCTTGTCGTAGGCGATCAGGCTGACAGGATCGGAACCTTGAACGTCGCGTACGTCGACGTGCGGCAGGTTGCGCGCAGCCAGGTACAGGTTCTGGTCGACAGCGTCAGACACGATCAGAACGTCGTTCAGACCCATGCCAGTCAGCTTGTCCAGGAGAACCTTGGTTTTCGGTGCATCGACAACGAAGTCTTCCACGACAACCAGACGATCAGCACGCACCAACTCGGAGAGGATCGAGCGCAGAGCGGCGCGATACATCTTCTTGTTGAGCTTCTGGTCATGGTTCTGCGGGCGAGCTGCGAAGGTCACACCACCGCCACGCCAGATCGGACCACGAGTGGTACCGGCACGAGCACGACCAGTGCCCTTCTGACGCCACGGACGCTTGCCGCCACCGGACACGTCGGAACGAGTCTTCTGCTGCTTGCTACCCTGACGACCACCAGCCATGTAGGCAACAACGGCCTGGTGAACCAGGGTCTCGTTGTATTCGCTACCGAAAGTCGCTTCGGAGACTTCGATCGCCTGAGCGTTAGTTACATTCAATTGCATCTCAGCATCTCCCCTTAACCGCGAGCCTTGGCAGCCGGACGCACAACCAGATTGCCGCCAGTAGCGCCAGGAACGGCACCCTTGACCAGCAGCAGATTGCGTTCAGCGTCGACGCGCACAACTTCCAGGGACTGCACGGTCACGCGCTCAGCGCCCATATGACCGGACATTTTTTTGCCCTTGAATACACGACCAGGAGTCTGGCACTGGCCGATAGAGCCCGGGACGCGGTGAGAGAGGGAGTTACCGTGGGTATTGTCCTGACCACGGAAGTTCCAACGCTTGATGGTACCGGCAAAGCCTTTACCCTTGGACTCACCGGTGACATCCACCAGTTGACCAGCCTGGAACAACTCAGCGGTGATCTGATCGCCAGCCTGGTACTCGCCTTCTGCAAGACGGAATTCCCAGACACCGCGACCAGCAGCAACATTTGCCTTGGCAAAGTGGCCAGCCTGAGCCTTGGTTACGCGGGAAGCACGACGCTCACCAACGGTAACCTGCACGGCGCGATAGCCATCGCTTTCTTCAGTTTTGAACTGGGTGACGCGATTCGGCTCGATCTCAATGACCGTAACCGGAATGGAGACACCTTCTTCGGTGAAAATACGGGTCATACCCGCTTTACGACCGACTACACCAATAGTCATGTTGTAAACCTCATGAGTGTACGGGGCTTTCACCCGCTATGGCCGCCCATTTCAGAGCGTTACACGACTAAAACCCCAAGGTTTTAGCCGAGGCTGATCTGCACTTCCACGCCAGCTGCAAGGTCAAGCTTCATCAGCGCATCAACGGTTTTATCCGTCGGCTGGACGATGTCCAGAACGCGCTTATGAGTGCGAATCTCGTACTGATCACGCGCGTCTTTGTTGACGTGCGGGGAGGTCAGTACAGTGAAACGCTCCTTGCGAGTAGGCAGAGGAATAGGACCACGCACCTGAGCACCAGTACGTTTCGCGGTTTCCACGATTTCCTGGGTGGATTGATCGATCAGGCGATGGTCAAAAGCCTTCAACCGAATACGGATTTGTTGGTTTTGCATTTTGACCTCAGACTCTATCTCTGCTATCCCCAACGGACGGACTACGCCCGTTAAAAGGAGGCGTGATTGTACGGATGCGCCCTAGGGGTGTCAACTTTTGATCAGAAAACAGAAAAGGCCCCGAAGGGCCTTTTCTTTTACCGCGACAATCGATTACTCGACGATCTTGGCAACCACGCCAGCACCAACGGTACGGCCGCCTTCGCGAATCGCGAAGCGCAGACCATCTTCCATGGCGATCGGCTTGATCAGGGTAACAACCATTTTCACGTTGTCGCCCGGCATTACCATTTCAACGCCTTCCGGCAGTTCGCACGAACCGGTTACGTCGGTAGTACGGAAGTAGAACTGCGGACGGTAGCCCTTGAAGAACGGAGTGTGACGACCGCCTTCTTCTTTGGACAGAACGTACACTTCAGCTTCGAACTTGGTGTGCGGCTTGATGGTGCCCGGCTTGGCCAGAACCTGACCACGCTCAACGTCATCACGCTTGGTGCCGCGCAGCAGAACGCCGCAGTTCTCGCCAGCACGACCTTCGTCGAGCAGCTTGCGGAACATTTCAACACCGGTACAGGTGGTCTTGGTGGTGTCACGCAGACCAACGATCTCGATTTCTTCCTGGATCTTGACGATACCGCGCTCAACACGACCGGTAACAACAGTACCGCGGCCGGAGATCGAGAATACGTCTTCGATCGGCATCAGGAACGGCTTGTCGATGGCACGAACCGGCTCTGGGATGTAGCTGTCCAGAGTTTCAACCAGCTTCTTCACAGCGCTGGTGCCCATTTCGTTGTCGTCTTGGCCGTTCAGAGCCATCAGAGCGGAACCGATGATGATCGGAGTGTCGTCACCCGGGAAGTCGTAGGTCGACAGCAGGTCGCGAACTTCCATCTCAACCAGTTCCAGCAGCTCGGCGTCGTCAACCATGTCAGCCTTGTTCAGGAAGACCACGATGTACGGAACACCTACCTGACGGGACAGCAGGATGTGCTCGCGAGTCTGCGGCATCGGGCCGTCAGCAGCGGAGCAAACCAGGATCGCGCCGTCCATCTGAGCAGCACCGGTGATCATGTTTTTTACGTAGTCGGCGTGGCCCGGGCAGTCAACGTGCGCGTAGTGGCGAACAGACGAATCGTATTCAACGTGAGCGGTGTTGATGGTGATACCGCGAGCTTTTTCTTCCGGTGCGCTGTCGATCTTGTCGAAGTCAACGCGAGCCGAACCGAATACTTCGGAGCAAACGCGGGTCAGAGCAGCGGTCAGGGTGGTTTTACCGTGGTCAACGTGACCGATGGTGCCTACGTTGACGTGCGGTTTGTTACGTTCAAACTTTTCTTTAGCCACGACAGTGAACTCCTTGCCTAAAGGGCTGAATCAGCCTTGTTTTTTGGTTACAGATTCGACGATGTGCGACGGAGCTGTATTGTATTTTTTGAATTCCATAGAGTAGCTAGCGCGACCCTGGGACATGGAACGGACGTCGGTCGCATAACCGAACATCTCACCCAGCGGAACTTCGGCGCGAATTACTTTGCCGGAGATCGTGTCTTCCATACCCAAAATCATGCCGCGACGGCGGTTAAGGTCGCCCATCACGTCACCCATATAGTCTTCAGGGGTAACAACCTCTACCGCCATGATCGGCTCAAGCAACTCACCACCGCCCTTCTGGGCCAGCTGCTTGGTTGCCATGGAGGCAGCCACCTTGAACGCCATCTCGTTGGAGTCGACGTCGTGGTAGGAACCATCAAACACGGTAGCCTTCAGGCCGATCAGCGGATAGCCGGCAACAACGCCGTTCTTCATCTGCTCTTCGATACCCTTCTGGATAGCCGGGATGTATTCCTTAGGAACCACACCACCCACTACTTCGTTCACGAATTGCAGACCTTCCTGACCTTCGTCAGCAGGAGCAAAACGGATCCAGCAATGGCCGAACTGGCCACGACCACCGGACTGACGAACGAACTTGCCTTCGATTTCGCAATTCTTCGTGATGCGCTCACGATAGGAAACCTGAGGCTTACCGATGTTGGCTTCGACGTTGAACTCACGGCGCATCCGGTCAACCAGGATGTCCAGGTGCAACTCGCCCATGCCGGAGATGATGGTTTGACCAGTCTCTTCATCAGTCTTGACGCGGAAAGATGGATCTTCCTGAGCGAGCTTGCCCAGTGCGATACCCATTTTTTCCTGGTCATCCTTGGTCTTAGGCTCTACGGCAACCGAAATAACCGGCTCCGGGAAGTCCATGCGAACCAGGATGATTGGCTTGTCGGCGTTGCACAAAGTTTCACCAGTGGTGACGTCCTTCATGCCGATCAAGGCCGCGATGTCGCCAGCGCGCACTTCCTTGATTTCCTCGCGGGCGTTTGCGTGCATTTGCACCATACGACCCACACGCTCCTTCTTACCCTTAACCGAGTTGACTACACCGTCGCCGGAAGCCAATACGCCCGAGTAAACGCGGACAAAGGTCAAGGTACCCACGAATGGGTCGGTAGCGATCTTGAACGCCAGGGCCGCGAACGGCTCGTCGTCACTTGCGTGACGCTCCATTTCCTCTTCCTCGTTATCCGGGTTGGAACCCTTGATAGCAGGAATGTCGGTAGGAGCAGGCAGGAAGTCGATAACGGCGTCGAGAACCAGGGGAACACCCTTGTTCTTGAACGAGGAACCGCAAACAGCCAGAACGATTTCACCAGCGATAGTACGCTGACGCAGAGCGCCCTTGATTTCCTCGATGGTGAGCTCTTCACCTTCAAGGTACTTGTTCATCAGCTCTTCGTTGGCTTCGGCCGCAGCCTCAACCATGTTGCTGCGCCACTTCTCGGCATCAGCCAGCAATTCAGCCGGAATCTCCTTGCGAACAGGGACCATACCCTTGTCAGCATCGTTCCAGTAGACAGCTTGCATGTTGATCAGATCAATCTGACCCTGGAAGTTGTCTTCGGAACCGATAGCCAGCTGAATCGGCACCGGAGTGTGACCCAGACGCTGCTTGATCTGACCGATCACGCGCAGGAAGTCAGCACCAGCACGGTCCATCTTGTTGACGTAAACAAGACGCGGAACGCCGTACTTGTTGGCCTGACGCCATACGGTTTCCGACTGCGGTTCAACGCCCGAAGTACCGCAGAACACAACGACCGCGCCGTCGAGTACGCGCAGCGAGCGCTCTACTTCGATGGTGAAGTCCACGTGCCCGGGGGTATCGATGACGTTAAAGCGATGCTCGTCCTTGTACTGCTTCTCGGAACCCTTCCAGAAAGCGGTAATGGCAGCAGAAGTAATGGTAATACCACGCTCCTGCTCCTGCACCATCCAGTCGGTGGTCGCGGCGCCGTCATGCACCTCGCCCATCTTGTGGCTTTTGCCGGTGTAGAAAAGCACACGCTCGGTGGTCGTGGTTTTACCCGCGTCCACGTGAGCGACGATACCAATGTTACGGTACCGGTTAATCGGTGTAGTACGAGCCATAAAGCCCTCGCAAATATAGAAGCGCTGAAATTAGAAGCGGTAGTGCGAGAAGGCCTTGTTGGCCTCAGCCATACGGTGCACGTCTTCACGCTTCTTCACTGCGGCGCCTTTGCCTTCAGCAGCATCCAGCAGCTCGCCAGCAAGGCGCAGAGCCATGGACTTCTCGCCACGCTTACGGGCGTAATCCACCAGCCAACGCATGGCCAGGGCATTACGACGGGACGGACGAACTTCGACCGGAACCTGGTAAGTCGCACCGCCAACACGGCGGGACTTCACTTCGACCAGCGGAGCGATGGCGTCGAGAGCTTTCTCGAAGATCTCCAGGGGATCGCTGTTCTTGCGTGCTTTAACAGTTTCCAGAGCACCGTAAACGATGCGCTCGGCAACTGCTTTTTTGCCGCTTTCCATCACGTGGTTCATGAATTTGGCGAGAATCAGGCTTCCGTATTTCGGATCGTCCAGAATCTCACGCTTAGCTGCTACACGACGTCTTGGCATGATAAGCCCTCAAACGGTCTTCAGGTTAGCCCGGGACCATAACCATCCGGTTACGCCCGACCTTACTCTTATCGACTCAATAAAAAGATAAATTGCGAACCGAATTACTTCGGACGCTTGGTACCGTACTTCGAGCGACCCTGCTTACGGTCTTTAACGCCGGTGGTATCCAGCGAACCGCGAACAGTGTGGTAGCGCACACCCGGAAGGTCTTTTACACGACCGCCACGGATCAGCACGACGCTGTGCTCTTGCAGGTTGTGACCTTCACCACCGATGTAGGAGGTGACTTCAAAACCGTTGGTCAGACGAACACGGCACACTTTACGCAGTGCGGAGTTCGGTTTTTTCGGCGTGGTGGTGTACACACGAGTGCACACGCCACGACGCTGCGGGCAGTTCTGCAGCGCAGGAACGTCGGATTTCTCGACGATACGCTTGCGCGGCTGACGTACCAGCTGGTTGATAGTTGCCATCTACTAGCTCCACTGTTGTCTTTCGACGCTATTTATTACAACAAAAGCAAAATGGCAGAGCACAACGCCCTGCCAAATTTAGGGGTGCATGAGTCTAAAGAGACTAACGCCCCCAGTCAAGGCAATGCCCCAGACGATTGCTCGACTGGGGCATCACACTCAATTGCCGGAGTTCAGCGCTTCGGTCAGCGCTGCTTCCACTTCACTGGCACTGACGCGCACCGGCTTGTCAGCTTCACGGCGACGCTTGCGCTCGCTGTGGTAGGCCAGACCGGTACCGGCCGGGATCAGACGACCCACCACCACGTTTTCCTTCAGGCCGCGCAGGTAATCACGCTTGCCGGTAACCGCCGCCTCGGTCAGTACGCGAGTGGTCTCCTGGAAGGAGGCCGCCGAGATGAACGATTCGGTGGACAGCGAAGCCTTGGTGATACCCAGCAGAACGCGATCGAAGCGGGAGACAAACTTCTCGTCGCCAGCCAGACGCTCGTTCTCGCCGAGTACGTGAGTCAGTTCCATCTGATCGCCCTTGATGAAGCTGGAGTCGCCGGATTCGGTGATCTCAACTTTGCGCAGCATCTGACGCAGGATGGTCTCGATGTGCTTGTCGTTGATCTTCACGCCCTGCAGGCGGTAAACGTCCTGGATCTCGTTGACGATGTACTTGGCCAGCGCGCTGACCCCCAGCAGACGCAGGATGTCGTGCGGATCGCTCGGGCCGTCGGAGATGACTTCACCGCGGTTCACTTGCTCGCCTTCGAAGACGTTCAGGTGACGCCACTTCGGAATCAGCTCTTCGTACGGATCGCTGCCATCGGTCGGGGTGATGACCAGACGGCGCTTGCCCTTGGTCTCTTTACCGAAGGCGATGGTGCCGCTGATTTCCGCCAGGATCGAAGCTTCTTTCGGACGACGCGCTTCGAACAGGTCGGCAACACGCGGCAGACCACCGGTGATGTCACGAGTCTTCGAGGTTTCCTGCGGGATACGGGCGATAACGTCACCGACCGCGATCTGCGCACCGTCAGCCACGCCGACCAGGGCGTTAGCCGGCAGGAAGTACTGAGCAGGTACATCAGTACCCGGCAGCAGCAGTTCCTTGCCATTGGCATCGACCATCTTGATCGCCGGACGAATATCCTTGCCAGCGGCCGGACGGTCTTTCGGATCCAGCACTTCGATGTTGGTCAGGCCGGTCAGTTCGTCGGTCTGGCGCTTGATGGTGATCCCTTCTTCCATGCCAACGAAGGTCACCACACCTTTCATCTCGGTCACGATCGGGTGGGTGTGCGGGTCCCACTTGGCGACGATGGCGCCAGCTTCGACCTTGTCACCTTCCTTCACGGAGATCACGGCACCGTACGGCAGCTTATAGCGCTCGCGCTCACGGCCGAACTCGTCAGCCACAGCCAGCTCGCCGGAGCGGGAAACCGCCACCAGGTTGCCGTCCACGCGCTCAACGTGCTTCAGGTTGTGCAGACGAATCGCACCACCGTTCTTCACCTGGACGCTGTCAGCAGCAGAAGTACGGCTGGCCGCACCACCGATGTGGAACGTACGCATGGTCAGCTGGGTGCCCGGCTCACCGATGGACTGAGCAGCGATAACGCCAACCGCTTCACCGATGTTGACCTGGTGACCACGAGCCAGATCGCGACCGTAGCACTTGGCGCAGATACCGAAACGGGTTTCGCAGCTGATCGGCGAGCGTACGATCACTTCGTCGATGCTGGCGCGCTCGATGAACTCGACCCACTGCTCGTCGACCAGGGTACCGGCTGGCACGATGACTTCGTCGCTGCCCGGCTTGAACACATCCTTGGCGATCACTCGACCCAGAACGCGCTCACCCAGCGGCTCGACCACGTCACCGCCTTCGATGTGCGGCGTCATCAGCAGACCATGCTCGGTACCGCAATCGACTTCGGTCACCACCAGATCCTGCGCCACGTCGACCAGGCGACGAGTCAGGTAACCGGAGTTCGCAGTCTTCAGTGCGGTATCCGCCAGACCTTTACGCGCACCGTGAGTAGAGATGAAGTACTGCAGTACGTTCAAACCTTCACGGAAGTTCGCGGTAATCGGCGTCTCGATGATGGAGCCGTCCGGCTTGGCCATCAGGCCACGCATACCGGCCAGCTGACGGATCTGCGCAGCGCTACCACGAGCACCGGAGTCAGCCATCATGTACATGGAGTTGAAGGACTCCTGCTCGACAGTCTTGCCTTCGCGATCAACAACCGGCTCTTTCGAGAGGTTGGCCATCATCGCCTTCGACACTTCGTCGTTGGCCTTGGACCAGAGGTCGATCACCTTGTTGTACTTCTCGCCCTGGGTAACCAGGCCGGAGGCGTACTGCGATTCAATTTCCTTCACTTCCTCGGTGGCGGCGTCAATGATGCGCGCCTTCTCATCCGGGA
>CAZFKQ010000006.1:0-280178 GCA_964518735.1 uncultured Pseudomonas sp.
AGATCGCCTCGGCCTGGATCGGCGACGGCGCCACCGCCGAATCGGACTTCCACACGGCCCTCACCTTCGCCCACGTCTACCGCGCGCCGGTGATCCTCAACGTGGTCAACAACCAGTGGGCGATTTCCACCTTCCAGGCCATCGCCGGCGGTGAAGGCACTACCTTCGCCAACCGCGGCGTGGGTTGCGGCATCGCCTCGCTGCGGGTCGACGGCAACGACTTCCTCGCCGTCTACGCCGCCTCGCAGTGGGCCGCCGAACGCGCCCGGCGCAACCTCGGGCCGAGCCTGATCGAATGGGTGACCTACCGCGCCGGCCCGCACTCGACCTCGGACGACCCATCGAAATACCGCCCGGCCGACGACTACAGCCACTTCCCGCTGGGAGACCCGATCGCCCGCCTGAAGCAGCACCTGCTCGCTCTGGGCATCTGGTCCGAGGCGCAGCACGAAGCGCTGCACAAGGAGCTGGAAGCCGAAGTGCTGGCCGCGCAGAAGGAGGCGGAAAGCCACGGCTCGCTGGTCGACGGCCACGTCTTCAGCGCCGCCAACATGTTCGAGGATGTCTACAAGGAGCTGCCGGAGCACCTGCGCCGGCAGCGCCAGGAGCTCGGGGTATGACCGCCATGAATACGCAACGCGAGAACAGCCAGGCGGTCACCAGCATGACCATGATCCAGGCCCTGCGCTCGGCGATGGACGTGATGCTGGAGCGCGACGACAACGTGGTGGTGTTCGGCCAGGACGTCGGCTACTTCGGCGGCGTGTTCCGCTGCACCGAGGGCCTGCAGAACAAGTACGGCACCTCGCGGGTGTTCGACGCGCCGATCTCCGAGAGCGGCATCATCGGCGCTGCCGTGGGCATGTGCGCCTACGGCCTGCGCCCGGTGGTGGAGATCCAGTTCGCCGACTATGTGTACCCGGCCTCCGACCAGCTGATTTCCGAGGCGGCGCGCATCCGCTACCGCTCGGTCGGCGACTTCACCGTGCCGATGACCGTGCGCATGCCCTGCGGCGGCGGCATCTACGGCGGGCAGACGCACAGCCAGAGCCCGGAGGCGATGTTCACCCAGGTCTGCGGCCTGCGCACGGTGATGCCGTCCAACCCCTACGACGCCAAGGGCCTACTGATCGCCTGCATCGAGAACGACGACCCGGTGATCTTCCTCGAACCCAAGCGCCTGTATAACGGCCCGTTCGACGGCCACCACGACCGCCCGGTAACGCCCTGGTCGAAACACGCCGCCAGCCAGGTGCCCGAGGGTTACTACAGCGTGCCGCTGGACAAGGCCGCCATCGCCCGCCCCGGCAACGCGCTGACCGTGCTGACCTACGGCACCATGGTCTACGTGGCCCAGGCCGCCGCCGAGGAGACCGGCGTGGATGCCGAGATCATCGACCTGCGCAGCCTCTGGCCGCTGGACCTGGAGACCATCGTCGCCTCGGTGAAGAAGACCGGGCGCTGCGTGATCGCCCACGAGGCCACGCGCACCTGCGGCTTCGGCGCCGAGCTGATGGCGCTGGTGCAGGAGCACTGCTTCCACCACCTGGAAGCGCCCATCGAACGGGTTACCGGCTGGGACACGCCCTACCCGCATGCCCAGGAATGGGACTACTTCCCGGGGCCGGCGCGGGTCGGCGCGGCATTCAAGCGCGCAATGGAGGTCTGAATGGGCACGCATGTGATCAAGATGCCGGACATCGGCGAAGGCATCGCCGAAGTCGAGCTGGTGAAGTGGTACGTGCAGGTCGGCGAGAGCGTGACCGAGGACCAGACCCTGGCCGACGTGATGACCGACAAGGCTATGGTGGAAATCCCCTCGCCGGTGGCCGGCACGGTGCTGGCCCTGGGCGGCACGCCGGGCCAGGTGATGGCCGTCGGCAGCGAACTGATCCGCCTGGAAGTGGCCGGCGCCGGTAATGCCAAGGCCAGCACGCCCGCACCCGCCGTTGAAGCGCGTGCCGAGCAACCGGCAGCCGCCGAGCCGGTCAAGGCCGTGGTTACGCCGCCCGCACCGGCAGCGCCGGCGCGTCCCGCCGCCAGCCCGGCACCCACCCCGACCATGCGCCGTGAACCGGGGGAAAAACCGCTGGCCTCGCCGGCCGTGCGCCAGCGCGCCCGCGAGCTGGGCATTGAACTGCAGTTCGTCGCCGGCAGCGGGCCGATCGGGCAGATCCGCCACGAAGACCTCGACGCCTACCTGACTCGCGGGCAGGGCAGCGCGCCCCGCACCAGCGGCTATGCAATGCGTAGCGACGAGCAGGCCATACCGGTGATCGGCCTGCGCCGCAAGATCGCGCAGAAGATGGCCGAGGCCAAGCGGCGCATTCCGCACTTCAGCTACGTCGAGGAAATCGACGTGACCGACCTGGAAGCCCTGCGCATCCACCTGAATTCCAAGCACAGCCAGCAGCGCGGCAAGCTGACCCTGCTGCCGTTGCTGATCCGCGCCCTGGTGGTGGCACTGCGCGAGCATCCGCAGCTCAACGCCCGCTATGACGACGAGGCCGAGGTGGTCACCCGCTACGGCGCGGTGCACGTGGGCATCGCCACCCAGAGCGATAACGGCCTGATGGTGCCGGTGCTGCGCCACGCCGAGTCCCGTGACCTGTGGGGCAACGCCGCGGAGATCAGCCGCCTGGCCGAGGCCGCGCGCAGCGGCAAGGCCCAGCGCGAGGAGCTGTCCGGCTCGACCATCACCCTGAGCAGCCTCGGCGCCCTGGGCGGCATCGTCAGCACACCGGTGATCAACGCGCCGGAAGTGGCCATAGTCGGGGTCAACCGCATGGTCGAACGGCCGGTGGTGATCAACGGCCTGATCGTGGTGCGCAAGATGATGAACCTGTCCTCCTCCTTCGATCACCGGGTGGTCGACGGCATGGACGCGGCGGCCTTTATCCAGTCGGTGCGCGGCCTGCTCGAACACCCCGCCAGCCTGTTCCTGGAGTGAGCCTGTGAAGCACAACCAGACCCTCGAAACCACCCTGCTGATCATCGGCGGCGGCCCCGGCGGCTACGTCGCCGCCATCCGCGCCGGCCAGCTGGGCATCCGCACCGTGCTGGTGGAAGGCGCCGCCCTCGGCGGCACCTGCCTGAACATCGGCTGCATCCCGTCCAAGGCGCTGATCCATGCTGCCGAGGAGTTTTTCAAGGCGCGCGAGTTTGCAGGCCATTCGGCGCTCGGCATCAGCGTGCAGGCGCCGAGCATCGACATCGCCCGCACTGTGGCGTGGAAGGACGGCATAGTCGGTCGCCTCACCGGCGGCGTCGGCTCGCTGCTGAAGAAGCACTGCGTGGAGGTGGTGCAGGGTTGGGCGAGCATCGTTGATGGCAAGACCGTCGACGTTGCGCTCAGCGATGGTGAGCAACGCCGCATCCATTGCCAGCACCTGTTGCTGGCCGCCGGCTCGAAGTCGGTGGAGCTACCGTTCCTGCCGGTTGGCGGCAACGTCATCTCCTCCACCGAGGCGCTGGCGCCAAAGACCCTGCCCCATCGCCTGGTGGTGGTGGGCGGCGGCTATATCGGCCTGGAGCTGGGTACGGCCTACCGCAAGCTGGGCGTCGAGGTGACGGTGGTGGAAGCGCAGCCGCGCATCCTGCCGAGCTACGACGAGGAACTGACCAGGCCCGTCGCGGCCGCGCTGCGCAAGCTGGGCGTGGAACTCTATCTGGGCCACAGCGTGCTGGGCCTGGAACCCGGCAGCCACGGCCTGCGCGTGCGCGACGAGCAGGGCGCACAGCGGGTGATTGAGGCTGACCAAGTGCTGGTCGCCGTCGGCCGCCACCCCAACACGACCGGCTGGAACCTGGAAAGCCTGGGCCTGGAGATGAACGGCCGCGCGCTGCGCATCGACGAGCAGTGCCGTACCTCGATGCGCAACGTCTGGGCCATCGGCGATATCGCCGGCGAACCAATGCTGGCGCACCGCGCCATGGCCCAGGGCGAGATGGTCGCGGAAATCATTGCCGGCAAACGCCGCGCCTTCACCCCCACGGCCATCCCGGCGGTGTGCTTCACCGATCCGGAAGTGGTGGTGGTCGGCCAGTCGCCGGATCAGGCCAAGGCCGCCGGTCTGGACTGCCTCGTGGCCAGCTTCCCCTTCGCCGCCAACGGCCGCGCCATGACCCTGGAATCCAGCGACGGCTTCGTCCGTGTGGTGGCGCGCCGCGACAACCACCTGATCCTCGGCTGGCAGGCGGTGGGCAAGGCGGTGTCGGAGCTGTCCACGGCCTTTACCCAGTCGATCGAAATGGCCGCGCGCCTGGAAGACATCGCCGGCACCATCCACGCCCACCCGACCCTCGGCGAAGCGGTGCAGGAAGCCGCGTTACGAGCGCTGGGGCATGCGCTGCATATCTGACCGACACGGCGTGCAATTCGTAGACACTGTTATCCAGCACAAGCTTTTGTAGGAGCCAGGGGGACGCCTAGTCCTTGCTGGCGATCAGCGGGACGCTGACTGCGTATCGCCAGCAAGCTGGCTCCCACAGGATCAGATCGTGGATGACGCTCTTCTCATCCACCACGGCCACGCTCGGTGGATCGATGGAGCGCGATCCACCCTACGGGAGATCCGCAGGCGCTGCCAAGGCCATGGTCAGTCGGGATACGGCTTCGGCCTCGACGACGCCCTCATCCGCCCCCTCGGCAAACACCGCACAACTCGCCGCGTTGCCGCTCTGCGCACAACGGTAGACCGCAACCACACTGCCCGGCCCGCATCCCGTATGGCCCGACAAGAGCTGGCCGCCCTGCGCAGTACCTTGCATCAGGCCAAGGGCATAACCCGGAGCAATCCAGGGTCGCCCGGCAATCGGCCCGCCGAGCGCTCGTGCGCTGTGCATCTCGCGCAGCAGCCAAGCCGGCAACAGGTCGCCGCCCAGTAGGCGCTCCAGGCACAGCGCCGCCTCGTCAAGCGGGCCGACCAACAGGCCGTGATAAACCCAGCCTGGGTCATAGGCGGATGCCTCGCCCATGTGCACGCCCTGCAGATCGGCACACGTCCTGGCCAGGCGCACGCACGGCAAGCCGAGCGGCGCGAACAGCCGCTGCTCTAGTGCCTGCTCGAGCGCGAGACCGCTGACCCGTTCGATCAGCCTCAGCACATACAGGTAGCCGACATTCGAATAGCGCCAGCCAGTACCGGGTGTGTAGCGCAACCGCGTGGCATCGAGGCGCTGCAACATCTCCTCGGCCGGCCAGGGTGCAGCATGCTGGGCAACGGCGGCGTGGTAATCGGCAAGCTCGCCGTAGTCGGCCAGCCCGGCTTCATGGCGCAGCAGCTGACGCAAGGTGAACGGCCCCTCGGGGACAATGTCGTCGAGCCCGACCAGGCCATCACGCACCAGGGACAGGGCCGTGGCTGCGATGACTGTCTTGCTGAAGCTCCACCACGGCACCCGCACGGCCGGCTGCTCAGCCGAGACAAGGCAACCATTGATCACGAGGGAAAATTGCATGCGTTGATTGCTCGGGATAAAGACGCTGGTGGGCAAACTATCGAGCGGGTTAAGCGCCCGCCTGCTTCACCGCAGCCAGCCACTGCATGTCGAGGCGGTTCTGCTCGGTATCCAGCCCCTGGGCCAGCATCGCCTCGCGGTGCGTGTCGATCTCGCGCGCCATCTGGCTAATCTCACTGGTGTTGCCATCCAGCTGGTGCATCTGGGTCACGCCCAGGTGATAGAAGCGCAGTAGTTTCATCGCCGCCGGGTCAGCGGCCGCCACCCCAGTTTTGACGTGGTGCATGACGTTGGTCACGCGCATCAGGTTGCGCTTGAGCTGCCAGCCATACACCGCTGGCGCCATCCACGGCAGCGCCCACAGTTTGAAACGCACCAGGGCAATGGTCAGGCCCAGCCCGGTCAACACGCCGATCAGGTTCCAGCGAAAATTGTCGCCGCCGGCCGTGCCGAACACTTGCACCAGCGTGGTGGACAGCAACAGGGCCAGCACAACGAAAGTGGCCGCGATCACCAGGGTAATGCGCCGGGTTTGCCGACGGTAGTCTTCGGGGTTGTGCGGTTTGATCTCGAACATGGGGACTGCGCGGCTCCGGGGATTGAATCAATGGCGATGCGTGCATTATCAGGTTCTGGCTGCAGGTTGCCGAGTCATTTGCACGGCGTCATGTGTAACTGGGTTAGCCAGGGACAAAGGCTGAGCCCAACCGGAGCCCTCCATGCAATGAAATGCATCCTGGGCGCTAACGCCAACGGTAGTTGAGGCCAAACCACGAAACACACAGAACTGAGTGCATCCGTTGGGCAGCGGGTGTGCAATGACCTTGGGCCATTGAAGGCGCAACTGCAGTGGCTTAATGGAGGCGCGCAGTCTAGGCGCGGCAACGGCCGCCCCCTCAATGCAGAAGAGCAGCTCGCCAATAGCGCTTTTAAAGGCAGTGGCTAACAGTTCAATGGATTTGGCTCCCATGCGGAGCGTGGGACCAGCTGAATGCCTCGGCATCCAGCACTGTGGCTAGCTGACAGGTTGCGGGGGCAGCCCGGACTATACAGCGCTCCTGCGAGCCCCTCAGGGACGAAGCGCATCGACCTGAAGTAACGTCATCACTTGCTCCAAGCGCTCCTCGATCGATCCGTTCAATACCTTATAGCCCCAGCCTCGCCGCTGCAGCTCGGTGTGGTACCAGGCCTGCTGACGATGGCGAAAGGTTTCGTCCTGACGAGTACCGTCCTGAACAAAGGGAAAATCGTCAGCGCAGAGGAAAATATGCCGATATGGGCGCTCGGCAAGAGCTGACAATTCAGCCTCGAAGCGGCCAAACATCGCCTGACTGTAAAACAGCGTGGTCAGCGGAGAGGTGTCACATACCAAGTAACGTTGAGCGTGCCGCGCAGCGTCGTTTTCACGGGCAACCTGAGTGCGGCCGATATGTAGTAGATCGTCGTACTCCAGCTGCCCACCCCTAGCCAGCCAATGCTCACGACCAAACTCAGCAACATGGCAGGTGCCCAATGCTTGCGCCAAGGCCTCGGCCAGACTGCTCTTGCCGGTTGACTCGCCCCCCAGCAGAACGATGCGTTCAACGAAATCGGCGTAGACCTCCGGCGCCAGGAAATCTTTCAACCCGTGTGGATCCGCGCGCAATCGCGTTCCCGATATAGGTATGGTGAGGCGTGGCAGATCGATGCAAAGGTGCTGTACCGGGTGCCCAAAGCAGTGCGCCAGATGCGCAGCAAAACCATCACCATAGGACTCACTGGTGAATACAGCGTCCACCGTGGCGCCCAGCACCTGGGTACAGACCTCGGCGACAAACTGCCGCTGCTGATGCTCCGATGCATCGTTGTGCGGGAGATCCGGTAGTACCCTGCCTTCACTGCGCCACTGCTCAACCAGAGCCGGCGTGATAACCCAAGAGGGAATATCGGCAAAGCGCGCTTGCAACCAAGAAGCACGCCGCTGCGCCTCGCAACCTGGCAGCTCCGGTAGCGAATAACAAAGCAAAAACAACTGTTCACACTGCATCTGTGCCTGACGAATCAGCCGTTCATGCCCCAGATGCAGAGGCGAGAACTTGCCCACTACCAGGCCATTGCGAAACATCTTGCTCATTTAGCCCAAGCCCTGGACGCCCATCGGGGTCGACTCGGCATCACGCAGCTCGCGGCGCCAGCGGTATAGTCCATACCAAGCGTTGCACCAGAACAGCGTATAGAGCCCAGCGGTAAGATAAAGCTCGCGGGATGCATAGAGTGGCACGGCAAGCGTATTCACCAACAGCCAGGCGTACCAGTTCTCCAGACGTCGGCGCATCAACAGCAGCTGAGCCAGAACGCTGAAGGTAAGCACCAGTGAATCCACCATAGGTGCATAAGCATCGGTGAAGTGGTGGAGCAAAGCGCCATAGCCAAAGGCGACTAATACGGCCAACAGCGCCAGTTGCAACAGACTAGACACCGCCGTGTTGCTCACCGCCAGTTGGGCTCCATTATTCCCCCTAAGCCAGGCCCACCAACCGATAGCGCTGGTGATAACGAAAAAGCCCTGCAGGGTTACCTCGGCGTAGAGTTGCGATTCGTAGAACAGCCAGCCGAATAGCAGGCAACCGAGGATGCCACTGGACCAGGTGTGCACGCTGTTGCGCGCGGCCAGCAGCACAGCCACCAGATTGACCAAGTTGGCGGCGAATTCGAGTGTCGAAGGCACGCTTTACATCCTTGTGCGGGGCAATGCCCCTCGTTGTAGATTCAAGGCCTCCAGAGAAGCCACTATGTGCTCAGATAGTGACCAGAGGCGGTTAGCGGGCATTAAGCCACCCAAGACGCCATCGCGCCCAGCCACGCCAGAGCCAGCCAATTTTGCTTTGGATCCACCCCATGCAGCCAGCTTCTCTGCATAGCGCTGAGCGATCTCCCATACCAGCTGGCTGATGCGTCCTGGCCAGTTTCCGGCAGGAAACTGCTCTGCTGGGCTCAGGGCAACACAACTACTGGTCAAATAAAGAGCATTGCAATCACCAAGGGGCAAGGCTAGGCCTCGACCTGACTCCACTGCTTGCTCAGACGCTTGTCCGACACCGCCATCTTCGTCCCCAACTGCTGGGCAAACAGCGACACGCGGTATTCCTCCAGCATCCAGCGATAGAGCAGCAGCTGCGGGTCGCGCTTGCCTTCCTGGACGTGTTTGCCCAGGCGCGCCTGGTACTGCTCCCAGTAGCCAGCCAACTCACCGGCCCAGACGCGGTCGCGCTGCACCTGGCCGGCGATCTTGTCCAGGCGCTGTTCGATGGCCTTGAGGTAGCGCGGCACTTCCTTGAGCCATTCCCCCGGGGTTTCGCGGACGAAGCCCGGATAGACCAGGTTGCTCAACTGCAGCTTGATGTCGTTGAGGGCCATGGCCTGGGCCAGGTCGATCTTGCCCTTGAAGCGCTTCTGCAGGCCATGCCACAGCTTGAGGATTTCCAGAGTCAGCCTGGCCAGGCGCTCGACGTGCTCGCTCCAGGCGCCTCGCTTTTTCTCGGCCAGGGTGGCCAGAGCCGCACCATCGCGCGGCAAGCTGGTTTCGCCGTCGAGGATGCAGCTATCGAGGCTGGCCAGGAGGATGTCCTCGACCAACGCTTCGATACGGCCCATGTCGCGATAGAGCAGGCCCAGCTCGGTCAGCCCCGGCAATTTATTACGCAGGAACTTGGCCGGCTCGTTGAGCTGTTGCAGCAGCAGTTTCTGCAGCGCGCGGCGGTGCTGGTAGTCGGCCTCGGCCTGGGTCGGGAAGCGCCCTTCCTTGACCACTCCACCCTCTTCCACCAGCGCCGGGAACACGGTCATCGAGAGCCCGGCGATCTTTTGCTGGGTTTTCTCGGCAACTTCGGCGAAGGCCTTGGCCTGCACCGGCTGCTGCGCCTTGTCGCTCTGCGGGATAGCCAAGGCGGCTTGGCTGGCCTCGGCGAAACGCGCGCACAGCTCGGCCAGGTCGCGGCCTTCGCCGAGGAACTTGCCCTTGGCGTCAACCACTTCCAGGTTCATCTTCAGGTGGCTGTCGACCTGCGCGGCGGCCTCGCTCCAGGCCTCCTCGGAAACCCGCGCGCCGGTCATGCGCGTCAGCTCGCGACCAAGGCTTTCCGCCAGGCTGCCCTGACCGAAAGTCAGCTTGCTCAGCGCCGCGCCGACGAAGTCCGGCACCGGTACGAAGTTCTTGCGCAGCGCCTTGGGCAGGTTGCGCACCAGGGCGATGGCCTTGGCTTCGAGCAGGCCCGGCACCAGCCATTCCAGACGCTCGGGCGGCAGTTGCGGCAACAGCGGCGCCGGCACGCGCAGGGTCACGCCGTCGCGCGGGTGGTTGGGCTCGAAGTGGTAGGTCAGTGGCAGTTGCAGCTCGCCGATCAGCAGGATGTCCGGGTATTGCTGGGCGGTCACTTCGGAGGCCGAGCGCGCCAGCACGTCTTCCTCGCGCATGATCAGCAGCTGCGGGTTCTTTGCGCTTTCGCTCTTGTACCAGTGTTCGAAGGTGGCAGCCTGGTTGATCTCCGCCGGGATGCGCGCCTCGTAGTAGGCGAACAGGGTTTCCTCGTCAGCGAGGATGTCGCGGCGGCGCGCCTTGGCTTCCAGCTCATCGAGCTTTTCCAGCAGCAGGCGGTTGGCATTCAGGCACTTGGCGCGACTGTTGATTTCGCCACGCACCAGACCTTCACGGATGAACAGTTCGCGCGAGGCCACCGGGTCGACCGGACCGTAATGCACCGGGCGGCGACCGACCACGATCAGGCCGTACAGGGTCACTTGTTCGAAGGCCACCACCTGGCCGCGCTTCTTCTCCCAGTGCGGCTCGAAGTGGTTCTTCTTGATCAGGTGGCCGGCCAGTGGCTCGATCCAGTCCGGCTCGATCTTGGCGACCTGACGGGCGAACAGCTTGGTGGTTTCCACCAGCTCGGCGGCCATCACCCAGGTCGGTTTCTTGCGCCCGATCACCGAGGACGGGTGAATCCAGAAACGTCGCTGGCGGGCGCCGAGGTAGTCGCCGTCTTCGGTCTTCTGGCCGATCTGGCTAAGCAGACCGCTGAGGATCGCCTTGTGCACCGCCGCATAGCCCTTGGCGCGCTGCGCTGCCTCGCTGGCCTCGGCCTGCTCGCGAACAATGACGTTGACCTTGGTGTCTTTGCTCGGCTGCTCTGCTGGTGTGTAGGAGCCAGCTTGCTGGCGATCCTGCCCGCGCGGTGCCTGACTGCCGCCACGCTGATCGCGAGCAAGCTCGCTCCTACGGGAAGCGGGCTCGGCGTTGGCGGTCTGGCCGCGTTGGCTTTCCGACAACTGCAATTCGCGGGCAATCAGCACCAGTTGGCGGTGCGAGTCGCGCCATTCGCGCAGACGCATGTAGTTGAGGAAGTTCTTCTTGCACCAATTGCGCAGCGGGCTGCTGCCCAGCTCCTGGCGCTTTTCCTCGAAGCCGCGCCACAGGTTAATCAGCGCGGCGAAGTCGGAATCCACGTCCTTCCACTGTGCATGGGCCTGGTCGGCGGCCTGCTGACGATCCATCGGCCGCTCGCGCGGGTCTTGCACGGACAGCGCCGAGGCAACGATGAGGATCTCGTCCAGGCTGCCGAGTTTGGCCGCTTCCAGCACCATGCGGCCCAGGCGCGGGTCGATAGGCAGGCGCGCCAGCTGGCGGCCGAGCGGGGTCAGCTGGCCCTCACGGTTGACCGCCGACAGCTCCTGCAACAGGTTGAAGCCGTCGCTGATGGCCTTGCCATCCGGCGGCTCGATAAAGGGGAAATCCTCGATGGTGCCCAGGCGCAGGTGCAGCATCTGCAGGATCACCGCCGCCAGGTTGGTGCGCAGGATTTCCGGATCGGTAAACGCCGGACGGCCAAGGAAATCTTCCTCGCTGTACAGGCGCACGCAGATGCCTGGCTCGACCCGCCCGCAGCGCCCCTTGCGCTGGTTGGCGCTGGCCTGGGAGATGGCCTCGATGGGCAGACGCTGGACCTTGGCACGGTAGCTGTAACGGCTGATCCGCGCCGTGCCGCTGTCGATCACGTAGCGGATGCCCGGCACGGTCAGCGAAGTCTCGGCGACGTTGGTGGCCAGCACGATCTTGCGTCCGCTCATGGGCGCGAAGATCTTCTGCTGCTCGGCCGGGGTCAGCCGCGCATACAGCGGCAGCACTTCGGTAAAACGCAGGTTAGCCTTGCGCAGCACATCGGCGGCATCACGAATTTCGCGCTCGCCGGGGAGGAAGATCAGCACATCGCCGGGGCGCTTGCCCTCGGCTTTTTCATGGGCGGCGATTTCGTCTAGCGTGGCGAGAATAGCCTGATCGACGGTGAGGTCGTCGAGCAGGCTTTCGCCCTCCTCGTCCACCTCGGCGGCCAGTGGCCGGTACCAGGTGTCCACCGGGTAGGTGCGCCCGGAGACTTCGACAATCGGTGCGTCATTGAAGTGCTTGCTGAAGCGTTCCAGGTCGATGGTCGCCGAGGTGATGATCACCTTGAGGTCGGGACGGCGCGGCAGCAGGGTCTTCAGGTAGCCGAGGAGGAAGTCGATGTTCAGCGACCGCTCGTGGGCCTCGTCGACGATGATGGTGTCGTACTTTTCCAGGTAGCGGTCGTGCTGGGTCTCGGCGAGCAGGATACCGTCGGTCATCAGCTTGATCAGGCTGCTGTCCTTGCTCTGATCCTCGAAACGCACCTGGTAGCCGACCAGCTCGCCCAGCGGCGTGCCGATTTCCTCGGCCACGCGGGTGGCGACACTGCGCGCGGCCAGGCGGCGCGGCTGAGTGTGGCCGATCAGGCCATGCACGCCACGGCCGATCTCCAGGCAGATCTTCGGCAGCTGGGTGGTCTTGCCCGAGCCGGTTTCGCCGGCAATCACCAGCACCTGGTGCTCCTGCAGGGCCTTCTTGATCTCGTCGCGCTTGGCGGCGATCGGCAGGCTGTCGTCATAGCGCATCACCGGCACGCTGCGCTGACGTGCCTCGACCTTGGCCACGGAGGCCTGGAAGCGCTCCAGCCACTGCACCTGCTTGGCCTCGTCCGGCTTCTTTTGCAGCTCGTGCAACTGACGGCGCAGGCGGTGCCGGTCAGCCAGCAGGGCCTGGTCGAGGTTTTTCAGCAGTAGGTCAAAAGCAGGCGTTACGTCGGTCATTGCAACTTCAGCGGTCTGGCGCAAATGGCCGGCGATTGTCGCAGATTGCCTGACTCAGCGCGAAGCCGGACGCTGAGCAGAATCAATATCTACGCCGCGTTAAAGATCATCGCGCCGCATCCGCTACAGTGAGTGACAGACCCGCGCCATAACCTTGATCGGTATCAAGCCCACCACGCGGCTACTCCGGCAGGATGTGGCCAAATGCCATTTAACCTCCTAAAGAAGTCGGATATGGGCAACTGGATTCGTGACCTTTCACTGAAATACAAATTCTGGGCGGTCAATCTGGTGGCCTTCGCCACCACCCTGCTGCTGGTACTGTTTGCCATGCTGCAGGAACAACAGGGCCGCGCCGATACCGCACAACAAGCGGCACAGGTGCAGGCCAGCCTTCTGGCCGCCTGGCCACAGGGCAGCAAGCCACCTGCGGATGCCAATACCCTGCTGTTTAGTGCGGGCAGCCGCCCGAGCCTGAAAGATGTCGACGGGGCGACCTTGGCCAATGCCCGCGGCTGGACCGAACTGGAACATGATGGTGTGTGGGGCGACATGCCGGCCATCGGCGCCTGGGTCGCAGATGCTGGTGATGGTCAACGCCTGGCAGTGCTGGCCCGTGCGCCGAGCCTCTGGCAGGTCTTCGGCGAGCGTGCCGGGGCCTATGCCCTGACTGTGGCAATTCTGATGATCGTGTTGCTGGTGGCCTCGCAACTGCTGATTCACTTCATCCTCAGCCACCTGCATACCCTCAAGGACACCATGCTGCATGTCGAGCGCAGCGGTGATCTGTCGGCACGCGCACCGAGCACCAGCCAGGATGAAGTGGGCCAAATGGCCAGCGCCTTCAACGCCATGCAGGGTGGCTACCAGCGCATCGTCACCACCGTGGCCCAGGCTGCGGCCAGCCTGGACGAGGGCGCCAGGCGCCTGGAAGCCAGCATGACCCAAGTGCGCAGCGGCATGCTTGGCCAGCAGAACGAGACCGACCAGGCGGCCACGGCAATCAACGAGATGTCTGCCACGGTGCATCACATCGCCCAGCACGCCGCCGACACCCGTGATCAGTCGACCGAGGCGGACCGCCTCAGCGGCATCGGCATCCAGGTGGTCGAACGCGCCAGCGGCGCCATCGCCAATCTGTCCCAGGGCGTGCAGCAGACCGCCGAAATGATCCAGAAACTGGCCGAAGACAGCCAGACCATCGGCGGCATGGTCGAAACCATTCATGGCATCGCCGAACAGACCAACCTCCTTGCCCTCAACGCCGCCATCGAAGCCGCACGCGCCGGGGAAATGGGCCGTGGCTTCGCAGTGGTCGCCGACGAGGTGCGCAACCTGGCCAAGCGCGTGCAGGACTCCACCGACGAGATCACCCGCATGATCAGCAACCTGCAGGCCGGCAGCCGCGATGCCGTGGAGTTCATGCGTGAAAGCTCGCTGAAGGCCGATCACTGCGTGCAGGAAGCCGGCGCCGCCGGCGAGGCCCTGGGCAACATCGCCCAGGCCGTGGCACTGATGCGCCAGAGCAACACGCAGATCGCCGTGGCCGCCGAACAGCAGAGCCAGGTGGCCGAGGAAATGACCCGTTCGGTGGTGGGCATCCGCGACGTTACCGAACAGACGGTACAGCAGACCCTGACTTCGGCCAGCACCAGCGCCGAGTTGGTTGGCCTGGCCGATGAACTGAATCAGGCAATTAGGCAGCTCAAGTTGGGTTAGGCGTCGATCACGCGGGTTGCAGCCGCCCTACCCTGGCTGCTGCAGAACGGCGAGGAGCGTAGGGTGGATGAGACTCTGTTCGTCCACCATTGCCACCGCTCGGTGGATCGATGAAGCGCGATCCACCCTACGAACTGCAACTCCCCTCTCCCTCTGGGATAAGGAGTTAAAAGCCCTTGGCCCGGTACACCTCTTCGCCTCCGAGCAGGGTCCACAGCACCTTGGCTTGACCGATTTGCCCAGGCGGCAGCTTGAAGATGTCGCGATCCAGCACCAGCAGATCGGCCTGTTTGCCGACTTCCAGCGAGCCGGTTCGATCCTCCTGGCGCAGGGTGTAGGCGGCGTCCAGGGTGTAAGCGCGGATCGCCGCTTCCAGATTAGGCAAACCACGCGAACCCAGGCTCAGGGCGTTCTGCATGATGCCCAGCGGTGACAGTGGATTCACATCCCAGTCCGAACTCAGGGTAACCCGCGCACCACTGTCGTACAGCGCGCGCATCTGCAGCATCTGGTAGGCGCGCTGGCCGATCAGCGGCTGGTTGTCCTTGAGAAAGGATGGCGTGAAGTAGGGGCTGGGCTGGAAGTCGGCGATCACGCCCAGCTGGCGAAAGCGCGGGATATCCGTCTGATCGACCAGTTCGACATGGGTCAGACGGTGGCGACCACGCTCAGCCTGTTCAATACCGTCCAACGCGTCACGCACTGCCTGGTCGCCAATGGTGTGGATATGCAGGTCGAATCCGACCGCAGACAGCTCGCGGGCATAGCGCGCCAGGCGCTCGGAACCGAAGTAGTACAGGCCGTGCGGATCGACACCCGCCAGGCTGTGCTGGTAGGGCTGACGCAGGCGCGCGGTGGTGTTGTGCACGATGCCGTCGACATACAGCTTGATCTGGGTGATGTGCAGCAGCTCGTCTGCACCACCCGGCTGGTACAGCGACTTGAGGCGGGCCAGTTGCTCGCCGTCGTCCAGCTGTGGGTAGGCCCACAGACCGAGGCTGGTGCGCGCCTTGAGACGATCCTCGCGCGCCGCCTTCTGCCAGGCTTCAAGATGACCACGGCGCCAGAACACCCGCGCATCGGCCACCGAGGTGATGCCGTTGCGCGCCAGCTCGTCCTGGCCATCCAGCACCGCCTGGTAATACACCTGCTGCAACGCCCTGGAGGGCGGCAGGGCCTTGTCCATCACCAGGTCGCCGGCGTTATCGAGCACCACGCCGGTAGCCCTGCCCTGCGGGTCGCGCAGGATCGCGCCGCCCGCAGGGTCGGCGCGCTCGCCATCGAAGCCGGCCAGTTGCAGTGCCTTGCTGTTGAGCCAGTAGGAGTGCGAGGTCTCCTCCATGATGGCGATGGGCAGGTCGGGTGCAATCTCGTCGAGCAGCGCGCGCGGGCTCTCGCCGCTATCGAGCAGGGTGTTCAAGCTGAAGCCGCTGCCCAGCAGCCAATCACCCTCGACCTGCTCGGCGCACTCACCGATCTCGGCCAGCCACTGCTGCAGCGTGCCATCCGACTCCAGCGGGCAGTCGCCCTGGGCTTCGGACGAGGCGTCCAGCACATGCGCGTGAGTGTCCTGGAAGCCGGGCAGCACCAGGCGCCCGCCGAGGTCGACGAACTCGCTGTCGTCGCCAGCGTATTCCTCGACCTCGGCCAGGCTGCCGATGGCGACTATCTCGCCCTCCTCACTCACGGCCAGAGCCTCGGCCCAGGGCTGGTCGGCAGCAACGGTGTAGATACGTGCATTGTGCAACACCATGCTGGCGGCGACCTCCTCGGCCTGGGCCAGCGGAGCGAACAACATCGCGCAGAACGGCAGACAGCGGAGCATGAAGTCGTCCTCAAGCAAAAAAACCATGCCCGAATGGGCATGGCAAAGGTGAGGGGAAGTTAGCCGGTCCCCTCAATGGGAGCAGGTGAGGAAAGGCTAGATCACAGGCGTGGCATATTCTTGGTCACGCAGTGAATGCCACCGCCACCGCCGGCAATCGGGTCGATGTTGACCTGGACGATAGCGCGCCCCGGATAGAGCTGGGTGAGCAGGTCCTTGCAGTACTTGTCCGCCGCCGCGTCGCCGAACTGCGGGGCGATCACCGCGCCGTTGATCGGCAGGTAGTTGATGTAGCCGGGGGCGAAGTCCGGGTTGTTGCGGGTGTAGACGTTGCTGCGCACCTTCAGGGGCGGCGGCAGGGTGTGCACCACCAACTTGCGGCCGTCGGCGTCGGTGGCCGCCTTGAGGATGTTCAGGTGAGTGCGGGTCACCGCGTAGTCGTAGGACTTGGGATCGTTGTCCAGGTTGGCGATGACCACGCCCGGCTTGACGAAGCGCGCGTAGAAGTCGACGTGGGCGTCGGTGATGTCCTTGCCCTTGATGCCGGGCAGCCAGATGATCTTGCGCAGGCCGAGGTTGGCCTTCAGCTCCGCCTCGATCTGTGCCTTGCTCATACCCGGATTGCGATTGCTGTTAACCCAGCAACTCTCGGTCATGATCGCCGTGCCGTGGCCGTCCACCTCGATGCCGCCGCCCTCGCCCACCAGTTGGCTGGCAATGTAGCTGGCATCCAACTCGTAGCTCAGGGTATCGGCCACCTGGGTGTCGTTGCTCGCACGCTGCTTGCCGCCCCAGCCGTTGAAATTGAAGTCGACCAAGCCACGGTTACCCTGACCGTCGACCACGAAACAGCCGCCGTAGTCGCGCACCCAGACGTCATCTAGCGGCATGGTGAGAAACTTGATGTTGGTCGTGCCGCATTTCTGTTTGGCCTGGGTCAGCTGGTTGGCACGGCACAGCACGGTCACCGGCTGGTACTTGGCGATGGTCTTGGCCAGCAGGGCTATACAGTCGTTGACCGGCGTTGCCCAGTCCTCCCAGACCGCCGCGGAGGCGGCGAAGGCGAGGATCACCCGCTCCTGCGGAGCGTGCTCGTCGGGCATGTACCAGCTGCCGGTCAGGGCCGCGCGCGCGCGTGGCGCACTGATGCCGAGACCCAGAGAAGCCACCGCGCCCAGGCCGGCGGCCAGGCTCAGATGTTTGATGAAATCACGACGTGTAGACATGCTTGTGTCCCTCTGCTGTGGTGGGTATGGCCAGGCGTACGGGCGACTGCCTGTACGCCTGTAGTGCTTGGAACCTGGCTGGGATCTCGGTAACTCCCCAACCCTCTCCCGTAAACGGGAGAAGGGGCAAAAGCGGTTCGTACCCGCTCGACATAGCGCTATGGCGCTGCCAGAGGACCGTAAACAAGCTTTTAGAAAGAGCGATTGACGCCCAGCACCAGGGTCGCCGCGCAAACGTCGTCGAAGCCCATGTAGTTGGCGCATTCGCTGTCGTCGAGATCAGTGTCGACGTAGCTGGCCGACCAGTTCAGGCCGAACAGTTCCTTGCTCAGCTTGAGCTGCCACTCGTGGTAGCTGTCGCGGGTGTCGCCGCTGCCATCGAGCAGCAGCGGATCCTTGAGGTCGACGTTGCCGTAGCGCAGATCCAGCGCAACGTCCATCGGTAACGTGGTGCCGTAGCCGACGTAGCTGTACAGATAGCTCTGGTCGCCGCCGAGGTTGTCGGAGTAATAGGCGCCGAGCTTGGCGCCGTAGACGCTCAGCTGGCTGAAGTACTCGCCGTAGTTGAGCGCGCTCTGCCGCGGGTATTCGTACTGGAAGTAGGCGCTGTCGAGGCTGATGTCATCGCTGATCTGCCAGTTGTAGCCGGCGTAGTAGTCGATCTCCTGGCGGGTCTTGCTGCCCAGGCCGAAGTCGACATTGGAGCTCCACACCCCGGCATACAGGCCGCTACTGTGGCTGAGGGTCGCCGAGCCCTGCAGGGCCGGGTCGTTCTGCGTCTGCGAGATGCCGCGGGTGCGGTAGTCGCTGTAGACGCCGGCATCCAGGTACAGGCTGAGGTCTTCGGTCAGTTCGACAGCCTGGCTCAGGCCCCAGGGGGCGAGCAGGGTGAGGGCCAGGGCGGCCTTGGACGGGTACTGCATGGTGCGGCTCCTTTCTTGTTGTTGTGGGCAAGGCTTCGCCGTGCCGCGCCGATTGGCGCGGCGGCGGTGGGTTGCGGTTTAGAACCTGCTCACTAGTGGGTGGCGGTCTTGAAGGTGGTCCAGGCACGCATGCGCGAGCGCATGTCGCGCTGCGGGATGTCCTTGCCGGGAATCAGCCGCGCGTAAGTGGCGTCGGCCACGTAAATATCCGGGTTGTTGCGCATGTCGGCTGCCACCATTGGCCTGGCCGTGGCGCTGGCGGTCGGGTAGCCGGTGTAGTTGCTGATGGCAGCCATGTTCGCCGGGCGCATAACGAAGTTGATAAAGGCGTATGCATACTCCGGGTGTTTGGCGTCTACCGGAATGGCCATGGTGTCCATCCACACCGTAGTGCCTTCGCGTGGGATGCGGTACTCGAAGTCCACGGCCTTGCCAGCCTCGTCGGCGGCTCGCTGCGCCTGGGTCATGTCGCCGCTGTAGCCGAGCGACAGGCATAGATCGCCATTTACCAACTGCGTAACCGGCTGCGACTGGAACTTGCGGATATAGGGCTTGATGCTCATCAGCAGTGCGACGGCGGCCTCCAGATCCTCTGGTTTGCCACTGCGCGGCGAACGCCCCAGGTAATTGAGAACCACGGCCAGCACTTCGTCCGGCGAGTCGATCATGGAAATGCCGCAGTCGGCGAATTTGGCCGCGTTCTCCGGCTTGAACAACAGATCGAGACTGTTTACCGGTGCATCAGGCATGCGCTGATTGATGGCGGCAGCGTTATAGGTAATACCAATGCTGCCCCAGGTGTAGGGAACGGTGGCATGCCGCGAGTAGGGATACTTGGTTTGCAAACGCTGCAGGCCCGGTTCAATCTCGTCGAGGTGCTCGAATTTAGACTTGTCCAGTTTCTGTAGGGCACCGGCACGCATCAAGCGCTCGGCAACGGTGTCACCAGGAAAGATCAGGTCATAGCCACTGTTGCCGGCCATCATCTTGGCTTCCAGCGTCTCACTGCCTTCCATCACGTCGTAGATCACCTGGATACCAGTTTCTTTGGTAAAGCTGGTGAGGGTGTCGGCGGCGAAATAGTCGGCCCAGTTGTACAGGCGCAGGGTCTTTTCCTCGGCCTGCGCCTGGGTGCAACCCAGTGCAAGACTCAGCGCTGCGAGTAATAGCGGTTTGCCACGGTTCATAGCCGAACTCCTCGATCATTCCAGTGCATATGGGTTTGCCGACCATCCAGACTCAGCAGCGGGCCGTACATTTCCGGGCGGCGGTCGCGGTAGATGCCCCAGTTCAGGCGCTCCTCGCCCATGGCGGCGAGGTCCAGTTCGCGCACCAGCACACCGCTGCTGTCGCGATCAGCCTCGGCGAGCAACTTGCCCTTGTGGTCGGTGATAAAGGACGAACCGTAGAAGCTCATCTGCAGCGCCGGATCAGTAGTCGCCACCTCGCGGCCGACACGGTTGGCGGCGATCACCGGCATGATGTTGGCGGCGGCGTGACCACGTTGGGTGAGTTGCCAGTGGTCGCGCGAATCCAGTGCCGCAGCGCCAGGCTCGGAGCCGATGGCGGTAGGAAAGAGCAGCACCTCGGCACCTTGCAGGGCCAGGCAGCGCGCAGTCTCGGGGAACCACTGGTCCCAGCAGATGCCCACACCAATGCGCCCAAAGGCGCTATCCCAGACCTTGAAGCCCGTATCACCAGGGCTGAAGTATTCTTTCTCCTGATAACCGATAGCGTTGGGGATGTGGGTTTTACGGTAAACCCCAAGCAAACAGCCATCGGCATCGGCCACGCTCAGCGAGTTAAAGTGGGCGTTGCCGGCCTTCTCAAACCAGGACAGCGGCAGCACCACACCGAGCTCTTTGGCCAAGGCGGCAAAGCGCTTGAGCACGCGACTCTGGCCATACTCCTCGGCCAGCGCCAGGTGCTTATGATCCTGCTCGATGCAGAAATACGGAGTGGCGAACAGCTCCTGCAAGAGGATCAGTTGCGCGCCCTTGCCGGCCGCCTCACGCACCAGACTCTCGGCCTGATCAAGGTTATCGTCGAGGTTCCAGCTGCAGGCAAACTGGGTAGTGGCTACTTTGAGCATGCTCATCAGCTCCACACCGGACAAGCCGGCTGCTGCTGGGTGATGCAATGCACCCCACCGCCGCCATGGGCCAGGTGGTTGATCTGTACCGGCACCACTTCGCGACCGGGGAAGGCCATGCGCAGGGTCGCCGCGGCTTCCTCGTCGGCGGCAATGCCATAAGCCGGCATGATGATTGCGCCGTTACAGATATAGAAATTGGTGTAGGAGGCGCAGAACACCTCGGCATCACGATCCACCGCATCGCTGGCCTCGAACAGCTCGAGCATCTCGAACCTGCGGCCACGGGCGTCGGTGGCCAGCTCCAGGGCACGGCGGTTTTCACGTACCACCTCGGCATACACCGAGGACTGGTCGCGGGTGGCGTCCACCAGTAGCGCGCCGGGTTTGGCAAAGGCACACACGCCATCGATATGGCCGTCGGTCATATCGCCGGTGACGTACTGCGGATCGCCTGGCAGCCAGATGGTCTTCTTCACGCCCAGCAGGCGGGCGAAGATTTCTTCCATCTCGGCTTTGTTCATCCCCGGATTACGGTTGGGGTTGAGCAGCACTGATTCGGTGGTGATCAGGGTGCCGTCTCCATCCACATGGATAGCCCCCCCTTCGTTGCTCAGTGGCGTGCCGAAGCAATCCAGCCCCAGGCCATTGAGAATGCGCCGGGCCAGCCCCTCGTCCAGATCATGCGCAGATTTGCCGCCCCAGGCGTTAAAGCGCCAGCTGACGCCAGCCAGGCCATGTTGTGGGTGACAGACGAAGCTCGGTCCGGAGTCACGGCACCAGCTGTCGTTGACCGCAAGCGGAATCAGTTCGATGTTCGCCCCACACAGCTCACGGGCGCGGACAACCGCCGAAGGATCAACCACCATCTTCACCGGCTCGAAGCGGGCGATGGCATTGGCCACCCGGGCGAAGTCGACCTGCACTTCGGCCAGGGTCACGCCCCAACCGGATTCCCATAGGGCCCGATTGTGCGGCCAGACCATCCAGGTGGCGGCGTGTTGGACCCATTCAGCGGGCATGAACCAAGCGTTATCTGCGACTGCGTTATGCTGCATACAAGTGCCTTCAGTTAAGTCTTTGTTATCACTGAAAACCGCGAGCGCGGTGATGACTTGCATGCTAGGCCTGTAAAAATGGCGCAACAAACGATAGATTTTGTGCAATTCTGATTAGCAGGGCTTATCAATCATGCTTAAACACTGGCCACCCTTGAACGCCCTGCGCGGCTTCGAAGCCGCTGCCCGTCTGGGCAGCTTCCACAAGGCGGCAGAGGAGCTGCACCTCACCCAGTCGGCAATCAGCCAGCAGATCCGCAGCCTGGAAGGCTTTCTCGAACAACCACTGTTTCACCGCAGCGGTCGGAGCGTTAGCCTGACCGACGCCGGTCATGATCTGCTCAGCACCACGCAATCGCTGCTGCAGCAACTGGCCGTGGGTATTCGCCGCCTGGAGCAGTACCGCAAGCCCAACCAACTGGTGGTCAATACCACGCCGGCCTTCGCTCGCCATTGGCTGGTACCGCGCCTGGGCGAGTTCCACCGCCTGCACCCGGAGATTGACCTGTGGCTGTTCACCAGCGACGAGGTGCCGGACATGGCCTCCCAGACCATCGACCTGGCGGTGCGCGACGACCTATGCGCCCAGGCCGAGTGCAGCTTCCGCGTACTACTGGAAGATCGCCTGTACCCGGCCTGTCATCCGCGCTTGCTGGACAGCCCGGCGAGCGCGCGGACCACTTTGCATGGCGAGAGGGAAATGGACTGGAGTCACTGGCAGGTACAGGGCGGCGCGGATATTGGCCAGCACAGCCAGGGCCTCAACTTCTCCGATCCCGGCCTACTGCTAGACGCCGCCTGCAACGGCCTGGGCATTGCCCTGGTCAGCGAGCTGCTGGCCAGCACTGCCTGCGCCCAAAAACTGCTGCAGCCTTTGAGCGAACAACGGGTACGTGGGCCACGCTGGACCTGGCTGGTGCACCGCGACAGCGAGGGCGACCCGCTCACCCGCCAGTTCTGCGCCTGGCTGGAGCACCGGCTGACTCCTGGCGGCCAGGCCTGATACCACTGCCACCAGTAGCGGCAGTCGCTATCATCGCGGCATTCCTTCAACGACTCTATCAGGCGCGATCAGTCATGCCCTTCACCACCACCCGAGCCGTTCTGTTTGGCGATTGCGACCCCGCCGGGATCGTCTACACGCCGCGCATCGCCTACTTCGTCATCGAGGCGATCCACGAATTCCTCTCTCACCGGCTCGGCGGCGAGGGCCTGCGCAAGGTGTTCGCCATGGGCATCCTGCCGCCGGCGCGGGCGCTGTCGATCGAGTTTCTCTCGCCCATGACCTGGGATGAGGTGATCAGCATCGAGGTGCGCAGCGAAACATCCGGCACCACCTCGTTCAGCTTCGTCGTGGAGGGTCGCCAGACATCGGGGGAGCCGACATTCCGTGCGTCGATGACGCAGGTGTGCATATGCCCCGAAAGCAAACAGCCAATCGCCCTGCCCGAGGCCCTGCGCCAGGCGCTGCTGCCCGACTGAGAACCTGCCCACAACCTCCTGTCTGTCGGCCATACGGCGTTAAGAACGACCCGGGACGCGGCGTCTCGGATGCTCATGCACTCCTTGTACACTCCGCCTCCTCGGCCGTTTTTGCCTTGTCTGGCTCTAATCCAGAAGGTCGTGAACAGGTTCTGCGCTCTACGCAGAAACGAAAAAGCCCCGCCGAGGCGGGGCTTTTCCTGGTGCAGAAGATCAGGCCTTGGCGGCGATCTTCTTCAGCTCTTCGTCACGCAGTTCGCGGCGCAGGATCTTGCCGACGTTGGTGGTCGGCAGGCTGTCACGGAACTCGACAGTGCGCGGCACCTTGTAACCGGTGAGGTTGGCACGCATGTGCTCCATCACCTGTTCTTTGCTCAGGCTTTCGCCCGGCTTGACCACCACGAAGACCTTGATCGCCTCACCGGACTTCTCGTCCGGCACACCGATGGCCGCGCAGAGCATTACGCCCGGCAGGGTCACCAGCACGTCTTCCAGTTCGTTCGGGTAGACGTTGAAGCCGGACACCAGAATCATGTCCTTCTTGCGGTCGACGATGCGCATGAAGCCGTCATCCTGAATCACGGCGATGTCACCGGTCTTCAGCCAGCCGTCCTGATCGAGCATCTCGTCGGTAGCTTCCTGACGCTGCCAGTAGCCTTTCATCACCTGCGGGCCCTTGACGCACAGTTCGCCACGCTCGCCAATCGGCAGGTCGTTGCCCGCGTCGTCGATGACCTTGCACTGGGTCGACGGAACCGGAATGCCGATGGTGCCGATCTGGATGTTCTGGAATGGGTTCACCGAGACCACCGGGCTGGTTTCGGTCATGCCGTAACCTTCGCAGATGGCGCAACCGGTCACGGCTTTCCAGCGCTCAGCCGCAGCCAGTTGCAGGGCCATACCGCCGGACAGGGTCAGCTTCAGCGCGGAGAAGTCCAGCTTGCGGAAGTCTTCGCTGTTGCACAGGGCAACAAACAAGGTGTTGAGGCCGACGAAGGCACTGAACTTCCAGTTACCCAGCTCTTTCACGGTACCCGGCAAGTCGCGCGGATTGGTGATCAGGATGTTGTGGTTGCCGGTGAGCATCATCGCCATGCAATGGAAGGTGAAGGCGTAGATGTGGTACAGCGGCAACGGACAGATGACGATCTCGCAACCTTCATTGAGGTTGGAGCCCATCAATGCCTTGGCTTGCAGCATGTTGGCGATCAGGTTGCGGTGGGTCAGCATCGCGCCCTTGGCCACACCAGTGGTGCCGCCGGTGTACTGCAGCACGGCAATGTCGCTGTTATGCGGGCTGGCTTCCTTGACCGGCTTGCCGCGGCCCTTGGCCAGAGCCTGGTTGATCGACACGGCCTGCGGCAGGTTGTAGGCCGGGACCATTTTCTTCACATGCTTGACAACGAAGTTGACCAGGGTGCGCTTGAGCAGCGGCAGCATGTCAGCAACTTCGGTGACCACCACGTGCTTGATGCCGGTCTTGGGCAGCACTTCCTCGGCCAGGTGGGCCATGTTGGCCAGGCAGACCAGGGCTTTGGCACCGGAATCGTTGAACTGGTGTTCCATTTCCCGCGCGGTGTACAGCGGGTTGGTGTTGACCACGATCAGACCAGCACGCAGCGCACCGAATACCACGACCGGGTATTGCAGCACGTTAGGCAACTGAACGGCGATGCGGTCACCGGGCTGGAGGTCAGTGTGATTCTGCAGATAGGCAGCGAAGGCGCCGGACAACTCATACAGCTCACCGTAGGTGAGTGTCTTGCCCAGGTTGCTGAACGCAGGCTTGTCGGCAAAGCGTTGGCAGGACTGTTTCAGTACGGCCTGAATATTGGGGTACTGGTCGGCATCGATCTCGGCAGCGATCCCAACTGGGTACTTGTCCTTCCAGAAGTTCTCGGTCATGGAAAGCCTACTCCTGAGCAACAGCTTATTATTTACACCGCGCAATGGCGGTTAATTGTTGTGTTTGGTGCGTTTTCGCCGACGGGTCGGCAAAAAATCGGGCCGAGAGTAGCAGCTTTGCCAAACACCGACTAGCACCAAACCTGCCCTGCAGGGTCATAAAAATGACCACTCAACACTGAGCGGTCATTTTCTTGACTGCCTGGAAAACTTCCATGGACAGCAGGCAGCATAGGGCTTTTAAGCGATATCGCGCAGCTCGCGACGAAGAATCTTGCCGACCGGGGTCATCGGCAGAGCGTCCTTGAACACGATGTGCTTGGGCACTTTGTAGCCGGTGAAATTTTCCCGACAGAATGCTTTCAGCTCTTCCACGCTGACGCCGCCCTCACGCGGCACGACGAACAGCTTGACCGCCTCGCCGGATTTCTCGTCTGGCACGCCGATGGCCGCACAGCTGGCGACTTTCGGATGGGCCATGACCACGTCTTCGATTTCGTTGGGGTACACGTTGAAACCGGAGACGATGATCATGTCCTTCTTGCGGTCGACGATGCGTACATAGCCATCCGGATCGATCACCGCCACGTCGCCAGTCTTGAACCAGCCTTCGGCATCCAGCACTTCGGCAGTGGCTTCCGGACGCTGCCAATAGCCCTTCATCACTTGCGGGCCCTTGATACACAGCTCGCCACGCTCACCAATCGGCTGCTCGACACCGTCGTCATCGATCACCTTGAGTGCCGTGCCAGCCACCGGAATCCCCACGGTGCCCAGGCGCGCCAGCTTGCCATAGCAGTTGGTGGTGGCCACCGGCGCGGTTTCGGTGAGGCCGTAGCCTTCGACGATGGCGCAACCGGTCATCTGCTGCCAGCGTTCGGCTGTGGCCTTGACCAGCGCAGTGCCGCCGGAGTTGGTCAGCTTCAGACGGGAGAAGTCGAGGTTCTTGAACTCGGGGTTGTCCATCAGCGCGACGAACAGGGTGTTGAGGCCCAGAAACGCGGAGAACTGCCACTTGCCAAGCTCTTTGACGAAACCTGGAATATCGCGTGGGTTGGTGATCAGCACGTTGTGGTTGCCGCTGACCATCATGCACATGCAATTCGCGGTGAAGGCATAGATATGGTAGAGCGGCAATGGCGCGATCATGATCTCGCCGCCCTCCTTCATCAGCGGCTGGCCATCTTCGCCCGTCTGCTGCAAGCAGTTGTGCACCTGCTGCATGTTGGCGATCAGGTTACCGTGGGTCAGCATGGCGCCCTTGGCCACCCCGGTGGTACCGCCGGTGTACTGCAACACGGCTACTTCATCGAAACCGACCTTGACCGGCTTCAGCGCATGACCACGACCACTGCGCAGCACATCCTTGAAGGCCAGCGCCTGCGGCAGGCTGTAATCCGGGACCAGCTTCTTGACCTTTTTCACCAGGGTATTGACCAGCCAGCCCTTGAGGCTCGGCATCAGATCCCCCATGCGTGCTTCGATCAGGTATTCGATCGGGGTGTCGGGCAGCACATCCTGCACCGACTTGCCGAAGGTATTGAGGTACACCAGGGCCCGCACCCCGGCGTCGTTGAACTGGTGACGCATCTCGCGCACGGTGTACAGCGGGTTGGTGTTAACCACGATCAAGCCGGCACGCATGGCGCCAAACACGGCAATCGGGTACTGCAGGATATTGGGCATCTGCACAGCGATGCGGTCGCCGGGTTTGAGGTCGGTATTTTTCTGCAACCAGGCGGCAAATGCTGCTGAGTGGCGTTCCAACTCGGCATAGGTCAGCGTAACGCCGAGGTTACTGAACGCCGGGCGGTCAGCGAATTTCTTACAGGAGCGTTCGAATACTTCGACCACCGAACGGTAGGTGGATAGATCGAGATGATTGGAGACACCAGCTGGGCGCTTGTCGTCCCAAAAGTCAGGTTGCATTGTTGTTATTCCCCTTGACCTGAAAACCCTAACCGACTGAAAAAATAACAGCCGGGCTATTCCGGAACTTAACAGCTCCATTGACGCAGGCAAATAGCCACGGACGACTCATTAACCACATGAATCTTACCCATTGTTTCAAGGCGACCTTTGCTCGGCTGGGCTATAGCTAAGCTAAACATCTGTTATGCCGACCTGCCGCCCATGCGCCTCAGCCTTTCCGCCTTTGTGCTCACCTTCTGCCTGAGTCTGCCTGTGGCGGCAGAGCTGCGCCTGGCCACCCTGGAATACCCTCCATACTGCTCCCAGGCATTGCCGGCTGGCGGCAGCATCGTCGAACTGACCGTGCGCGCCTTCGCCACCCAAGGCCATGTTGCGCACGTGGACTTCCTGCCCTGGGCACGGGTACGCGCCGAACTGCGTAATGGCAATTACCAGGGGGCACTGGCCTTGTGGCCACAGGAAATCATCGAGGAGCAGCTGATCGCCTCGCGCCCGCTTTTCTATAGCCAGTTGGGGTTCTTCGTGCGCCACAGCAAACCGGTGCCGTTCCAGCACTTGAGTGAGCTGCGCGGCCAACGCGTCGGCGTCGTGCGCGGCTATGGCTACCCTCCCCAGCTGCTGCGCTCGGGCTTCAGTGCCGAGGAAGCCGTGGACGACATCAGCAACCTGCGCAAACTGGCGGCGCAGCGTTTTGATCTGGTGCTGCTGGAACGCACCGTCGGCAACTACCTGATCAACCGAGACGCCGCATTGAGCGGGCATGTGCGCTGGCAAGAGCCGGCCCTGGAGCGCATTCCGCTGTTTGTCGGCTTCACCGCTCAAAAGCCCGGCCAACCGGACTGGGCAGTCATCTTCGCCCGCGGCCTGGCCGAACTGCACAGCACTGGCGAGTACACGCGCATTCTCCAGCGGCACGCCAATCCAGCCCGCTGATCAGTACTTTGCCTGCCTCGCCAAGCCATGCACAATGCCACGATCTCCCGGGCACAAGGACCCGCCATGCAGCACCAAGATTTCTGGCTCAGCGCCACGGACGGCAGCGCCCTGCTGGTCAACCACTGGTATAGCGAGAGTCCGCCCAAGGCTGTGGTGATGATCGCCCACGGCATGGCCGAACACAGCGCCCGCTATGCACGCCTGGCCGAGTGCCTGGTAGCAGACGGCTTCGCCGTATTCGCCCTCGACCAACGCGGCCACGGCCGCACGGCCGAACGCGGTGTGCTCGGCCATTACGCCGATACAGACGGCTGGAACAAGGTGGTCGGCGATCTGGCCAGTCTCAATCACCATATCCGCCAGCAGCACCCGCAAGCGCCGATCTTTCTGCTGGCACACAGCATGGGCAGCTACATCGGTCAGGCCTATCTGATGCAGCACAGCTGCAGCCTGCAGGGCGCCATCCTGTCCGGTTCCAACTACCAGTCGCCAGGCGTGTACCAGGCGGCCAGCCTGATTGCCCGCGCCGAACGCTGGCGCCAGGGCCCTCTCGGTCACAGCAAACTGATCGACTTTCTCTCGTTCGGCTCGTTCAACAAGGCCTTCAAGCCCAACCGCACGGCCTTCGACTGGCTCAGCCGCGACCCGGCAGAAGTCGACAAGTACATCCACGACCCGTTCTGCGGTCACCCCTGCAGCAACCAGTTATGGGTCGACCTGCTCGGCGGCATGCAGTACATCAGCCAGGTCGACAACCTGGCGCAGATCGACAGCGACCTGCCGCTGCTGGTAGTTGGCGGCGACCGTGACCCGGTCAGCCAGGGCAAGCGTCTTGTCGATCTGGCTGCCGCCCTGCGCACTGCTGGTGGTCGCAACGTTGAACTGAAGATTTACCCCGACGCCCGCCACGAAGTGCTCAATGAAAGCAACCGCGACGAGGTGACCCGACATCTGCTCGACTGGCTGAACGCAACCCTTGCCCGCAGCCGGCTGTGCCCCACACCTACCCAGGAGCCCGCATGACCCAGGTAACCAACATCCCCTACGACGCCCTCGAAGTCGGCCAGCAAGCCAGCTTTGAAAAGAACGTGGAAGAGCGCGACATCCAGCTTTTTGCTGCCGTATCCGGCGACAACAACCCGGTACACCTGGATGCAGGCTTTGCTGCTGAAACGATGTTCAAGGAACGTATCGCCCATGGCATGTTCAGCGGTGCCCTGATCAGCGCCGCCATCGCCTGCCGCCTGCCCGGCCCAGGCACCATCTACCTCGGCCAGCAGCTCAAATTCACCCGTCCGGTGAAGCTGGGCGATACCCTGACAGTCAAGCTGGAAGTGCTGGAAAAACTGCCGAAAGGCCGGGTCAGGCTGGCGACCCAGGTGTTCAACCAGAACAATGAACAAGTGGTTGATGGCGAAGCCGAAGTGCTCGCTCCACGCGCGGAACAGACCGTCACCATGCCGGCCATGCCACAAGTCACCATCAACTGATCAACTGCCCCTCTGCGCAGGTCGCAGAGGGGCAGTTACCTGGTTCATCGATCAAGGCAGCGGCGTGGCAGCATCCTACAAGCGTGCGCGGTACTCGCCCGGTGTAGCATCGAACCAGCGCCGGAACGCACGGAAGAAATTGCTCGGATCGGCGAAGCCCAGCAGGTAAGAAATCTCCAGCAGCGTCAGGTTGGGCTGAGCCAGGTACTGGCCAGCCAACTCACGGCGGGTATCGTCGAGCAGTTGCTGGTAGCTGGTGCCTTCATCCTGCAAACGCCGCTGCAAGGTCCGCTCGGACAACAGCAAGGCCTGCGCCACCACCTCGCGCTTGGGTTCCCCTTGCGGCAACAGGCGACACAGCACCTGACGCACCTGATGGGTCACCCGGCTGCCGGAGAACCGCGCCAGATAATCGCCAGCGAAACGATCATGCAGTTGCGCCAGTGCCTCATTGGCTGAGGGCAGCGGCGCATCCAGGTCGGCGCGCTCGAACAGCAACGCATAATGCTCGGCATTGAACTTCAACGGGCACTGAAATACATCCCGATACGGTTGTAAGTCCACTGGCGGCGGCCCCATGAAGCTGACCAGACGCGGGCTCAGTGGCTTGCCGGTCAGCCAGCGGCAGAACGCCAGGGAATACGCCAGTGATGCCTCGGCACTCTGCCGCGCCGATGGCAGCCGGTCACCATGAATGGCCAGAACAATCTCGTAACCTTCCGGCCTGGGGTGGAAGCTGAGATCGGCACCTTCGCCAATGATCCGTTGGTAGCGCACCAGGCGGGCAAAGCCTTCCTGCAGATTGCGGCTGGACATCACCGCATAGCCAACCACGTTGAACGACGACGGGCGCAGCGTCTTCGCCATGTTCAGGCCGATCGCCGGGTTGCCGGAGGCCTCCACGGCCATGTGCCACAAACGGGTCATGGCATCCTGCGGGAAGCGCGCATCGGCATCACTGAGAGCGGCATAATCCAGGCCCAGGCGGGCAAACAGGCTGCGGCAGTCGACACCGTCAAGCTCCAGCGCGGCAACGATGCCGGAAGCCCAACTGGATGAAGTGGTACGTTCGCTCATAGGCTGATTCTTGTTCTGTTCAAGCACTGGCTGGCGGCGCAAGGATACTAAACTGGCACTGTATGTCACTGGCCGCAGAAGACAGTCGCCCTACACTGTCGCCGACAATAACAGGAGGTACGCCATGAGCACCGCACCCACCGAACGCTACCAGAGCTTTGCCGAGTTCTATCCCTACTACCTGCAGGAGCACAGCAACGATATCTGCCGGCGCCTGCACTATGTAGGTAGCTTGCTGGTGCTGGGCATACTCGGCTACAGCCTGCTCACCCAACAATGGCTGTGGCTGCTGGCTGTGCCGCTCGCAGGCTATGGCTTTGCCTGGGTGGGGCACTTCGTTTTCGAAAAGAATCGGCCAGCCACCTTTCAATACCCGCTGTACAGCCTGATGGGCGACTGGGTGATGCTCAAGGATGCCTTTACCGGGCGCATTCGCTTCTGATCGGCTGCGTCATCGACAACCCGCAGAGCAAGACCGGCCTGACGCGCACCTGCGCCCACGCAGCCGCAGAAGCGTAGATTGGCAGTCTTTCGCTGAGGTTTCCGCCCCTACGGCCACACCAGTGACCATGCAGTCATCGGCCAGATGGGCCTGGCAGCCGCTGATTACCACCATTCGGCGGTCATGCTTGGCCGTCGAGCACTCGCTTGGTTATGATCCCCACCTGCCACAACGCTGGCTCAGGTTTTGCAAACCCTCTGAACGCTCACTAGAGGCGTCAGAAAATCATCGGGGATCGTTTCATTTCATGAATTTACCTGCTCAGGTTCAGTCCGCCCCGTTGCTGCGCGAATACTACTCACGCGTGCTGGCCTATATCGCCACCGCCGCCAGCATCGCCGCTGGCACCTACGCCCAGCATTTCGCCTACGACATCCTCTGGATGGTGCCCTACGCCCTGCTCTACCCGCATCTTGCCCATCACCTGAGCAACCGCTTCAAGCACGACCATCCCCAGCAAACTCGCCTCGCCCTGCTGTTCATCGACTCGGCCCATGCCGGAGCGGGAGCTGTGCTGATGGGCTTCTCCGTGGTGCCGGGGTTGATGGTCATGCTGACCCTCACCTTCAGCGCGTTGATCTCTGGTGGTCTGCGTCATATGGGCCTGGCCCTGCTGATCGCCGCCGGCAGCATGGCCCTGAACACCGCTCTGCTGCAGCCGAAAATCAATGCTGCCACGCCGATCCTGGTGGCCATGGTCAGTATCCTGCTGACCACCCTGTATATCTGCATCACCGCCTTCTTCGTGCATGAGCAGGGCAAACGCCTGACCCTGGTACGCAGCGAGATCAAGAAGGAACAGGAAAAAGCCGCACGCCTGGCCCGCAACCTGGCCAAGTACCTGTCACCCCAGGTCTGGGAAATGATTTTCAGCGGCAAGAAGCATGTGCGCCTGGAAACTCAGCGCAAAAAGCTCACCGTGTTCTTCTCCGACATCAAGGGCTTTACCGAGCTGTCCGAGGAACTGGAAGCCGAGCAGCTAACCGACCTGCTAAACACCTACCTCAATGAAATGTCGAAGATCGTTCTGAAATATGGCGGCACCATCGACAAGTTCGTTGGCGACAGCGTCATGGTGTTCTTCGGCGACCCCAATACCCAGGGCGCCAAGAAAGACGCTGTGAATGCCGTCTCCATGGCCATCGCCATGCGCAAACACATGAAGGTGTTGCGCCAGCAGTGGCGCGCCCAGGGCATCACTAAACCGCTGGAAATCCGTATGGGCCTGAACACCGGCTACTGCACGGTCGGCAACTTCGGCGCCGACACGCGCATGGACTACACCATCATCGGTCGCGAAGTGAACCTGGCCAGCCGCCTGGAAAGCTCGGCCGAAGCCGGCGAAATCCTGATTTCCCACGAAGCCTACTCACTGATCAAGGACGTGATCATGTGCCGCGACAAGGGCCAGATCACGGTCAAGGGCTTCAGCCGCCCGGTGCAGATCTACGAGGTAGTGGACTTCCGCCGCGACCTGGGCGCCAAATCCAGCTATGTCGAGCATGAGCTGCCCGGATTCTCCATGTACCTGGATACCAATGGCATCCAGAACTACGACAAGGAGAAGGTCATTCAGGCGCTCAACCAGGCTGCCGAGAAACTGCGCGATAAAGTAATCCTGTAAAGCACAAGCTGTGCAGCACAGACACCGCCCTTCCTATGGCGGTGTTTTGTTTTGAGGCCGCGCGCACTGCTCGCACAAGGATTAGCGAACAGAGCCGGTTAATCCGCAATCGCTACACCTGCAGCACGGGCAACTCGCGCACCTGCACCAACTCGCCATCCAGCAATGGCTGGTGAGTCAGGAACTCCATGGCAGAGGCGCGCCAGGACTGCTGCGCGGCACGCTCCGCACAGCGTGTGCGATCGAGCTGCAAGGCATCCAGGCAGGCCTGGCGCAAATCCTCGCTCATCACTCCGGTCACCCCGGCTTCCAGTACATCCAGCGGCCCCGCCACCGGGAAGGCGGCAACTGGTGTGCCACAGGCCAGGGCCTCAAGCATCACCAGTCCATAGGTATCGGTACGCGAGGGGAATACCAGCACACTGGCCGAGGCGAAGGAAGTCGCCAGCTCGGCACCCTGCTGATAACCGAGAAAACGCGCCTGCGGATAGGCCGTCTGCAGTTCGGCACGCTGCGGCCCATCGCCGACCACGCGCTTTTCGCCCGGCAGATCGAGGTCAAGAAAGGCGCGCAGATTCTTCTCCGTCGCCAGCCGCCCGACATAGAGAAAAACCAGCTCAACAGGCGCTGCCTCCTGCGGCTGAAACAGGCTGCAATTTACGCCTTTGCGCCACAACTGCAGGTGGCGCAGGCCGTGGTTGGCGAACTCCTCGCGCATGCGTTCGGTGCTCACCAGCACCGCCTGGCTCGGCCGGTGAAAGCGGCGCAAGTAGGCATAGCCCCAGCTCAATGGAATTCGCGGCCAGCGGCTGTGTACGTATTCGGGGAAACGGGTATGGATGGCGCTGGAGAACGCCAATCCGCGCTTGCTCAACCAGCGCCGCGCGGCCCAACCCAGCGGCCCCTCGGTAGCCAGGTGCACGCAGTCCGGACGAAACTCGCGGATCGTCGGGCCAACCTGCCAGAGGTTCCAGGCCAGCGGAATTTCCGGATAACTGGGACAAGGCACTGCATGGAAGTCGGTGGGCGACAACAGTTTGACCAGATGCCCCAGCCCGTGCAGCTCCGCAACCAGCGCCTGCAGGCTGGTGACCACGCCATTGACCTGCGGCAGCCAGGCATCGCTGACGATAAGAATCCTCATGCCACCTGCCCGACAGCCAGCTCGGCCTCGCGCGCCTGCGCCTCGGCCAGGCGGTACAACTCGATGCTGCCGTCCAGGTGCTCGATCAGCGCCGTGCAGGACTCCACCCAGTCGCCACAGTTGAGGTACTCAACCTCGCCAACCTTGCGGATCTCGGCATGGTGAATGTGCCCGCAGACCACTCCGTCGAAACCGCGTTTGACGCACTCGTGGGCAATCGCCTCCTCGAAGTCACTGATAAAGCTCACTGCGGTCTTGACCTTGTGCTTGAGGTAAGCCGACAGCGACCAGTAGCCGTAGCCATAGCGCTCGCGCCAGTGGTTGAGCCAGCGATTGAGGGTCAGGGTGAATTCGTAGGCGCTGTCGCCGAGAAACGCCAGCCAGCGGTGGTAACGGGTGATCACATCGAACTGGTCACCATGGATCACCAGTAATTTTCTGCCGTCGGCAGTCATATGCTCGGCCTCGTCGACCAGCTGGATATTGCCGAGGATCAGCGTCGAGTAACGCCGCAGGAATTCGTCGTGGTTGCCGGTGACGTAGATCACCTCGGTGCCGCGCTTGCTCATGGTCAGCAGGCGGCGGATCACGTTGGTATGCGCCTGGGGCCAGTAGATGCCACTGCGCAGCTTCCAGCCGTCGATGATGTCACCGACCAGGTAGACCTTGTCCGCCTGGAAGCGTTTGAGAAACTCTGCCAGGCGCTCGGCCTGGCAATCGCGGGTGCCCAGGTGCACATCGGAAATCCACAGGGTGCGGACTCGTTGCTTGCGACTGGGTGTGCTGCGCTCGGCGATGCTCATCGGCGTTCTCCGCTAGGTTTAGCCGAGCGTGCACGCCTGCGGTGAATGCATTGTGACAAACACACTGCAGTCCCATGACAATCCACCCGGAGCTGCCTCGGTGTAGACTGCGCCCTTGCTTCAGGAACATGAAATGCACCCGATTCTTTCTCTGCGCCACTACCGCCACGAGCAGATTGCCCACAGCCACGAACACGCCCAACTGGTGTTCGGCCTGAGCGGTTGCCTGGATTTCGAAGTGGCCGGTCAAGGTTGCCAGGTGCTCAGCCACAGCCTGGCCGTGGTCCCGCCGACGGCCCACCATGCCTGCGCCAGTGCCGCCGGTAGCCAGTGCCTGGTGCTCGATGTGCCCTCGGATGACTGGCTGCAAGAACGTCTGGGCCGGCATAGCGACGCCGGCCGCCGCCTGCTCGACCGGCCGGGACGCCTGCTGCTCAACCCGGCGCAGAGCCAGCTGGTCAACTGGTTGGCAACCAGCCCGATCAGCGATGAGGTGATCGCCCAGCAAGGCGCAGCCCTGCTGCTGGCCAGCCTGAGCTGCAGCGACCCACAACCCAGTAGCGGCCTGCCATTGGCGGCGCTCGATACACATATCGACCGCCACTGTGCCCACCCATTGCAGGTCGCCGACCTGGCGCGCCTGTGCGGTCTGTCGGTGGCACGCTTCCACGCCCGCTTCCTTGCCGAAACCGGGCATACGCCAATGGAATATGTGCGTAACCGCCGCCTGCAACTGGGCCGTGAGTTGCTGCTCGGCAGCACCCTGGCCGTTGGTGAGATTGCTGCACGGGTCGGCTATGTCTCACAAAGCGCCTTTACCGCCGCCCTCGCCCGCCAACTGGGCAGCACGCCGCGCCAGCTGCGCCGCGAGTTGCGCGACAAAAGCCGCGACTAGCGCGACAGACTGACTGCGCGCCGCCAGCCTAGACTCTGCGGACAGCCCCGGAGTCCTTATGCCTACCATCGAATGGTCCGATTTTGAGCGCGTGGAACTGCGCGTCGGCACCCTGCTCAGCGCAAGCATCAACGAAAAAGCCAACAAACCCGCCTATGTACTGACAGTCGACCTCGGTGAGCTGGGGGTGAAAACCTCCAGCGCCCAGCTCACGGCGCACTACTCAACCGACCAGCTGATTGGTCGCCAGGTGCTCTGTGTGTGCAACTTCGCGCCCAAACGTATTGCCGGGATTCGCTCGGAGGTACTGGTCACCGGCGTCTACGACCAGGATGGCAAGGTGGTACTGGCCAGTTTCGACCATCCGCTACCGAATGGCGCGCGCCTGGCATGAACCGGCGCAAGGCACTCCTGGCCCTGCATCTGGGCGCATTGCTGTTTGGCCTGTCCGGTATTTTCGGCAAGCTGGCCCTGGCCGCTCCAGTGGTCATCGTCTTTGGCCGGGCGCTGTTCGCGGTACTCGCCCTCGCTCCCTTCGCTCGCAGCAACACCACTCAGCCACGCCCCAGCCACCGACGTCTACTGGCCCTGGCCGGCGCGGGACTGCTGCTCGGCGGACACTGGTGGAGTTTCTTCATTGCGATCAAGGTTGCCGGTGTGGCCGTGGCAACCCTGGGCTTCGCCAGCTTCCCGGCCTTTACCGTGCTGCTTGAAGGGCTGCTGTTCAAGGAGCGGGTACGCCGTAGCGAATGGGCGGTAGTCGGCCTGGTCTGCATCGGCCTGGTACTGGTTACCCCGCATTTTGACTTCGCCAGCGAAGCCACCCTCGGTCTGGGCTGGGCGGTGCTGTCCGGACTGCTGTTCGCCCTGGTATCGGTGAGTAATCGGGCCACCACCCGCGGCCTCAATCCTGCCCAGGCGGCGCTCTGGCAGAACATCGGCATCTTGCTCTGCAGCCTGCCCCTGGCATGGAGCCTGCTGCCCGAAGTACGCACCCTCGACTGGCTGTGGATCGGCCTGCTGGGCCTGCTCTGCACCGCACTGGCCCACAGCCTGTTCGTCGCCAGCCTGCGCGTGCTCAATGCCCGCAGCGCTTCGGTGGTCTTCGCCCTGGAGCCGGTCTACGGAATCGCCTTCGCCTGGTGGCTGTTCAACGAGCAACCGGGGCTGCGCATGCTGTTCGGCGGCAGCCTGATCGTCCTGGCTACGATCATCTCCGCCCGCCTGAGTCGGCACAGCCCCACTGTTGAAGACCTCAGTTGAAGGGCACGCTGTAGATCAACGGTCGTTATGCCCCAGATCGCGCTGCGGGTCGATCAGATCGCGCAGACGCTGCTTGAGCACCTTGGCCTCGGGGAAGCCGCCATCGGCCTTGCGCTCCCAGAGTTGGGTGCCATCACAGGTGATAAGAAACACGCCACCCGTGCCAGGTTCCAGACTGACCTTACCCAACTCGTCACTGAAGGTGCTGAGCAGCTCCTGCGCCAGCCAGGCCGCGCGCAGCAGCCACTGGCACTGAGTGCAATAAGTAATGGTGACTTCGGGTTTGCCGGACATACCAGGGCTCCGCTGCGCAAAAACGCCATCATAGCGCCGCCCCCACAACAACGCCGCGAAGTCTCCTGCGCGGCGTTGTTGATTGGCCGGCTACTTCAGGCAATGCGAGCCAACAACTCCCGCGCCCTGGCCTTTTCCTGGTCATCGCCCTCGTCGATCAGGGTATTGAGGATGTCGCAGGCCGCGCCCAGGTTGCCCTGCTCGATATAGGCCAGCGCCATGTTCAACTGGGCCAGGTGCTCACGATTGCCCGCCAAGTGCTCGAGATTGGATTCCAGGGGTTTGCCGGTACGCCCGTACACTTCGCGTGAGAATGCATCGACAAACTCTTCCTGCAGCACCTCATCAGCGCGGTTCTCAGGCATTGGCATTTCACCGAAGGGGCTGAGCGCATCCTTGTCCACTGGCAGTTCGAATACTTCCGGCAACTCGCGCAGATCCGAGCGGAAAGTCGGATCGACTTCCGGTTCGGCGGGTGCCTTGTTCCGCAGCGGAGCTTCGTTCTTGAACGGGCTGACCAGATCCCAGTCGGCATCCAGTGCCAGGTCATCGAGATTAAGCTGGAAATCATCTTGGGTCGATTGGGCCGCCGGCACGGGTTCCAGCACTTCGTCGAGTGCAGGCAAGACTGTCGGCTCATCCACCTGAGCCGGGCGTTGCAGACCGGTATAACGCACACGAATCTGATCGACCTGTACATGGCTGACGCCCATGTCCAGCAGCTGTTTTTCCTCGGCAAAGAAGCCGCTAGCGTCACCCAGTTCGCCCAGTACCTCAAACAGGCGCAGATGCAGATCGAGGCGCTGCGGCTCCTGCTCAACCGCCTTGCGCAACACATTCAAGGCTTCGGCAAAATGACCATAGGCGATGTAGATATTGGCGCCTTCGAGCGGGTCAGCGGGCACACCCGACATACGCATCGGCGGCGCAGGATTGAACGGCTGCGCCACAACTGCGGCCATGGATGCATTAAGTGGCCGCCGCTCCTGCACAGTTGCCGGCTTGATGATCGGCTGTACGTGCACATGGGGCTGGCGATAAGGCTTCGGCTCGCGCCCTGTGCTCTTGCGGCGCAGCAGCCACATGCCACCAATCAGAACCAGGCACAAGCCACCAGCGCTGAGCCAGAACGGCAGCGAAGCGCTTTCCTCCTGCGCAGCCATTGGCTGTGGCGCACCCGCCGCAGCTGACTCTACCTCGCGGCGAGCCTGGCGTTGTTGCTCCAGCTCGGCACGGATGCTGGCCAACTGACGATCCTTCTCACCCATCTGCGCCTGCAGTTGCACCAACTGGGCCTGCAAATCACCCAGGGAGGTTTGCAGCTGCTGGTTCGCTGCGGTCTCGTCGGCCAGCTGCTGATTCACCTCCCGTTGCGCCGTCTCGATCTGTTGCAGCTGACTGGGCTCTGCGCTTGCCGACGCGGCACTCGCCACGGACTCGGGCGCCACGCTTGAGGAGGCAGAGGCAACTGCCTCCGACTCGACTGCCGGCTGCACCGGTTTCTCGGCAACCCACTGCGGTACAGCAGTAGCCGGCAGCAGCAGTTCTGCCGCCAGGCGCAGGCGATCAGGGTCCCCGGCAATAAAGGCGCCGGGGTTCAAGGCATGGATATCGCTCATCAGCGTCTGCTGCGAAGCCTCGCTACCAGCCGCGCGCAGGCGCCCGGCGATACTCCATAGACTGTCGCCATGCTGCACCTGATAGCGTTCGCCCTCCGCCACTGCCGGTAATGGACGGGATGGCGCCGCCGGACGCGGGGCTGCCGTACGGGCCTGCGGAGCAATCGGCGCCGCCTCGGTGTAACGCAGCCGTTCTGCTGTACTGGCCACCGGGGTGTAGGCCGATGAGCCCGGTGGATCAATCAGCAGGGTGTATTCACGCAGCAGGCTGCCCTCGGGGCGCAGTACTTCAACGATGAAATTGAGGAAAGGTTCGCGCACCGGCTTACTCGACACCACGCGGATCATGCTTTGTCCACCGCGCAGAACCGGAGTGAAGCGCAGATCATTAAGAAACACGAAGCGATCAACGCCGGAGCGGTTAAAAGCATCAACCGAGGCCAGGCGCACCTTGATCTCGTCGGCGCTCAGATCACCAATCTGCAACAACTCGATCTCGGCTTCCAACGGCTGATTGAGCGCCGAGTGCAGGCTGATTTCGCCTAGACCGAGAGCCGGCACCATGCCGGAATACAGGGCTGAGCCCGATGCCAGGGTCAATAAAAGTTGACGTACACGAGCCATACAGCCTCCACGAATTTCCAGCTCGCGCGTTGCTCTCAGCAGCCGTCTTGGTGATGCGATTATCCCTGGCTGGCGAGCAATGCAGCATGATGCTGTTTGTGTCGGGAGGGCATCCGTGTCACCCGGTCTCAGATTGCCTGATCAATTAAATGGTACGAACGTACCGGATAATCAAAGAATCAAGGCATAGAGCCAGCATAGGAAACAGGAGACTAAAAATGCCAACCATCTCTCATTCTGAATTGAGATAAGTCAGCCGTAGCTAACAGCTAAATTGACTGAACTCTGCTGCCATCTCGCTCATGAGCGCAGACAAAAGGACAGCTGCCGCTAAGCACGGCAGAGCGCTGATCCCGCTCAGTTCCTTTCCAGATTGGCCAAGACCTGCGCATGCACACGCTGGCACAGCTGCATGTCTTGCTCGCTGATGCCAGCGAATAGCTCCTTGCGCAGTTCCAGAGCGATGCTCTCGATCTGCTTGATCAATGGCAGGGCTTGCGGACTCAGGACGATCTTCTTCGCCCGTCGGTCTTCTGGCACGGCATGGCGTTGCACCAATCCTTGAGCCTCCAGACCATCGAGCAGGCGGGCCAGTGTCGGCCCCTCGACCCCGACGGTTTTCGCCAGTTCGCGCTGGGTTGGCGGCTCCTCCAGCAGCGCCAGGTGCAACAGCACCAGCCAGCGCGCCTGGGAAAGGCCAAGACCAGAAAGACGTCGATCCAGCTCGGCGCGCCAGGCGCGCGATAGTTGAGCCAACTGCATGCCGAAACTGTGTTGCGCAAAGGTGTGCATAGCGATTCGTGCGACCGTGTCATGGCGGTTTTTGCCCCTGTTTGCACGCCCCAACACTGTGCAAGCAGCAGAAAAACCTAATTATTAGTCACCTAACCATAACCCCTGGGCGAACTCGCCGCCAAGCCCATCTTTACCATTTCACGTATTGGTCTTCGACGAAGCCCCAGAGATTGTCAATTACCAACGGAGCCTGGCCGGGCGGGCGTAACGTGCCCTGGAAACAGCCGAATACCTGTTTGAAGTTGCTCGCCAGAAACCCCAGATTGAGCTGCTCGCGGTGCAGGCCATGACCACGGAAATTCAGCTCGACCTGGCCATCGGCAGAAACGATGCGCCAGGGTTGTAAGGGGTTATCGCGGTCGAACTGGAAATGCACACCGCTGACCGGCAACAACTCGCCATCCAGCCAGTAGCAATTCTCGCTGAAGCTGGTTTCATTGACCCCACAGGACAGGTTGAGACCAACCCGCACCCCCGCGACTTCACCAGACAGGCAGGCCCAATTCCAGAAGGTTTCCGGTCGCATATAGCCAGCCGACCAGTCGTGGTGGGCGAAGGCATTGATCCGTGCCAGGTCGTAATCGCCCAGGGCACTCTGCACCGAGCCCTGGCAGCGCACCCCGGCGACCTTCTGCGCATAGACCCAGCCGTTCACCGCTGTGGGCGTACAAATGCACATCGGCTGGAAGGCCGGCTGCTGCTCGGAAAAGCTTGCTTCAATGCGCGTGCCGTCATCCAGTTCGACCAGCAGACGCTTTTCCCTGGGCTGCGCGCTGTTCTCCAGGCGTAGCAGGTTGCCGCCACTGCGCAGCTCGCAGATGCCGTTGTCCGGCTGCTGCGAGAAGCTGCTGCCAAAGCCCAGCGGCAGGCGGAACTGGCGCTCGATCATGCGGCCACTGGACGGGTGGAACAGGTAGACGAAACCAATGCCAAGCAAACTCAGGTTGCCCAGCGCGCAGCCACCGATCAGCTCGTGGCTGACCAGGCCAAAGTACTGAAACTGATGAAAGCGCCGCCACTTGGCCAGGGGTCCCAATCGGCGCCCCATGGGCGAGCGGAAGTCGAAGTCACGGTAGTTCACTTCACCCGGCGCAGCCGGGAAGATGCCGTAATGGGGCTGGCCGTTGGCCTGGATCAGTCGTTCCATCGTCGTCACTGCTCGGCGGGGAAATTGTGATCCTAGCAGTCGGCCCGACACGTTGAAGCGACGATTCGCGCCAGTGCGGCAGACAACTGACGCCGGTAGTTTGCCGCACAAGACCACACCACCAACCGACTTAGCGGCCTGGGCGGCTAATCCGTGCATTGCAGGTCGAGTATCGGGATCTAGCAGACCAGGCGCCGCCAGGAGTCACAGCGGGACTAGGGCGAGGAACGGCAACGCTGCTGTCTGGTGCTGCCATTAAACAGCTTCAGGCCAACAGGCTACTAAACCTCGAATTCCGCCTGCAGGGCCGCGCGCACGCAATACAGCACACCCTCCGGCACCTGCCCGGCAAACTGCTCGACAATGGCAGTCACTGGCGGCAATTCACCCTCACCGTCGAGGAAGACATCCTGAATGGCGCCGAGCAGATCGTCCGGCAGATCCAGGGCCTGCTCCAGGCTCAGCTGCTGACGGCCGATGGCTTCAGCCAGCAAGCTGTAAACGTTCTTCTCGGTGCACTTGAGCTGAGCGGCGATCTGCAACGGAGTCATCCCGGCACGCGCCAGGCTGACCAACTCATGACGCAGGTCGGCCACCACTTGCGGCGCCTCTGCGGCGCCATTGAGCACCTCAAGGAAGGCCTCACCATAACGTTCCAGCTTGCGTGCTCCCACACCGCTGACCTGAGCCATATCACTCAGCGAGGCCGGTTTGCTGCGCAGCATTTCCAACAGGGTGGAGTCGGGGAAGATCACATAGGGCGGTACGCTGTGCTCTTCGGCCAGTTTGCGACGCAGGCTGCGCAGGGCCTCCCACTGCTCGCGTTCCTCAATGCGTACCAGCTGGCTGGCGCTGCTGCCCGAGGCCTTGGCCGCCTGTTGCGGTTTCAGATCACGGCGCAGCTGCAGGGTCACTTCGCCACGGAGCAGCGGTCGACAGGCGTCGGTCAGGCGCAGGCCACCGTAGCCCTCCAGGTCGACATCGGCCAGACCTCGGGCGACCAACTGGCGGAACAGGGTGCGCCAGTCGCCCTCACTGAGTGCCTTGCCCACACCGAATACCGACAGGTGCTGGTGGCCAGGAGCGCGAATTTTGTCGTTCTCGCGGCCGAGCAGGATATCGACCAGATGACCAACGCCGTAACGCTGGCCGCTACGGTAAATGGCCGACAGCGCCTGGCGCGCCGGCTCGGTGGCATCCCAGGTCTGCACGCCGTCGATGCAGTTGTCGCAGTGGCCACAGGGCTGCGGCAGTTCCTCATCGAAGTAGGCCAGCAACGCCTGACGGCGGCAGCGGGTTTCTTCGCAGAGGGCGAGCATGGCATCCAGTTTGTGCTGCTCGACGCGTTTGTGCCGTTCGTCGCCCTCGGAGTTACTAAGCATCTGCTTGAGGAAGATCACGTCCTGCAGGCCATAAGCCATCCAGGCATCCGCTGGCAGACCATCGCGACCGGCGCGGCCGGTTTCCTGGTAATAGGCTTCCAGTGACTTGGGCAAGTCGAGGTGGGCAACGAAGCGTACGTTGGGCTTGTCGATGCCCATGCCGAAAGCAATGGTCGCCACCATGATTAGCCCTTCCTCATTGAGAAAGCGCTTCTGGTTATACGCGCGCAGCTCGTTGGGCAGGCCAGCATGGTAAGGCAGCGCCGGGTAGCCCTGGCTGCTGAGGAACTCGGCAACCTCCTCGACCTTCTTGCGCGACAGGCAATAGACAATCCCGGCATCGCCCTTGCGCGCCGTGAGAAAGGCCAGCAACTGCTTGCGCGGCTGATCCTTGGGCAGGATGCGGTAGAAGATGTTTGGCCGGTCGAAGCTGGAGAGGAAGCGCTCGGCGTTTTCCAGGTGCAGACGCTGGACGATTTCCTCGCGTGTACGCATGTCTGCCGTGGCGGTCAGGGCGATACGCGGCACAGAGGGGAACAACTCAGCCAATTGCCCCAGCTGCAGGTATTCCGGGCGGAAATCGTGGCCCCACTGGGAGACGCAATGCGCCTCGTCGATGGCGAACAGGGCGAGCTGCGGCAGGCGCTGGAGAAAATCCAGCATGCGCGGCTGCACCAGCCGCTCGGGAGCCACGTAGAGAAACTTGATCTCGCCTCGACGGATGCGCTCGGCGATATCGCGCTGCTGATCAGCGCTCAGGGTGGAGTTCAGCGCCACGGCAGCCACACCCAATTCGTCGAGCGTGGCGACCTGGTCGTCCATCAGCGCAATCAGCGGCGACACCACCACCGTCAGGCCTTCGCGCAACAACCCCGGCACCTGGAAGCACAACGACTTGCCGCCACCAGTAGGCATCAGTACCAGCGCATCGCCGCCCGCCGCCACACGCTCGATGATCGCCGCCTGCTTGCCGCGGAAGGCGTCATAACCGAAGACATCTTTGAGAATGCGTAGGGCGGCGGACATGGGCGGCGGGATCATCCGAAGACTGAATAAGCGGGCGCGCAGTATACGCGAGCCGAGAGGCCACAGCGCCATCGCCCGTCGGCCGTGCTTTTGCCGGCCCGGACGGCTAGAATCCCCATGTTTACTCACTCAAGGTAGTCCCACGATGTCCTTCGCCGAGCAACTGTCCCGCCTGCAAGCCTTCCTCGATGCCGATGAACTGCACGAGGAGGCCCTGGACTACGTGGCCGCCCACGGCTACCTGACTGCCCTGTCGATCTGCCCCGACCCCGTGCCGGAGCGCGAATGGATCGACGCGTTGTTCGCCGAACCGCCGCACTACCGCAGCGACGCCGAACGTGAAGAGATCGAAGCCACCCTGCAACAGCTCAAGGCCCACATCGGCCGGCAGCTGGCCAGCGACGATGACCCGGAGTTCCCCTGCGATATCGACCTCGGCGAAGACCCGGATGACTCCGATCTGCGCGGCTGGTGCATCGGCTTCATGGAAGGTGTGTTCCTGCGTGAAGCCGTGTGGTTCGAAGACGCCGAAGACGAAGTCAGCGAACTGCTGCTGCCGATCATGGTGGCCTCCGGCCTGTTCGACGAACAGCACGAATTCGCCGAGATTGCCGCTGACCGTGACCTGGTAGACAGCATGGTCGACCAGATCCCCGAGCTGCTCACCGCCCTGTTCCTGCTCTGCCATGCGCCGGAAGAGAAGCCTGCGCTGCTCAAGCCCCGCCACCACTGACGCCCAGGCAGGGACGAGCCCAGCTCGCGAACCGCACACGGAAGCTTCGCGAGCACAGCTCGCTCCTACTGGGGAGCACCTGCCTATGGCGCACCGCGACATCCCGCAAAGCCGTCACCGCAGCGTACGTTACGTACTGCTCGCGGTAGGTTGGCTGAGCGTGGCGCTGGGAGTGATCGGAATCTTCGTCCCGGTATTGCCGACCACGCCCTTCCTGCTGCTGGCCGCCGCCTGCTTCGTGCGCAGCTCACGCCGTTTCTACCAGTGGCTGGTCGGCCACCGGCACCTCGGGCCGTGGATTCGTGACTATCTGGAAGGCAATGGCATTCCGCTCAAGGGCAAGGTTTACGCCATCGGCCTGATGTGGCTGAGCATCGGCCTCTCTTGCTACCTAGTGCCATTGCCCTGGGCCCGCGCCTTTATGCTGACCAGCGCCGTACTGGTCAGTTACTACATCCTCAAGCAAAAAACCCTGCCAGCCCGCTGACCGTCAGCGGCCGCCAAAGAAAAGCGGCAAAAGCGCTACCTGACGCCTAAACTTTTGGCACTTTCAGCGCAGAGACATCCCATGCACTTTCGGTCGAGCATTCAAGGACGAGCGCAGCGCAGGCAGGCTGCCTGGCTTGCGCTCGGCCTGTTGCTGGGACTTTTGCTGGGCGTCGTTGCCAAGGCCAATTGGGACTTTGGCCTGGTCATCCAGAACGCCGAGAAACGCTACGGCAACCTGGGGGTTGCCAAGGGCCGCATCGAGGCCTGGGACGAGCTGATCCAGGCCAGTGCCAATCTCTCCGAAAGCGAAAAGCTTGCTGCGGTCAATCGCTTCTTCAACCACCAGTTCCGTTTCTCCGACGATATTCGCAATTGGCGCCAGGAAGACTACTGGGCAACTCCAGTGGAAGCGCTGGTCAAAGGCGCCGGCGACTGCGAGGACTACTCCATCGCCAAGTACTTCACCCTGCGCCGTCTGGGCATTCCCAGCGAAAAACTGCGCATTACCTACGTCAAGGCCCTGCAATACAACCAGGCGCACATGGTACTGACCTATTACTCAAGCCCCTCGGCAGTGCCGTTGGTGCTGGACAACCTGATCGGCGAAATCCGTCCGGCTTCCCAGCGCAAGGACCTGTTACCGGTCTACGCCTTCAATGCCGAAGGCCTTTATCTACCGGGCTCTACCGGCAGAAAGAGCGATGCCAAGAAGCTGTCGCGCTGGCAGGATCTGTTGAAAAAAATGCGGGCCGAAGGCTTCGCCATCGGAGAGGGTTAGGAGAACTCTATGTCTCTGTTAAAGCAGCTATTTCTTGCCATCTGCCTGTTCTTGGTAGTGGCCTTCACCGGCAGCTTCATCGCCGGAGTAGAAAGCTCGCGCGAGCAATTGCTCAGCCAGCTGCGCTCCCATGCCCAGGACGCCGCAACCGCCCTAGGCCTGTCGATGACGCCGCATATCGATGACCCGGCGATGATCGAGCTGATGGTCAGCTCCATCTTCGACAGCGGCTACTTTGCCACCATCCGCGTGGTACGCATTCCCAGCGAGGAAGTGATAGTCGAGCGGCGCACCACCATCACCTCGGACAATGTACCGGCCTGGTTCGTCGACCTGGTTAACCTGGAACCCCAGGGTGGCGACGCCCTGATCATGCGCGGCTGGGAACAGGCCGCACGGGTCGAAGTGCTCAGTCATCCGCAATTCGCCCTGGCCAAGCTGTGGGACAGTGCCATTGGCAGCCTGCTCTGGCTGCTGCTGTGCGGCGTGGTCAGCGCCATTCTCGGTGGCTGGCTGCTGCGCACGCAGCTACGCCCTCTCGACAACATGGTGCAGCAGGCTCAGGCCATCAGCCGGCGCGAGTTCCTCTCACTGCCCAAGGTGCCGCGCACGCCCGAGCTGAAACGGGTGGTCATGGCCATGAACCAGATGGTCGAGAAACTGAAAAACCTGTTTGCCGAAGAGGCCGCACGCAGCGAGAAACTGCGCGAGGAAGCCTACCAGGACAGCCTCACCGGCCTGGCCAACCGCCGCCTGTTCGATATTCGCCTGGCGAATCAACTGAGCATTGCCGAGCAGCATGCCGAAGGTTATTTGATGTTTCTGCGCGTCAATGACCTGGGCGGGCTCAACCAACGTATGGGCGGGCAGAAAACCGACGCACTGATCAGCGCCATTGGCGAACTGCTCAAACGCTTGCTGCATGAGCATGGCACCCCGGACTGGCTGGCCTCGCGTAGCCGCGGTGGTGAATTCACTCTGCTGGCTCCCGGACTGGCTGGCGAAGATGCAGACCGCCTAGCCCAGGAATTGGTCGAAGGCCTGGAAAGCCTGCGTCAGACCGGCGCCAGCGATTGCGCACCGGTGGCGCACCTGGGTATTGCTGCATTCCGGCCTGGCGAGGAAGCCAGCAGCGTGATTGGCCGCGCGGATCAGGCCCTGGCACAGGCACAAAGCAATGCCGGCAAGCCCTGGGAGCGCCTGGACGACTTCAACGCCCTACCCGGCCAAGGCCTGCACGACTGGCGCACCTGGATCGACGACGCACTCAAGCAGAGCAAGCTGCAGCTGTACTTCCAGCCGGTCACCCAATGTGCCGACCGTAACCAGCCGCTGCACCAGAAGGTGCTCGCCCGTCTGCTCGATCCGCAGGGCGAGGCGGTTGCTGCGGGCCGCTTCCTGCCCTGGATCGAGCGTTTGGGTTGGGCCGCGCGCTTCGACTTGGCCATGCTTGAACACAGCCTGGCGCACCTCGCGCAGAACCCACAGCCACTGGCACTCAGCCTATCTGCGGCAACCCTGCGCGAGCCAGCCAGCCTGGCGAAAATGCTCGACACCCTCAAGCAGCACCCGGAACAAGGCCCACTCATGACTCTGGAGCTGGACGAGCGCTACCTGCCACCGCCGGCGCAACTGGAAAAACTCAGCCAGGCCGTGCGCGACGCCGGCTTCCACCTGGGCCTGCAGCATTTTGGTGGGCGCTTCAGCCTGATCGGCAACCTGACCCACCTGGGCCTGGCCTACCTGAAAATCGATGGCAGCTACATCCGCGCCATCGACCAGGAAGGCGACAAACGTCTGTTCATCGAAGCCATCTTCCGCGCGACCAACAGCATTGACCTGCCGCTGATAGCCGAGATGGTGGAAACCGAAGGGGAACTGGCGGTACTCAACGAGCTGGGCATCCACGGCGCCATGGGCCGTTTGATCGGCGCGCCTGCGCCCTGGCAAGGCTGACGCGTAGCCCGGATAAAATCTGGGTGAAGGTTCGGGCGCTAGTTACAGACACTGCCCCACGCCCTCGAACGGGAGTGGTCGAGATCAGGCCGCCTACCGCCCTCCTGGCTCGGCTAGCGCGGCCGTGGCGCATAAAGGCCAATCGTCGTGCGCCGGACAATCACTCAGATCAGATGGTGCTCGTCATCGCCGAGCAGGCCACTCAATCCTTCGATCTCGGCCCGGGTCACCGCGCGCTGATCCAGTTTGCGCCGTGCGGGCTCGGGAAGATCGGTGTAACGAATCACGCCCTTTTGCACCAATGCGACAACCACGTCTTCCAACACCCGCACCAACTCAAGGTCCGACTCTTTCAGACTGGTCAGCCGTGACCTCACCTCCTCCCGTGCGGTCAGCCAGTTTTCCAGTTCCGGACTTTCAACCGCCAGGGTTTCTGTCATCCCCTCGAAGGGTTCGTGCTCAACCCGCAGCAATCGCCCGTCCTCGTCCCTCAGCACATACACCATGCGACATCCTCCAGGCATGAAAAAGCCCGCTACCGGTAAGGGTAGCGGGCTGAGCATAGTTGTGACGGGGCAACTATGTCGACTTACCGACAACCTAGCTCATGATGGGCAGGTCCCTGAGTCGGTTAAGCCGTTTTCAGTGCATTGTCATCCAGCAGATTGGTGATGATAGTCGCCTCGTTGGCACTGCCATACAGGGTTGAGAGGTTGACGTTGTCCAGGATCACCTGTTGTTCCACCGGGCCTGCCGCCACCGTACGTACGTCAATCGTCGTCGTGGTTCCTGCAAAGCTGAAGTCCAGATAGTTCTGCAGGATATTCGAGTCGGCCCCAACACCCGACAGCAACTGCGACAGGTCCAACTTGTCGGAGTTGACTCCCGTGATATCGACGTTGAAGTCGGTGATGTGATCCGTACCACCACCCAATCCACCTTTTTGCCAGACGTAGGTGTCCTTACCGGAGCCACCCGACATGGTATCTCCCCCCAGTCCGCCGATCAGGAAGTCATCACCACCTAGACCCACAAGGGTGTCGTTACCGCCTGCACCGAACAGTACGTTGGCGCTGCCATTGCCGGTTAGTGCATCGATCAGGTTGGAGCCGAACAGGTTCTCAACATTGCTGATAGTGTCGGTTCCCGCACCAACCGTATTCTGCGCGGCACCTGTGTTCAAGCTAACGGTCACACCGACCGTAGCATCGATGTAATTCACAGTATCGACGCCATTGCCACCATTCAGGGAATCGTTACCGGCACCGCCGGCCAGGATGTCGTTACCCTCGCCGCCGCTAAGGCTATCGTTGCCCCCCAGACCGATCAGAACATCATCACCATCGCCTCCGTTAAGAGTGTCCGCCGAGCCATCACGCCCCAGCAGGATTTCATTGCGGAACGTGCCATTGAGGGTATTGGAGCCCGCACTGCGAGTCACATCGACCGCAGCAGAGTCCAGCGTCGTGCTGCCATTGATGGATGCTCCGTAGACGAAGCGGCCACCATCTGTCGAGTTATTACCCTCTTCGGTAAAAGTCACCGTGCTACCGGCCAGACCAACCGATCCATCACTCGCTCCAGAGGCATTAAGTACCGACAGCAATCCGCTACTCGGCCCGGTATCATTGGCCAGCAACGCCCAAGTCGGGATACTGATAGCATCCTGCCCGGTCTGAGTATCAGTGTTGGTCAGGATCAGATCATCGCGAATGACCATCGGACCCTGTCCAGGGTTGATGTTGATATTGAGGTTGGCGGCAGCGGCATCACCATCGGCATCAATCAAGGTAAAGGCAATGGTTGTGATGACAGCGGTGTTGATAACGCTTGGCGGCGTATAGGTGTAAGAGCCGCTGAGCATGTTTACAGCAATACCAGAGCCGCCCCCCATGTTGATCGTCAGGACAGTACCCAACAGACTGCCGTTGTTGGCCCCTGGCCCTGAAGCAACGAAGGTGTTGGTAGCCTTGTCGTAGGTATAGGTCTTGCCATCGACAACAAGAACCTGCACGAAACCACCGTCGCTACCGAAACCACCGCCCGTGGTCAGGTTGCCGGGGATAGGCGAAGCCTGAGCAGTGGCGGTCAACGTTGCAGCAAGGTCGTTGAGGTCATCGACCTCAATGGCATTGGTGTTTCCACCGCCGGTAGTGCCGTTATACGCAATCGGATTCAGCGCACCAGCATCCACGCCGGTCCCCATGCCCAATGCATAGGAGCGGATGTTGTTGGCAGTGAGGAAGTTGATCCACGCCTGCTCTTCCGACACACCGCCATTTGAGTAGGGTGTTGGCCACCCGGCTGCCGAACCCGCAGTACTGGAGATACCGGCATCACCACTCGGCGCGTTGGGGAATCCGTCAGAGAGGAAGTAGGCTACGTTCTGCACATTACCTGCTGCTAGTTTTCCAGCGTCGTCATAGACATTGATGGCATCGATCAATGCGGCATCGTAGTTGGTCGAGTCTTCCGGGTTTAGGGAGAGGATTGCCGCCTTGGCCTGTGCAACAGTCACCCAGGTGGCCTCCACATCAGCGCCCGTAGAGAACGAGACCAAGCTGACCCGTACATCGCCCAGTGCGTCATATTGTTCAAGCAACTCAAGCAGTGCGTTCTTCGCTACCTGCAAGCGGTCCATGTCGCCCACACCAGACTCCCAGCCCATGCTGCCGGATATATCCAGCACAATCAGCAGGTTACTGTTAAGGCTAACGGTTGCCTGGCCAGACTGCGTTTGAGTGACGGCTGTCGGCGCATCATCGCGGAAGCTAATCGCGCTACCCAGGCCAACCGAGGCACTGGTGGCGTCACCATCCTTGTCGGTAATGGTGGCGGTCAGTTGCACCAGATTGGCGGAAGCCAGGCTGGTTTCCTGATCAGGCCCGCTGTTCGGGGTGTGGATGATCGCCCGCTGTTGGTCGAGGGTGACCGTGCCCGTGCTGGTATTCACCGCGACGGTAAAGGAAATCGCCCCTGCCGCACTCCCAACACGACCGACCACACTCCCTGCTTCCAGGAACAGCAGAATATTGTTGCCCGTGAGCGAATCATCCAGGCCGCTGTCCACACCTGCCGCACTGACGTTCAAGCTGTAGACCGTAGTACCCGCACCATCGGCGCCGTAACTGCCTGTAAATGCCCCGGCAAAATTGGTACTGGCATTACCCGCCAGGTTGCTTTCATCCACCTGCAGACTGTCTACCGCAACCACGTTGGGGCTGATGCTCGGACCATCATCCCTGAAGCTGATTGCACTGCCCAGGTTCACCGAAGCCGTAGCCGTATCGCCATCCTTGTCGGTAATGGTGGCACTGAGCTGCACCAGATTGGCGGCAGACAGGCTGGACTCCTGATCCGCACCACTATTCGGGGTATGGATAATCGCCCGTTGCTGATCAAGGGTGACTTGGCCACTGGCATTCACCGAGACGGTAAAGGATACCGGCCCAGCTGCATTGCCAACCCGACCAACAATCACGCCTGCCTCGTTGAACAGCAGGATGTTGCTACCAGTGACCGAGTCGTCCAGGCCACTGTCAACACCGGCAGCGCTGACGCTCAGGCTATAAGTAGTGGTACCTGCACCATCTGCGCCATAGCTGCTGGTGAACAGCGTGGCATAGTTGGTCGAGGCATTGCTCGCCAGGAAGGTTTCGTCCACTTGCAGCGAATCGTTACCCGCCGAGGAGGCACTGATACTCGGGCCATCATCCCTGAAGCTGATTGCACTGCCCAGGTTCACCGAAGCCGTAGCCGTATCGCCATCCTTGTCGGTAATGGTGGCACTGAGCTGCACCAGATTGGCGGCAGACAGGCTGGACTCCTGATCCGCACCACTATTCGGGGTATGGATAATCGCCCGTTGCTGATCAAGGGTGACTTGGCCACTGGCATTCACCGAGACGGTAAAGGATACCGGCCCAGCTGCATTGCCAACCCGACCAACAATCACGCCTGCCTCGTTGAACAGCAGGATGTTGCTACCAGTGACCGAGTCGTCCAGGCCACTGTCAACACCGGCAGCGCTGACGTTCAGGCTGTAAGTGGTGGTGCCCGCACCATCGGCGCCGTAGTTACCGCTGAACAGGCCTGCGAAGCTAGTGGTTGCGTTAGTAGCCAGAACCGTTTCATCCACTTGCAGGCTGTCGTTACCAGCAGCGGTAGTGGCACTGATACTGGGCGCGTCATCGCGGAAGCTGATCGCATCGCCCAGGTTGATGGTCGCGTTATTGCTATCACCATCCCGGTCTGTGATGGTCGCCGTCAGTTGCACCAGATTGGCTGCAGCCAGACTGGCTTCCTGATCCGGCCCGCTATTCGGCGTATGCATGATCGCGCGTTGCTGATCCAGAGTGACCACGCCACTGGCGTTCACCGACACGGTGAATGACACAGCACCTGCCGCACCACCCACACGCCCCACCACGTTACTGCCTTCGAGGAACAACAGAATGTTGCTACCTGTGGCAGCGTCATCCAGACCGCTGTCCACACCTGCAGCGCTGACATTCAGGCCATAGGTGGTGGTGCCGGCACCGTCTGCGCCGTAGCTGGCAGTGAACGCTCCGGCGAAGCTGACACTGGCATTGGTGGACAGGTTGGTTTCATCCACCTGCAGCGAGTTAGCAGAAACCACACCAGCACTGATGCTTGGGCCATCGTCCTTGAAGCTGATGGCACTGCCCAGGTTCACCGAAGCAGTAGCCGTATCGCCATCCTTATCGGTGATAGTGGCACTCAGCTGCACCAGATTGGCGGCAGACAGGCTGGACTCCTGATCCGCCGTGGTATTCGGCGTATGGGCGATAGCCCGTTGCTGATCCAGCGTCACGACGCCACTGGCATTCACCGACACGGTAAAGGACACAGCCCCCGCCGCACTGCCGACACGGCCAACCACATTGCCGCCTTCGAGGAACAGCAGGATATTGCCGCCGGTAGCCACATCATCCAGACCACTGTCTACGCCACTTGCGCTGACTTGCAGGCTATAGGTTGTAGTACCCGCGCCATCGCCGCCGTAATTGCCACTGAACGAAGCAGCAAAGCTGGCGTTGGCGTTCACCGCCAGATTGGTTTCATCCACCTGCAACGAGTCGGCAGCTGCCGAGCCGGCACTAATGGTCGGAATATCATTCTCGATCTGCACCAAGAACTGCCCAGCCAACACCACGGGATTAACTCCATTGCTGGCTAACAAGATGCTGGCGAAATCCAGCACCAACAGTTCGTTGTCATCGGTACCAGCCGCTGGGTGATCCAGCGGGCCACTCAGGGTGAAGGTGTAATCACCGTCGTTTTCCACCTGCAGTGTGAACACTGTCGGCCCGGCCACGCCAGCCTTGGCAGTGAGCGTATTGCCAGCCACGCTGTAGACCAGCGGAGTGCCACCCGATGAGGCACCGTCCAGACCGCTGGTATTGCCAGACAGACTGAATTGCACGCCAGCGGAAGGTCCGACCACCAGGTTGGCAATACTGCCGGTGGCGATCGTGGTTTCCGTATCGCCATCGGTGATACCGCCAGGTAGCTCGTCCTCATCAACCTTGGCAATAACCGGGCTGATGTCTTCCACATACACTGTCAGGGTGGCTTCAGACGGGTCACCATCCTTGTCCACAATTACATAGTCAAAGGTCTCAACCTTATCGCCGCCGCCACTACTCGGCGCCCTATAGGTCCAGGCGCCGGTGGCAAAGTTGAAGTCCAGTTCGCCGCCTTCAGCAGTGGGAATATCGGTCAGCTGGTTGCCGGCGATATTCGCTCCGCTGCTCGGATCGATCACACCGGCACCATTCCACACATAGGTAATGCCGTTGATCTCGATGGATAGAATTCGACCAGGGCCATCAGCACCATAGCCGTCATCATCACCGGTACCACCGTTATTGATACCGTCACTGCCATGCAGCACGTTGCCGTTGACTAGGCCACCCACCACGTTATCAAGGAGGGTGTCGACAAGATCGTCGAAATCATCCACCTGCAGCGGGTCATTATTCGGCCCGGCATCCACATCCACATCTTCCAGGCGATCTTCGTTGATACCGTCGCCAATTCCGATGGTGGTGATAGTGATGCCATTTCCGTCGACGAAATTATTCCAATTCGTAGCCGTCGGCTCGGTCAACGAAGGAACACCGCCAGGGCCAGTCTGCTCGTTCGGATTACCGTCGCTGATGAACACAACCTGATTATTCCACCCCGACAGCGGCACATAGGAGACCATGGTCTGCTGTATTGCATCGGTGAAGTCGGTGGAACTGTCCAGCGGTCGTACACCACCAGGCTCAGACGGATTGAGGGAGTTCACCAGGTTGGTGAAGGTGGTGATATCGGTTGCGATTGGATAGCCTATCGAATCGTTCGAGAAGGCCACGATCTGGATCTGCACCGCACCACCAGCGCTGTTGAACAGTTCCTGTCCGGCCGTGCGCACGGCGTCCAGCATCAGGTTCAGCTCGCTGTCACTGATGCTGCCGCTAAAGTCGAGGACGAACACCATATTGATGTCCTCGGCCTGGCCAGTGCTTACATAGGCCACATCGTCCTGCGCCACCGGCGTATCGTCATCGACATTGACCGACAACGTGCCATCGGCCTTGTCGCCATCCTTGTCAGTAACCTGATAGTTCAGGGTGAATGACTGATTATTTTCCAGGTCGGCATTAGCATGCTGGATTGGCGCATTCTGGGTGACGCTGTAAACACCGGTTGCGGTATTCAGCGTGAGTGTCAGCACCGTAGTGGCACCTTGTTTGACCAGCAGCTGCGAGCCATCCGGGCTTGCCTGATAGGTAAAGCCACCTGGAGCCCCCGAATCCAGCCACTTCACCGTACCGGCACCATCAGCCCCAAAGTTGTGAGCGAGAACGCCACCAGTATTGAGTGCATTGGCATCGTCGGTACCACCAGGTCCGCCTGGAATACCATTGGCCAGGGCGTCGTCATCCAGTTGCACCACGAGGTTGCCGCTCACCGATGGACCGTCGTCGTCGAAGGCAATCTTGCCGCCCAGATCCAGGGTCTTGTCGGCACTGGCAAAGTCGCCGTCACCGTCCGTGATGCTTGCCGTCAGGGTCAGGCCGATTTTGCCAGCCAGCAGTGTTTCTTCCTGATTGCTGTAATTGCTGGTCGAGCCTGGCAGATCATGTGAGATTTCCTGGAACTGGGTCAGAGTCACCTGCCCAGTAGCAGTATTCACCGCCAACGAGAATACGGTGTTGCCAACTGCGACACCCGCCAGATTGGCAGACGACGAGCCGACGATCTCTCCGCCGATCTTGTACAGATAGATCGGGCCGGCGGAACTGTTCATGCCGGATGCCAGCGGGCCATTGCCCCCCGCCAACAGATTGAGGCTGTAGGTCTGAGTCACAGTACCGGGGCCATCGGCACCATGATTGGGGGTTACGACGAAGGCACCCGAGAAGCTTCCAGAGTCGCTATCGGAAGCCCCGCCTATGGTCTGTGCATCCTGAGTGTTCAACGAGGGCACAGGCGCAGTACCGAAGACCACGCTGATACTCGGCCCATGGTCGTCGAACGCCACTTTGCCGCCGAGGTCCAGGGTCTTGTTGTCGGTAGCGGTATCACCGTCATCATCAGTGATGACGACCGTACCTTTCAGGCCAACCAGCCCTGCACCGAGCACCGCTTCCTGAGCGCCATAGTTGCTACCGACGCCCGGTAGACTGTGGTCGATTTCCTCGAACTGGGTCAGGGTAACCTGACCAGCGCCATTCACCGAAAGGCTGAAGATGGTATTGCTTGGATCGACACCGCCTTCGGTAGCGGAGGTCGAACCGTAGATCACCCCAGCACTCTCATAGAGGTAGATGGTCGCACCATCGCTGCTCAGGCCAGAGGAGCTACCTTCCGCAGTCAATAGCACCAGCGCATAGCTGGTGCTCACGGTGCCCGGACCATCTGCACCGAAACTCTGACTGGTAACGGTGAAGGCGCTGGCGAAGCTGTCGGTATCGCTGTCCGATGCACCACCAATGGTTTGTGCATCCTGGGTATTGAGTACCTCGGCGTTCTGTCCGAAGCCCAGGCTAACACTCGGGCCATCATCATCGAACAGCACCTTGCCGCCCAGATCCAGGGTCAGACTGTCACTGTCGGTATCCTGATCGTAATCGGTGATGGTGGCAGTACCCTTGAGCCCTACCAATCCGCTGCCGAGTACGGCCTCCTGAGCATCGTAGTTGCTGGAAGCGCCCGGCAGGTCATGGTCGATCTCCTGAAGCTGGGTCAGGGTGACCACGCCCGTTCCGCTGTTTACCGACAGAGTGAAGATGGTGTTGCCAGCGTTGATGGCGCCCTCGCTACCTGCGGTGGAACCCACTATCTGTCCACTGCCGTTCTGGTAGAGGTGAATGGCATCGCCATCGCTGCTCAGACCGGAGAGCGTTCCCTCGGCCACCAGCAATACCATGGAGTAATTCCAGGTCACGGCCCCGGGGCCATCGGCACCATGGTTGGCGGTTGTAGCCGTGAAGGCACTGCTGAAATTGCTGGTCGCCGTATCAGAAACGCCGGCACCAATAGTCTGGGCATCCTGGGTATTGAGATCGCCGGCATCCTGGCCGCTGCGACCCACTTCGATCACCGGGATGTCGTCCTCGACATGGATCAGGAAGTTGCCAGCCAGCGCTAGCGGGTTGCTGCCATCGTTGGCCTGCAGGATGCTGGTGAAGTCCAGGGTCAGCAACTGACCGTCATCACTGCCATCCAACGGATGGTCCAGGGATTGTTCCAGGTTGAAGGTGTAGCTACCGTCGTCCGCCACCTGCAAGGTGAACACCACCGGACCCGCCGGGCCGGCCGTAGCGGTCAGGGTATCGCCCAGTACGCTGTACACCAGGGCCACGCCACCCGATGTAGCCGGGGTAATGCCGCTGGTATCGCTGGACAGGGTGAAGTGTGCGCCGGCATCCGGCCCCACCACCAGTTCAGCCACGCTGCCTGTAGCGACATCGGTGACGCTGTCCAGATCATCGATACCGTCAGGCAGATTGTCTTCGTCGACATAACCTTCGACCGGGCCGGTGTCCTCGACATGAATGGTCAGGGTAGCGGTCGAAGGGTCGCCGTCGTTATCAACGATGACGTAGTCGAATGTCTCCGTCCTGTCGCCATCAACCTCTGCCGCAGCTTGATAACTCCAGGCACCGGTATTGAAGTTGAATGACAGCTTGCCGCCTTCAGGGGTCGGAATGTCCGTCAGCTGTTCGTCACCATCGAGCACGCCATCCCAGCTGTAGACCACACCATCGATTTCGATCGAGAGGATCTGACCAGGGCCGTCAGCGCCGAAGGCATCATCATCGCCACCACCGACAGCGCCATCGTTGCCTTGCAATACGTTGCCGTCGACCAGCCCGCCAATCACCTGATCAACCAGGGTATCGACCAGATCATCGAAGTCATCAACCAGGATGGGCGCACCGCTGCCATCCAGATCAACATCCTGCAGGCGGGGACCATTGATGCCATTGCCTACGCCAATGGTGGTGACATTGATGTTGTTGAGATCGACGAAGCTATCCCAGGCAGCCGCCGTCGCGTCGCTCAGTGAATTGCCACCGGTGCCAGTCTGCTCATTGGGGTTGCCATCGCTGATGAAGAAGACCTGATTGCTCCAGCCCGGAATCGGGGTGTAAGCAGCCATGGTTTCATCAATGCCAGCAGTAAAGTCCGTCTGCCCGTTAAACGGACGGGCACCTCCGTCTGCCGGATTGAGGCTGTCGAGCAGAGCCGAGAATGAGGCAAAGTCGGTCACCACCGGATAAGAGCCTGCCGTACCGGAGAAGGCCACAAGCTGGATGTTGACATCGCCCGAAGCACCGTTGAACAGGGCCTGGCCAGCGGCACGTACGGCCTCCAGCATGGTATTCAGCTCGGCATTATCGATGCTGCCACTGAAGTCGAGGACAAAAGCCACGTTGAAGTTCAGGCCCTGACCCGCCAACACCGTGGCAGAGTCATCCTGAGCTTCCGGTACGTCGTCTTCCACCTCGATAATGAAACTACCGGGGGCAAAACCATCAACCGGGTCGTTATCGCCATCGGTTGCTGTGAGTACGCCGGAAAAGTCGATGGGCAGGTCCAGCATCTGGCCATCATCGGTGCTGCCAGGCAGCGGATGATCCAGCGGGCCGACCAGGTTGAAGCTGTAACTGCCGTCCGGATTTACCTGCAAGGTGAAGATGGTATCGGTACCGGCCATGGCAGTGAGCAGGTTACCCACTACCGTGTAGCTCAGAGCAGTGCCATCGGAAGTCAGCCCCTGGGCTTCCAGGGTAGCAATGTCCAACGGATCATCGCTCAGGCCGAACTCACCGGGACCGTCGGCACCGAAATCAACCAGTGCATTGAGGCTACCAACGCCGCCGCTGGTCGATGTACCCTCGCCATCACCGTCAGCGATGCCACCTGGCAGCTCATCCTCATCCACCTGACCGGAAACCAGCGGGATCGGCTGTTGCGTCTGGTCGTACTGCAGCGGCATGGCAACCGGAATGTCGTCTTCGACCTGGATTACAAAACTGCCAGGATTCAAGCCACTGAGCGGGTCATTGTCGCCATCGGTCGCGGTAATCAGCGCCGAGAAGTCGATGGGCGAGCCAAGCTGCTCGTTATCACCCGCAGGGCTGCCATCAGCCACCGGATGATCCAGTGGGCCAAGCAGCGTAAAGGTGTAACTACCATCCGGGTTTACCTGCAAGGTGAAGATGGGTTCTGCGCCAGCCGTGGCGGTGAGCAGATTGCCTACCACGGCGAAACTCAGCGCCACACCACCCGAGGTCAGTCCCTGGGCTTCCATGGCTGCGATACCAGCCGGGCTGTTGGACAGGCCAATGGTGCCCGGGCCATCGGCACCGAAATTGATCGCCGCATACAGGGCACCAGCACCTCCATTGGCAACGGTATTAACGCCGTCACCATCACCAATACCTGCCGGTAGTTCGTCTTCATCGACCTGATTGCTGACCCACGGCCGCTGTCCAATTTCACGGGCCTCGGGCACATCATCTTCAACATCGATAGCAAAGCTGCCATCAGGCAAGGCAATCACCAGCGGATCATTGTCGCCATCGGTGGCGGTAATCATCTTCGAAAAGTCGATACCCAATCCCGCAAGCGTTTCACCATCCAGGGCGCTATCGGCGATCGAATGGTCCAGTGGTCCACTGAGGACAAACTCATAACTACCATCGCCGCCGATGGTGAGTGTGAATATCGTGTTGCCGTTAGCCGTGGCAGTCAGTACACCGCCGACCACGCCATAGCTCAGCGCAGTACCCTCGGAGGTCAGTGCCTGCAAGGTCAGCGAGCTGACATCGCTAGACAGTCCAACCGTACCCGGGCCATCAGCACCGAAGTCAATCAGGGCAAAGAGCGCGCCCGAACCGCCGGAAACCGTTGTGCTCTGGCCAACGCCTTCCTCGTTACCCTCATAGGGAGCACCACCACCCAGGGTCAAGGCATCTTCCTGAACAACCAGGTTGATCTCTGCCTTGTCGTCCTGTGTTGGCACCGGCACATCATCCTCAACGTTGACGGTAAAGCTGCCGGCAGGGAAACCTGCAGCCAGAGGGTCACCATCACCATCCGTGGCTATCAGCAGAGCTGAGAAGTCGATACCCAAACCTGCCAGCTGCTCACTGTCGAGAGTGCCATCTGCCACCGGATGATCGATGGGGCCACCGAGGACAAACTCGTAGCTGCCATCGTCATTCACGGTCAGGGTGAAGATGGTATTGCCATTGGCAGTGGCCGTGAGCACATCGCCCACCACGCTATAGCTCAATGACGTGCCCTCGGACGTCAGAGCCTGCAGCTCAAGCGAACTGACATCAGTGGACAGGTTGAACGTACCGGGGCCGTCTGCGCCGAAACTGACCAGCGCATGCAATGCGCCAGCACCACCACTGATCGTGGTGGTCTGTCCAAGCCCATCGGGGTTGCCCTGATAAGGTGCCCCGGAGCCGGTGCTCAGAGCGTCCTCATGAACCAGGCCATTGATGGTCGAGCCCTCGCCCACCGCATCACTCGGTACATCATCCTCGATATCCACAGCGAAACTGCCGGACGGGAAGCCGCCCACCAGAGGGTCACCATCACCGTCGGTGGCGATCAGAATGCCGGAGAAGTCGACACCAAGCCCAGGCAGATCTTCAGAGTCGAAACTGCCATCGGCTATCGGGTGATCAATTGGCCCTTGCAGCACAAATTCCCAGCTGCCGTCTCCGTTGACCGTGAGAGTGAAGATGGTCTCACCACCGGCGCTGGCAGTCAGTACGTTACCCACCACGCCGTAGGTCAATGCCACACCACCAGACGTCAGCGCCTGCAGATCCATTGAACTGAGATCGCTGGACAAGCTGAAAGCGCCTGGACCATCAGCACCAAAATCGACCAGGGCCGACAATGAGCCTGCCGGGCCGCTGACCGTAGTGGTCTGACCTCCTTCCGGATTCCCCTCATGAGGCGCACCGGCGCCGGTGGTCAGGGCATCCTCATGAACGATATTTCCCACCGAGAAAAGGTACTGCTCTTCGCCGTCATAGCGATCAGCCAATTGCGGCACATCGTCCTCGACATCGATTACGAAGCTGCCGGGCGTGAAAGTACCTACCGAGTCGCCGTCACCATCGACGGCAGAAAGCACGCCGGAGAAGTCGATCGGCAACTCCAGCAGTTCATCGTCATTACCATCTGGCGTCGGATGATCCAGTTGCCCGACCAGGGTGAAGGTGAAGCTACCGTCGCCACCCACCTGCAGGGTGAAAATGGTTTCCGCGCCTGCCGAAGCAGTCAGTACATTGCCCACCACGCTGTAGGTCAGAGGCGTACCGCCAGAGCTCAAGTCTTGGGCTTGCAAGCTGGCAATGGCGCTCGGGCTGCCGGAGAGACCGAAGCTGCCAATACCATCAGCGCCGAAGTTGACCAGGGCGCTCAGGGTACCTGGCCCACCGGAGGCCACGTTGGTGACCGAGTCGCCGTCGCTGATGCCATCGGAGGTCTCGTCCTCGTCGACGATGGCGGCCACCTGAGCGCCCTCGCCTTCGGTGAGAATCGGGCCATCGTCATTGACCAGCACATTCAGCTGTACGGTCGGCGACACATCGCCATCGAGGTCGAACATCCGCACAGGGAAGCTTTCGCCGACCTGATCGGCAGCACCGGTGGCATTGGGGTTGCCGTGATCGAAGGTGTTATCGGTGAGGGTGTAAGTCCAGGCACCACCAGCACTGACCGTGAGCGTGCCGTACTGGCCCTGCACCACGCCGCCGTTGGTCACGTCGATCCAGTTACCGTTTACATCCTGCACCTGCAGCGAGGACAGGCCATCCGGGGAATTGATGACGATGGTGCCACTGGCCTGCTCGGCATTGCTGCCAGGATTGGTGCCGTCAGCCAGACCTTCCTCGTCGACAATGGCCGGACCGGCAATCAGAGTACCGCTCTGATCCTGGTACTCGATATCGATGTCCGGGGTGAAATCCGGAGCTTCGGGATCAGGGGTGACAATGGGTTCGGCATCGGGAAACTCGGGGCCGTTATTCAAACCTTCAGTCGGGAATCCAATAGTCGGATCAAGCGCCCCGCCGGTTTCACCCAGCAGCACAAAGCTGTGACCGCCGCCTACGCCGCCAGCACCACCGCCACCACCGCCTGCTCCAGGACCTGCAGCAGTCGCTTCGCCCTCAAGCGTCGGGTCGACACCCGCCTCAATTGCAGCCTGTAATTGCTCGACATCGGTCAGTTCAGAATCGGAGGGAGTGGCAGGCGCCGCATCTTCAGGTGACGCAGGAGGTGTGCCCTCTGCACCCGCGAGCATCTGCTCGTTGAGAGCCATACTGCTGTCGCGTCCGACAGTCAGCTCCTGGCCATTGGTCATGGTGACAGCAATCGCACCATTAGCACCGGTTACCAGCTGTTCACCGGCATAGACACGATCACCCTCGACTAGCGGCCGACGCGTTCCATCGCCAGCTACCGCATAGACCTCGCCGACAACCTGACTGACGACACCAATTAAAGTAGCCATGATTCCTTCCTCCACACCACACCGTCGGCCACCGCCGACACGTTTCAAAAGGGTCAATCGCCTTTCGAATAAGAGGTATGTGCGAAGAAAACCACCCGGGAAAGCTACGGTGCTAGAAACCCATCACGCCAACGCGACAAAAAAGTGTCGCCCCAACTTCACCGGCCTACTCCATCAGATGAATCTTCGCCCTTATGCTCCAAACTGCGCTTGACCACCAGCCGTTACCGCAAAACGAGATGAAAGCCCCATTTCTCGCGGCATACGAAAGAAACAATGTGCTGGTTTTCACAGAGTGCATAAGACTTATTTCTCATAAATCTTGCGCCAATTTTTTCTTAGCTACTCTTAAAGATGTTCTTAGCTGTGATGTTACAGATCCAAAGTGCTTCCTCAGGAAAATCGTCAATAAACTGGCGACAGGAACCGAGCATATTAATAAGGAGAACTACCCATGCGCGTTCTTAAACCGCTCTGCCAAGGCATGCTGTTAGCTGTAGCCTGCACTCAGGCACAAGCAATGAGCCTCTCAGAGGCAATCCAAAGCACGGTAGACAACCACCCCGAACTGCACGCCAGCATGAACGACCGTCTTGTATCCGATGAGGAGGTCAAGGTTGCCAAGGGCGGCTACCTGCCTACTGTTGATCTGCTGGTCGGCTACGGGCGTGAGCAGACCGATAGTCCGAGCACTCGCGCCCTAGGCGATCACAACAAAGAAACCCTGAACTACCGCGACGCTGAACTGCGTCTGCGCCAAATGCTGTTCGATGGTTTCAACACCCCAAACGAAGTGGCGCGCACTGAAGCCGTGGTGAACTCTCGCGCCTACTATGTAATGGGTACATCGGAGAGTTTGGCACTGCGTACCGTCGAGGTTTACCTGGACGTACTCAAACGTCGCGAGATGGTAAGCCTGGCGCAGAATAACTTGCAGGCGCACCAGCGCATCAACGACCAGATTCGTCTGCGTAGCGAGCGTGGCGTGGGCAGTACCGCCGACCTCGATCAGTCCGAAGCGCGCCTGGCCTTGGCCGAGAACAACCTGTACACCGAACAGGTCAACCTGGCCGATGCCGAAGCCAACTTCTTCAGTGCCACCGGCCGCATGCCGGATGAACTGGAGCAGCCAGGAACCGTGAAAGGTGAAGTACCGGTAGACCTGGGCGTCGCACGGCAAACCGTGATGGATAACAACCCCTACCTGAAATCGGCACAGGCCGATGTGAACGCCGCAGAGAAGCAATACGAAGTGGCCAAGTCGCCCTTCTATCCGCGCTTCGATCTGGAGCTGGCCACCACCGCCGATGACAATACCCAGGGCGATGAAGGCCACTACAACACCTGGCGTGCAGCAGTAGTGATGAACTACAACTTGTTCAACGGCATGCGCGACAAGGCGCGCCTGCAGTCGGCAGCGCATCAGATCAATCAGTCCATGGACATCCGCAATAACGCCTTGCGCGTGCTCAACGAGAACCTGGCACTGGCCTGGAACGCCATGGAAAACGCCCGCCTGCAAACCCCCAAAGCGCGGGATTATGCTGACTACACCTCGCGTGTTCGTGAGGCTTATCAACAGCAGTTCAGCCTCGGCCAACGAACCCTGCTCGACCTGCTGGACAGTGAAAACGAACTCTTCACCGCCAACCGCCGTTACACCGAAGTGCGTTACACCGAAGAGTTCTCCATGTACCGCGTGATCTCCGCCACAGGCGATCTGCTGAAGAAGCAGAACGTCGTACTACCGGCAGAAGCCATCGCACTCACCGAGGTCAAAAGTGAGGCGCGCTTGCCGGACATGAAGTAATCCCGGCGAAGAGATTGCCTGGAATAGCCCTACCTGCAGTTTCCAGGCAACCTCTCAGGAGCAGTGACATTGACCACCATGGAACGGAAACCTTCCGATGACCAGCGGCAAAGTCATGACGACCCACTGCTGGATGGACTACTGATCCTCTGCAACCTGCATGAGTGCTCCGCCAGCCGAGCCAGTCTCACTGCCGGCCTGCCTATGCCGGAGCAATGTCTCACTACCGAACTGCTACCGCGCGCGGCAGCAAGAGCCGGCTTGCAGGGGCGCATATTGCGCCGCGATCTCAACGCCATCTCACCGCTCAATCTTCCCGTTCTGCTCTTGCTGAAAGATGGCCGCAGTGCCGTGCTGCGCAGATTCGGCCCCAAGAACCAGGTGCTGATCCTGCCGTGCGAAGCAGAAGGCGGCGAGCAATGGGTAAGTCGTGAACACCTGCTACTTGAGTATTCCGGCCAGGCCTTTTTCGCTCGCCCGCGACACGATCTGGAAGATGTCCGCACACCGCTGGTACCGCGCATCGATGCCTGGTTTCGCGACACGCTCAAACTGTCTCGCTGGCTTTATACCGATGCCGTTCTCGCCAGCCTGCTGATCAACCTGCTGGGGTTGATGGTGCCGCTGTTCGTCATGCAAACCTATGATCGCGTAGTGCCCAACCAGGCCACCTCAACCTTGTGGGTGTTGGTTATCGGCCTGTTCATCGGCAGCGGCTTTGAACTGCTGCTGCGCGTACTGCGAGCCCATTTGCTCGATATCGCCGGCAAGAAAACCGACGTGGTGTTATCCGCCACATTGTTCGAGCGGATTACCGGCATGTCGATGAAGGCACGCCCAGCGACCATTGGCGGATTCGCCCAGAGCATCCATGACTTCCAGGGGCTGCGTGAATTTCTTACCGCAGTCACTTTGACCAGCCTGATCGACCTGCCCTTCTCGATCCTGATGATCGTGGTCATTGGTTTGCTGGGAGGCTGGCTGGTGGTCATCCCTCTGCTGGCTTTCCCGGTTACCGCCATATTTGCCCTGGTGATCCAGGCCCGCCTGCGCGACACCGTACAAAAAAGCCTCGCACTGGGAGCCGAACGCCAGGCACTGCTGATCGAAACCCTCAGTGGCCTGGAAACCCTCAAGGCTTGCAGTGCCGAAAGCGAGCGACAGCATCACTGGGAAAAAACCCACGGCGCACTGACTCGTCTGGATAACCACAGTCGTTTCCTTGCCTCACTGGCCACTAACGGCACCATGTTCTTCCAGCAGTTCGCCGGTATGGCAACCATAGTCTCCGGGGTCTACATCATCATCGCCGGGCACCTCAGTGTCGGGGCGCTGGTGGCCTGTTACATGCTCGGTAGCCGGGTACTCGCCCCCTTAGGGCAAATCGCCGGCCTGATTACCCGCTACCAGCAGGCACGCCTGACCATGACCAGCACTGATGCGCTGATGGCCTTACCGCAGGAGCGTCAAGCCAAGCAGCGCCCACTGGAACGCACCCACCTGAAAGGCGCCCTCGACATGCGCCAGGTCACCTTTAGCTACCCAGGACAAGACACGCCAGCCCTGAGTAAAGTCAGCCTGCGCATGAACGCCGGTGAGCGGGTTGGGATCATCGGCCGCAATGGCTCGGGCAAAAGTACCCTGGCAAGGCTGCTGATGAACTTCTATACCCCGAATGAAGGCCAGATCCTCCTTGATGGCCTTGATCTGCGCCAACTGGACGTTGCCGATCTGCGCCATCAGATCGGCTATGTCGCCCATGACCTGCCTTTGCTGTCCGGCAGCCTGCGCGACAACCTGACCCTCGGCGCCCGCTATGTCAGCGACACACGCATGCTTGAGGTGGCGGACATGACGGGGGTTTCTGAACTCGCCCGGCAGCACCCGCAAGGCTTTGATCGACCGGTAGGTGAGCGTGGCCAGCTGCTCTCCAGCGGCCAACGACAAACCGTACTACTGGCCCGCTCCCTGCTACTCGACCCACCGATCCTGCTGCTCGATGAACCGACCAGCTCCATGGACAACACCAGTGAAGACACCCTGCGCAACCGCCTGCACAGCCTGGCGCAGGGTAAGACGGTAATACTGATCACCCACCGTGCCTCGATGCTCAGCCTGGTCGATCGTCTGGTGGTTCTCGACAATGGCCATGTCGTCGCCGATGGCCCTAAAGACTCGGTGATCGAGGCCCTGCGCAAGGGGCGTGTCGGCCCGGCGGCGGTATAAAGCGCGCCACCCTGTGGAGGTCGTGCATGGAACTGACTCAATCGATCCGCGATTACTTCGGCAGCCTGCAAAAAAACAAGCAGGATACCGAGTTCATGCCCGAAGTAGATGGGGCCATTCTTGAAGACTCGCCGTGGCTGGCACGAGCTACGGTATGGTCGGTGAGTGCCTGTCTGCTGGCAGCGCTGATCTGGGCCAAGTTCGCCGTACTGGAAGAAGTTACCACCGGCGAAGGCAAAGCCATCCCATCGAGCAAGGTGCAGGTGATCCAGAATCTCGAAGGCGGCATCGTCACCGAAATTTTCGTCCGCGAAGGCCAGGTGGTGAGCAAAGGCGACACCCTGCTACGCCTCGACGACACCCGCTTTCTCTCCAACCGAGGTGAAACCGAAGCCGACCGCATGGCCCTGGTCGCCCGCGTGGAGCGCCTCAGCGCCGAGGCTGAAGGGCGCCCACTGGTCTTGCCGGATGACCTGGTGAAGCAGGCCCCACAACTGGTCGAAGATGAAATGGCCCTGTACCGCTCGCGCCAGCAGCGCCTGCAAAGCGAACAGAACACCCTGCAAGAACAGCTGCAACAAAAGACTCAGGAGCTGGCCGAATTCCGTGCCAAATCGCAGCAATATCGCTCCAGTCTTGGCCTGCTGCAGCAGGAGCTGAATATGTCGCAGCCGCTGGTCGAAACCGGCGCAATTTCCCAGGTAGAAATCCTTCGCCTGCGCCGCAGCGCCGTCGAGGTACGCGGCTCCCTGGATGCCACCAACCTGGCCATCCCGCGTGCCGAATCGGCCATTGCGGAAATCAAAAGCCGCATCGAGGAGTCCGAACTGGCTTTCCGCTCGGACGCCTTCAAGGAACTCAACGAGATGCGCACCGAGCTGAAGAAGATCACCTCTACCAGTGTGGCCATCGACGATCGGGTGACCCGCACCACCGTGGTATCCCCCGTGTACGGCATCATCAAGCTGCTCAAGGTCAACACCATTGGCGGCGTGGTACAGCCCGGTGACGCCATGGTCGAAGTGGTACCGCTGGAAGACAACCTGCTGATCGAGGCCAAGGTACGTCCACAGGATGTGGCCTTCCTCCATCCCGGCCAGAAGGCCATGGTCAAGTTCACCGCCTACGACTACACCATCTATGGAGGGTTGAAAGCCAAGCTCGAACTGATCAGCGCCGACACCATCACCGATGAAGAAGGCAACAGTTTCTACCTGATCCAGGTACGCACCGATCAGAGCCATCTTGGCTCCAAGGAACACCCCCTGCTAATCATCCCCGGCATGGTGGCGACCGTCGATATCATCACCGGCGAAAAAAGCGTGCTGGACTACCTGCTCAAGCCCGTGCTCAAAGCCCGCTCGGAAGCCCTGCGCGAGCGCTGAATGCGGACTTTGAGCGTTGATTCCCTCTCCCTCTGGGAGAGGGCTAGGGTGAGGGTGCTTCGTGGTATCCGAAGCTAACGCCCCTCAGCCCTCAACCCCGCCCTCTCTCGGAGGAAAAGGGGGTTGTACGCGTGGGCTGTTTGAGGTGCTTCAAACATGGCCCCGAGTGGCCCTGGCGGAACAGCCAGTGACGTAGCCCGGATGCAATCCGGGCTACGTCTTCTGGTGATTGCGCCGGAAAGTGTCTTCACCCATCGCCATGATCTGCCCTTCGATCAGCGCCTCGAATGGGCGCAACAGCTCATCGAAGCAAGCCGGTGCTTCCTGCAGGTTGAGGGCAACTGTGATCGCCTCGACTGTGGCCAATGCCCCCTCCCCCGGAGCCTTACGCAGGCGATAGCGCGACTGCAAGCCCGCTGGCAAACAGACCCGTGGCAATTCAGCCAGCAGCGGATTCAGGTGCAGCAGCTTGCGAGCCTTGCGCCAGGTGCCATCCGGCACCACCAGCAGTAGTGGACGGCCATCCTCCGGCGTAGCGGACAATGGCAGCTCTTGCGCCTGCTCCCCTGGAAACAGCAGGCAGGCACGGTAGTCGCCATTCAGCCACTGCTGCAGGTCAGCAAACACCTCGCCGACCTTGAGCTCAGCATTCTCCAGCCCCAACGCAGCCAGGCGAGCAGTATTGAGGGCATGCGTCACCTCATCCGGGTGCTGCAAAATCAACACCCGCGTACGACTTGGCAAGCGCGGAATCAGTTGGCACAGGCAATGATTCTGCGGTCGGGTACAGCGCTCGCAGCGGGCTCGGGACATTGGGGGCTCTCCTTCTGCCAGGCAGTTTGCCACAGCGGCCATACTCACCATAAAAGCCACTGAGGTTTATCCCCTCGCCAACAAAGAGAGTAAATCCCGATAGCCTGCCTGCAGGCGCGAGCTCTGTTCGCGAAGCCTTAAGCTGACTGGGGTCGCGAGCAAGCTCGCGCTAACACGTCACCCAAGTTCTGGTAAGCAAAACGCCGCGGCACCAGGAGGCGTCACGGCGTTTTTATTCGCGCAAAGACAGTGCGGAGGAAGCTGCTGCGAGCGCAACAACGATCAGCGGTTGAAGCGCTCCGCCAGACTGTGCAGGTACTCGGCCATCTGCTCCAACTCCTGCCCAATAGCGGCCCCCTGCTGCGCCTGACCCGCACTGTGATCTGACAACTGGGCAATGCGGGTAATCTGCCGACTGATGTCCTCGGCAACATGGCTCTGCTCTTCCGAGGCGGCGGCCATCTGCTGGCTCATACCGGTAATACGGGTCACCGCCGTGCTGATACCAATCAGCGCCTCCCGCACCTCCTCGACGCTTTGCACACTTTCACGGGAAATCGCCTCGCCCTTGCCGGCTGTTTGCACCGCACGCTCCGCTCCACTGCGCAGGGAAGAAATGATCTGATGAATCTGCTCGGTAGACTCACGAGTACGCCCAGCCAATGCCCGTACCTCATCAGCCACCACGGCAAACCCCCTACCCTGCTCACCAGCACGTGCAGCCTCGATCGCCGCGTTAAGGGCCAGCAAGTTGGTCTGTTCGGCAATCGAGGTGATCACATCAGCCACGCTGCCAATGGACTGGGTCGAGCTAGCCAGGTCATTCACGGCCTGACCGATTTCCTGCACAGCGCCAGCCATGTGCTGCATGGCGTTCAGACTGCTATCGGCAAGATGACGGCCCTGCTGCGCCAGACGATCAGCCTCTTCGGCAGCATGCGAGGTGTTCTGCACGTTGTGCGTTACCTCCTGAATGGTGGCCGCCATCTGGTTGATTGCCGTGGCTGATTGATCTGTCTCACTGCGTTGCTGATCAAGCAACTCGGCTCCGGAGCGCGATAATTCGGCAGATTGCGCGGCGCGCTTGCGCACGCTTTCGCCGGCATCTTCAAGACGAGTCAGCGCGGTCTGCAAGCGTGCCTCCTCACTGACCATGGCCATATCGAGCAGCGCCTGGGCACCGCGATTGTCGCTGTAAGTCAGAGCGACCAGCGCACTGGTAAAAGCCTTGGGATGCTCGTCCAAGGTTTTGCGGATCATCTGCCGCTTGCTATAAAGCTGGAACGAACCCAGGCCGAACATCACCACAAAAATGAACAGCAGCAGCCACCCCCCATTCAGCACCCAATGTCCGCCAATAATCACCAGGCCGGCCAGGATCAATGGCCAGGAGCGCAGCAGGTCATAGGTCAGGTATTCCAGCTTGGGTACTGGAGGCTTGCCGGCACGTAAGCGCGCATAGAGATTCTCGGCGCGCCTTTTTTGCTCCTCAGTGGGCACCGAACGCACCGACTCATAACCGGACATTTTTCCGTTTTCGTAGATCGGCGTGACATAGGCGCTGACCCAGTAGTAATCGCCATTCTTCGAGCGATTCTTGACCACCCCCATCCACGGTTTGCCTTGCTTGATGGTTTCCCACATGTGGGCAAAAACCGAGGGTGGCATGTCCGGATGGCGCACCATGTTGTGCGGCTGACCAATCAATTCTTCGCGGGAGAATCCACTGATTTCAACAAAAGCATCATTGCAATAGGTGATATTGCTGTTCAGGTCGGTGGTGGAGATCAGGCGCTCTGCAGCAGGGAAAGTTCTTTCCCGCTGGGATACAGGGAGATTTTGACGCATGGGGATCATCCTTGGACAAGGTTGACGGTGGACTTCCGGCTCACACAAATAGGGTCTAGCACAGTCGTACCAAAACACCACTAATAGTGTGGCATTAGTTCGGCATCAGCCGATCCAGCCCCACTCCCACACACGAGAGTTTGCTGTGCATCAGGCGGACACAGTCGGGCCTGAAACAGATAGGCATTGCACCTACCTGTTCTACTCGTAGCAGGGGTCTCAGCGTTTGTGCGGGGCGTGCGGTGGCTCTCTCCGCACCGGGATCGGTTGCATGCGCGGAGGCTCGAGCAAACCCAGTACGGTAAGAAACTGGCGAACAACAGTCTGCAATCTGGCTTTCATGCAACGTCCTCCGGTCATAGACAAAGCGATAGGGCTGCAAACGCAGCCACTATCTTCAGCATAGGCCAGCTCGTGTCTGGATGAAGCAAGTTGTCGCAAATCAGCCCGGCTTCACTGGATGCTGTCGGCGAGTTCCTTGCGGCGATAAGGAAACACGTCGATCACCTTGCCAGCGCGAATCGCCTCTTGCAGACCCTTCCAGTAATCGGCGTCGTACAGATCGCCATGCAGCTGACTGAACAGCCGGCGCTGGTTGATATCGGCAAACAGGAACGGCGGAAATTCTTCCGGGAACACATCCAGCGGCGCTACCGAATACCAGGGCTCAGAAGCCATTTCGTCTTCCGGATAGCGCGGTGGCGGAATACGCCGGAAGTTGGCCTCGGTCAGGTAGCAAATCTCGTCGTAGTCGTAAAACACCACACGACCGTGACGGGTAACGCCAAAGTTCTTCAGCAGCATGTCACCGGGGAAGATATTCGCTGCGGCCAGTTGCTTGATGGCCAGGCCGTAGTCTTCCAGAGCCTCGCGTATCTGGGCCTCGTTGGCGCTTTCCAGGTAGATGTTCAGCGGGATCATGCGCCGCTCGGTCCAGCAGTGGCGGATCAGTACGGTGTCGTCGTTCTCGATGGCCACGGTGGAAGGCGCCACTTCCAGCAGCTCAGCCAGGCATTCCGGGTCAAACTTGGCCTTGGGGAAGCGGAAATCGGCGAACTCCTGGGTATCGGCCATGCGCCCGACCCGGTCGACACTCTTCACCAGGCGGTACTTCTCGATCACCGTGGCGCGGTCGACGTTCTTCGACGGCGAGAAGCGGTCCTTGATGATCTTGAACACCGTGTTGAACCCCGGCAGGGTGAACACGCTCATGACCATGCCGCGCACACCCGGAGCCATGATGAACTTGTCATCGGTGCTGGCCAGGTGATTGATCAGCGAGCGGTAGAACTCCGACTTGCCGTGCTTGTAGAAGCCGATCGAGGTGTACAGCTCGGCGATATGCTTGCCCGGCAGGATACGCTTGAGGAAGCCGATGAACTCCGCCGGAATCTCCACCCGCACCATGAAGTAGGAACGGGTGAAGGAGAAGATGATCGAGACCTCGGCTTCGTCGGTGATCAGGGTGTCGATCTGGATGCCCTGCCCTTCGCGGTGCAGCAGCGGAATCACCAGCGGCCACTGCTCGTCGCGGGTGAAAATGCGCCCGACCAGATAGGCCCCCTTGTTGCGGTAGAGGGTGAAGGAAAACAGCTCGATGGTCAGTTCCGGGTCCTTGCACACCCAGTCCGGCAGATTGTTGCGCAGCTGTGCTTCCAGACGATTGATATCGCGCTCGAGGTTCTCGAAACCAACACTGAAACGGTAGTCGCTGAACACCGCATGCAGAGCCTGCTGCAAATTGCCCTGCGGCTTGTAGCTGCGGGTTTGCGGAGCGCTGGCCTGGGGCCGCAGAGACGGCCGCGTAGTGTGGATGAACATGCAGCCATCGCTGATCTGGTCATGGCTGAACAGGCCGCAGAAGATCGAGTTGAACCAGGTTTCCGCCAGTTCATCATCGAAACGCTGGTCAATCAGCGTGATGTAGGCGCTTTTCACCAGCGGCCACAGGTCGACATCCAGCAGAAATTCGTCACTGAAACTGGCGCGCAGACGCTCGCCCACTTCGCTGACCTTTTCTTCGTAGAGATTGATCCGCGCGGCCGACGCAGCCTGCGCCTCCTGCCACAGCGCCTGTTCGAAGCGCGCGCGGGCGCCATTGGTAATCTCACGGAAGTGCTCGCGATAGTCGTCAAAGCCGTCGAGGATCTGACGGGCGATATCTGCGGCTGGCCGTTGCTGCGCCATGGGAAAGCCTCTGCTGCATATGCGGAACCGCGAGCTTAGCCAGAGCCGCGCGCCAGGGAAAGCCACAAAGCAATCGCCAAGCAGCCGAAATAGCAGCTGAGGCAAAGTCTGCAGGCAAAAAGAAGGCGGTGTCCGGGGAGAGGAGCACCGCCTTAAAGCACTGAAGAATTGAACCTGAGGTTCAGATCAGCAGCAGATAGACCTGATAAGCCACCCAACCCAGGGCTGCACCTGCTGGCAGATCCGCCAGGTAGTGCTGCTTGGTGAACGTGCAGGACAGCGCGATCAGCACGGGAAACAGAAAAACCCAGGGCCCCAGCGAGTTCAGCGCCAGCAAAGCCGTGAGCGTCGCAACCGAGACGTGCATGCTGGGGAAGCAGTTGGACGGCGCATCAAACTTCTGCACAAACAGCAGAAAGCGCTCGGACCAGTTGCTACCGGTATTGATGCTGCGCCAGTGCTCGGGGGTCGACACCGGGAATGCAGAGAAGCAGATCATCTGCATCACCAGCAGGACGATGTAGGTAAACGCCGTGATGGTGAAATGTCGCGGGTCTTCGACCAGCCAGTTGATATAGAGAATCGCCGGGTAATACAGAAAGCTGTAAATCCATGACCAGGACGGCCAGAACGGCATTTTCTCGTCCAGACGAGAGTTGAACGTTCGTATTTCCACCAGGGTGTAACGCTGGGTGAAGAAATAGAACTGATACACCCCGACGATCAGGATGATGCTGAGGATCAGATTGATGAAGAAGTCATAGTTTTGCATCTGCTACCCCTCAATACGCGTCAGCGTCAGGGCGCAGATGTAACGGACATGCCAGAAGGCGGCGGGAAAATCGCGCAGGCACAAGCAGATCAGTCGACATGGCATCCATTCCAGAGTCGTTCGGAGCCCGGCATTCTACGCAATGCCTGGGGTTCGGCGTCTTCGTGATCTTGTCAGGCTGTGAAACAGCTCTAACAAATTGTGGCCGCATGCGCGTGGCGTGCTTGAGCCCAAGCCCAGGCGCGACCCAACAGCTGCAGAGCGATACCCGTTTCCGGGCGGGTTTACTAAATATGTGAAATTTCATATATTCGAAAAATCATATATTAAAAGGCACCGCTGTGAGCGAACCCCTGACTCCGACCAGCGTCTTCAAATGCCTGGCCGATGACACCCGTGTGCGCCTGATGCTGCTGGTTACCGGCGAGGGTGAACTGTGCGTCTGTGAGCTGACCTGTGCCCTGGGCGAAAGCCAGCCAAAAATCTCTCGCCATCTGGCGCAACTGCGTAGCTGTGGCCTGCTGGCAGACCGCCGCCAGGGCCAGTGGGTGTACTACCGCCTGCACCCGGACTTGCCGGAATGGGTGCTCAGCATTCTGCGCACCACCCTGGAGGCCAACCGTGGTTGGCTCACTCCCATTGCCCAGCGCCTGCATTGCATGGATGGCCGCCCCGAACGTGGCGCTGCCTGCTGCTGACAGCACACCCAAAGGATCGTACCGATGCACGATGACAGCCTACCCCACCTCGACGACCATCTGTTCGAGCTACCCGATACCGAGCGGCTCGGTACGCCGCTGCTGGCCAAGCACGCGCCGCGCATCCTCTTGTTGTACGGCTCAACCCGCCAGCACTCGTTCAGCCGCCTGCTTACCGAAGAAGCCGCGCGCCTGCTGCAACGTTTCGGCGCCGAGACGCGGATCTTTGATCCACGCGGTCTGCCACTGCCGGACGATGCCCCGGACGGCCACCCCAAGGTGCAGGAATTACGCGAGCTGATGCAGTGGTCGGAAGGCCAGGTGTGGTGCTCGCCCGAGCGCCACGGCGCAATGACTGCCGTGTTCAAGGCACAGATCGACTGGGTGCCGCTGGCCATGGGCGCCATCCGCCCGACCCAGGGCAAGACCCTGGCCGTGATGCAGGTCTGCGGCGGCTCGCAGTCGTTCAATGTGGTCAACCAGCTGCGCGTGCTGGGCCGCTGGATGCGCATGTTCACCGTCCCCAACCAGTCCTCGGTGCCCAAGGCCTTCCTCGAATTCGATGCCACCGGACGAATGAAACCCTCGGCCTATTACGACCGGGTGGTGGATGTCATGGAAGAGCTGGTCAAGTTCACACTGCTGCTGCGCGAGCGCGCCGACTACCTGGTCGACCGCTACTCCGAGCGCAAGGAGTCGGCCGAGCAACTGTCGAAACGCGTCAATCAATCTGCCATTTGAGGAATATCCGCATGACCATCAAAGTCGGTATCAACGGTTTCGGCCGCATCGGACGCCTGGCCCTGCGCGCCGCCTGGGGCTGGCCGGAGCTGGAGTTCGTGCAAATCAACGACCCGGCCGGCGACGCCGCCACCCATGCCCATCTGCTCAATTTCGACTCGGTGCACGGCCGCTGGCAGTATGAGGCGAGCAGCGCCGGCGACTGCGTGGTGATCGACGGCAAATCGATCAAGGTCACGGCCAACAAGGCCATCGCCGATACCGACTGGAGCGGCTGCGACCTGGTGATCGAGGCCAGCGGCAAGATGAAGACCGTTGCCGTGCTGCAGGGCTACCTGGACCAGGGCGTGAAGCGCGTGGTGGTCAGCGCCCCGGTCAAGGAAGCCGGCGCGATCAACGTAGTGATGGGCGTCAACCAGCAGCTGTTCGACCCGGCCGTGCACCGTATCGTCACCGCCGCCTCCTGTACCACCAACTGCCTGGCGCCGGTGGTCAAGGTGATCCATGAGCACCTGGGCATTCGCCACGGTTCGATCACCACCATCCACGACCTGACCAACACCCAGAGCATCCTCGACCAGCCGCACAAGGACCTGCGCCGCGCCCGCGCCTCGGGCATGAGCCTGATCCCCACCACCACTGGTTCGGCGACCGCTATTGCCGAGATCTTCCCCGAGCTGCGCGGCAAGCTGAACGGTCATGCCGTACGCGTGCCGCTGGCCAACGCCTCGCTGACCGACTGCGTATTCGAGGTCGAGCGCGCCACCACGGTGGACGAGGTCAATGCCCTGCTCAAGGCAGCGGCTGAAGGCCCGCTGAAGAACATTCTTGGCTACGAAGAAAGGCCTCTGGTGTCCATCGACTACCGCACCGATCCACGCTCTTCGATCATCGATGCGCTGTCGACCATGGTGGTCAATGGCACCCAGGTGAAGCTCTATGCCTGGTACGACAACGAGTGGGGCTACGCCAACCGCACCGTCGAGCTGGCGCGGATGGTCGGGATGGCCGACTAAAACGTAGCCCGGATGCAATCCGGGACATTGAGGGAAATGTCCCCCACGAATTACCTCTGGGCTACCACCCTCTCCCCCGGCCCCTCTCCCGTAAACGGGCGAGGGGAGAAAAACCTACGCAGCATCCGGCCCACACGAACAGCCCCCTCTGCCCCACGGGGAGAGGGTTGGGGATAGGGGTTCAAGCCCCACTTAACGCTCAGGAAACTCTCATGCGTCCGCTCTCGCAGCTCTCGCCCGAAGTCCGCCAGTACCTGCTGGTCACCGGCAACTACTGGGCCTTCACCCTCACCGACGGCGCCTTGCGCATGCTGGTGGTGCTGCATTTCCATAGCCTGGGCTATTCGCCGCTGCAGATCGCCGCGCTGTTCCTGTTCTACGAGATCTTCGGCGTGGTCACCAACCTGGTCGGTGGCTACCTGGGTGCGCGCCTGGGCCTGAATCGCACCATGAACCTCGGCCTCGGCCTGCAGGTGGCGGCGCTGCTGATGCTCACCGTGCCGGCCGCCTGGCTGACGGTGTCCTGGGTAATGGGCGCACAGGCGCTGTCAGGCATCGCCAAGGACCTGAACAAGATGAGCGCCAAGAGCTCGATCAAGCTCCTGGTGCCCGATAGCCTGCAAGGCACGCTGTACAAGTGGGTGGCGATCCTCACCGGCTCGAAGAACGCGCTCAAGGGCGTCGGTTTCTTCCTTGGCGGCGCCCTGCTCGCCCTGCTCGGTTTTACCGGCGCGGTGCTGGCCATGGCCGCCGTACTGGCGCTGATCTGGCTGGCCAGCCTGTGGCTGCTGAAAAAGGATTTGGGCAAGGCCAAGGCCAAACCCAAGTTCCGCGAACTGCTGTCGAAGAGCCGGGCGATCAACATCCTCTCGGCCGCTCGCCTGTTTCTGTTCGGCGCCCGCGATGTGTGGTTCGTGGTGGCACTGCCGGTGTACCTGTCCAGCGTATTTGGCTGGGACTTCTGGCTGGTTGGTGGTTTTCTCGCCAGCTGGGTGATCGGCTACGGCATCGTCCAGTCGTTCGCCCCCGCCATCACCGGCAAGCGCAGCGGCCAGGTGCCGGATGGCCGAGCCGCCTTCGTCTGGGCCGCGCTGCTGGCCGGCCTGCCGGCAGCCATCGCCCTGGGCATGCAGGCTGGCGGGTCGACACACTGGGTACTGCTCTGTGGCCTGCTGCTGTTTGGCGTGCTGTTCGCGGTGAACTCCTCGCTGCACAGCTACCTGATCGTCAGCTATGCCAAGGAAGATGGCGTGTCGCTGGACGTGGGCTTCTACTACATGTCCAACGCGCTTGGCCGACTACTCGGCACCCTGCTATCGGGCTGGGTCTACCAGGCATATGGCCTGGAAGCCTGCCTGTGGATTTCCTCGGCCTTCGTCCTGCTGGCCGCGCTGATCTCTCTGGGTTTGCCCCGGCATGCCGAGCCGCTGAGTCGCTAAGGCGCCGCTCAAAGGCTTAGCGGTGGAAAATGCTGCGCAGTTTTCCACAGGGTAGCCATCCACCCTACAGGGGTTGGCCGATTGCATAGATACTGATATTCAACACAGCTTTTGTAGGAGCCCGCTTGCTGGCGATCAGCGGAACTCTGCCTGCCAATCGCCAGCAAGCTGGCTCCTACAGGATCAGGCCGCCAGCCAGGGCAAGACATCAAACAGGCTTATTCCAGGCCAGCAGCCTTGAGCCGACGCTTGAGCCGCGCCACTTCCTCGATCAGGTCGGCGACCAGGGCGGCCAGTTCCGGATTGGCATCGAAGTCGCGCTCCAGCGCAGCCAGGCGCCGGGCGCGGGCCAGTTCGGCGCTGCTGAAGCGCCAGCTGGCCGGTTGTTGCCGATGCAACGCATCCAACAGGCCGGCCTCGACCCGCTCGACTATCCACACCGCATCCACGGCGCAGGCGCGAGCCAGTTCGTCGAGGTCCAGGGTGACTTCATCGACAACAACGCTGCTGATGATCTCGATCGAGGGCATGACTCAGGCTCCCATGGACTGACGCGGGTTGAAGGGCAGCTCCTGGGCCATCATTTCGTAGAGCTGACGGGCCTTTTCGGTATCGGCTGGCGGCAGGACCACTTCCAGCAGCAGGTACAGATCGCCCGCCGGTTCGCCGGGAATGCCACGCCCCTTGAGGCGCAGCTTGCGCCCGCTCTGCGAGTGGGCGGGAATCTTCACCTGCACCCTGCCGGACGGCGTCGGCGCCTCGATGCTCGCGCCCAGCGCCGCTTCCCAGGGCGTCACCGGCAGCGTCTCGTAGACATCGCGCCCGTCTACCCGGTAGTGCGGGTCAGCCTGGAAATGCACCTCCAGGTACAAATCGCCAGCCGGCCCACCACCAAACCCCGGGCTGCCCTGGCCGCTCAGACGGATCTGCTGGCCCTCGCGGATGCCCTTGGGAATCTGCACGTTGAGGCTGTGCTCCTGCATGCTCACCCGCCCCTGGGCATCGGCACGGGCACCGCGCAGGGTGATCGTGCGCGTAGCCCCGGCATAGGCATCGCGCAGATCGATGACAATCTTGGTGTGATGATCCTCGCCACGCTGCGATTCAGCCCAGCCTTGACGATGGCGACCACGACCGGCCTGGCCGAACAGATTGGCAAAGAAATCGCTGTATTCGCCCAGGTCGGCAGCGGAAAAATCGCCACCGGAAAACTCGAAGCCATTGTCCCAGCCCGGTGGCGGCTGGAAGTCCTGGCCGTCCTGGTAACGTCCACCAAGCTGGTCGTAGGCGGCGCGTTTTTCCACGTCACCGAGTACCGCGTAGGCCTCGTTGACTTCCTTCATGCGCACCTCGGCATCGACCTCCTTGCTCACGTCAGGGTGATACTTGCGCGCCAGCTTGCGGTAAGCCTTCTTGATCGCGTCAGCATCCGCCGTCTTGTCGACGCCGAGAATCTGGTAGTAATCCTTGAACTCCACGAGACGAACTCCCTAGCGATGGGATGAATGCAGACGCTGCTGCTACCCAGTATGGCCCGCCACGGCAGCCCTGCTGCGCGCCCTGACCGCGAGTTTCAGCCGGCGCGCAGCAGGTCGGCGACCTCGGCTGCCGTGAGCACCTTGCCCACCGATACCACCTTGTCGTCGATGGCCAGCGCCGGGGTCGACATCACCCCGTGGGCGGCGATCTCGGCGAAATCGGTGACCTTCACCACGTCCGCCGTCAGCCCCAGGTTGTGCAGGGCCTGCTGGGTGTTTTCCGTCAGGGTCACGCACTTTTTGCAGCCGGAACCGAGAATCTTGATGATCATGCACACACTCCTTGCGGGTCAGATAAGCAGGTAGGCAAAGCGGTTGAACAGCACGCCGATCAGCATGATGCCGACCAGTACGATGGCGAAGAACAGCGCCAGCAGCGGCCCTTTCACCACCTTCTTGAGCATGATCAGCGACGGCAACGACAAGGCCGTGACCGCCATCATGAAAGCCAGCGCAGTGCCCAGGCCGACACCCTTGGCCACCAGCGCCTCGGCAATCGGCAGGGTGCCGAAGATATCGGCATACATGGGCACGCCCACCAGGGTGGCCAACGGCACCGCCCACCAGCGGTCCTCGCCGAGCAGTGCCAGCACCATGTCCTGGGGAATCCAGTTGTGGATTGCCGCGCCGATGCCCACGCCAATCAGCACATACAGCCAGACCCGGCCGAACACCTCACGTACCTGCTCCCAGCTGAACTGCAGGCGGTCGCGGCGAGTCAGCTGGCTGGCCGGCAGGTCGAGCACCTTGTTGTGCATGACGAAGGCCTCGACATGACGCTCCATGCGCGCCCGGCCGATCAGGCTGCCACCCAGCACCGCCAAAACGATGCCGACCAGCACATAAGCCAGGGCGATCGACCAGTTGAAGATGCTCGCCAGCAGGATCACCGAGGCCAGGTCCACCAGCGGCGAGGAAATCAGGAAGGCGAAAGTCACCCCCAGCGGCAAACCGGAACTGGTGAAGCCGATGAACAGCGGGATCGATGAACAGGAACAGAACGGCGTGATAGTGCCCAGTAGCGCGCCCATCAGGTTGGCGCGCACCCCGCGCAGCCCGCCGAGGATGCGCCGCGTGCGTTCCGGCGGAAAATAACTCTGCACCCAGGAGATACCGAAGATCAGCACCCCGAGCAGGATGAAGATCTTGATCACGTCATAGATGAAGAAATGCACACTGGCGCCAGCGCGGGTGGCGGTATCCAGGCCCAGCCCGTCCTCCAGCAACAGGCGCACCAGCGCGGCCAGCCAGTCCATGCGCAGCAGCTGGGCATTGAGCCAGGCGAAGAATTCCATGCCGACTCCGTTCAGGCGCTGGGCAGCGCGCGGTTGTACCAATCACGGCTGGCATTGACCAGGCGCACCAACAGCAGCATCACTGGCACCTCGATCAGCACGCCGACCACCGTGGCCAGGGCGGCGCCGGAATTGAAGCCGTACAGGACGATGGCCACCGCCACCGCCAGCTCGAAGAAGTTGGAGGCGCCGATCATGGTCGACGGCCCGGCTATATCGTGGCGCACCCTGAACTGGCGGTTCAGCCAGTAGCCCAGCGCGGCGATGAACAACGTCTGCAGCAACAGCGGCACGGCCAGGATGGCAATGATCAACGGCTGCGCGACGATGGCCTGGCCCTGGAAGGAAAACAGCAGCACCAGGGTCGCCAGCAGAGCCAGGATGGAGAACGGTGCGATCTTCGCCAGTGCGGCCTGGAACGCCGCCTCGCAACGGCGCAGCAGACGGGCGCGAAGCCACTGGGCAATGCTCAGCGGGATGACGATATACATCACCACCGACAGCAGCAGGGTGTCCCACGGCACCGGGATCGACGACACGTCGAGCAGCAAGGCGACGATGGGGGCGAAGGCAAACACCATCACCAGATCATTCAGTGCCACCTGGCTGAGGGTGAAGTTGGCATTGCCACGGCACAGGTTGCTCCACACGAACACCATCGCCGTGCACGGCGCAGCACCCAGCAGAATCAAGCCGGCCATGTAGCTGTCGATCTGCCTTGCTGGCAGCCAGGGAGCAAACACATGGCGCAGGAACAGCCAGCCGAGCAGCGCCATGGAAAACGGCTTGACCGCCCAGTTGACGAACAGGGTGATGCCGATTCCGGCCTTCTGCGCACGCACCTCGCCAAGCGAGGAAAAATCGATCTTCATCAGCATCGGGATGATCATCACCCAGATCAGCAGCCCCACCGGGATATTCACCTGGGCCACTTCCAATGCGCCCACCCCCTGGGCCACGGCCGGCACCAGCAACCCCAGCACGGTGCCGGCGACGATGCAGAGAAACACCCAGAGGGTCAGGTAGCGTTCGAAGAACCCCAACGGGCTAGGGGTAGCAGGTACAACGGTGACATCACGCATGAGGTGTCCTGTGCAGAAAAATGCCTTGCCGGTCAGCCCTGCAAGGCCTCGACGATTTCATTGACTGTGCTGCGCGCGGTGCGGGTCACCCCGATCAGGGTGGCCGAGGCGGCACCGGTCCACTCGCCGTAGCCGACCAGCCACAGCCGCGACTCCTTGAGCGAGCGGGTTTCGGCGACGTCCACCTTGCCCTCCTCGTTGAGCACACCCAGCGCGGCCAGGTGACCGAGCGCCGGGCGAAAGCCGGTACACCAGATCACCGCATCCACTGCCGACTCGTGGCCGTCGGCCCAGACCACGCCGTGCGCGGTGAAACGGCTAAACGGTCGCAGCGCCTTGAGCACACCTCGGGCGTGGGCCTCGCGCACGGGCGGCAGCATGACGATATCGCCCAGGCCACCGACCGGCTGTTCGATCACCCGCCCCTCCTGCAACGCTTTCCAGCGCTCGGTGGCGCGTTCGAACAGCACCCGGCCATCCACCTCGTCGGGCAGGAACAGCGGCTCCTCCGGCGTTACCCAGATCGTCTCGGCAACCTGCGACACTTCGGCCAGGATCTGTGCCCCGGAGTTTCCACCGCCGACCACCAGCACACGCTGGCCGGCGAAGGCCTGGGGCTCGACATAGTGGGCCGAGTGCAGTTGCTTGCCACGAAACAGCGCGGCATCGGCATAGGTCGGAATATACGGATGGCGCCAGGTGCCGGTGGCGCTGACCAGCGCCCGCGCCAGCCAGCTGCGCACACCAGCCCGTACCCGCAGGCCAGCGGCCGTGCGCTCAACAGAGTCGACCCACACCGGCCGCTCAATCGGAAACTGGTAGCGCTGCTCGTATTGCTCCAGGTAAGCCAGCACATGGTCGCGGCTCGGGTAGCCCTCGGCCACCGGCGGCATGATCCAGCCGGGAATCGAACTCCAGGTCGCCGGCGAGAACAGCCGCAAGGAATTCCAGCCATGCCGCCAGGCCCCGCCAGGCCCCTGCTCCGCATCGAGGATGACAAACGACAGCCCGCTACGGCGCAGGAAATACGCCACCGCCAGCGCCGCCTGGCCACCGCCAACTATCACCACATCCACCTGGCTATCCGTCATCGCGTCGCCATGCCTTGCTGGTTGAGATGGGCCCGAGCATAGCCAATCGACACGGCGCCAGGACTGACCTGCAGCAAGCCATGGGCTTTTCGCTACGCAGAAGCGCTCAGCTTCGCCCCTGCCCTTGCACGCACCAACTCAAGGCAGTCGCCCCATTTCTGCACACGCCAAGAACCGATAACCAGGGGGCACGCCATGCCTGCGAACGCCGCCCAGCCACTGAAAAACCCCGTACACAGAGGGTTTAGGCCACATGAACAGGGTCTTTGGCAAACCTGGCACAAGCGCTGCATAGCTCAGGCAAACCCGGCGCACACAAGCGGCCGGGCCACCCAGCGATCAACGGTGATCGACGGCCCAGCGGCCATGGGTGTGGCGGTGAGCGAGGCACAGCAGCCTGGTTATCCATCGCGAATGAACAGGCAAAGGCGCCTGAAACCGCAAGGTTTCAGGCGCTTTTTTTATTGCCGCAGAAAAACCTGATGAGCTTCGGCCGGGAAATGCCATGAACAGCACAGATACCTCCACAGACCAGCAACGGCTGATCATCATCGGCAACGGCATGGTCGGCCATCACTGCGTCGAACAACTGATCGAGCGTGGCGCGCTGGCGCAGTACCGCGTGCATGTGTTCAGTGAAGAGCCGCTGCGCGCCTATGACCGCGTGCACCTCTCCGAGTATTTCACCGGCCGCGATGCCGAATCCCTGGCCCTGAGTGGCGCCGAGCTGTACCAGACGCCGGGCGTGACCCTGCATCTGGGCGTGCCGGTGCTGGAGATCGATCGCGAGCGCCGCGAAGTGATCACCGCCGAGGGTAGCTTCCCCTACGACCAGCTGGTGCTGGCCACCGGTTCCTACCCCTTCGTGCCGCCGATTGAAGGCGCCGAAGGCGATTCGCGCCTGGTCTACCGCACCCTGGCCGACCTCGACACCATCCAGGCCGCCGCCAAGAGCGCACGCCGTGGCGTGGTGGTGGGTGGCGGCCTGCTCGGCCTGGAAGCAGCCAACGCGCTGAAATCCCTGGGCCTGGAAGCCCATGTGGTGGAGTTCGCCCCACGGCTGATGCCGGTACAGCTGGATGACCACGGCGGCCTGGCGCTGAAGGCGCAGATCGAAGCCCTGGGCGTCAGCGTGCACCTGTCGCGCGGCACCCAGTCGATCACCCCCGGCAGCGAGTACCGCTACCGGATGAACTTCGCCGGCGAGGAATTCCTTGAGACCGACCTGATCGTGTTCTCCGCCGGCATCCGCCCGCAGGACGCCATCGCCAAGCAGTGCGGCCTGGAACTCGGCCCGCGCGGCGGTGTGGCCATCGACAGCCAGTGCCGCACCAGCGACCCGGCGATCTACGCCATCGGCGAGTGCGCGGCGTGGAACGGCGGCATCTTCGGCCTGGTCGCACCGGGTTACCAGATGGCCCGCAGCGTCGCCACCCAGCTGTGCGGCGAAGACAGCGAACCCTTCATGGGCGCGGACATGTCGACCAAGCTCAAGCTGCTCGGCGTCGACGTCGGCTCCATCGGTGATGCCCACGGCGCTACTGCTGGTTCGCGCAGCTACCGCTTTATCGACGAAGCCACCTCCAGCTACCGCCGCCTGGTGGTTTCGGCCGACGGCAAGCAGGCCCTCGGCGCCGTGCTGGTCGGTGACAACAGCTACTACGACACCCTGCTGCAGTACGTGCAGAACGGCATCAAGCTGCCGGCCGACCCATCCTGCCTGATCCTGCCGCAAGGCGAAGGCGCCCCGGCGCTGGGCGCCGATGCCCTGCCGGACACCGCGACCATCTGTTCCTGCCACAACGTCAGCAAGGGCGCGATCTGCGCTGCCATCGACGGCGGCTGCGGCGACCTGGCCGGGCTCAAGGCCTGCACCAAAGCTGCTACCGGCTGCGGCGGCTGCTCGGCGCTGCTCAAGCAGGTGTTCGAGCACGAGCTGACTGCGCGCGGCGTGGTGGTCGACAAGAGCCTGTGCGAGCACTTCGCCTACACCCGCCAGGAGCTGTACGGCATTGTCCGCGTGGAAGGCATCGAGAGCTTCGAAGAACTGCTGGCCAAGCATGGCCGCGGCCACGTCGGCTGCGACATCTGCAAGCCGGCCGTAGGCTCGATCCTCGCCTCCTGCTGGAACCGCTCCATCACCGATCCGGCGCTGGTGCCGCTGCAAGACACCAACGACACCTTCATGGCCAATATGCAGAAGAACGGTACCTACTCGGTGGTGCCGCGTATTCCCGGTGGCGAAATCACCCCGGACGGCCTGCTGGCCATCGGCGCGGTGGCGAAGAAGTACGACCTCTACACCAAGATCACCGGCGGCCAGCGCATCGACCTGTTCGGCGCGCAGCTGCACGAACTGCCGGATATCTGGGCCGAGCTGATCGCCGCCGGCTTCGAAACCGGCCACGCCTACGGCAAGTCGCTGCGTACGGTGAAGTCCTGCGTCGGCAGCACCTGGTGCCGCTACGGCGTGCAGGACAGCGTCGGCATGGCGCTGCTGCTGGAAGACCGCTACAAGGGCCTGCGCTCGCCGCACAAGATCAAGTTTGCGGTCAGCGGCTGCACCCGCGAATGCGCCGAGGCGCAGAGCAAGGACGTTGGCGTGATCGCCACCGAGAACGGCTGGAACCTCTACGTGGCCGGCAACGGCGGCATGCGCCCACGCCACGCCGAGCTGTTCGCCACCGACCTGGATGACGCCACTCTGGTGCGCTACATCGACCGTTTCCTGATGTTCTACGTGCGCACCGCCGACCGCCTGCAACGCACCTCGGTGTGGCGCGAGTCGCTGGAAGGCGGCCTGGACTACCTGAAGGAAGTGATCATCGACGACAGCCTGGGCCTGGGCGCCGAACTGGAAGCGCAGATGCAGCTGGTGATCGACCGCTACGAGTGCGAATGGGCCAACGCCCTGAAAGACCCGGAGAAGCTCAAGCGCTTCCGCACCTTCGTCAACGAAAAGGGTGGCGACCCGGATATCCAGTTCGTCGAGGAACGCGGCCAGCGCCGCCCGATCAGCGCCGCCGATCTGCAACTTATTCCAGCCGAGGAGGTGGTCTGATGGGCCAGTCGAGCGCAGCCGCAACAATCGAACAAACCAGCGTGCAGTGGCGCGCCCTGTGCAGCCGTGCCGACCTGGTGGCCAACTCCGGCGTGGTCGCCTGGGTCGACGGCGCCCAGGTGGCGCTGTTCTACCTGCCTGAGCAGGCCAGCGACAAACAGCTGTATGCCGTGGACAACCGCGACCCCAAGTCCGGTGCCAACGTTATCGGCCGCGGCATCATCGGCAGCCTGGGTGGCGATCTGGTGATCGCCGCACCGCTGTACAAGCAGCACTACCGCCTGGAAGACGGCACCTGCCTGGAATACCCGGAGCAGCAACTGCGTACCTGGCCGGTGCGCCTGCTGGGTGACACGGTGGAAATCGGTCTGGCCTGACTTTCCCTCAGCAACCAGCCGCGAGCCCGCGGCCGGCACCCTTGCACGGTGCGGGTCGCGGGCTTTTTCGTTACATGGTCGTGCCGGACAAAGCGTATTAGGATGGCCAAACGGCAGCTCATCACCAGCCAAGCAAACTGTAAAAATCTGGAACCCATACGCTGAAGGAACTCCGCGCATGCACCGCACTCGCAGTCTGAACCTGCTCGCCCTTTGCCTCAGCCTGAGCGCTATTGCCAGCGCCCAGGCCGAACAAGTCCAGGTGGCCGTGGCCGCCAATTTCAGCGCGCCCATGCCGGCCATCGCCGAGGGCTTCGAGCAGGCCACCGGGCACACCCTGGTCGCCGCCTACGGCGCCACCGGGCAGTTCTATGCACAGATCAAGAACGGCGCGCCTTTCGAAGTTTTTCTCGCCGCCGACGACAGCACCCCGGCCAAGCTGGAAAGCGAGGGCGAGAGCGTCATCGGCTCGCGCTTCACCTATGCCATCGGCGCCCTGGCCCTGTGGTCAGCACAGGAAGGCTATGTGGACGAACAAGGCGCCGTGCTCAAGGCCAACCAGTTCCAGCATCTGGCCGTCGCCAACCCGAAAACCGCGCCCTACGGCCTGGCCGCTACCCAGGTTCTGGAAAAGCTGGGCCTGAGCCAAACGCTGGCACCCAAGCTGGTCGAAGGCCAGAACATTGCCCAGACCATTCAGTTTGTCGCCAGCGGTAACGCCGAACTGGGCTTCGTCGCCCTGTCGCAGGTGTACAAGGACGGTCGGCTCAGCAGCGGTTCGGCCTGGCGGGTACCCGCCGAGCTGCATGAACCAATCCGCCAGGACGCGCTGATCCTCAACAAGGGCCAGAACAACCCGGCCGCCAAGGCGCTGGTGGAATACCTGCGCGGCGAACTGGCGGCAGCGGTGATCCGCTCTTACGGCTACCAGCTGTAGCCAGCGGCGCACGGCTTCTTGTAGGGTGCGCCGTGAGCTCTTCGTAGGGCGGGTGCAACCCGCGTGCTCAACGCCGCGGGTTTCACCCGCCCTACAACAGCGCCTCCAGTGCAGCCGAAGGAACACCCAGCAATGCCCCTCACCAGCGCCGACTTCGCCGCCATCGGCTTGACCCTGCAGTTGGCCACGCTGACCACCGTGCTCTTGCTGTTGATCGGCACGCCCATCGCCTGGTGGCTGGCACGCACCCGTTCCTGGTGGAAGGGCCCGGTCAGCGCCGTGGTCACCCTGCCCCTGGTGCTGCCGCCGACGGTGATCGGCTTTTACCTGCTGGTGACCATGGGGCCGCACGGGCCGATCGGCCAGTTCACCCAGAGCCTAGGCCTGGGCACCCTGCCCTTCAGCTTCGCCGGCCTGGTGGTGGGCTCGATCATCTACTCCATGCCCTTTGTCGTGCAGCCGATCCAGAACGCCTTCGCCGCCATCGGCGAGCGGCCCCTGGAAGTGGCTGCCACCCTGCGCGCCAGCCCCTGGGACAGCTTCTTCACCGTCGTTCTGCCGTTGGCCAAACCCGGTTTCATCACCGCCGCCGTGCTGGGCTTTGCCCACACCATCGGCGAGTTCGGCGTGGTGCTGATGATCGGCGGCAATATCCCCGGCAAGACCAGCGTGGTCTCGGTGCAGATCTTCAACCATGTCGAGGCCATGGAATACGCCCAGGCCCACTGGCTGGCCGGCGGCATGCTGCTGTTCTCCTTCCTCATCCTGCTGGCCCTGCACCTCAAGGGTCGCCTGCAACCGGTGCGGGTCTGAGCCATGAGCCATAACCCTACTTCGCCCGATAAGCGCCTACAGGCCCGCTTTCGCCTGAGCCGCGGCGAGTTTGCTCTGGATGTCGATCTGGATCTGCCTGGACGGGGTGTCACCGCGCTGTTCGGCCCCTCCGGCTCGGGCAAGACCAGCCTGCTGCGCTGCGTCGCCGGGCTGGAACGGGCCGAGCTCGGTCAGCTGCGGGTCAACGGTGAGCAGTGGCAAGACAGCGCCCACGACCACTTCCTCGCCCCGCACCGACGCGCCCTGGGTTACGTGTTCCAGGAAGCCAGCCTGTTCGAACACCTGTCGGTACGCGGCAACCTGGAATACGGCTGCAAGCGCATCCCCGCCGAGCAGCGCCGGGTCAGCCTCGACCAGGCGCTGGCGCTGCTCGGCATCGAGCATCTGCTCGAACGCCTGCCGGCCAAACTGTCCGGTGGCGAGCGGCAACGGGTCGCTATCGCCCGCGCACTGCTGACCAGCCCGCGCCTGCTGCTGCTCGACGAACCGCTGGCCGCCCTCGACCCGCAGCGCAAGGCGGAGATCCTGCCCTATCTGGAGCGCCTGCACGACGAGCTGGAGATTCCCGTGCTCTACGTCAGCCACTCGCCGGATGAGGTGGCGCGCCTGGCCGATCACCTGGTGTTGCTAGACAACGGCCAGGTGCAGGCCTGCGGCCCGGTCGACGAGCTGCTGGCACGCCTCGACCTGCCCATGGCGCACAGCGAGGACGCTGGCGTAGTGGTGCAGGCACGGGTCAGCGGCCACGACGCGCACTATCAACTGCTCAGCCTGGCCTTTCCCGACAGCCCGATTGGCCTGCGCATTGCCCACGCCCCTGTGGCCAGCGGCAAGCTGCTGCGGGTCAAGGTGCAAGCCCGCGATGTCAGCCTGAGCCTGGAGCAACCGCAGCACAGCAGCATCCTCAACCTGCTGCCAGTTACGGTGCACAGCCAGCAGGCGGCGGACAATCCGGCCCATGTGCTGGTGCGCCTGGACATGCACGGCACGCCGCTGCTGGCGCGCATCACCCGCTACTCGCGTGACCAGCTCGGCCTGCACGATGGCCAGCAGCTGTGGGCGCAGATCAAGTCGGTGGCGCTGCTGGCTTGAAGAATCCTCTCTCCCACTTGTGGGAGAGAGGAGCAGTCCATGCCTGCCCCACGTCGATATGGCGCTGCAACACAGATCGGCAAGCGCACCCCGCTTGTCCGCCGCCGCCGGGCGCCCTACCATCCGGCCACACTTTCGCCGAGTCAGATCATGCGCGAACGCACCATCGCCAGCCATTTCGTCCGTGCCGCCCTGCGTGGCGCCGAGCGTCAGGGCCTGGACTACAGCGCCCTGCTGCGCGAACTGGGGATCCAGCCGGCGCTGCTGGAAGAACCGCGCGCCCGCCTCGCCCCCGAGCAGTTCACCCGCCTGCTGCAAGGCCTGTGGCTGCTGCTTGACGACGAATACATGGGCTTTGGCCAACGCCCGAGCAAGCGCGGCACCTTTGCCATGATGGGCCACGCCATCATCCACTGCCGTACCCTGGAGAAAGCCCTGGTGCGCGGCATGCTGTTCTACGGACTGTTCCCCGATGCACCGCGCGTGCACTTGCAGCGCGAAGGCGAACAGGTGCGCCTGAGCATCGACAGCTCGGTGCTTTGGGACCCGGACCACTTTCTTACCGAGAGCCTGCTGGTGATCTGGCACCGCCTCGGCAGCTGGCTGATCGGCCAGCGCATCCGCCTGGAAGAAGCCAGCTTCGCCTACGCCGAACCGGCGCACAGCGGCGAGTACGACCTGCTCTTCCCCTGCCCTCGGCGCTTCGGCGCGGCCAGCACCAGCCTGCTGTTCCACAGCCGCTACCTGGACATGCCGTTGCTGCAGGACGAGCGCACGCTCAAGCAGTTCCTCGAACACTCACCCGCCGACCTGCTGGCGCGCCCCGATGGCGGCGACAGTCTGATCAGCCGCATCCGCCGCCTGCTCGGCCGCGATTGCGCCAACTGGCCGGATCTGGAACAGGTCGCCCAGCAACTGCACATCAGCCCGCAGACCCTGCGCCGCCACCTGCGCGAGGAAGGCAGCAGCTTCCAGGAACTCAAGGACCACCTGCGCCGCGACCTGGCCATCTACCACCTGGGCCGCGACGAACTTTCGATCCAAGACCTGGCCGAACAGCTCGGTTTCTCCGAACCCTCAGCCTTCCACCGCGCGTTCAAAAAATGGACTGGGCTGACCCCTGGCGCCTATAGGGTGCATCAGGAAAGCTGACTTTTAATCACGCCGCATGGATGCCGCCCTATGAAACGACCACGCAAACGCTATCTGCTGCTCGCTCTGTGCCTTGCCTGGCTGCTCGCTCCGGAGTGGCCGCAGGTGCCCGTACAAGGCGCCAGCAGCAAGGACTGGCACCCCAAGAGTTTCTGGTTCGAGCCCTGGGGCCGCTCCGGCGTGCACAAGGGCATCGACATCTTCGCCCGCAGCGGTACGCCGGTAGTGGCACCGACCTATGGCCTGGTGCTGCTGCGCGGCGAAATCGCCATGGGTGGCAAGGTGCTGGTGGTGCTCGGGCCGAAATGGCGCCTGCACTACTTCGCCCACCTCGACAGCCACAGCGCCTGGCCCGGCCAGCCCGTGCTGCCCGGCAGCCAGCTGGGCACCGTCGGCGATAGCGGCAATGCGCGCGGCAAGCCCCCGCACCTGCATTATTCCATCGTCAGCCTGCTGCCCTATTTCTGGCGCGCCGATGGCAGCACCCAGGGCTGGAAGAAGATGTTCTACCTGGATCCCAGCCAGCTAATAGGTGCCGGCGCCAACTGAATGCGCCCACGCTGCCCGCGCACCGGACCGATGAACTGCCTTGAATAGCCCATCGAATCCGGTAGGCTCAGCACCTTTCTTTAGAGGAGTACACCCCATGGCCCGAGCCACTGCCCGTCACATCCTGGTTGCCAGCGAAGCCAAGTGCAACGAACTGAAAGCCGCCATCGAAGCCGGCGCCGACTTCGCCCAGGTCGCCAAAGACAACTCCACCTGCCCGTCCAGCCGCCAGGGCGGCGACCTCGGCTCCTTCGGCCCCGGCCAGATGGTCAAGGAATTCGACACCGTGGTATTCAGCGCACCGATCAACGTGGTGCAGGGCCCGGTGAAAACCCAGTTCGGCTACCACCTGCTGGAAGTCACCAGCCGCCAGGACTGATAGTCCTCACCCGCCCTGGCCGAGTCCGGGCGGGTTCTTCCTGCACTAGATCCCGCTGTACACAATCCAACCGCCCTGCCCCACCCGCCTATACTGGCTGCACCGCAACCCTGATTGCCACGCATGCCTACGAACTACGCTCGCCTGCTCTGCCTGCTCATCCTGCTGCAGCCTTTGCCTGCTTGGGCCGAAGCCTTGCAGCTATTCAGCGTCGAAGCGCCGCCACTGACCTCGAACGAGGTAGGCCAGCACGGCCTGGTCGGTGAAGTGGTGCTGGCCGCCCTGGCTGCGGAAAAGCTCGACTACATGCTGCACACGCCACCCTGGCCACGGGCCCAGAAACAAGTGCAGGAGGGTCGCGACCTACTGATCATGCCGCTGTCACGCATTCCCTCGCGAGAACAGCTGTACACCTGGATTACCCCGATCTATCACGTACAGCGCGCCTTCTTCAGCCTCGGCACGCCGGTGCGTTCGATGGCCGAAGCGCGCCTGCAACTGCATAAAGTAGGCGTCGGCCTGGGCAGCGCGCAGCACCAGCAACTGCTCGACGCCGGTTTCCGCGAAGACCAGCTGCTGGTGCTGAAGATCAATGAGAACCCGGCGCTGATGCTGGAAATGGGCCGCCTGGACGCCTGGTTCAACGGCATCCCCGAAGCCCGCTATTTCTGGGGAAAAGTCGGCAAGCATGAACTGCGCAGCAGTCCACCCATGGCTGGTAACGATCTCTACCTGGCCTGCTCGCTGGAGTGCGACCCCGAACTGGTCGACAGGCTGCGCCGACGCCTGCAACAGATGCAGGCATCCGGTGAGGTGGCGCGCATCCAGGCCCGCTACGCCCGCTACAGCCAGTAAGCACGAAGCCTCAGCGCCGACGCCAGCGCCGCAGCATCAGCATCAGGTCATCCAGCGCCGGCACGATTGCCAGGGTCACCAGCACCAGGGCCAGCGGCAAGGTGGCGATGTAACCGAGGTACTTGAAGCCGAACGCACCGGCAATACCGCCGCAGAAAAAGCTCAGCGCCAGCACGGCCAGCACCAGCAGACGCGTCTTGTTCACCGCCACCCGCAGCTTTTCCGGCACCGGCGAGCGATTCCAGTACAGCAGTTTGCCCAGCTCGATGCCGATATCGGTGACGATGCCGGTGATGTGCGTGGTACGGATTTCGGCCTTGGACAGCTTGGTGATCAGCGCATTCTGCAGGCCCATGATGAAGCACAGCAGCATCACCGTGACCGGCACGAACAGCCCTTCGACATCCGCCAGGCGACTGCCCAGCAGGCCGAAACAGAGCAGCAGGAAGGCCTCCAGCAGCAAGGGCATGGCGTACTCAGCGTGCCGCCGGCGACGCCGCGAATAGTTGACCATGATCGCCGAGCAGATTGCCCCGAGCAGAAACGACAGCAAGCCGCCCGCACCGTTGAGCACCAGGTCATAGGCGCCGAGCACCAGGTTATCAGCCATCGAAGAAACGATACCGGTCATGTGCGAGGTGTACTGCTGCACCGCGAGGAAGCCACCGGCGTTGATTGCCCCCGCGACGAAGGCCAGCACAAAACCCAGGTGACGATTGCCATCCGGCGTGCGTTTGCGCCCGACCAAGCGTCTGGCGTAGTGGATCGGCATAAGACTCTACCTGCTACGAAACGGGAATACGGGGCCGTGCAGCGGACCAAGCATATCCGAAGCGCCATAGCACCGGGGCGCTACCCAAGACACTGCTTTTTATGAACACTACGCACCTCGGTCATCACGGAAGAAGCCCTTATGCCAGCCACCACCCCCGTCCCCACGACAGCTCCCGGCTCTGCCCGCGCGGCTCTGCCCCTGATCAAACTACTGCTGCACAGCTTCTCGCTACTAGCTGCCGGCGGCCTGGCAAGCGCCTTCTGGTACAGCCTGGGGGATTTCGCCGAGCTGTTTTCCAACTTCGGCGTCAACCTGCCGCAAGCAACCCGCCTGCTCATGGAGCACCAGCAACTGGCCTGGAACATCCTGCGCTGCGCCCTGGCCCATCAACTGATCTGGCTGCTGCTCTGGGTCGTGCTACGCGAACGCTGGGCGCATACCGGCCTGATGCTGGCGAGCCTGACAACCTGGCTGCAAGTGGCAGCGCTGATCGCCGCGGTGTATCTGCCGCTGCTGAGCCTGGGTCAGGTGGTGTAAGCCGAGCGTCCAACCGTCTCGACAAGGGCAATAGCCCAGCGGCCGACGGCATCTGGTACTACGGCATGCACTGGGATCAGACCCGGCTCATACACAAGCGCGCCCCTGTCAATGCGCTGATCAAGCACGTGACGGCTGCGCCTCAATGTGCAGAAAACTGCTCGGCCAGGCCCTGGCGGCGGAACTGCTCGACAATGAAGTCAACGAACACACGAGTCTTTTGCGGCAGTAGCGGATGCCCGGCGAAATAAATCGAGATCCCCCCGCTATCCACATACCAGTTCGGCAACACCCGCTGCAGCGCGCCACTGTGCAGGTGGGGCAAGGCATGTGCAGTACTCACCAGGGTTATACCCAGGCCTTGTTGTGCGGCATGGCAAGCCGCTTCCGGATCACCCAGAGTCATGCGCACCTTGAGGTCGATGGACGCCTGCTGGCCGGCACGGTTGCGCAGCATCCACGGGCGTACCCGGCCGGTCTGCGGCGAGCGGATCAGGATGCCGGCATGCTCGCTCAACTCGGCCGGGGCGCGTGGTTCGCCGTGCTGCTGCAGGTAGGCGGGCGATGCCAGCAGCACCCGGTGCGCCGGCGCCAGCTCGCGCGCTACCACGCCGGGCGATAGATCGAAGCCGCCGCCGATGGCCGCGTCGAAACCCTCGGCGACCAGGTCGACCGCACGGTTATCGAAATGCCAGTCCGGCTGTACCGCTGGATAGCGGCGCAAAAATTCGTCGAGCAGCGGCAGGATGTAATAGCGCCCGAAGGCCAGGCCCATGCTCACTTTGAGCACACCGGCCGGTTGGCCCTGGGCACTGGCCAGGTTGGCCATGGCCGCCTGCAGGCTGCTCAGCCCACCCGCAGACTCCAGCAGAAAGCGCTCACCGGCCTCGGTCAGGGTCAGGCTGCGCGTACTACGCTGGAACAGCCGCACGCCCAGGCGCGCCTCCAGACTGGCGACGTTCTTGCCGACTGCTGCCGGAGTCAGGCCCAGACGCCGCGCGGCCTCGGCGAAACTGCCGGCCTCCGCGCTACGGACGAAACAGTCGATGCAATTGAGGGTATCCATGGATCGACTATAAACCGTTGCTATCGAAAGAAACCACAGATTACCGGCTAATCAAGTGCAAATCAGGGGCAGATACTAGGTTCCAGCAACCACCCCCCTGATCTTTTGGAGACGAACATGACCACTACCCTTCCCCTCAGCAACAAAGTCGCATTCATCCAGGGCGGCTCGCGCGGCATCGGTGCCGCCACCGTCAAACGCCTGGCTCGTGACGGCGCCGCCGTGGCCTTCACCTACAGCCAGTCCACCGACAGCGCCCAGGCGCTGGTGGATACAGTCGAAGCGGCTGGCGGCCGGGCCCTGGCAATCCGCGCCGATAGCACCAGCGAGCAGGCCATACGTGACGCCATCAGCACAGCGGTCACAGCCTTCGGCCGTCTCGATATTCTGGTCAACAACGCTGGCGTCCTGGCCGTGGCACCAATCGAAGAATTTACTATCGACGACCTCGACCGCACCCTCGCCGTCAACGTGCGCAGCGTGGTCATCGCCAGCCAGGAAGCCGCACGCAACATGAATGACGGTGGGCGCATCATCAGCATCGGCAGCACCAACGCCGACCGCATGCCCTTCGCCGGTGGCGCGGTATACGCCATGAGCAAGGCGGCGTTGGTCGGCCTGACCAAAGGCCTGGCCCGCGATCTCGGTCCGCGTGGCATCACCGTAAACAACGTGCAGCCCGGCCCGGTGGACACCGAGATGAACCCGGACAACACCGACTTCGCCACTTCGCTGAAACCGCTGATGGCAGTAGGGCGTTACGGCCAGGTCGAGGAAATCGCCAGCTTCGTCGCTTACCTGGCCGGCCCGGAAGCGGGTTACATCACCGGGGCCAGCCTGATGATCGACGGCGGTTTCTCCGCCTGATGCACTCGCTCACTGGAACCGGCGACACAGATCGTCCGGTTCCGGGCCTGACCGTAAGCGGACGACGCTGCCGCCTCCGTAACCCGGCAGACGGGCCGCAGCGAACTATGCTTGTCTGAGGTTTCAGCAAAGCAGGCTCATGCAGCCTGGGAGGTGGTAGTGGCCAAAAAGCGTTGTCTTGATACCCACTGACCAAACAGGTGACTACCATGAGCAAGAGCCAGGACTCACACAAAGAAGGCAAGAAAAAACCGCTCAAGACCGCCCACGAAAAGCGTGCTGCCAAACGCGACAAGAAACACGGCATTACGCTGCTCGGCAGCCACGCGGCAACCCCGTAACCGCTCTCCTCGCCCCGGCCCCGCTCTGGCGCCGGGCACTTTACACTCTCTCCTGGCAACGTCATGTCAGCTCACAGGTGCCTCCGCTCGTGTGACCGGCTAGAATCTGCCGCCTGATCCGGGTCACTGCGCTGGCACAGCATGCCAAGCACAGGACTCTCCATCTGCAGCAAGCGAGAGAACCGTCATGGGCGCACAGTGGAAAGCCAAACCTAAAGAAGCCGCAGCCAACGCCAGGGGCAAGATTTTCGGCCGTCTGGTCAAGGAAATCATGGTCGCCGCACGCAACGGCGCCGACCCGGACACCAACGCCAAACTGCGCGTTGCCGTCCACGCGGCCAAGAAAGCCTCGATGCCCAAGGACACCCTGGAGCGCGCCATCAAGAAAGGCGCCGGCCTGCTCGGCGAAACCGTCAACTTCGAGCGCACCACCTACGAAGGCTTCGCCCCGCATCAGGTGCCGGTGATCGTCGAATGCCTGACCGACAACCTGAACCGCACCGTGGCGGAAATCCGCGTGCTGTTCCGCAAGGGCCAGATGGGCGCCTCCGGTTCGGTGACCTGGGACTTCAACCACGTCGGCATGATCGAAGCCTCCTCCGACAGCGGCGCCGATCCGGAACTGGCCGCCATCGAAGCCGGCGCCCAGGACTTCGAGCCCTCTGATGAAGGCAACACCCTGTTCGTCACCGAACTGACCGACCTCGACGCCGTGTGCAAAGCCCTGCCGGAGCATGGCTTTACCGTCAACTCGGCGAAGATCGGCTACATGCCGAAGAACCCGGTAAGCGGCCTGAGCGACGCACAGATGGAAGAAGTCGAAGCCTTCCTCGAAGCCCTCGACAACCACGACGACGTGCAGAACGTCTATGTCGGTCTGAGCGGCTGATTCATTGGGCCGACAGCAATACCACGCAGACAACGCCGCGCGCGCCCAGAGCGAAGCGCGGCGCCTGCTCGACCAGCGTGCGGCCCTCGGTCCGCGCTGGCTGACCTGGGTCGCCAGCGAGCTGTACCAGCTCAGCCCGCCGGAGTTCGCCAATATGGTGCGCCGCGAGCTGGAACGGCAAAGCGCCGGCTGAATCGCCCCCTGCGGCCATCCCCCTGCGACACCGATAATCGCGACTGATTCTCAGGCGTGCCGCAATATTGATCTCCGACAAGACCCACGCTCACGCACTCCGCAACAATGCGCGGCATAACGCGTGTGCGGCCAACGAGCCCACCCTCCCCCTTGCGTGTAGACCCGACCACCGCCGCCACCCGGCGCCAGACTGAGGTTTACCCATGAGCATCACATCCGCCAGCATCTGCGCCGCAGCCGACGCCCTGCAGGGCTTTGTCGGCTTCAACGCGAAAACCGGCCAGCACCTCGTGCGTTTCAGCGAAGACTCTTTCGGCCTCGATGTACCAGGCGAGAGCATCATCCCCACCAGCGAGTTCGTCTGGGTGCCGCTGCCCGGCGGCGTCATGCGCCTAAGTCGTGAGCGCCTGCAACTGCTGGCAGCGCAGAATATCGACGACCGCCTGCACCTTGGCGAAGCGCTGCATGTCTACCTGCGGCGCAGCGACCTGGGCGAAATCAACGCGCAACGGCGCGTACTCGGCAAGGCGACGGCCTGACCGAAACGACGGCACATTCATCGCTTTCGCCACCTGCCTACCGGCTCCGCGGCTCCTATTCTGTTTGCACAACAATAAGGAGCTGGACGCATGTTCGATGTACTGATCAACAACGGTCTGTTTTTCGACGGCACAGGCGCGCCGGGCGTGGTACGCCACCTCGGTATCCGTGATGGCAAGGTGGCGGCGATCAGCGCCACGCCCCTGGACGAGAGCGGCTGCACCGAGGTGATCGACGCCAGCGGCCAGTGGCTGATGCCCGGCTTCATCGACATGCACACCCACTACGATGCCGAACTGGTAGCCGCGCCCGCGCTCAAGGAGTCGGTGCGCCACGGGGTGACCACGGTGATGATCGGCAGCTGCTCGATCAGCATGGTGCTGTCCGGTGCCGAGGACTGTTCGGACCTGTTCACCCGCGTCGAGTCGGTGCCGCGCGAACATGTGCTGCCACTGCTGCAGGCGCGCAAGACCTGGAACAGCGCCGCCGATTATGTGGCCTTCCTCGACCAGCATCCGCTGGGCCCGAACATCTGCTCTTTCCTCGGCCACTCCGATTTGCGCGTCGCCGTGCTCGGCCTGCAGCGTGCAGTGGACGCCAAGGTGCGCCCCAGCCAGGCCGAACTGCAGCGCATGGCCGACCTGTTGGAAGAAGCACTGGACGCCGGCCTGCTCGGCCTCTCCAGCATGACCAACCCCTGGGACAAGCTGGACGGTGAACGCGAACGCTCCAAATCACTGCCCTCGGTGTATTCCACCTGGCGTGAATATGCCTGGCTCAACCGCGTGCTGCGCCGTCGTGGACGTATTCACCAGGGCGCGCCGAACCTGGTGAGCAAGCTCAATGTATTCGCCTACCTGTGGGAAAGCATGGGCCTGTTGCGCCGGCCGCTGAAGACCACGCTGATTACCTTGATGGATGTGAAAGCCGACCCCTGGCTGGCGCCGATCCTCGGCCCGCTGACGCGCTGGCTGAACCGTCTGAGCAATGCCGACTTCCGCTGGCAAACCCTGCCGGTTCCGTTCGAGACCTATGCCGATGGCATGGAGTTCGTCGTCTTCGAGGAATTCCCCGCCGGCCAGGCCGCCCTGCACCTGGCCAACCAGGATCTGCGCAGCGAGTTGTTCCGCGACCCGGCCTACCGTCGCCAGTTCCGCCAGGATGTCGACAAGCGCTTCGGCCCGCGGGTGTGGCACCGCGACTTCGACGACGCCTGGATCGTTGACTGCCCGGACGCCAGCCTGGTCGGCCACAGCGTCGGCGAGCTGGCGCGCCAGCGCGATGTGCACCCCGGCGACCTGTTCCTCGATCTGTTGGTGCTGCATGGCCCGCGTCTGCGCTGGCGCACGGTGATCGCCAACCACCGGCGCGAGGTGGTGGAAAAACTGGTGTGCGAGCCAAGCACGCTGATCGGTTTTGCCGACTCCGGTGCACATATCCGCAACATGGCCTTCTACAACTTCGCCCCGCGCCTGCTCAAGCTGGTACAGGACGCCGAGCAGCGCGGCGCGCCGGTAATGCCGATCGAAAAAGCCATCTGGCGCCTGACCGGCGAGCTGGGCGAATGGTTTGGCATTGACGCCGGCACCCTGCGCGAAGGCGGCCGCGCCGACCTGCTGCTGCTTGACCCACGGCGCCTCGACGACAGCCTGGCGGCTTACCAGGAAGCGCCGATGGAGGGCTTCAACGGCCTGCAGCGCATGGTCAACCGCGGTGATGCGGTGCGCTACGTGCTGATCAACGGGCGCATCGCCTATCGCGATGGCGAGTTCGCCTGCGATCTCGGCCAGGTCCGTGGCTACGGCCAGTTCCTGCGCGCCGGTACTCAGTAGAACAGGCGCAACAGCAGGAAGGCCAACAGGCCCAGCGGGCCAAACATCAGGGTCAGCACATAACACGGCAACAGCGCCCAATGGCTGATGCCGGCCAGGGCGCCTTCGTGGCGGATGTACAGGCCCACCATCAGGTCGAAGGCAAGGATATGCACCCAGGCCGCCAGCGCCGCTGTCGGCTGACGCAACAGGGACAGCACGCCGGCCAGAGTGAAGAAACCTGGCCTCCCCGTGCCAGGTTCAGGGCGCTGACGCAGCGCCACTGCCAGCAGCCAGGCATAGATCAGCACCAACAGCACGACAATGCCCCACAGCACCAGCGTGTCGGTGTGCGCCCAGCCTGGCAACAAAACCAAAGCCAACCAGCCCAGCAGGGCAATGACAGAACTCAGGGTGAACAGCGGTTTGAGCGGAGCCATGACTGACCTCGAAGCAGGAGAATGCGCTCAGCCTAGCGCCTGCCGATGCAGCTGCCAGCCAACAGGTCAGCGCTGAATGACACGCCATGTCCTTGAGCCCGGTACCACATCGCTTCTGCGAGGCTGGCATAATGTTCGCCCCAAAGTGGAGCGACTACCGTTCCTGTTCCGATTGAAAGGACTGCAATCGATGCGAGCGAGGCGCAAGCGGACTGTTGATCGCTGGCTGACAGCTGTTCTGCTGGGCGGGCTACTCGGCACCGTCCAGGCAGAATCTCTGGGCGTGCTGCGCTACCCGCGCTCGCCTGCCGGCGAGGAGTACCGCCAGGAATATGCGCTGGCACAATTGCAGCTGGCCCTGGACAAGGTCGGTAGCCCCCTTCAGCCACGCCCATCGGAACACCCGATGGAGCAGGAGCGCGCGCTGCTCAGCCTGGAAGAAGGCGGCAGCGTCGATGTGGTCTGGAGCATGACCAGCATCGAGCGCGAGCAACGCCTGCTGCCGGTACGCATTCCGCTGGACAAGGGCCTGTATGGCTGGCGCATCGCCCTGCTGCGTGCCGACCGCGCGCAATTGCTGCGGCAGGTTCACAGCCTCGGCGATCTGCAAGCCCTGAGTGCCGGTCAGGGCCATGACTGGCCAGATACTGCGATCCTGCGCCACAACGGTTTGCCCGTCGTGGTGACTTCCAGCTACGACAGCCTGTTCCGCATGCTCGATGCCGGGCGCTTCGATTACTTCCCGCGCGCGGTGATCGAGATCTGGGCCGAAGCCAAAAACCGCCCCGACGCGGCGATCACGGTCGACCGCCATCTGCTGCTGCACTACCCGACCGCCCTGTATTTCTTCTTCTCGCCGCGCAACCCCGAGCTAGCCGACAGCGTGCGCGCAGGCATGCAGCTAGCGCTGGCCGACGGTTCCTTCGACCGCCTGTTCATGCAGCACTATGGCGCCAGCCTGCAGCAGGTGGATTTCGCCGCACGCCGGGTGCTCGAACTGAACAACCCGCTGCTGCCTGCCGCCACCCCGCTGCAACAGCGCGAGCTGTGGTTCAGCCCCGCCGACATGGCGCGCCAGCCTGGCGGCCAAACGGTGCAGCAGTAGACTCCACCGCCCTCAGGGCTGTTGGGTAACAGGCGCCGCAGGCGAATTTGCCCGCAGCGCCTGCCGGCTGTGGGCGCCGAAGTTGCGGAACAACTCCACCAGCAGCTGCTCCATGGCTGGGTCAGGCTCGCTCTGAGCCAGGCGATTACTCTCGCTGAACCCCTTGCTCGCCGTGCGTTTGGCCAGCCATAGACCGATCAACTGATCCAGCTCGCCTGCCCGCGCCTGGGACTCGGCAGCGACCACCAGGGCGGCATAGTCCGGGCCGAAAGCCGGGTAGCTGGCATCCTGACGGGTATCGCCATAGGCCGTGAGCAAGGGATGATCAGCCGGCCCTTCATGCATCAGCAACTGCATGCGCTCGAACTGGTATTGCTCGATGGCCGTATGCCGATCCGCCACACGCTTGATCGCCGCCTCGCGATCCTCCGGATAACCCGCCTCGGCCTTGGCTGCGATCAGCACCATGCCGCCGGTGTCCACGCCCGGCAACACGCTGGCATGGTAGGGCTGGGTCAGGTCCTGCAGGTAATGCAGGGCCCAGCCGAGAAAACGGTAGCCCCAGTAGGGATGACCGCTGGCAAAAGCCAGCCGCGCCAGGCCGCTGTACTGGTAGATGCGCCAGTGCGGCAGGGTGCGTTGCAGGTAAGGCGCGGCGGCGAAGATCAGGCTGGACTCGTGGTAGTAGCCGATATGGAACGGCGCCTGCGAGGAATACTCGAAGCGCGCATCGCCGAATGGCTGAGTGCCGAAGTTGTAACGCTGACCGGCATCGCCGGGGTTATCACTGAACAGGTTGATGTCGTGACCATAGTCCGGCTCGTCGGCCGCACTGGCCAGCACCTGCAGAGCGCTGACATTCTCACCGGGCTGCAGGGCCAGGTAGCGCCAGTTGCTCCACGGGCCGACTTTGTGGAACACCAGCACCTCGGTGCTGTTCAGGCTACGCCGAGTACCCGCGTCCTGCCCTGGCAACTGCTGGACGAAGCTGGCCAGACGCACCTCGGGATTAACCCGCAGCGCCCGAAGAAAAGCCGCGCGCGGTTCCTGCAGACCTTCGGCCTGCCAGCGCAGGGCATCCGGGCGCGGCGGATAGGCGGGAAAATGCTCGCGGGCAAAAGCCTCCTGCTCGTCTAGCAGGCGTTCGATGGCCGGCGCCTGTTCGGTAAGGAAGGCCTCCAGCGGCTCGACCTGCACCTCGCCGGCCAGCTCGGGCAGATCGCGCAGCGCCAGCAGGCTGCCCAGGGCATGGTTGGACCAGGCCTGGGCGGTCAACGGCAGACACGCCACTAGCCAGACACAGGGCAACAGAACAGAAGCTTTCACTCTTACTCCAATACGCTGCTGGGGCTGAAGTCAGCAAGACTAACCTTGCCCTCCGGCGCCGACACGGACACAGAGCGACAGCCGCGCACACCGATTCGGCCACGCGGACTCAGCTCTCGCCCCGTCCTACAGTAACAGAACGGTGACCACGCCGAGCACCAGCAGGACAGCGCCCCCCAACAGGGCCAAACGCAGCGGTGCGGGACCTGCCGGCGCGGCAGCTGCCGGGGTCGGCGCAGCCTGGGCCGCCGCACGCAGGGGGTTGGCAGTTGCCGCAGCAGCAGTGGCGGCCGGCTTCGCGGCGCTCGGCTTGGGCAAATCAACCGCACGCATAAACAGCGTGGCGTCTTCATCCTCGGCCTGCTGCACGTCAACCTTGGGCCCGATCACCAGCAACAGCACCGAGCCCATGCGCACCTGGTCCCCAGGCTGCAGTACTGCGGTATTGGCCTTGGCGCCATTGACGAACAGGCCATTGGCCGAGGCCAGGTCCTTGACCTCGAGCACGTCATCTTTGAGGAAGAACTCGCAGTGCCGGCGCGACAACTCGGCATCGCTGAAACACAACTCGCACTTCACCGACCGGCCGAACGTCATCGAGCCGTTGACGTGGTACTTCTTGCCTTCGTTCTCACCCTTGAGCACCTGCAGGAACCAGCGCTGACTGGCCTCGTTGCGCGGCTTGGCCTTGGCCGGGTCGGTCAGCTGCAGCTCGACTTCGCCGAGGCGCAGGCTATCGTCGGCGCGCAACTGATAGCGGCTGGCGATGCGCTCGTCGTTGACGAAAGTGCCACTCTCGCTATCGCAGTCGCTGATGAAATAGAGACCATTCTCCTGGCGGATCTCGGCATGGAACGCCGCGATGCCGGCATCGCCCAGCACCAGGTTGTTGCGCCGGTCCTGGCCCAGGGTGAAGCGCTCTTCGACCAGCCAGACCGGGGCTTGGCGACTGTCCTTGAAATGCAGCTTGAGCATCGTCTAAATCCTGTCGAAGTGGTGATCACTCACCAAAAAGATTATTCCAGGCCCGTTTGATCGGGTTGCTGCGTTCCTCACGCGCGGCCTCGCTGGCTCGGGCACGGGTCTGCGCGGCGCGTGCCGAGCTAAGCAACTGCTGGTGTTCGTCACGCATTTTCAGCAACTCGGGGTTATCCGGCTCGACCTGCAGGCCACGCTCGATCATGGCCAAGGCAGCAGGGAAATCACTACGGCGGTAAGAGGCATCAGCCAAGTCGCGGTAGAGCATGGCAACCCGGCTCAAACCCGCCAAAGCCTGTTCGTTACCCGGCGCCCAGCCGAGGATCTGCTGGTAGTAGTAGACCGCGCTGTCCTCTTCCGGCAGCAGCAGGCGCTTGTCGGCAATGCTCTGCTCGGCCCGTTCAAGGAACACGGCAATCCGCGCATCAAGCAGACGCTGCAGCGCCTCCAGCGTGGCTGAATGCTGTTCATCCAGACTCAGGGCCTGGCGGAAGTAAAAGTCGGCGCTGTCCTGCACAGGCTCCATCAGCAAACCTTCACGCAGGCGCTGCTCACCCTGGGTAAGGAAGGCATTGATACGACTTTCCTTGATCCTTTGCAGGCCCGCCAACGCCTCCTCGTTATTGCCATCGACCTGTAGCATCTGCTGGAAATAGTGCGAGGCGCTGTCCTGCTCCGGCTCAATCAGCTGACCACTGGCAAAGCGCTGCTCGGCCTGCACCAGCAGGGCTTCGAGCTGCTGGCGCTGTTTGATATAGAGACCGGCAAACGTCAGGGTTGCGATCAGCACCAGGACACTGAGCCCCATCAACAGCGGCATGGCCGAACGGCGCTTTTTCGGCAGCACTGGCGCGACCGCCGGCTCAGCAGCCAACGGCAGCGCCGGACGCAACTGGGTCTGTTCAAGATCGCTCAGTTCCACCTCATCCAGCGCAGCCAGCAAGGCGCGACAATCGGCGAAGCGCTCGGCCGGACTCTTCGCCAGCATGCGCGCCAGCAACTCGCGGAAGGCGCCTAGCGCATCGGGCAGCGGTGGCAGCTCCATCTGCACATGGTTGACCACGGTCTGGGTGTAGTTGCCACCCCGGTAGGGGTTGGTGCCAGTGAGCATCTCCAGCAGGATCACCCCCAGGCTGTAGATATCGCTGCGCGCATCCAGCGGCTGGCACTGGGCCTGCTCAGGACTGCTGTAGGCGGGGCTGCCGACGGCAATGCCGAAATGGGTCAGCTCGCTGTCGATGTCGAGATCCTTGGCCACCCCGAAATCGGTGAGCACTGCCGTGCCGTCACTGCGAAAGAGGATATTGGCTGGTTTCACATCACGGTGCACCAGGCCCTTGTCGTGCACCACGGCCAGACCGCTGGCGATCTGCCGGACGATGGCCAGGGCGCGCTCGGCAGCAAAAACCTCACCTTTGTGCTGAGCCAGATCACCACCAGCTACGTATTCCATCGCCAGGTAATAGCGGCCATCAGCCAGGCGGTCGATGTCATAGATGGTGATGATCGAGGGATGGTTGAGCGAGGCGACTATGTGCGCCTCCTTGACGAAGCGCAGGCTGAACGCTTCGTCATCGGCACTCAGCAGCACCTTGATCGCCACCTTGCGGTGCAATGACTCCTGGGTGGCCAGGTAGACCTCGGCCATACCGCCCTTGCCCAACTGACCGTGCACACGGTAGCCGGGTATCTCAAGCAAATTGTCGCTCATGGAGTGTCGTATCGAAGTGGTCAGGGCTTACGGGAACTCAGCCATCTGCTGAGAAAATTACGCGGTCTGGCGGCGATCACCGGCGATTCCGGGGTATTGAGGCCAAGCACGACACAACTGATATTGTCCTTGCCGCCCAGCTGATTGGCCAGCCCTATCAGCTGCTCGACCAGCTCATCGAGGGTTTCCGCCTCGGCACACAAGTGTTGGATCTGCTCATCACTGAGTTCGCCACTCAGGCCATCACTACACAGCAACAGTAACTCCCCAGTGGCCAGGGTGCCGCGCAGTACGCCAACCTCAAGTTCCTGCTCAGCCTGCCCCAGGCACTGGATGACGATATTACGCCGTGGGTGCTGGCGAGCCTCGGCCTCGCTCATTTCTCCGGCATCGACCATCAGCTGCACCCAGCTGTGATCGCGGCTCAACTGCTCGATGCCTGCAGCGCTGACCCGGTAAGCGCGGCTGTCACCGACCCAGGCCAGCTCGAACTCGGCGCCGGTAAAGTGCAGCGCAACCAGCGTGGTCCCCATGCGCCGGCCACCAGCGGCCTCTCCAGCCTCAATGATTGCGGTATTGGCGGTGTGCGCGGCAGCGACCAGCTCTCCGCCATTGCCGATGACTTCGCGCAGCACATGCAAAGCCAGGGCGCTGGCCACTTCCCCGGATTGATGACCGCCCATACCGTCGGCAACGGCCCATAAACCCAATTCGGGACAGCACAGCACAGCATCTTCGTTATGCGCCCGTACCTGCCCGGCCACGCTTTGCGCGGCGAACCCCAGGGACTGCTCGGTGAGCGTAGTGGACATGGTTAATCAATCATCTGGTTACGGCACATAGGCTGCATGATGCGACCCGCAAAAGCAGCTGTCAGCCCTGCGTAAAAGTTTCCCCAAGAACTGTTAAGCAGTCGCGATTGGCAGTGCCGCAGTACTTGCACCTCACTACTGGCGCTGTGCTTCGTAACTGCTCTGCCCCGGATAATGCTGCACCTCAAGACCGCCTGGGTACTTGATGCTCTGCCGAATGCCGCCACTCTGCTGCACGCCAGAACTGCCATAGGCATGACTCTGCGTGCTGTGGCCATCCGCAGGCACGGCATAGCCACCATAGACGTCATAGCGCTGACTACTGCTGGACGAACTGATACTGCCGGAAGCTCCGGGACTGACGTACTCGTTGGGTATGCTTTGCACCTGCCGGACAACCGGCTCGGCGGCCAGCACCGGTACGCCAATCATGGCAACACCCAACAACACGGCTTGCATGCTGCGCATTGGCATCCCCTTCTTCAATAAAAGCCTGGTTGTGATGCTACGCCAATTAGGGTCATTCACCAGAATTGTCAGCCCTTGATCATCCTTGGCAAAGCCTTCCAGAGCGGTATGATGCCGCGCTTTTCAGGGATGCCGTACTCATGCCCTTGCGCTGCCTCGTTGTTCTGCTCGCCTGCACGCTATCTATTCCAAGCCTTGCTGCGCCGCCCCGGACCTTTGCCGAAGCCAAGAAAATAGCCTGGCAGCTGCATGCCCAACAATCCGTTGAGTTCTACTGCGGTTGCCGCTACAGCGGCAAGTCGGTTGACTTAAAAAGTTGCGGCTACGTACCACGCACGAACGCCCGGCGGGCAGCACGCATCGAGTGGGAGCACATAGTCCCGGCCTGGGTTATCGGTCATCAGCGCCGCTGCTGGCAACAAGGCGGCAGAAAGCACTGCGCCAGCCATGATCAGGCCTACCGGCGCGCTGAGGCAGACTTGTTCAATCTGGTGCCCAGCATCGGCGAGATCAATGCTGATCGCAGCAACTATCGCTTTGCATGGCTACCGCAACAACCCAGCCAGTATGGCGCCTGCCCGATGGTGGTCGACTTCAAGGCGCGCCGGGTAATGCCCAGGGCCAAAGTACGCGGCATGATTGCACGCACTTATTTCTATATGAGTGAGCGCTATGGCTTACGCCTGTCGAAACAGGAACGGCAACTCTTCAACGCCTGGCACAAGCATTACCCAGTGCAGGCATGGGAGCGCCAGCGTAACCAGCAATTTGCCTGCGTGATGGGTTGGAGCAACCCCCATGTCGGCCCGGTCGATATGCACCTCTGTCCGAAAAAGGCAGCTAAAACAAGCGCGAAAAGCTTGTAAGCGGGCGGGCCACTGAGCAGATTAAGTAAGAAATCATTTGGCGATTGGGACTTTCCCATGTAGTGTGATCGGACTGTGTTGCATGTGTCACCGCAAATCGACTTGTTTAGATCTCGATCCAACCTTCCATCGGTTTCTTTACTCTTTGCACTCAGTCATGGCCTGGGCTGTTCCAGTGTCATGTTCACTTTGTTCAAGGAGACATCCCATGTCCGAACGTCAAACTGGCACCGTCAAGTGGTTCAACGATGAAAAAGGCTTCGGCTTCATCACCCCGGAAAGCGGCGCTGATCTGTTTGTGCACTACCGCTCGATCCAGAGCGCTGGCTTCAAAAGCCTGCAGGAAGGCCAAAAGGTCTCCTTCGTGGCTGTAAAAGGTCAGAAAGGCATGCAAGCTGACGACGTCCAAGTAATCTAATTACTCGACGTGTCACGAAAACCGGCCCACGGGCCGGTTTTTTTATCCCTGCCATTTTTATACGCGCTCACCGTGCGCCATAGATTTCCTGAAGAGGGAGCCACCATGCGAGTCAAAGGATCCAGCCAGAAACCCAAACCGCAACCGGCCGTGGAAACCCACGAATCAATCGAAGCTCAGGTCGCCGCTTTTCTCAAGTCTGGTGGCGAGATCCAGCAGATTGCCAAAGGCGTCAGCGGTCAATCGCTTACCCCCAGCCGGCACATCACCATCAGCAAGAAGTAACACCCGCCGCCCAATCGCCAGCCGCCACCGTTGATTCCGAGCCTCTCGGCACTTTGGCGGAAATACTGGCACATTGCTCAAGATCACTCTTGCCCGCCTCGGCAAAGCTCTGCATTCTTGTCGACACAAGAACAACAAGAAGCGCCTAAGGCCAGGGATACATCGCTGATGTTGAAGCGACTCAGGAAGGATTTTCAGCTATCCATCATTACTCTGATGGGACTGATAGGCGTGCTTGGCATTACCCCTTATGCCTTTTATCGCCTGACTCATGACAATTATCTGGTTGGTATCGCCGATTCAATAATCGTGCTTTCTACCATCCTGGCAGTTCTCTATGCCTGGCGTACCGGAGACACAGTAAAGCCTGGCATTTATCTGGCCAGCATTTTCTCCGTAGGGGCAACCCTGATCGCCATTAATCTGGGCGTAAATGGGCTGTTCTGGATCTACCCGCTGATCCTCTTCAACTTCTTCATGGTATCTCCCGGCAAGGCCATTGCCGCCACCCTGCTCATTCTCGGCAGTTTGGTCGGACATGCGTTATGGGTGCCAGGCAGCGTGTTCGAAAGTGACTATCAGATGATCTCTTTTCTGGTCACCAACATCACCGCCGGAATCATGACCTTCATCTTTGCCTACCGCACCCGTAGCCAGCGCGACCAACTCCAGGTGCTTGCCACCCGTGACCCACTGACGGGGGCACGTAACCGCAGGGCCATGGATGACGAGATGAAAATTGCCGTTTCCAGCAAGCGCCGTCATGGCAAGAGTTATGGCGTACTCGCCATGGATCTGGATCACTTCAAACTGATCAACGATCGCTTCGGCCACAAGGCTGGCGACCTTGTACTGATTGAATTCGTCGACCTGATCAAACGCTGCTCGCGCAAGGAAGATCGCCTCTTCCGCTTCGGTGGTGAAGAATTCCTGCTAATGCTGCCCGACACCCAGCTGGAAGGTCTGCAGGCGGCAGCCAATAATCTGGTGCAGCAGGTACGTAACGCCCTGCAAAGCCCAGGCGGAACAGTGACCGTATCCATCGGTGGAGCTGTCCTGCGCACAGATGAAAGCCAGGAAAGCTGGCTGCAACGTGCCGACCAGTGCCTATATAAGGCAAAAAGTGCGGGCCGCGATCGCTACTTCATCGACGAGCCGCTGGAAACACCACTGGACGGCCCATCCCTTACGCCCAAATAACCTGCTTACCCTCTCCTGGATGTGCGCCAATCAAGGCACAACAGCTATCGGGAGTAACAGCCATAGGTTAGATCGCGGGTGGACAAAGGCGAATCAAATGACCGAGGCTACCACCTGCCACACTCAAGCCACTGCCGGAATAAAACCAGCTGCAGTGTCATGAACCACCGGATCTGCCGACCTGCCTTGAGGCTAGAAGATTTATTCGCTACTGACAGCCTGCCATCCGCTTATCTCGTAACGATCCACACAACTTAGAAAGCTTACAAGCCGTAGTCAGCAAACACAGCTTTCACTTGATTGTCCCGCGCAATCACGAGAAGGCTGTCGAACTGGCCGTCGACTCCAACTGTGGCCCACCCCAACTGATGGCGAGCGGTCAATAGCAGAAAATCCCCTCACCGCCTGACAGGCGAATAACGACTAGCCGCGCGCGGCAGCCGCCAGAATCAACTGCTTCATCTCTGCCACCGCCCCCTTGAAACCGACAAACAAGGCATGGGCAACGATCGCGTGACCGATATTCAACTCGTGCACCCCAGCAATCGCCGCCACCGGCTCGACGTTGTGGTAATGCAAGCCATGGCCGGCATTGACGATCAGCCCATGGGACAAGCCGCAGGCCACGCCATCACGAATACGGGCCAGCTCACAGGCCGCTTCGGCAGGCGTATGGGCATCCGCATAGCGACCGGTGTGCAACTCGATTGCCGGCGCACCAATACGCCGCGCAGCCTCGATTTGCCTCTCGTCGGCATCAATGAATAGAGATACTTCACAGCCAAGCTTGCTCAGACGTTCGACTGCCGCACGAATTCGCGCTTCCTGGCCGGCCACTTCCAGACCACCTTCGGTAGTCAGCTCCTGACGGGTTTCCGGAACCAGACAAACATGCTCGGGGCGGATACTTTCTGCGAAGTCGAGCATGAAATCGGTCACGCCCATCTCGAAGTTCATGCGCGTCTGCAACACATCCTTGAGCAGACGTACATCACGCTCCTGGATATGCCGACGATCTTCGCGCAAGTGCACGGTAATGCCATCAGCCCCCGCTTCCTCGGCATCCAGCGCAGCCTTGACCGGGTCTGGATAGCGGGTACCGCGCGCCTGTCGCAAGGTGGCAACATGGTCGATATTCACGCCGAGGAGGATGCGATTGGCTTCAGTCACGAGCAGGTTCCTTGAAATTCATAAAGAGTTCGCGGCTGACCAGGGGTCGACCACCCAGATGCGGCGCCAGAGCCTGACGCATAAGACGCTTGGCTGCAGCCAAAGCCCCAGGCGATGACCAGTCCGCTTGTGCCATGGCCAGCAGATCCGCACCTTGAAACAGGCCCGGCTGCAGTTGCTCGACTGGCTCCAGACCAGCGTCAGGCTGCAAGCGATACAGGCCAGCAGCGACAATCGGTAAGCCCGCAAGATCACAGTCAAGGGCAAAACCATAGCCCAGCTCATCCAGCAGGCGCCACTCGAAAGCCCGCAGCAAAGGCTCCAACGGCGGGTTTACAGCCAGGGCCTGCAGCGTCAGGGCATAGTGCTCGAACAAGGCGGGATGCGCATCTTCCGCAGGCAGCAGGCGGATCAGCAGTTCATTCAAATAGATGCCGCTGAACAAAGCGGCACCACTGAGCAGGTTGGGGATGCCAGCAGCCTCCAGGCGGGCGATATTCTTCAGTTCACCACGCCCGCGAAACTCAACTTCCACCGGCACAAAGGGGCGCGCCAAAGTTCCGACTTTACCGCGCGCACCGCGCAGTACTGCACGAAAACGCCCTTGCGGGGTCAGCAGATCGACCAGCGCGCTGCTCTCGCGGTAGGCACGACTGTGCAGGACGTAGGCCGGTTGCGCGCTGGCCTGCATGGCTTAGATGTCGTTGTAGCCCAGCGAACGCAACGCACGCTCATCGTCGGACCAGCCACCTTTGACCTTGACCCAGAGATTCAGCATGACCTTGGAATCGAACAGCACCTCCATGTCCTTGCGCGCTTCCTGGCCAATGCGCTTGATCCGCTCGCCCTTGTCACCAATGATGATTTTCTTCTGACCGTCCCGCTCGACCAGGATCAACGCATGGATATGCAGGATGCGACCTTCCTGCTTGAATTCCTCGATTTCCACGGTGATCTGATAAGGCAGCTCGGCACCCAGCTGACGCATGATCTTCTCGCGCACCAACTCGGCAGCCAGAAAACGACTGGAGCGGTCGGTGATCTGGTCTTCGGGGAAAAAGTGCTCGCTCTCCGGCAGGAAATTCGCCACCAGTTTTTCCAGCGCGTCGAGGTTGTGCCCCTGCTGCGCGGAAATAGGCACGATCTCGGCTTTCGGCAGTTGCTGCTGCAACCACTCCAGATGCGGCATCAACTCGATCTTGTCTTCGATGCGATCGGTCTTGTTGATTGCCAGGATCACCGGCCCCTGCACGTACTGGATGCGCTCAAGAACCATCTGATCTTCATCGGTCCAGCGGGTGCGATCGACCACAAATATCACCACGTCGACGTCTTTCAACGCCGCCGAAGCGGTCTTGTTCATATAGCGATTGAGGGCCTTTTCGCTATTTTTATGCAGCCCGGGGGTATCGACATAAACAGCCTGTACTTCGCCCTCAGTCTTGATCCCGAGCATATTGTGGCGGGTGGTCTGCGGTTTGCGCGAAGTGATCGCCAACTTTTGCCCGAGGATATGGTTGAGCAGTGTCGATTTGCCAACATTGGGACGGCCAACGATGGCGACATAGCCACAGCGGGGTACGGGTGCATCAGTCATTGCCATTCTCCACGCCCAGCGCCACCAAGGCAGCAGCTGCAGCGACCTGCTCAGCAATGCGCCGACTAGCGCCCTGCCCCTGGGTCTTGTCATTCAATAGGGCTATTTCGCACTGAACGAAAAACGTTCGGCAATGCGGCTCACCCTGGATATCCACCACTTCATAGCGCGGCAGATCGGTTGCCCGTGACTGCAAAAACTCCTGCAGACGGGTCTTCGGATCCTTGTTGGTATCGACCAGGGTCAGACTATCCAGCTCATTGCTCAGCCAGCTCAGCACACGCTGACGCGCCACATCCATACCCGCATCCAGGTAAATGGCACCAATCAGCGCTTCCAAGGCATCAGCCAGAATTGACTCTCGACGAAAACCGCCACTCTTCAACTCACCCGACCCCAAGCGCAAGTAATCTCCCAGCTGAAGACCACGCGCCAATACGGCTAACGTCTCACCCTTGACCAGGCGCGCGCGCAAACGGGACAACTGGCCTTCACGCGCCAGAGGAAAACGCTCAAACAGCGCCTCGCCAGCTACGAAATTGAGAATGGCGTCGCCCAGAAACTCCAGGCGCTCATTATTGCGCCCGGCAAAACTGCGATGGGTAAGGGCCAGGAGCATAAGATCCTGGTCCTGAAAGGTGTGACCGAGCTGACGCTCAAGACGGGCTAAGGAAACACTCACGGCATACGTACACGGAATTCTTTGTCGAATGTTGCAACAATATCTAAATTCTTAATCAGCGGTTCACGCTTTTCATAATGTAGATGAACAATAAATTCATTATTTTCAACTTTTACTTCAAGCATTTCGGCAAAGTCAAAGTCTCGAATACCATTAACCTCCAAACCCTTAGCCACATGATCATGAAACTCACCGACAGTATTTATATCCTGTGAAGCGTCGCTCTCTACTGAAGTGATAATTTTCTCTAGGGCCATATAGTCCATATAGTGTGGCAGCATCTTAAATATCATACTGGCCAAAAATGCCACCACAGCAATCACAACCATCCACCCTAGGAGTGACATTCCTTTCTGTGAACGCATAAATCTCATGACCAACCCCTCTATAGAATTTCTGCAACACTCGTATCTTGAGTAAAACCGTACACAGAATTTTATCGCAATGTTAAACGGCACATAACTCACAAAAAATCAGCGAATCAAACCCACGCGAGAAAAATTCGGCAGACTGCGCAGCTTCGGATCTGGCCAGCTGAGCCAGACGGCAAATGCCTTACCGACGATATTACGATCCGGCACCATGCCCAGTAGCTCCTTGGGTATACGCTTGTCATTCCAGTAACGGCTGTCGTTGGAATTGTCGCGATTGTCACCCATCATGAAATAGTGCTCCTGCGGCACTACCCACTCATCACCAGGAACACGCAGGTTACGCCGCAGCTCCTTGCGAATCTGGTGCTCAACCTCACCTAGCTTTTCCATGTATAGCGCAGCGCTGCCCAAACTACCCGGCTCTTCACCAATAAACTGCTCAGCAACTGGCTGACCATTGACCAGCAGACGCTTATCCATAGTGTAACTAACACGGTCGCCGGGCAATCCGACTACACGTTTGATGTAATTGATGTTCGGCTCGCTCGGATAGCGAAAGACCATCACATCGCCGCGCTGCGGATCACCAACCTCAATGACCTTGGTATCCAGGACGGGCAGGCGAATGCCATAGGCGAACTTGTTGACCAGAATGAAATCGCCAATCTCCAGTGTCGGCTTCATCGAGCCGGATGGAATCTGAAACGGTTCCAGCAGGAAAGAGCGCAGCACCAGCACGATAGCCAGCACCGGAAAAAATGACTTGCCGTACTCGACCAGCATCGGCTCACGATTCAGCCGCTGCAGCACCTGCTCGTCCGGCTCATCAACCTTCCCCTCATAGGCTTCGATAGCCACCCGCCGACGCGGCGCCAGCAACAGCAAATCGAGCAAGGCCAAGGCGCCGCAAACCGCAACGGCAATTACCAGAATCAGAGGGAAATTGAACGACATAGTGATTAGCTATCCAACCTGAGCACTGCAAGGAAAGCTTCTTGTGGAATCTCCACATTACCCACCTGCTTCATTCGTTTTTTACCGGCCTTCTGCTTTTCCAGCAGTTTTTTCTTACGGCTGACGTCACCGCCGTAGCACTTGGCCAATACGTTCTTGCGCAGTGCCTTGACCGTAGTCCGCGCCACGATCTGCCCACCAATAGCGGCCTGAATGGCCACATCGAACATCTGCCGGGGAATCAGTTCTTTCATTTTCTCGGTCAATGCGCGACCTTTATAGTGCGCATTGTCACGGTGCACGATCAACGCCAGGGCATCGACCTTGTCACCGTTGATCAGTACATCGAGCTTGACCAGATTGGCCGACTGATAGCGATCGAAATGGTAGTCCAGCGAGGCATAGCCACGGCTGGTTGATTTCAGCCGATCAAAGAAGTCGAGCACAACTTCGTTCATGGGCAAGTCGTAACTGACCTGCACCTGGCTACCGAGGAACAGCATATCGCGCTGTACGCCGCGTTTCTCGATGCATAGGGTAATGACGTTGCCCAAATGCTCCTGGGGAACGAGGATATTGGCGCGCACAATCGGCTCGCGCATATCTTCGACAGACGATAGATCGGGCAGCTTGGACGGGTTGTCGACGTAGATGGTCTCGCCGGTCTTCAACAACAGCTCGAAGATTACGGTTGGCGCGGTAGTGATCAGATCTAGGTCGTACTCACGCTCCAGGCGCTCCTGGATGATTTCCATGTGCAGCATGCCAAGGAAACCGCAGCGGAAACCAAAACCCAGTGCGTCCGAACTTTCCGGCAGGTATTGCAGCGACGAATCGTTCAGCGTGAGCTTTTGCAGGGCTTCACGGAAATCTTCGAAATCATCCGAACTGACCGGAAACAGACCGGCATACACCTGAGGCTGAATACGCTTGAAGCCCGGCAGCACATCCACATCAGGGGTAGAGCTGAGGGTCAGCGTGTCGCCTACTGGCGCGCCATGAATGTCCTTGATGCTGGCGATGATAAAGCCAACCTCACCCGCTTTCAGGTCGGCGGTAGGGGTGTGCTTGGGAGTAAATACCCCGACACTGTCCACCAGGTGGATCTTGCCGGTGGACTTCACCAGAATCTTGTCGCCCTTCTTCACGCAGCCATGACGTACACGGACCAGGGAAACAACGCCCAGATAGTTGTCGAACCAGGAGTCAATAATCAGCGCTTGCAGCGGGTCGTCGATATTGCCGGTCGGTGCCGGGATGGTTTCGACCAGGCGCTCAAGCACCTCATCAACACCCATACCGCTCTTGGCGCTGCAGGCAACGGCATCGGTGGCGTCGATACCGATGATTTTCTCGATTTCTTCCTTGACCTTGTCCGGATCAGCCTGAGGCAGGTCCATCTTGTTCAGCACCGGCATGACCTCCAAGCCTTGCTCGATGGCGGTGTAACAGTTGGCAACCGACTGCGCCTCAACACCCTGACCGGCATCCACCACCAACAAAGCACCTTCACAGGCAGCCAAGGAACGACTGACCTCATAGGTGAAGTCGACGTGACCGGGGGTATCGATGAAGTTCAGCTGGTAGGTTTTGCCGTCGCGTGCTTTGTAGTGCAGCGTGACGCTGTGGGCCTTGATGGTAATCCCACGCTCGCGCTCGAGGTCCATGGAGTCGAGCACCTGGGCCTCCATTTCACGCTCGGAGAGGCCACCGCACATCTGAATGAAGCGGTCGGCCAAGGTCGACTTGCCATGGTCGATGTGGGCGATGATGGAGAAATTGCGGATATGACTCAGGTCACTCACGGATCAACACTCGAAAAAGCCGCAGGCAGGCTGCCCGCCGAAAATAGCCGAGCATTCTACCTGACCAATGACTATCGCGTCACGCACGCGCAACGGCAGGCAGGCACAAAAAAGGGCAGTACAAACTGCCCTTTTTTCCCTTCAAACCGCCTTATTCAGCCAGTTTGAAGGTAATGAAACTGGCTCGCCCCTGGCGCAAAACACGCATGGATACAGAGCGATTTTTTGGCAGATCCTTGGCCACCTGAGTAAAGGTTTTGGCAGAGTCAATTGCCTGATTGTTCAAATGGGTAATCACATCACCAGGGCGCAGACCAATCAGAGCGGCCGGACCGTCCAGCACCTCCTTGATGACCACACCACCGCGCAGATCCAGAGCCTTCTTCTGCTCGGCAGTCAGCTCCACCACCGAAACCCCGAGCCGATTACTGCTGCGCTCAACACCGGCATCAGGACCAATGGCAACCTCTTCACCTTCTTCGGGCAAAGCGCCAACATCCATCGACAAAGTCTTGCGCTCCCCCTCACGGACCACCTCGAGCTCAATCCTGCTACCGGGTTTGAGACCGCCAACCAGATGGGGCAGATCAGCGGACATGATGATCGGCTGACCATTCATGCTGAGAATCACATCGCCTACCTGCAAGCCGCCCTTGGCCGCCGGTCCAGCCTCCAGCACCTGGGCCACCAGCGCACCCGCCGGCTTATCCAGACCGAACGACTCGGCAAGATCCTTGTTCACTTCCTGTATCACCACACCCAGCCAGCCGCGGCTGACTTTGCCATCAGCCTTCAATTGATCAGCCACAGACATGGCGACATCGATTGGAATGGCAAAGGACAGGCCCATGAAGCCACCTGAACGAGTAAAAATCTGCGAATTGATGCCTACCACTTCGCCATCCAAATTGAACAACGGACCACCCGAGTTACCCGGATTAATCGCCACATCGGTCTGAATGAACGGTACATAGTTCTCGTTTGGCAGGCTACGTCCCTTGGCACTGACGATGCCGGCAGTCACCGAGTGGTCGAAACCAAATGGTGAACCGATGGCCAACACCCAGGCTCCAACCTTGAGGTCATCCGACTTGCCCAATCGAACCGTAGGCAGATTCTTACCCTCGACCTTAAGCAGAGCCACATCAGTGCGCGGGTCGGCACCGACCAGCTTGGCCTCCAGCTCACTGCGATCAGAAAGACGCACAATGATCTCGTCGGCATCTGCGACCACATGGTTATTGGTTAAAACATAACCATCGGCAGAAATGATGAAGCCCGACCCCAATGACTGCGCCTCGCGCTGGCGTCCACCCGGATTGCGCGGCATCTGCGGAATGTTGCGCTCAAAGAACTCACGAAACTGGGGTGGCAGCCCTTCCAGATCTGGAATCTGCCCTTGAATAGCTACATTTCGCGGCGGCACATTTTGCCGGGTACTGATATTAACCACCGCCGGAGAGGCCTCTTCGACCAACCCAGTGAACTCCGGCAACTCTGCCCGAGCAAAAGCAGCCTGACCGAACAAGAAAACAGCGAACAAACCGGGTAAAGAGGATTTCAGGCTAAGCATCGACCACAGCTCCTATCCTACAAAAAAGATTTACACAGTTCCGATCAACATGGCTCGCAGCACAATCGGTTGTAACTGCGGATCACCCGCAACGCGCCGGCTGCGCCAACGCACAACAAGCCAACCCAACACCAGGCCAGATAAACCAGACACTATCACCAAGGGTTCAGGCAGGCCTGCCCATTGAGCCAAGAGCGCGACGGCGAACAGGCACAGGAGCGGTAGCAGATAAACCAGCAGCGCACCCCGCACCAGCAGATCTTCACTCACCCCAATCACCACGGAATCGCCAACCCGCAACTGCAGATCAGAAAGCGCACGGACTAAACCACGAGCACCGCCGACACCCAGTTTATCCATCAGCCCCTGCCCACAACCGGCATTAGCCGAGCAACTGGAGCAAGTACTTTTACGCAAGGTCTCGACCCAGACGGCTCCCTCTTCCAGGGCAACCACCCGCCCCTGTTCCTCGATCATTGCACTACAGCCCCTTCAGAGGCCGGCTGTACCGCCTGCATGGACAACGCCACACGCTCGGCAGTCCCCGGAGGAATCTCACCGACGACGGTGACCATCACGTCGCCATCGATCGTAGTCATGCGGCGCGACACCACAACCGTAGGACCAAGCTGACTGCGCACATCTTCGACCTTGGCTCCACGCAACGGCTCGAGAAACACCGAGAAGGCGGCCAAACCGTCACCAAAGGTCAAATACGCCACTTGTTCCGCAGACGCCGGGCTACGACGCAGCATGGCCTGCTGCAACTGAAAACCGGGCGGCAACCAGCCGGCCCGCCAGGCAGGGATCGCCGACTCCGTCACCACATTCAAGTCCAGAGCTTTACACGCCGCCCCAGGCTGCAACTGTCCATCCGACAAGGATGTAGCAGTATCCAGATCGACGAACTGAAAGCGTTCCAGCAACTGCCCTTTCTCACCGACCAATAGCGACTTCAACGGCAGAGCACTTTCTTCATCCAAATGCAGCTCAAGGGCATAGCGATATTGATCGCGAGGCATCAGTGCCAGGACCACAGCCTCGCGCCCAGCTACCCGAGAGCGACCAACAATACGCAGCTCGTAACGCTCGGCGAGGCGCTCAGGCACCAACGCATGAGAAGACCAGCGCCCACTACTCAACTGATCCGCCAGACCGCCACTGACACACTGTGGACGGCCGTCGACACGCACCACTTCCTGCGCCGGACCATCCAGCTGCAGCAGGCGCTCACGTACCCGACCATCAGCATCTACCTGATGCCAGATTCCATGGGTGGAGAAGCTGCCATTACGCTCATAGACAAATGAACCATGAAAGCTCTGTCCCTCGGACTTGGCCAAGCGACTCAGCCAATCCTGAGCATCGGCAGCATGAACAGAAAAGGCCAGACAGCTACCGAGCAATGCGACGAGAGAAAAGGCGCGCATGATCCTCCTCAGCGATTTTCCAGGCTGGCGGCACGCGCATAGGGCAGCGCCGAGTCGGCTCCACTGGCGGCAGCCTGCTGTGCATGCTGACGCAGATAAGCAGGCAGACGCTGTTCATGCCAACCGGAAGCCGGTTGCTGCACGCTCAGCTGTGGCCCTTGCGGCATTGGCTCAGTGCCCGTGGAGTAACCAGCCAGCACTGCCGGGCCTTGCACTTGCGGCATGACCAGGCTTGGCTGGCTAGCCTGCTGCGCAAGCTGGGTGCCACTGAGTTCATCCTGATTATAGAAACGCACACCTGCCAGCACCGCAACGGTGACCGATGCGGCAACCGCCAGGCGCCCCAAGCCACGCCAACGACTACCCGTCGCTTGCGCAGGCAAGGTTTCATCAGCCAGAGCAGCAGAAACAGCAGCAGCAATATCCAGACGCGGTTCCAGCAACTCTTTGTGCATGACCGCGCGCGCAATCTGATAACGCGACCAGGTGGCACGCAGCTCAGGCTCCTCGCTGGCTGCCAGCACTCGACGCAGCTCCAGTTCGTCCGCTTCGTTATCCATTACCGCGGACAGCGATTCCTGCAGGGCTTCACGACTCATGGCGGTTCCTCTCTTGGCTGTCGCCGCTGTCTCAGGCTTCCTGCAACAAAGGTTGCAGGGCTTTATCAATGGCCTCGCGCGCCCGGAAAATCCGCGAGCGAACGGTACCGACCGGACATTGCATAACATTGGCAATATCCTCGTAACTCAAACCTTCGAACTCGCGCAAAGTCAGGGCCGTGCGCAAATCCTCGGGAAGTAGCTGGATGGCTCGATGCACGGTGGCTTCGATTTCATCCCGCAGCAGCAAGCGTTCCGGCGACTCGTTATCCTTGAGCGCGTGATCGCCATCATAAAACTCGGCATCCTCGGCGCTGACATCGCTATCCGGCGGCCGACGGCCACGCGAGACCAGGTAGTTCTTTGCCGTATTGATGGCAATCCGGTACAGCCAGGTATAAAACGCACTGTCACCACGAAAATTGGCCAGCGCGCGATAAGCCTTGATAAAGGCCTCCTGCGCGACATCCTGGGCTTCATGGCTGTCGTGCACAAAGCGCACGACCAAACCGAGAATCTTGTGCTGGTACTTGAGCACCAGCAGATCGAAAGCCCGCTTGTCGCCGCGCTGCACCCGCTCGACCAGCTGCTGATCGTCTTCCTGGGTTAGCATGAATACTCCTCTTGAAGTTCGGAGGAGTTCTGCGTCTGCCAGCAAGTCGCTCTGCCAAGATAGACTCGGACGCTGCGCAAAAGTTCTCCCTCCAAACCAGCTTCCTGCAGCACGCAAAGTATCTGCACGAAACAACGCAACAGGGCCATAAACCCTGCTGCTGAAAATTTTCTACCTGATCGACTGAGTCGCTCTGGTCGATCGGCACCTTGAACTGCGGGTGACAAGCTATGGAACTCGAATGACTAAGAAAGTTCCCAACCTCTTTAGTCTGTCATAAGCGCGCTATTGTGCCGGGCACCCCCTCTATATACTAGGCGACGCCCTTTCGCGGAATCAGCAGTAGATGAGCCAACACCACCAGCACGACGTCCTCATCATCGGCAGCGGCGCAGCCGGCCTGACCCTGGCCCTGACCCTGCCGCAGCACTTGCGCGTCTCCGTGCTGAGCAAAGGCGACCTGGCCAACGGTTCCACCTACTGGGCTCAAGGCGGTGTCGCTGCTGTGCTGGACGACACCGACACGGTCGAATCCCACGTTGCCGACACCCTCAATGCCGGTGGCGGCCTGTGTCGTGAAGACGCCGTGCGCTTTACCGTCGAGCACAGCCGCGAAGCCATCCAGTGGCTGATCGAGCAAGGCGTGCCGTTCACCCGTGGCGATGAGCACGAACGCGAGGATGGAGGCTTCGAGTTCCACCTGACCCGTGAAGGCGGTCATAGCCACCGGCGCATCATCCATGCCGCCGACGCCACCGGCGCCGCCATTTTCAACACCCTGCTGCAACAGGCCCGCCTGCGCAGCAATATCGAACTGCTGGAACAGCGCGTGGCAGTCGACCTGATTACCGAGCGCAAACTCGGTCATGCCGGCCAGCGCTGCCTCGGCGCCTACGTACTGAACCGTCATACCGGAGAGGTCGACACCTTCCACGCCCGCTTCGTCATCCTCGCCACTGGCGGTGCAGCCAAGGTTTACCTATATACCAGCAATGCCGACGGCGCTTGTGGTGATGGGATTGCCATGGCCTGGCGCGCAGGCTGCAGAGTCGGCAACCTGGAGTTCAACCAGTTTCACCCAACCTGCCTGTATCACCCACAGGCCAAGAACTTCCTGATCACCGAAGCCCTGCGCGGTGAAGGCGCCCAGCTCAAACTACCCAACGGTGAGCGCTTCATGGCGCGTTTCGATGCTCGGGAAGAGCTGGCCCCGCGTGATATCGTCGCCCGCGCCATTGACCATGAAATGAAGCGCTTGGGGATTGACTGCGTCTACCTGGATATCAGCCACAAACCGGCGGAATTCATCAAAACGCACTTCCCCACGGTCTACGAACGCTGCCTGCAGTTCGGCATCGACATCACGCACCAAGCAATCCCGGTGGTACCGGCAGCCCATTACACCTGCGGCGGCGTGGTAATCGACAGCAGTGGCCATACCGATGTGCCAGGCCTCTACGCGATTGGCGAAACCAGCTTTACCGGCCTGCATGGCGCCAACCGCCTGGCCAGCAATTCGCTGCTGGAGTGTTTCGTCTACGCCCGCGCGGCCGCTGCCGATATCGTCGCGCAACTGGATAGCGTCAACATGCCAGGCCAGTTGCCGACCTGGGACGCCAGCCAGGTGACCGACTCCGACGAAGACGTGATCATTGCGCACAACTGGGATGAACTGCGGCGCTTCATGTGGGACTACGTTGGCATCGTGCGCACCAACAAGCGCCTGCAACGTGCCCAGCATCGCGTGCGCCTATTGCTCGACGAGATCGACGAGTTCTACAGCAACTATAAAGTCAGCCGCGACCTGATCGAACTGCGCAATCTGGCCCAGGTTGCCGAGCTGATGATCGAATCAGCCATGCAACGCCACGAAAGCCGCGGTCTGCATTACACCCTCGACTACCCACAACAGTTACCGGAAGCGCACGACACTATTCTGGCGCCGCCCACCTTCGTCGACTGAACGTCAAGCGCACACGCAAGCGCCGGTGCATTTCATGGGCCAGCCCGTCGCGCGGAATACATACACTGCGCACCCGCCGTTCACCGGCCAGACGAAAACGCAGAATTACCACCAGCGGCAGCGCCAGGCTATCCGGGCGCAGCTGCACCGCCTGCCAGCCCACAGCCCTGCTCCAGAGTTGCCAGCCATCCTCATCGCGGCGCAAGCCGGTAAAGGCCTGCGCATGGCCTAGCAACACCTGCTGGGGCAACACCCAGGCAGCATGTGCCAGGCAAACCAGGGCTGCGAAGCAGAAAAGCCAGACCGGCACATCGAGCAGCAACAGCGTCACCCATGCCAAGCATTGCGCCAGCACATAGGCCGCCAGCAGCAGGCGCGAGGCCTGCCAGTGGCATTCAAAGCCGTTACTTGGGCTGGACACGATCCAGGATCATGCGAACCATGCGCTGCAGATCGGCGTCTTCCGGTTCGCTGCGCTGCATGAACCAGCCGAACATGTCCTGATCCTCGCACTCCAGCAGCTTGCGGTAGCGCGCCTGATCCTCGGCATCCAGAGTCGCGTACACCTCCCTGACGAAGGGCACCAGCAATACATCCAGCTCCAGCATGCCGCGACGGCTGTGCCAGAAGAGTCGGTTCAGTTCAGTAGAATCGGCCATACATCGGCTCCTGTGGGAAGGCGCGCAGTATAGCGAGCGGCGACCCACTCGGCACCCGCTGACAAGCAGACGGGCGAGCTCTATGATGACGCCCCGGACTTTCCTTACTGCGACAGCCAATGGCCGACTCAGCTTTCTTCTGCACCCTGACCCATGAAGCCCTGCTCGCCGTGCGCGGCGCAGATGCCAGCAAATTTCTTCAGGGCCAGGTCACCTGCAACCTGAACTACCTCAACGCCCAGACCACCAGCCTGGGGGCGCGCTGTACGCCCAAGGGCCGCATGCTGTCGAGCTTCCGCATCCTGCCCGAAGGCGACGGCTACCTGCTGGCCATGGCCGCTGAGCTGCTCGAAGCGCAACTCGCCGAGCTGAAAAAGTACGCAGTGTTTTCCAAATCGACCCTCAGCGATGAAACCGGCGCCTGGGTTCGCTTCGGCCTCAGCGGTGGCGACGGTGCCCTGGTCAGCCTTGGCCTGGACCTGCCACAGACCGCAGACACGCTGGTGCACCACAATGACCTGCTGGCCCTGCGCCTCGCCGATGGCCGCGCCGAACTCTGGGGACCGGCTGACGCAGCCGAAACCCTGCACGCTCGCCTGGCAGCGCAACTGCGCGAGGCGCCGCTGAATGACTGGCTGCTGGGGCAAGTCCGCGCCGGTATCGGCCAGGTCTTCGGCGCTACCCGCGAACAACTGATTCCGCAGATGATCAACCTGCAGGCTCTGGGCGGTGTAAGTTTCAAGAAAGGCTGCTACACCGGCCAGGAAATCGTCGCGCGCATGCAATACCTCGGCAAGCTCAAGCGCCGTCTCTATCGCCTAAAACTGGACGCTGCACCGCCCGCCGTAGGTACCGAGCTGTTCTCGCCGGTGCACGGTTCCAGCGTCGGTGAAATCGTCCTGGCCGCACAGGCAGAATCCGGCAGCGAAGTGCTGGCCGTGCTGCAGGAGGATGCCGCCAACGATGGTCGCATTCACCTCGGTAGCCTGGACGGCTCATTACTTAGCGCGCTGCCACTGCCCTACGCGCTTGATGCGGATCGCGAAATCCAGCGCTGAAGAGAAAACTGATGCAAACGCCGGGGCAAACAGGTTACAACCCGGCATAACCCTGACCAACAAGCGACGCCGCACTACACTGAGGCGGTCGAGTGATCCGAGAGCCGAGATGAGCAAGCTTGCCGATAAAGTCCAACAGGAACTGATTCAGGCCATCGAGAACGATGAACTGGTACTGCCGACCTTGCCCGAAGTGGCCCTGCGCGTTCGCGAGGCAGCCGAAGACCCGAATATCAGCATCCCGGCCCTGAGCAAGGTGATCGGCAACGACGCCGCCCTCACCGCGCGCATCATCAAGGTGGTGAACAGTCCGCTGCTGCGCACCAGCAAGGAAATCACCGACCTGCAGATGGCCGTCGGCCGCCTCGGCATCAACTACACCTGCAACCTGGCCACCGGCCTGGCCATGGAGCAGATGTTCCAGGCCACTTCCGACGTAGTCGACCGCAAGATGCGCGAAGTGTGGAACAAGAGCACCGAAATCGCCGGCATCTGCCACGTTCTGTGCAAGCACTACACCCGCCTGCTGCCCGACCAGGCCACCCTCGCCGGCCTGGTGCACCAGATCGGCATCCTGCCGATCCTCACCTACGCCGAAGAACATAACGAGCTGCTGGCCGACTCCATCAGCCTCAACCACGTGATCGAGAAGATCCACCCGATCATCGGCGACAAGATCCTGCGCGCCTGGGAATTCCCCGAGCCAATCGCCATGGTTCCGGGCCAGCACCTGGACTTCACCCGCAACTCGCCGAAGGTCGACTACGTCGACATCGTCCAGGTCGCCACCCTGCAGAGCTATCTGGGCAGCGAGCACCCCTACACCCAGCTGGACTGGAGCAAGATCCCTGCCTTCGCCAAACTCGGCCTCGACCCGAGCGTTGACATGCAGGCCGACGAAGACCTCTCCGCAGCCATGGAAGCTGCCACCAGCATGCTGCAGTAACACCCTGCAAGACGTATTTCCCAACTCCTTCTAAGCTATGTGTACGCCCTGCCGCCATCGGCGGCAGGGTGGCGGCTTGCCGCAGAAAAGATCGAACGGAGTGATCTTTTCTCGCTCAACCCTGGCGAAGGAGGTGCCCGATGCGTCTGTTGCTACTGCTGCTCACCCTGATATTTGGCGGCCACCTGCAGGCCGAAAGCATCCGCCTGACCAATGGCGAATGGAGCCCTTACCTGGGCCAGAACCTACCGCACCATGGCGTGGCTTCGCGCATTGTCGAGGAAGCCTTCGCCCTTCAAGGCGTTCAGGTGCAGTGGGAGTTCTATCCCTGGGCCCGCGCCCTGCGCAGTGCCGAACAGGGCAAGAGCGACGGTGCAGCCGTGTGGCTGCGCAGCCCGGAGCGCGAGCAGGCTTTCTTCATCAGCGCCCCGGTGGTAGACAGCAGTTATTTCCTGTTCCACCGCAAGGATCAGCCCTTCGACTGGCAGCAGGTCAGCGACCTGCAGGGCAAGCGGGTCGGCGGCGCCATCGACTACGACTACGGCCAGGCCTTCCAGCAGGCAGAAAAAATCGGTCAGCTGCAGGTCAAACGCTTGAGCAACGAAGAACAAGGCCTGCGCATGGTGCTCGCCGGGCGCCTCGATGTATTCCCGATGGACAAGGTGGTGGCCTTCGACCTGTTGCACAGCCACTTCAGCGCCGCCGAGCGGCGTCAATTGAGCTTCCATCCGCTGCCGCTGCGCAGTGACAGCCTGCACCTGTTGCTGTCACGCCAGGTACCGGGCAACGAAGCCATGCTGCAGCGCTTCAACCAGGGCCTGCAGCAGCTGCGCGAGAGTGGCAAAGTCTCCCAGTACCTGCTGGAAATCCAGCAACCGCTGAGCCTGAGCTACTGATCAGAGCGGCGGCAGCGGGAAACTCACCCTAACGCGCAAGCCGCCACTGCGCCCCTCATCCAGAGTGATCTGCGCCAGATGGGCACGGCAGATCTCGCCGACAATCGCCAAACCCAAACCCGCCCCGCCGACCTGTGGATTGCGCCGATAGAAGCGTTCGAAGACCTTCTCGCGCTCCTGCGCTGGAATGCCCGGCCCATCGTCCTCGACCTCCAGCAATGCCGGCGCCAGCACGCGCAGCACCACAGTGCCACCTTGTGGGGTATGCGCCAGCGCATTGTCCACCAGGTTGTAGACCAGCTCGTTGAGCAGGGTCGGCTCGCCCTGAATGAACACGCCTTCTTCAGCTTCCAGCGCCAGAGCGATGCCACGCTGATGGGCCAGGGGCGCCAGGGCCATGCCCAGTTCGCGCACCAGCTGACCCAGCTCGACCCGCTCCGCACCGCCCTCGGCAATCGCCCGTGCGCCACGTTCGATACGGGCCAGCGAGAGCAGCTGATTGGCCAGGTGAGTGAGGCGATCGGTACTCTGCGCCGCCTTTTCCAGGGTGCTGTACCAGAGCACCGGCTCACGCTCGCGCAACCCCAGCTCGATTCGCGCCTTGAGTGCCGCCAGGGGCGTGCGCAACTCATGGGAAGCATCGGCGATGAACTGCGCCTGGCGTTCGAACTGCTGGCGCAGACGTTCGGTGAAGTGATTGAGCGCGGCTACCAGCGGGCGCAGCTCATCCTGCACTTCGACCAGCGGCAGCGGCCGCAGGTCATCCGGCTGGCGCTCCTCCACCGCCGCGCGCAACCGCTCCAGCGGGCGCAACGCCACACTCACCGCCAGCCACACCAGGGCCAGGCTAACCACGGCCAATAGCCCCAAACGCCACAGGGTATCGAGCAGCAGGTCACGGGCCATGCGCTCACGCGCGCCCTGGGTTTCCGCCACACGAATTTCTGCCATGCCGTTCATCTCCGGCTCGCTGACCGGCTGCAGCAGGCTGACCAGGCGCACGCCGACGCCCTGGAACTCGCCGTCATAGAAACGCGCCAGGGCCGGATAGTCGTCCGTACGTGGCGTACCCGGTGGCGGTGCCGGCAGCGCCTCGTAACCGGAGACCAGGCGGCCTTCGAGATCGCTGACCTGATAGAAGATGCGCCCCTGGCTGTCGTAGGCGAACACATCTAGCGCCACATAGGGCACATCGGCACGCAGGCTGCCGTCTTCGGCGTATAGCCCGTCGGCGATGGCTCGCGCCGAGGCCAGCAAGGTGCGGTCGTAGGCGGCGTCCGCCGCCGCGCGGCCGTTCCAGTAAGCGCTCAGGCTGCCAATCAGTAACGGCACGGCGAGAAACAGCGCCAGGCGCCGCAGCAGGCGCCCGCGCAGGCTGCCAACGCCGACCTCAAGCACTCACGGCCTCCAGCAGATAGCCCAGACCACGGAAGGTAACGATGCGCACGCTGTCGCCTTCCAGCTTCTTGCGCAGGCGGTGCACGTAGATCTCGATGGCATCGCTGCTGGCCTCCTCATCCAGGCCGAACACCTGGTCAGCCAGCTGCTCCTTGCTCATCACCCGCCCCGGCCTGGCGATCAGCGCCTCCAGCACCGCCTGCTCGCGGGAAGTCAGGTTGAGCAATTGCTCGTGCAGACTGAAGCGCCGCGTGCCCAGGTCATACACCAGCGCCCCGCAACGTTGCTGCGCCTCGCCGCCGAGCACACTGCGGCGCAGCAGTGCCTTGACCCGCGCCTCCAGCTCAGACAGTTCGAAGGGTTTGGCCAGGTAATCGTCAGCGCCCAGGTTGAGGCCATGCACACGATCTTTGACCTCGCCACGGGCGGTCAGCATCAGCACCGGCAGGGTCTTGCCACGCCCACGCAGGCGTGCCAGCACCGCGAAACCATCGAGGCGCGGCAGGCCGACATCGAGCACGGCCAAGGCATAGTCCTCGCTGGCCAGGGCATGTTCGGCGGCCACCCCATCGTGCAATACATCCACGGTCAGGCCGGTGCCACGCAGGGCCTGGGCCACGCTTTCGGCCAGGGGCAGGTGGTCTTCAACCAGCAGGATTCGCACGGCAAAGGCACTCCTTCGAATTGTTCTTGTGCGCCGAGTGTAACGGCAGCCATCACCCGGCGCAGCGCTGCACGGGTTTCTTTCACGCTGAAAGCCTGGCGAAAGCTTGCCCACCTAGCATCCGCTGCAGGGTGGCTAGAACCACCCGTAAAACTCCGTCGGCGTGGTTGCTGCGGGGTGACAAAAATAACAATGGAGACCACCGATGCTTATTGCCTCACGTCAGGCCCTGCCGCCTGTGCGCCGCCTCAGCCTTGCCATCCTCGCCTGCACCCTGGCGCCTACGACGCATGCCGCATTCGTCGAAGACAGCAGCGCCAAACTGACCACCACCAACATCTACCTCAATCGCGATTTCCGTGAAGGGCAAAGCCCCGCGCAGAACAAACGTGAAGAATGGGGCCAGGGCTTCTGGCTCGACATGCAGTCCGGCTATACCGAAGGCACCGTCGGTTTCGGCCTCGACGCCCTGGGCCTGCTTGGGGTCAAGCTGGACTCCGGCGGCGGCCGCACCGGCACCGACCTGCTGCCGGTGCAGGACGACGGCGGCACCCCGGATCAGTTCGGCCGTGTCGGCATGACCGCCAAGGTCAAAGTTTCCGCGACTGAACTGCGCTATGGCTCGCACATCCCCGAACTGCCGGTGGTCAAGGCCAGCGACAGCCGCCTGCTGCCGCAAGTATTCGAAGGCGGCCTGCTGACATCCAGCGAGCTGGACGGCCTGAGCTTCACCGGCGGGCGCCTGGACAAGGTGATCGATCGTGCCTCGACCAACTCCGAAGAGCTGATCCTCAACAGCAAGAACAAGCGCTTCGCCTCTGGAATCACTGCTGACCATCTGGACCTGATGGGCCTGGATTACAGCTTCAACAAACAACTCACTGGCCGCTACTACTTCGCCGACCTCGACGATATCTACCGCCAGCACTTCTTCGGCCTGCTCGCCAGCCAAGCGCTCGGCAGTGGCAGCCTGAGCGCCGACGTACGCCTGATGCTGAGCGACGACAGCGGCGCGGCGCATGCCGGCAAGATCGACAACCGCGCCTTCAACGCCATGCTCACCTACGGTATCAACGGCCACAAACTGGGCCTGGGCGTGCAGGACATGAGCGGCGACACCGGTTACGCCTATATCGATGGCAGTGATCCGTTCCTGGTCAACTTCGTGCAGATCAACGATTTCGCCAACGCCGACGAACGCTCCTGGCAAGCCCGTTATGACTACGACTTCGGCAAGCTCGGCGTACCCGGCCTGAGCTTCATGACCCGCTATATCAAAGGCAGCGACGCACAGGTTGCCGGCACGGACGACAGCGGCGGCGAGTGGGAACGCAACGTCGAGGTCAAGTACGTGGTGCAGAACGGCCCGCTGAAAGACGTTTACGTACGCCTGCGCAACGCCAGCTTCCATTCCGACTTCGCCCGCGATGCGGACGAGAACCGCATCATCGTCGGCTACACGCTGCCGATCTGGTAAACAATAAGAGCTCAGAGGAATACGCCATGAAAACTGCCTTCACCCGCATCGCCCTGGCCACCGCCTGCCTGGCCTTCGCCGGCCAACTACTGGCCGCCGAACCCAAGCGCCCGGAATGCATCGCCCCAGCCAAGCCCGGCGGCGGCTTCGACCTGACCTGCAAACTGGCGCAAAGCGGCCTCAAGGATGCCGGCCTGCTGAAAGCACCGATGCGCGTCACCTACATGCCCGGCGGCGTCGGCGCGGTGGCCTACAACGCCGTGATCGCCCAGCGTGCCGATGATCCGGGCACCATCACCGCGTTCTCCAGCGGTTCCTTGCTCAACCTGGCGCAAGGCAAGTTCGGCCGTTACGACGAAACCGGCGTGCGCTGGCTGGCTGCGGTGGGCACCGACTACGGCGCCATCACCGTGCGTGCCGACTCGCCCTATCAGAGCCTGGACGATCTGGTGCAAGCGCTGAAAAAAGACCCGACCAGCATCGTCTTCGGCGCTGGCGCCACCATCGGCGGTCAGGACTGGATGCAGACCGCGCTGATCGCTCGCCTGGCCGGCATCGACCCGAAAAACCTGCGTTACGTGGCCTTTGAAGGCGGCGGCGAAACCCTCACCGCCATGCTCGGCGGCCATGTCCAGGTCACCTCCAGCGGCCTGGGCGAAGTCACCCCGCAGCTGGCGGCGAAGAAGGTGCGCATCCTCGCCGTGCTCTCCGAAGAACGTCTGCCGGGCAAACTGGCTGACCTCCCCACTGCCAAGGAACAGGGCTACGACATCGTCTGGCCGGTGATCCGCGGTTTCTACATGGGCCCGGAGGTGACCGACGAGCAGTACAACTGGTGGAAACAGCAGTTCGACAGCCTGCTCGCCCGCGAGGACTTCGCCGCCCTGCGCGAACAGCGCGACCTGCTACCACTGTCGGTGACCGGCGACGAGCTGCAAGCCTTGGTCTTCAAGCAAGTTGAGGAATACAAGGCGCTGGCCGGCGAGTTCGGCCTGGTGCAATAAGCGGCCACGCCGCCATTCGTAGGATGGGTCGGGCCGCATAGGTTGGCCGCGCATGCACGCAACCCATCCTCCGTTGCTTTGCCCCTGTAGGAGCCAGCTTGCTGGCGATCCGCCGCCTGCGCTCTCCAGCAAGAACTGGGCGTCCCCCTGGCTCCTACAAAAAGTCGGCCTGGCATGCCCTCATAACCCCTGAGGTAATTCTCCATGTACGTTCGCCTGTTCGCCGCGAGCTGGCTGCTGTTTTGCGCCGTGCTCGCCGTCATCGCCTGGGGCTTCCAGGCACCCTTTGCCTATGACCCGGTGGGGCCACGCGCCTACCCGCTGCTGCTGCTCAGCCTGATGGCCGCCGGCAGCCTGTGGCTGCTGCTCAAGCCCGGCCTGCTGGAGCAGACACTGAATACCCGTGCCGCCCTGCGCGCCACGCTGTGCGTGCTGACGCTGCTGGCCTATGCATTGCTGTTCGAAACCCTCGGCTTCGTCATCAGCACCGCCCTGGCCGCCTTCGCCCTTGGCCTGTTGTTCACCGGTCGCTTGCTGCCCTGCGCCATCAGCGCCGTGTTGATGGGCGTGCTGCTGTATGTGCTGTTCGATTACCTGCTGGATGTGCCGCTGCCCCTCGGCCTGTTCGAAGCCTTTGTGGAGAGCTGAAATGGAAACCCTGAATTTCTTGATGCAAGGCTTTGATGTCGCCACCCGCCCGACCAACCTGCTGGTGGCGCTGTTCGGTGCCTTTGTCGGCACCATCGTCGGCCTGCTGCCGGGCCTGGGCCCGATCAACGGCGTGGCCCTGCTGCTGCCGCTGGCCTTCGCCCTCGGCCTGCCGCCGGAAACCGCGCTGATCCTGCTGGCCGCCGTGTACCTGGGCTGCGAATACGGCGGGCGTATCTCGGCGATTCTGCTCAACGTACCCGGTGATGCCGCCGCCGTCATGACCACCCTCGACGGCTACCCGCTGGCCCGCCAGGGCAAGGCCGGTATCGCCCTGTCGCTGTCGGCCGTCAGCTCGTTTGTCGGCAGCATGATCGCCACCTGCGGCGTGGTGCTGTTCGCCCCGCTGCTAGCGAAATGGGCGGTAGCCTTTGGCCCGGCCGAATACTTCGTGCTGATGATCTTCGCCATCGCCTGCCTCGGTGGCATGGTCGGCGACAAACCGGTTAAAACCCTGATGGCCGCCCTGATCGGCCTGGCCCTGGCCACCGTTGGCGTGGACTCGACCACCGGGGTGTATCGCTTTACCTTCGGCAGCGTCAGCCTGTCGGACGGCATCCAGTTCGTCATCGTGGTGATCGGTTTCTTCAGCGTCAGTGAAGTGCTGCTGATGCTGGAAAAAACCCACAACGGCCAGAAAGCGGTGAAGGCCAGCGGCCGTCTGCTGTTCAACTTCAAGGAGCTCTGCTTCACCTTCTGGACCATGGTGCGCAGCTCCCTGGCCGGCTTCGTCATCGGTGTACTGCCGGGTGCCGGCGCGACCATCGCCAGCGCCATGACCTACATGACGGAAAAGCGCATGGCCGGCAGCAACGGCAAGTTCGGCGACGGCGACCTGCGCGGCCTGGCGGCGCCGGAAGCGGCCAACAACGCCTCCGCCTGCGGCTCGCTGATCCCCATGCTGACCCTCGGCGTACCAGGCTCCGGCACCACCGCGGTGATGATCGGCGCGCTGACGCTTTACAACATCACCCCCGGCCCACTGCTGTTCGAACAGCAACCGGACGTGGTCTGGGGCCTGATCGCCTCGCTGTTTATTGGCAACGTGATTCTGCTGGTGATGAACATTCCGCTGGTCGGCCTGTTCTCGCGCATGCTCAGCGTACCCAACTGGATTTTGGTGCCGGCGATCACCGTGATCAGCATGGTGGGTGTCTACGCGGTGCACAGCACCACCTTCGACCTGATGCTGATGGTCGGCCTCGGCGTGTTTGGCTATATCCTGCGCAAACTGGACTTCCCGCTGTCGGCGCTGATCCTCGGCTTTGTTCTCGGAGAATTGATGGAAGACAACCTGCGCCGCGCCCTGTCGATCTCTGCCGGCGAGCTGAGCATCCTCTGGAGCAGCCCGATCAGCCTGTGCCTGTGGGCACTCACCGCGCTGATGCTCGGCCTGCCGGGCATTCGCTGGTGGCGTTCGCGCCGCGCGGCGCAGCTGGCCAATGCCTAAGCCCTACGTGCTCACCGGCTGGCACGGCTGGTGGGCCACCCCGCTGGTGGGCCTGGCCGGCGGCGCCTTGGCCAGCCTGATCGGCTGGCCGTTGCCGTGGATCATCGGCTCGCTGCTGGCGGTCATCGCCGCCCGCTGCAGCGGCTGGCTGATCAATGAGTTGCCCGGCGGGCGCAAGACCGGCCAGTGGCTGGTCTCCAGTGCCATCGGCCTGCATTTCACCAGCGATGTCTTCGCTCAGTTGCTCAGTCATTTCGGCGTGGTGCTGCTCGGCGCCCTGACCACCCTGCTGCTGAGCCTGATCGGCATCGTCATTCTGCGCCGAGCCGGTCTCGACCGTGCCAGCGCATTTTTTGCCAGCATGCCCGGCGGCGCCAGCGAGATGGTCAACCTGGCCCGCCGGCATAACGCCGAAACCGCCAAGGTCGCCGCCGCCCACAGCCTACGCCTGCTGCTGGTGGTGCTGTTGATTCCGGCGATCTTCACCTGGAGCCTGCCGCCCATTGCGCCACCTGTACCGACACCAGTGAGTTGGCCGTGGCTGGCCGTGCTGCTGCCCGGCGGCGCACTGCTGGCCTGGCTATGGAGCAGACTCAAACAACCCAACCCGTGGATGCTTGGCCCGCTCACCGTCTGCGCCGTGGCCAGCGTCAGCTTCGACCTGCACCTGGGCTTGCCCACTGGCCTCGGTCAGGCCGGCCAATGGCTGATCGGCTGCGCCCTGGGCTGTCACTTTGACCGCACATTCTTTCGCAGCGCACCGCCCTTTCTCGCCCGTGTTCTGCTGTTCAGCCTGCTCACCATGCTTGCCGCCGCTCTACTCGGCCAGGGCCTGGGCTGGCTGGTCGGGGAAAGTCAGAACGCGCTGATGCTCGGCATGATGCCTGGCGGCATCACCGAACTGTGCCTGACTGCCGAAGCCCTGCAGCTCTCGGTGGCGCTGGTCACCGCGCTGCAGGTGCTGCGCCTGTTTCTGGTGATGTTCCTCGCCGAACCGTTATTCCGGCTCTGGCAACGCTGTTGAAAGCGCATTGCTCCCCTCTCCCACAAGTGGGAGAAGGGACTATCCGTGTTGCCAGAAAGTCATTATTCCATTGCAAAACCGCTGGGTTTACTTAACCGAACAGCATTGCACTCTGCGCGGGCTCTTTTTTGCCTATGGATAAAGGGACGTCGTGCGCTGCGAGTCCGGGCACCGCCCCTCGTCACACGATGCCATTCGGGAACTCAGCTCCGCCTGTCTGCTCTATCCTCTGTTCACAGCCTTCGTGCGAGCCACGCCCATGCGCCTGCGCCACTTCACCTTGCCCCTGCTCTGCGCCACCTTGCTGCTGGGTGCCTGCAGCCGCATCGACCTGGCCTACCGCAACCTCGACTGGCTGATCAGCTGGTCATTGGACGACTACCTGCAGCTCAACAGCGCGCAGAAAGACTGGCTCAAGCCGCGCCTGCGCGAGCATCTGGACTGGCACTGCAGCACCCAGCTGCCGGCCTACTCGGCCTGGCTGCAACGCAGCGAAGCACTGGCAGGCCAGCCACAACTCGATCCTCAGCAACTGCAGGCGCAGTTCGGCGAATTCCGCCAGGCGCTGGACGCCATCGCCGTGGAGATCACCCCCACCGGCACCGAACTGCTGCGCGGGCTCAATCCCCTGCAGGTGCAGGAGTTCGAAGCGGCCATGGCCAAGGAGGATGCCGAGCTGCGCGCCGAGTACCTGCAGCCGTCCACCGAGGAGCAGATCGCCCGCCGCCGCGAGCGTATGGAGGAACGCCTGCAGCCCTGGTTTGGCGGGCTGAACGACGAGCAGCTGAACTATGTGGCAGCCTGGGCCAGTCAGCTCGGCGAGCAGAACCGGCTGTGGCTGGACAACCGCGCCCACTGGCAGGGCAAACTGCGCGCCGCCCTGGCGAGCCGTCGCGGCACCGACTTCGATGCGCGCCTGCAAAGCCTGCTGCAAGAACGAGCACAGCACTGGACGCCGGCCTACCGCGAGCAGTTCGAGCGCTCGCAACGGGCTCTCGCCGAACTGTTCAGCCACCTGCTGAATGCCGCCGACAGTGCTCAGCGCCAGCACCTGCAACAACGCCTGGCGGCCCTGCGCGCCGACCTCGACAGCCTGGCCTGTACTAAGCCTGCTGCGCCGGGAGAGCCGGCAGTCGCCAGTTGATCGGAGTAAGGCCGCACTGCTCCAGGTACTTGTTGGTGCGACTGAAATGACCGTTACCGAGAAAGCCGCGGTAGGCCGACAACGGTGACGGGTGCACCGACTTCAGCACCAGATGGCGCGTGCTATCGATCAGGTTCTGCTTGCTCTGCGCATGTGCGCCCCAGAGCAGAAACACCAGGTTGCCTGGGCGGGCACTGACCACCTCAATCACCTTGTCGGTAAACGGCTGCCAGCCCTTTTTCGCATGCGAGCCGGCGTTGGCCTGCTCCACGGTCAGCGAGGTATTGAGCAGCAACACGCCCTGCTCCGCCCAGCTCTGCAGGTAGCCGTGGTCGGGAATGTCGATGTTCAGGTCGCGTTTCAATTCCTTGAAGATATTCACCAGCGACGGCGGCGCCGGCACCCCCGGCTGCACCGAGAAGCACAGGCCATGGGCCTGGCCGGGGCCGTGGTACGGGTCCTGGCCAATGATCACCACCTTGACCTGCTCCAGCGGCGTGGAATTGAGCGCATTGAAGATCAGCGGACCGGGCGGGAACACCACCTTGCCGGCGGCCTTCTCGTTACGCAGAAACTCGCTGAGCTGCAGCATGTAAGGCTTGTCGAACTCCTCGCGCAGGGCCTCTTTCCAGCCCGGCTCGAGTTTGATGCGGTCGTCGACGCTCATGTGGGGTTCCTGCACAGCCAAAAACAGAGACGGCACGCTAAGGAAGGCCCCGGGGCAAGTCAAGGTCGGGCAACTGCAACGCAGGTACAGCAAGCGTTGGCGTGTTGAGCACGACCACCATGACAACCTGATGCGCCGCCATCACGCCCCTGTATGCAGATTGTCGAGGGCCGAAGGCGGGGCAAGACTGCAGGCATCACCCCACGGAGCCGCCCGCATGAGCACAATCACCGGTATCAGCCGCGAACGCCTGGAACAGGCGCTGCAACACTCCACCTTCGCCCAGTTGCTCGGCGCCGAACTGCTCGACTTCGAGCCCGGCAAGGTCAGCCTGCAGATTCACAGCCGCCCCGACCTGTGCCAGCACCACGGTTACATACACGGCGCGGTAGTTGGCTTCATGGTCGACAGCGGCTGTGCCTGGGCCGCGGCGTCGATGGTCGGTGACGTGGTCACCAGCGAATACAAACTCAACCTGCTCGCTCCGGCCCTGGGCGAACGCCTGATCTGCCGCAGCGAAGTGCTCAAGGCCGGCCAGCGCCAGGCCGTGTGCCGGGCAGATGTATTTGCGGTCAAGGAAGGTCAGGAGAAGCTGGTGGCAACGGGGCTGGCGACTATTGCGCGGGTGTAGCGGGTTTGGCTGGCAAATCTTGCTGACGTGCTACTGGCAACCTGGCGCTGGCGGTCTAAGAGCTACCGCACTCGTAACCGCTGTGCACTCTGTAAAAGTCGGCCTGTGCACAGGGTGGAAAACCGGTGCTGCTATTCAGGTTGCTTGCTGGCTAATACCGAATCATGGCAACTGTTTACCAGCGGCTGCCATCAGTCAAATACCGCCGGTGAGACGTGCAGGTATCTACGGAAGAAGGGGCGATTCACTCAGTGAATATTGCCTATCGTTCCAGCCCACATGCTGTATCAGAGCCTTCAAATCCCATCCAGAAACCGGGAAATCAAGGCCTAACACCCCTCCCAACATGTGCCGGGAATTTAGAATTTCATTTCTGGCACGAACTCTGGCACGACCAATTTGCCTGCAGTTCTCTCGGCGATTTCGGCCACGCTGACACCTGGAGCACGCTCCCTGAGAATAAAAGCTCCGTTCCCGATTTCCAGGTATGCAAGGTCGGTAAGAACCTTGTGGATGCAGCCGGATCCAGTCAGCGGCAGCATACAGCGCGACAGCAACTTCGACTCTCCATCCTTAGAAGCATGAGTCATGATGACGATAATGTTGCCTGCGCCAGCCACTAAGTCCATGGCACCGCCCATGCCTTTCACCATCTTTCCTGGAATCATCCAGGAGGCAATGTTGCCCTCTACGTCCACCTCGAAAGCCCCAAGCACAGTGAGGTCGACGTGTCCGCCGCGGATCATTGCAAAGGACTCCACAGAGGAGAAGATAGAGGCGCCAGGAATACTCGTTACTGTTTGCTTTCCGGCATTGATGAGGTCGGCATCAACCTCATCCTCATGAGGGAAAGCTCCCATGCCAAGCAGACCATTTTCTGACTGCAGCATTACTTGGATGCCAGCAGGTACGTAGTTAGCTACCAGGGTCGGAATACCGATACCGAGGTTGACGTAGTACCCGTCCTTGAGCTCCTGTGCAGCGCGCTGAGCCATTTGTTCGCGGGAAAGTGCCATATGGAGTCTCTTAAGTCTTTGGGCAATCAGACGCTGACGGTGCGTTTTTCGATGCGTTTTTCAAAGGCACCTTTGATGATGCGGTCGACATAGATACCAGGGGTATGGATCTGTGCCGGATCGAGCTCGCCGGGTTCGACAATCTCTTCAACTTCCACAACCGTGATACGCCCTGCGCTGGCCATCATTGGGTTGAAGTTCTGAGCGGTGTGGCGATAAACGACATTACCGAAATGATCAGCTTTCCAGCCCTTCACAATTGCAAAATCACCAGTGATTGACACTTCGAGGATATGAGGACGCCCGTTAAATGAGCGCACCTCCTTGCCCTCGGCCACCGGGGTGCCATAACCGGTAGCAGTATAGAAAGCAGGGATGCCAGCTCCCCCGGCACGTAGCTTCTCCGCCAGAGTCCCCTGAGGAGTTAGCTCGACCTCAAGCTCACCGGAAAGCAATTGCTGTTCGAACAGAATGTTTTCGCCAACATAGGAGGCGATCATCTTGCGAATCTGCCTTTCCTCAAGCAGCACACCAAGACCGAAATGATCGATACCACAGTTGTTCGAAACAACGGTTAACTCACTTGTGCCTCGGCGGCGGATTTCATTAATCAGATTCTCTGGGATACCGCACAGACCGAAACCACCTGCCAAGACAGTCATCCCGTCGGAGAGCCCTGCGAGTGCCTCTTGATAACTGCTCACTCGCTTATCGAGACCTGCCATCGTGATCTTTCCTTCCAAAAATACTGAGTGAACTATTGAAGCTTCGTTTGTGCTGCCCAAGCAGCGCCAAGAGCTACCCAGACGTAACAGTCTTGGCCAGCCAAAAACTCTTTACGGTGATCAAGTACTGCTGGGCACGGAAGCTAGATAATCCTGTGGCTCAACTCACCAACGCCCTCGATGACAAGACGCAAAGTATCCCCTCGCTCAAGCAGGCGGCCGGTTTCAATTCCCGATCCGCCAGGCAGAGTCCCAGTACCAATCAGCTCGCCGGGATATAGCTGCTCAGCAGTGGATAGAAACGCCAACAAGTTGCCGAGTGAATGGCGCATGCCAGCAGTAGAGGTCTTTACGATCAATTCGCCATTCAAATGCACGGTGGCAACGAGCGTATTTATGCGAGGGAGAACCTCGTCTGCGGTCGTGAGGGTCTGTGAAATGGAAGACATGAAGTGCTTGCACTTCTGAGGACCAAAACCGGATTGCATCTCCGATCGCTGAATATCACGTGCGGAGAAATCATTGAGGACGACAAACCCGCCGATAGCATCCAGCGCCTCATCAGGCGTGGCATTGAACAAGGGTTTTGCCAACACGATGCCAAGTTCAAGCTCATAGTCGAATGCCTTGGTGTGGCTCGGGTATCTCACCAGCGTGTCACCTGGAATGATCGTCAGGTGATTGCTGAAGTAATAAATAGGCTGGTGCTTCCATAACGCCGGAGGGCGAAAGGCTGGAAACGGGGACTGCATGAAGTGCTCATAGAGCTGACTCACCCGATAAGCTCCTGGCATGAAGCGCCGGGTGAACCCTCGTGACGCTTGGATCCAATGTTGCTCGAACAGCATACAATCGCGGAAAGAACGAGGTTGGAAAGGCAATATTGCTTCGCCATCGCAAAGCGTCGTTGGTGCAAGCCCTTGCAGCCAGTCCGGAACTATCGCATTAGCAGCCCCGTCAACGATTTCGAGTCGCGACCCTTGGGGAGAGTTGGCGTCGCAAATGCGCCGGATCTTCATGGGCAAGCCTCATCACAGATTGGTTAAGTATCCACTTGGCTACTAAAGTAGCCAAGTGGATACTTAACGTCAACAGGAGTGTTTATGGGTAGGCCACCTGCCGCTTTGTCCCCCGAAGGTAAGCGTCTATTACTGGCCGCCGCTGCGAAGCTCGCAGTGCTCCGTGGCAGTCCACATTCGTTGGTTTTGCGCGAGGTCGCACGTGAGGCCGGGTTAAATCACAACACTTTTTACCGTCACTTCGATGATATGGAGTCGATGATGAAGGTAATGGCGGAGGATTTTGCTGCTCATGTCAGGCGAGGAGTCCGCGAGGCTCGAGCCAGTGTGCAGCCTGGAGTACCTCTGTCAGGCGTAGTAGTGGGCTGGCTGTTTGATCTGGCGCTTCAGAACGCAGATATTTTTACCGTGTCATTGCGGGAGCTACATGGTCCCGCCGGCCCTCTGCGTGATGTGGTGCGACAGTCGCTTGCCGATCTGGCAGAGGATATGTGTACTGATCTACAGCAATTGCCCGAACTCAGGGCAGTAGAGCCGAAAATGCTGCGAGATGCTGTTGAGCTGCTGATTCGCAATACGACTTGGTTGTGCCTGGACTACTTGGAGCAGCCCGATCAGAGACAAGTACTCCTCGATACCGCCCGTGAAGCGTTTAGCTCCACCATCGCTGGAGTGATAGCACGTAGCCGTCGGCCAAAATAATCGTGGCGAACATCTATGAATAAACCAAGCCCACTTCTAAATCGACAGATATGCCGCTGACTGCTTGAGCTCATAGTTCATGCAAATATCCGGTGAGTGTTTTCCGCTCACATCGATAATTTGGCAGCATAAAAAAGGCCGCCAGTAACGGCGGCCAAAGTCTCAGGCAGGGAGCCATCGACGGAGTAGCTAGCGAACCCCTACGTTACGCAGTGCTGCAGGGGTGTAATCAGCAGCTTGGGCGGGGAAGCCAAATGCGATCGGGTTTTTCTCCTCATTTCGCAAACCGGAAACGATTTAACGCCCGCTGATCCAGTCATAGAGTGCTTCGAGGCCTATCAATTGAGTTTGCTTGTCGTAGAGCGGAACCATAAAGCCCTCGACGGCACGCCAAAGCGTGCCGCAAACGTCGTAATGATCAGCAAGAGCGCTCTGTCACGTATCAACGGGTCCAGGTCTGTTGCAGCGACTTGGCGCTGCCGCCCTTGAACTTCAGCCGAACGGCGGACAGGGCGTTCTTGAGCGTGGAATCCAGTAGCTTCAGTGGCGCTTGATGCTCCTGCAGTACCCGCGCGGCGCGCTCGGCGGGATCCATCTCGGGCAGGATGCGTGGGAATGCGGCCCCACGCAGCGGCCCACCGGAAACGGAGGCATGCTCGTAGTGGATCGGCATGCGTTTCGCCGTGGGAGCGTACACCACATCGTCGCCCGTCCAGCGCAAGGCCAACGCCCGGCGGCGCATCGTCCGCGACTGGTTGCCGTATGAGCCATGCAGGGTGAGCGGATGGAACATCAGAATATCTCCCGGCTCCATCTCCCAGTCCAACAACTCGTACTGGTCAAGGTTGGCGTTGATATCAGGGATGTCGTCCATGCTGTCGTCGATGATTGCCGCGACGTAGTCCGGCGAGATCGCCTTAAAGCGCTGCGGCCATTTATGCGAACCGCGCACGTACATCAAACCACTGTTGGCCCGCGTGACCGGATCGCAGGGAATCCAGAACGAGCAGATCTGCTCGCCACGGATTGGCCAGAAGCTGAGGTCCTGATGCCAGGGCGTCGGCGCGTCGGTACCAGGCTCCTTGATAAACATCTGGTCATAGAAGAAGCGCACTTCCTGTGCGCCCATCAGTTGCTGTGCCCAACGCGCGAAGGGGCCGTAGTAGATCAGATCACGCAGGGCATCGATGCGCTTCCAGAGAAAGATGTCCATCTGGTAGCCCTCGACCTTGCGCGACATGAATCGCCCCACTATTGAGGCCTTGTGACGCGCCTCCTCGATGCCACTTTCGATCAACGCCATCCAGTTCGGGTCGATGGCGCCCTTGATCATGATCACCCCGTCATCCCGATAGCGCTGGATCTCTTCGGCGGTCAGGACACGGGTGGGGTATGCAGGAAATGACATGGTTGGAGCTCCCTCGGCACAGCGTGCTCGGCTTGTTCTTGGAATAGAGGTTTTTTATTCTACAGCTCATTATTGAGATATTGCTCATTTTTGAATAATCTGCCACAAAATAACCTCCCCCCATGAGCAATGACAAGAGCCCGCCATGCACAACAACAAGAAATCGCTGCCACAGGCTGTAGACGTACTGATCATCGGTAACGGCCCGGTTGGCGCCACACTGGCCGCCCTGCTCGGCCGCTATGGTGTGCAGACGCTGACGGTCGACAAGATTCACGACATTCTGCTGATGCCCCGCGCCATTGCCCTGGATAACGAGGCGCTGCGCATCCTCCAGCTGGCCGGACTGGCCGAGGATGCCTTCGAAAAGATCGTGATTCCCGAGGTGCGCATGCACTGCCCGATGGTCGGCCAGTTCGGTCGCGCCAATACCAGCGGCAGCCTGGATGGGCATCCCAAGTTGGTGACTTTCTACCAGCCGGATCTGGAGAACACGATGCGCTCCCAGCATAAGCGCTTCGACAACGTCCTAAGCCTCGGCGGTCTTGAGCTAGAGGACCTGCGCCAGGACGACAGCGGCGTAACCGCCACGTTGCGTGACGAGGACGGCAACCGGCACCTGGTACAGGCCCGCTATCTGGTGGGCGCCGATGGTGCCAGCTCTAAGGTACGCAACCTGATTGGCCAGGATTTCGAGGGCCAGAGTTACAGCGAGGACTGGCTGATCGTCGATGCCTGCGAGCGCGAGGGGAAAGCCATCGACCATATCGAGTTTATCTGCGACCACCGCCGCCCCACCCCGCATATGCCCGCCCCCGGCGGCCGCGAGCGCTGGGAATTTATGCTGCGCGACGGGGAAACCCGCGAGCAGATGGAAGATGCCGCGTACATCGGCACGCTGCTGCAACGCTGGATCGAGCCCAGCCAACTGAACATCGAACGCAAGGCCGTGTACCGCTTCCATGCGCGTTGCTGTAAGCGCTTCCAACAGGGCCGCGTATTCCTGATCGGCGATGCCGCCCATATCACCCCACCCTTCGTAGGCCAGGGCCTGGTCGCCGGCCTGCGCGACGCGGCCAACCTGGCCTGGAAGCTGAGCTGGGTGCTGCAGGGTCGGGCAAGCCCGGCGATCCTCGACAGCTATGACGAGGAACGCCGTCCCCATGCTCAGGAAATGATCGACCTGGCCAAGTTCATGGGGCGCCTGATCATGCCGCGCAACGCCCTGCTCGCGGTACTCGGCCACGGTCTGATGCGCGCACTCGGCCTGATACCGGCGGCGCGCCGGCATTTCGAGGAACTGGAGATCAAACCCAAGAACATCTTCAAGCGCGGGCTCTTTATGCGTAAGACCAGCTGCACACGCGTGACACGAGGTGGACTGCTACCACAGGGTCTGGTCCGCACAGCCGATGGTCATATTAGGCTCAGCGACGATGTGTTGGGAGATGGTCTGACCCTGATCGGCCTGGGTATCGATCCCTGCGCGGCTCTGCAGCCAGAGCTAAAGCAGCGCTGGGAAGCCGCAGGCGGTCGCTTTCTGCAAGTCGGCCTGCAGGGGCAGCGCGGCGAATCCACCACGCCCTTCGTCGAGGACCTGGGCCAGAGCCTGACCTCCGTCGCGCCATTAGGCTCGCTGCTGGTGGTTCGTCCCGACCGCATCTTGATGCACGACGGCGTTGCCGGACAGGCCGTCGCGCTGATCTCCGATTGCCTGCAGCTGCTGAGAAAGTGAATGGCCCATCGACCGATCACTCGATTATCATCGGTGGCCTATTCTCCGGAGCCCGAGCATGAGCAGAGCCAAGCCGCCCACTATCGAGCCCGTGCCGCCAAGCCGCGGACACAAGAAACGTGAGCGCACCCGCCGCGGCCTGATAGATGCGGCGGTACGCCTGTTCGCCCGCAAGGAAGTTGGCGAGATTGCGCTGCTCGATGTGGCCACCGAGGCGGAGGTGGCCAGCGGCACCATCTACAACTACTTCCGCACCCGCGATGAAGTGATCGAGGCGGTCGGACTGGCCCTGGCCAACGAGTTCTCCGAGGCGATAGCGCTACATAGCGCAGGCATCCAGAGTGGCGCGCGACGCCTGGCCATTGGCATACGCATGTTTATCCGGCGCGCCATAGCCGACCCGGATTGGGCCAGCGCAGTAATTCGGGTGGTGCACTTCGATCAGGCGATACGCTCGAACATCGCCAGCTATGTGTTGGCCGACTTGCGCGCCGGCGCCGAGGAAGGCGTGCTCAGCTATAGCGACGAAGGCATCGCTCTCGACCTAGCGGTGTCCTGCACCCTTGGCGCGATGCGCAGCGCTGTGGAAGGCCGCGGTGTCGACGAGCACGACATGCTGGTAGCCGAGATGATCCTCAAAGCCCTGGGCGCGACGGCAGCCAGGGCCCGCAAGCTGGCCCAGCAGGAGCTGCCGGGCTAGCGCTTGCTCGCGACCCAGCGGCGATAGCGCCGCGCCTGACGCCGCAGACTCAGCTGGCTGCCAATCAGGGCCCACAGGGGCGATGTCTGCGGATTGGTTGGCCGCCCCATGCCAAGCAGCACCAGCTGCTTCTTAACAACCGCCTGAGTCGCGGCAGCGGCGAAGGCCTTGTTCTTCCAATTGACTACCACAGGCTGCACTGCGGCATCTTCACCGGCCTGCCAGCGTACCGGCAATCTGGGCTCGATCGCCAAGGCGGTGGCCATGCCGACCATTGCTACATGCCCCTCCAGAGCGCGCTCAGCCACCGCCCTACGACGCACCCCACCGGTAACCATGATGGGCATCCGCGCGACAGCACCGATACGCTCGGCAAACTCCAGAAAATAGGCCTCGCGCGCCAGCGTGCTGCCATCGCGGGTCTGCCCCTGCATCGCTGGGCTCTCGTAACTGCCGCCGGAGAGCTCAACCAGATCCACTGCCCGCTCCCCCAGCATGCGCACCACTGCAGCGGCATCGGCGACCTCAAAACCGCCGCGCTGGAAGTCTGCCGAATTCAGCTTGACCGCGACACAAAACTGCGATGCCACATGGGCACGCACGGCCTCGACGGTACGCAGCAGGATGCGCGCCCGGTTCTCCAAGCTGCCACCCCAGCAATCGCTTCGGCGATTGGCAAGCGGGGAAAGGAACTGGCTGAACAGATAACCGTGTGCCGCATGGATCTGTACCCCCGTAAAACCAGCGCGTTCGGCCAGCAGCGCAGTCGTGACGTAGCGCTGGATCATTCGCTCGATTTGTTGCTCATCAAGCGCCCCAGGCTGAGCAAACAGCTTGGAAAGCCCAGGAATATCGACCGGAATGGCCGACGGCCCCAGGGCCGGCTGCCCCATGCTGGCCATCAACTGCCGTCCGGGGTGATTGATTTGCAGCCAGGCCTGGGCACCCTGGCTGCGACAGGCAGCTGCCCAAGCCTTGAAATGCGCCAAATGCGCTTCACCCTCCAAGACTACGCCCGCCGGCCCGGTCAGAGCGTGTCGATCGACCATCACGTTACCGGTAATGATCAACCCAGCGCCTCCCTCCGCCCAAGTTCTGTAGAGCTGTATCAGCGCCTGGCTCGGCGCATGGTCGGCATCGGCGAGATTCTCCTCCATGGCGGCCTTGGCGATACGATTGGGAATGACGGCCCCATTGGGCAGGCACAGGGGCTGGAACAGCTTGCTCATAGAAAAGCATCCTTCGCGAGATACACACATGCAGCCAGGGAATGGACGGGGCAGCCACAGCATCTACCGTGCGCCGCAGACGGTGCCCACGCGCCAACAAAGAAGCTGACAAATAAAAACAAAATTGAACACAAATGTACATATACAATCAAAAATGACCATTTGTCGGCAGACAAAAAACCTTGTTGACCAGAATTGAACACTAGTGTCCAATTGACTCATAACAAAATTGGAGGCAATCCCGTTGACCCAGCTCAGCCCTGCCCAGCGCCGCATCCACCAGGCAGCCATCCGCCTGTTCGCCGAGAGAGGCGCCACCCAACTAAATGTCAGCGATCTCGCCCAGGAAGCCGGCGTTGCACGCGGCACCATCTACAACAACGTCGAGAACATGGAACAACTGTTTCAGCAGGTGGCCAGCCAGCTGAGCAAGGAAATGCACCAACGCGTCAGTCAAAGCTTCGCTGACATAGAAGACCCAGCAGAGCGCCTGGCCAACGGCATCCGCTTCTTCGTCCGCCGCACTCATGAAGAACCTCACTGGGGGGCTTTTCTCAACCGCTTTGCGCTGAGCGATGCATCGTTGCGCGAGATGTTCTATAGCCAAGCTACTGTCGATGTTCTCAAAGGGCTCACCACTGATCGTTATCGATTCCCGCAGAACCACCTAGTCAGCGTTATATCGCTGATCGCCAGTGCGACGCTGGGGGCGATGTTCCTGGTACTCGAAGGCGTCAAGACTTGGCGCGACGCCGGCAGCGAAACGGCCGAATTGGTTCTTCGCGCCCTAGGTGTACACGAAGACGAAGCGCGACAACTGGCGAGCACCGAGCTGCCGCCCCTGCCCGCACTGGACTAATCGCCACCCGACACTCCAACGACCCCGCCTCACGGGGTCGAGGGCCCGGCTTTGCCCGAAAAAAGCCGCGGAGAACCACAATGACAACACAAGCAACAACAGCCAGGCTCGCCACCGCCCAGCCAGCACGCCACCCGCAACCGACAGTCAATGCCCTGACCCTGGCACACCTGATCTTCGAGCGCCCGGATCTGCAGCAGGCCGAACGTTTCCTCAATGACTTCGGCCTGCAGTCAGCCAAGCGTGACTCGGACACCCTGTATATGCGCGGCACCGGCTCGGCGCCCTACTGCTATCGAGTGCACCAGGCCGAGCACGCCCGTTTTCTCGGTTTCGGCCTGAGCCTCGCCAACCGCGACGATCTTGAACGCATCGCCCAGCTACCAGGGGCCTCTGCCATCGAGCCGCTTCCCGGCCCTGGCGGCGGCGAACGGGTACGCTTGAGCGACCCCTCTGGCTTCCTGGTAGAGGCCATCTACGGCCAGCAGCCCGCCGTGCCTATGTCGCATCGTCGCGCGCTGCCGTTCAATCTGGTCGACGCAACGCCGCGCATCAATGCCACCCAGCGCCCGCCCGTGGCGCCGCCCGAAGTGATCAGGCTGGGCCATGTGGTACTGGAAGTAGCTGACTACCAAGCCACCTGCGCCTGGTACACCCGCCATTTCGGCTTTATCCCCAGCGACGTGCAGGTGCTGCCGGACGGCTCGCCGGCGGTTACTTTCCTGCGCCTCAATCTGGGCAACACACCAGCAGACCACCACACCCTGGCGATCGCCCAAGGCTTTATGGCGGCCTACAGCCACAGCGCCTATGAGCTGGTCGACGCCGATGCTGTCGGCATGGGCCAGCGCGTGTTGCGCGAAAGCGGTTGGAAGCACGCTTGGGGCATAGGACGACACATCCTCGGCAGCCAGATTTTCGACTACTGGCAGGACCCTTGGGGTGACAAGCACGAGCACTACTGCGACGGCGACTTGTTCACCGCCGCCCACCCCACCGGCGTGCACGCGGTCAGCCCCGAGGCGATGGCGCAGTGGGGCCAGCGTATGCCCAAGAGTTTCACCAAACCCGTGCTCAACCTGGTCAGCCTCAGGGCGCTGCTGCGCAACCTGCGGCGCAGCCCCGACTTGACCCTGCGCAAGCTGATCACGCTGGCGCGGATGTTCGGCTAGGCCCGCCAGCATGCCGAACTGGAAGCGCCGCACCCTGCTCAAGGCCGGTCTGATAGTGACCGGTGGAGCGATGCTGCCCGCTTGTACCGACACCAGCACAGAACAAAAAACTATTGCCGCCGTGCAACCAACCGCGTCACCGGGAGCCCCTGCCATGCCAGTTTACGTAGTCCGCTTCGAGTACCAGAACCAAACGCAATGGGGCGTGATCCGCCAGGGCCGCATCGCGCCCATTCCCGGTGAATACGCCAGCACCGGCGAGCTGATCCGCCAAACTCAGATGGCCGAACTAGCGGCGCTGCCTGTTGGCGAGCTGCCACTCGCCGCGGTGAAGCTGCTCTCCCCCATCACCCGCGACCAGCAGTTTGTCTGCCAAGGCGCCAACTATCGGCAGCACATGATTGAGTCAGGCATGGACCCGGATGTGAAGAAGTTCAACATGATCTTCACCAAGGCCACCAGCTGTATCGTCCCGGCGGACAGCGAGCTGATCAAACCGCGTGAAGTGCGCTTTCTCGACTACGAGATCGAACTGGGCCTGGTGCTCAAACGCGAGATCAGCGGCAAGCAGGTGGTGACCGATGCCAACCTGCATGAGTTCGTCGCCGGCGTGGTGATCGTCAACGACTACTCAGCCCGTGACATCCAGATCCCGCAGATGCAGTTCTACAAGGGCAAGAGCTACCGCACCTTCGGCCCCGTTGGCCCTTATCTCTGCCTGCTCGAAGCCAAGGACATGCACTACCTGAAAAAGCTCCAGCTGCGCCTGACCGTGAACAGCCAGACGCGCCAGGACGACAACACGGCCAACCTGGTCTACGGCCCAGCGGAAACCCTTACCGAACTGTCTGGCGTGCAAGACCTGGCAGCCGGCGATCTGCTCGCCACCGGCACCCCGGCAGGCTGTGCGCTGACCATTCCCTCACCAGCCAAACAGCGCATCGCTGCGTTACTGCCAGAGGCGGTTAAGTGGAAGGCTTTCATGAAGGCACAGGAGGGGCGTAGCGACTACTACCTGAAGAAGGGTGACGTGGTTGAAGCGAGTATCCGCAGCGCGGACGGCGTCATCGATCTAGGCGTGCAGCGCAACGTCGTGGTGGAGCAAGCCTGATGGCCGTGAGTTCCTATCTCGATATTCGCGCCATCGAACAGGTTCCACTGAGCGAGCGCGGGCTGGCCGCCAATACCTATGCGGCCCTGCAACGCTGTGCGAAAGAGCACGCGGCCTCACCGGCGCTGAGTTTTGTGCTCGACGCCAAGCGCTTCCAGCGCACCCATGACTGGAACTATGCCGAACTGTTCGCCGACATCACCCGCGCGGCTAATGCTTTCCACGAACTCGGTATAGGGCCTGGCGATGTGGTCGCCTTCCTGCTGCCCAACCTGCCGGAAACCCACTTCACCATCTGGGGTGGCGAGGCGGCCGGCATTGTCATGGCCATCAACCCGCTGCTCGAAGCGCCGCAGGTCGCCGAACTGCTGCGCGCAGCCAAAGCCAAGCTGGTGGTGACCCTGGCGCCGACGCCGGGTAGCGACCTTTGGCCCAAGCTGGCTAGCCAGCTGGATCAGCTGCCCAGCGTGCAGAATGTGGTCTGGGTGAACATGGCTCCCTACGTCGGCACGCTCCCATCCGTAGCCCTGCGCGCCATGGCCCTGCGCGAGAAGCTCCGGCAGAGTAAGCGACGTATCCACGACCTGCGTACGCTAATGCGTCGACAACCGGGTGACCGGCTGATAAGCGGGCGGCAGATACGTCCGGAAGAGCCTTCTTCCTACTTCTGCACCGGAGGAACCACCGGCCTGCCGAAGATCGCCATGCGCACGCACAAATCCGAGGTATTCAACGCCTGGGCAATGGCAGCCAATCTGCAGCCACGCGAGAGCGGTCAGGTGATTTTCTGCGGCCTGCCGTTGTTCCATGTGAATGGTCAACTGGTTACCGGTCTAATGCCCTGGACTCAGGGCGACCGGGTGATCATTGGCACCCCACAGGGCTATCGTGGCGAGGGTGTGATCGCCAACTTCTGGGCCATGGTTCAGCACTTTGGCATCAACTTCTTCTCCGGCGTGCCCACGGTCTATTCGGCCTTGCTGCAACAATCGGCAGCAGGCTTTGATATCTCAAGCCTGCAGTACGCCTTGTGCGGTGCGGCACCGATGCCGGTGGAACTATTCCGCGAGTTCGAGCAACGCATTGGCGTGCGAATCCTCGAAGGTTATGGCCTGACCGAGGGCGCTTGCGTTTCTTCTACCAATCCGCCGGGCGGCGAACGGCGCATCGGCTCCATCGGCCTGCGCTTGGCTTATCAGGACATGCGCGCAGTCATTCTTGATATTGCAGGAATTTACCTGCGCGATGCGCTAACGGACGAGGCCGGCGTCATCGCCATCCAGGGGCCCAACGTATTCGCGGGCTACCTGGAACCCACGCATAACAAAGGTGTATGGATCGATATCAATGGCCAGCGCTGGCTCAACACCGGAGACCTGGGGCGCCAGGATGCTCAGGGCTACTTCTGGCTGACCGGGCGCAAGAAAGAGCTGATCATCCGCGGCGGTCACAACATCGACCCCAAGCAGATCGAAGAGGCCCTGCAATCCCACCCGGCAGTAGCGCTGGTCGCGGCTGTGGGCTGCCCCGACGCCCATGCCGGCGAAGTGCCGGTCGCCTATGTGCAACTTAACCCGGGCAACCGTTGTGATGAACTCGGTCTACTGGCTTTCGCCGCCCAGCACATCGCCGAGCGGGCAGCCGTGCCGAAGCGCATCGAGATCCTAGATGCACTGCCGGTAACGCCGGTGGGCAAGATCTTCAAGCCGGCCCTGCAACAGCGCGAAATCACCCGAGTGGTACGCCAGGAAGCCGAGAATCTCGGCCTCACCGAACTCGACATCAAGGTTATCCAGGATGCCCGCCGCGGGCTGGTCGCCCAGATCTCGGCGGGTACCCAGCAGGAATCGCTGGCCCATGCCCTCGGGCGCTATAGCTTCCAGATCGAATGGCTCAAATCCCCCCTCAGGAGGCCTCCCGATGCCCAGATCGCACGCCCCCACTAAGCCACTGAGTTAACCCGTTCCTGCAAGCAACTGGCCGATGCCTTCCATCGGCCAGCAGGCCCTGCTGCGCCCAGAAAACGGCAGGTCAATACCACGAGCAACAACAATAACAAGAGGTAGAGAACGCAATGACACGCATACAACCTCCATGGCACCAGGCCCGCCTTGCTCTCGCCATAACGCTTGCCACTTTCACCAGCGGCACAGCCTCGGCAGTAACCTTCCAGCTCGGCGAGATTGAGGGCCAGTTCGACTCGAACCTGGCCGTGGGCGCGAGCTGGGCGCTGCGCAATCCAGACCCCGATCTGCTGCACGACCCGGCCTCCGATGACGGTCGGCGCAACTTCAAGAAAGGCGAGACCTTCTCCAAGGTATTCAAGGGCATTCACGACCTCGAACTCAAGTACGGAGAGAGTGGCCTGTTCCTGCGCGGCAAGTATTGGTACGACTTCGAACTTAAGGACGAGAGCCGCCTGTTCAAGGACATCGACGACCACAACCGCAAGGAGGCAGCCCAGTCCTCCGGCGCGGAGATGCTGGATGCCTTCCTCTACCACAACTACCTGATCGGCGACCTTCCCGGTACCGCCCGCGTGGGTAAGCAAGTAGTGAGCTGGGGTGAGAGCACCTTTATCCAGGGCGGCATCAACACCATCAACCCCGTCGATGCCGCCGCTTTCCGCCGGCCTGGCGCCGAGGTCAAGGAAGGCCTGATCCCGGTCAACATGCTTTACCTGTCGCAGGGCCTTACCGAGGAAGTCTCAGTCGAAAGCTTCTACCAGCTGGAGTGGGATCAAACGGTAATCGACAACTGTGGCACCTTCTTCGCGCCGGTCGATGTCGTCGCTGATGGATGTGCGGGGCTGGACACCCCTCTGGGCTTCACGATTCCCAGGGCCGGTGACCGCGACGCCCGCGACGGTGGTCAATGGGGCGCAGCATTGCGCTGGTATGCCGCCGAGCTGGATAGCGAGTTCGCAGCCTACTTCATCAACTACCACAGCCGGCAGCCCTACTTCAGCACTCAAGGCGCAACCACAACGGGCGACCTGAGCACCTCGAAGTATTTCATCGAGTACCCGGAGGATATCCGCCTCTATGGCCTGAGTTTCAGCACTATGTTGCCTTCCGGCACCAGCCTGGCCGGAGAGATCAGCTACCGGCCCAACATGCCGGTCCAGCTCAGCCCGCTGGATCTCGTTGCGGTTTCCTCGGGGGTATCGGCGCTAACACCGCTTCTGTCCTCTGGCGCTATAGCATTCAGCAACGGCATGGACATCAACGGCTATCGGCGCAAGGACGTAACCCAGGCCCAGGTGACCGCCACTCATTTCTTCGATCAGGTAATGGGCGCAGATCGCCTGACCCTGGTAGGTGAAGTGGGCGTAACCCATGTCGGCGGACTGGAAGGAAAGGGTGATCTGAGATACGGCCGCAGCACCGCCTACGGTCAGGGCGCGCTTTACCCGGATAACAGCCTGTGTACCACGCTGTCCAACTCCGCTACCCCGAACAACTGCACTGATGATGGTTTCGTCACCAGCACCTCCTGGGGCTATCGCATGCGAGCGATCTGGGAGTACAGCAATCTCATTCCCGGCGTAGAACTGCGCCCGAATCTGGCTTGGTCCCAGGACATCAATGGCTACAGCCCTGAACCTGGCTTCAACGAGGGTGCCAAGGCAATCAGCCTGGGTGTCGATGCCAGCTACCTCAATATCTACAACGCCAGCCTGTCTTACACCGACTTCTTCGGTGGCGACTACAACACCAGCATCGATCGCGACTTCGTCGCCCTGAGCTTCGGCGTGTCCTTCTGATGAGTGCCCCCACCATGAAAACAAAAAACCTACTCCTTGCGACCCTGACCCTGTCTCTCCACTGCAGCCTCCAGGCGGCAGTCTCAATTGTCGAAGCGGAAAAGCTCGGAAGCGTACTGACCCCCATGGGGGCAGAAAAATCCGCGAACGCCGACGGCAGCATTCCGGCCTGGACAGGTGGGCTGGATAAGACGGCCGGGCACCTCGACAGCGACAGCGGCAAGCTGAACAACCCCTACGCCAGCGAACAACCGCTTTTCATCATCGACGCCAAGAGCCAGGCCCAGTACGCAGACAAGCTGACCGATGGCCAGCGAGCCCTGTTCAAACGCTACCCGGAGAGCTACCGGCTGCGCGTTTTCCCGACTCACCGCAGTGCAGCGTTGCCCGAGTTCGTTTACCAGGCGGCCGCTCGCAATGCCGTAACGACCAAGCTGTTGTCGGAAGGCAACGGACTGGAGAACTTTGAAACGGCCATCCCCTTCCCTATTCCCCAGAACGGCCTGGAAGTGCTGTGGAACCATCTGACCCGCTATCGGGGTGGCAGTGTGCGTCGTACATACGTTCAAGCCGCACCGCTTGCTAACGGAACCTACACGCCCGTCTACTTCAAGCAGCAACTTACCTACCGCGACCAGCTGACCGACTTCGACCCGAAGTCTCCTGGCAATGTGCTGTTCTACTACAAGGAACTGATCACAGCTCCCGCGCGCCTGGCAGGTGACGTGGTCATGGTTCACGAAACCCTCGACCAAGTGAAGGAGCCGCGCAAGGCATGGATTTACAACGCAGGACAGCGCAGGGTCCGGCGTGCTCCGCAGATATCCTATGACGGCCCATTTCCTGCCTCCGACGGACAGCGTGTCGCCGACAACCTCGACATGTACAACGGCGCGCCGGATCGCTACGACTGGAAGTTGCTGGGCAAGAAGGAAATCTACGTTCCCTACAACAACTTCCAGCTGGAGTCGGCGGATCACAAGTACGCCGACATCATCAAACCCGGCCACCTGAACTCCGATCTGGCCCGCTACGAACTACATCGCGTCTGGGTAATAGAAGGAACTCTCAAGGCAGGGAGCCGGCATATCTATGCCAAGCGCGTGGCCTATGTAGACGAGGATACCTGGCAGATCGTCCTGGCGGATCACTTCGACGCCCGCGGCACCTTGTGGCGGGTGGCCGAAGGCTTCATGACGCCGATCTACGACAAGCAGATCCCCTGGCTGGGCATCGAGACGCTATACGACATCATTAATGGTCGATACATCATCGCCGGCATGCGCAATGAAGAGAGAGAGCCGCAGGAGTTCGGCTTCAAAGCTTCATCTGGCGAATACACCCCATCTGCTCTGCGTAACGCGGGCGTTCGCTGACGAGTGTTACTCCATCCTCAGGCCCTACTCCCTGAGACCTTTACCGCCCTTCGGGGCGGTTTTTTTATGAACACGCACCTCAGATGCATGCGGCGTGCACAGACGAAGTGGGTGATAGCTAGCCCACTCGCTGGTCGTCCCTCCCCGCTCAGCTACCCTTCGACTATAAGAAAAGCCTGGCAGGTCGCCAGGAGTGAAATGATGAGTACTGCTATGCCCGCCGCACCCCATGCCAGCAGACATTACGAGTTCGCCTGGCTGCTAGGCACGCGCAGCAAAATCAGCCCCACTATCCGCTGCGAACTTCTCAAGACCATCCACGAACCCATCGCCATTGCCTGCACCCTGCATGTGTTCACTTTCTCCGTGGCCTGCTTAACCTATTTCACAATCAACTCCATCTGGCCCCTACTGTGGGTCTGCTCTGAAGCCATCGTCGCACCCATACGAATTTTTCTGCTGTGGCGATTACAAGGCTCAGGGTCAATAGAAAATCGGGCCTTTATCTGGCTGCACCGCATCACCACTCTATGGTTTATTTCCTTGGGTCTTGCAGCGTTGGGCAGCATACGCAGCGGGAATATGGCCATCGCAATAATCACGTCAAACCTGATCATTGCATTGCAAGGCGGCATTGCCTCAAGGCTTGCGTCCACGCCGCGCTATGCAACGCTTCTGAGCATGGTACTGATAGCACCAACCACATTGGGTATATGGGGCACTACCGAGACATGGGCCTACGCAATACCCGCCACCTACTTGCTGTGCTTCTTCGGCATGCATCAACTTACCCAACAGAACCACAAGATACTCTGCGACAAGATCAGCGCAGAACACCAGAACCTGGCGCTACTGATGCGTGATCCACTGACAGGACTTGCCAACCGACGTGAGCTACGCAACAAGGTAGAAACTCTGAACTCATCCCCCCTCGGCAGTTATGCCTTGCTCTGCCTGGATCTGGATGGATTCAAAGCCGTGAATGATCAGCACGGCCATCTGGTTGGAGATCAACTTCTGATTGCTGTCGGCCAGCGCCTCACCAGCAAGACTCGATCGGATGACTTGGCCTGTAGAGTGGGCGGCGACGAATTCGTAGTGGTTCTTGTAGATATTGACGAAGAAGGTGCAAAACGCCGAGCCGCCGAACTGATCGCCTGCCTTAGCGAACCCTTCGAACTTCCAAACGACATTACCGCTCGCATAGGAGCCAGCATAGGCATCGCCTTGGAAAAGGCCCGCAGCACGTCTCTGGAGTCGATAGTCAAGCAGGCCGATGATGCCCTTTATCAGGCCAAGCGTGCGGGCAAAGGGACATACAGGGTATCGCCCAATTAGTCTTCCGGCACATTACAACCTACCGAGCAGGAAGCGAGCGCCGATCCAAAGCAACTCATTTCCAATAGATAGACACCAGATCGATACCGGCATGAAAGAGCAGAGCCCAATCACGCGCCTTACACCAACCGCTCACCCCGATAAAGCAGTTCTAGACTAAAATCAACGCTTGAAGGTACGCGCAGAATGCCCGAAACGCTCAGGACTCTAACCTACCTGGGGTTCTATCTCGGCCTAACGAGTCCAGTTCTGGGTGAAGAGCTGATCTGGAGCACACTGCCACTCGTGGGCGCTGCCGAACTGAAGGATGGCAAGCCCGCAAACGGTGTCGTTTATGAGGCTCAGCACCTACTTGAACAGAACCTACCCGAGCTTCAACATCGCTATGTCATCAGCACACCCAGCCGTCTGCTCCACGAGATGAAATCTGGCGTGCCGCGCTGCTCCACTCTACTGCTGCGTAATCCCGAACTAGATAGCGTTGCCTACTTCGTTCCATATCTACCCATATTGCCAATACAGCTGGTCGTACGCTCCGACATGCTGGGAAAACTACCAATAGAGGAAGGCCGGGTTAGTTTTGAGCAATTACTACAGCACTCCGAATGGCGAGGCGCCTTAGTCGAGAAACGAGGTTATCCCAGTGAACTGCAGCCACTCCTAGACCTGGGTCTGGCCAAGGGGAGCATCACGACCATAAACAGCCCATCATCAGGCAGCAATCTGCTGTCCATGATCAGCTACGGACGCCTGGATTACAGCCTGGAATATCCTGTCGTAGTCCAACACTTCAGTGAAACCACAGCGCTCCGCAAACCACTGACGACAGTTCTCATCGCCGAGAACATACAGATGAGCTCTGCCGGCCTCTACTGCACGCGAACAGCTTGGGGAAAAGGCGCTGCCACCCAGCTTGATCAGGCAATACGCAATATCATTTCCAATCCAGAGCAGCTGCTGCCGATGTATCGCAAGACTGTCGAGCTAAAGATATTTGACTACTACGAGTCCCAGCTACGCGCTTATCTGGCGAGTCGCGCGCGGCCCCCAACAGAATTCTGAAAGCCCTGCTCGCTTTAATGGAAAAATCGACAAATCCGCTTTCAATGGCTCCGCTTGTTGTAGCCACTCAGTGCCCCTTGATCACTGGAGGATGGCAACTGTCGGCCTATTCCATTGGCAATATCGGTGAGTGTGCTGACTGAATCGACCTTGCTTTTTGTAGCCACTAACTATCCACTTTTGGCCACCTTGAGCCAGTCGCATCAGGCTGGAGTCGGCCAAAAGGGGACGCCTCGTGGATGTCTAAAAGCTCTGGACCTTATATCAACAGCACTCAGTCAGCCCCTCCCTGCCTAACAAGTGACTGCTCGTTGGTTTGAGGACGTAAGGTATTCGTTTCAACCCATTAACCAGACGTCGAGCGCTTACTCAGCTCATCAGCCTGCCTGCCCAGGCACCAGCCAAGCACGCCCCAGATCAAGGCGCAGGCCGCGCCTACCAATGCCACCAGCACTGCACCTTGGCCGAGCATGTCCAGGCCACTCTTGAGCCAGCCGCTGAGTGCATCACCTGCTCGATAGACGACCGTATCGATAAAGCCCTTCGCCTTGTATTTACTTTCGGCATCCAACGGTGCGAAAAGCATTTCCCGTCCAGGCCTGACGAAGGAGTATTCACCGATGCGCCTGATGATCATCAGCGCCGCTAACATGGCAAATGTAGGTGCCAATGCGAGGCTGATAAAGCCCACGCAGACCAGCATCGGTACGATCGCCAACAGCATGCGCACACCCAGCTTCTGCGCGATGCGCCCGGTGATGAACAACTGCGACAGCAAAGCACCGGCCTGTACAATCACATCGATGATGCCGAATACCCTGATCTGCGATTCGCGGTCAGGGAAGCGCTCGGCCACCAGGCGTGCCTGCTCGAAATACAGAAAGGTGGTCACGGTGGCAAGCAACACGACAAACGCGGCAATCGCGAACAGGTAGGGCGATTGCATCACCCGAGTCAGGCCGCTGAACGGGTTGCCCGTTACCGGCTTGCGAGTGCTCTCCGTGACGGGCGCGCCTGGCCTGCCGGCACCGCCGATTTCCCGCCAGCGCATTAGCGGCGCTTTCAGTGTCAGGGCGACGCCTAGCAGAACGGCTGCCAGAAGCATCAGCCCGGACTGGCCCATGATTCCGACCAGCAGCGCACTCATCGCCGGCCCGACTAGACCGCCAACACTCGCACCCGCTGCGATAAAGGCGAATAAGCGCTTGGCCTGACGGCCATCGAACACATCGGCCATCAGGCTCCAGGCCACCGAGACCACGAACAGGTTGTAGACCGAGATCCACACGTAGAACACCCTGGCCAGCCAGACGTTTTCATCGCTGAGCTGAAACAGCCCGGCGAAGGCCAAGAGGTTCAGGCAGAAGCACCCGTAGACCCAGTCGACGAAGTGAATGCGCGGTACCCGGGAGCTGAGCCAGGCGAACAACGGCACCGCCACTAGCATGGCCACGAAGGTGGCAGTGAACAGCCATTGCAGGTTCTCGATACCGGCCATGATTCCCATCGACTCACGAATCGGGCGCAACATGAAATAGCCAGAAAACAGGCAGAAAAACAGGGCGAACCCCGCGAGCGCGGGATTCAATTCGTGACGTTCGGCGTTGATAGCAGCACCGAGGCGCTGCACCAGAGGTGCTGACTGCATGATGACTCTCCTGGCCGGCGCGAGACTTAGTGGTAGCTGATACCGGTCAACTGCTCGCTGACCGTCCACAGCCGAGCTGCCAATGCAGCGTCTTTCGCAGCTGGCGGTACACTGGCCAATCCCAGCGGACCACGCTTTTCTTCTTCACCAATCGGGCCGTAATAAGCGCCTGGCTGTGCCTCGACCGCGGTAGCTGCATACAGCGTCGGTAGCGCACCTTGGGCAGCGGAGTGGTAGTGTTCGCGATCCCTGGCCCATTTGCGTCCGAACTCGCTTTCCAGGCCTGGGCCACGCTCGATCAGCTCGGTTACGGCGACGCCAGGGTGCGCAGCAATGCTCTGAACGCCCCAGTTTTGGGCCTCGCTGCGGCGTTGCAGCTCGAAGGCAAACATCAGCGTGGCCAGCTTGGACTGTGCATAGGCCCCGTATGGGTTGTAGGCCTGCTCGGACTGCAGGTCATCGAAGTTGATGGCACCACGTTTAGCCGCGATGCTGGACAGCGTCACCACCCGTGCATCGTCGCTTTTGCGCAGGAGCGGCAGCAGATGGGAGGTCAAGGCGAAGTGGCCTAGATAGTTGGTGGCCAGTTGCGACTCGAAGCCATCAGCCGAGGTACCACGTTCTGGGGGGGACATTATCGCAGCGTTATTGATCAGCCCATCGAGGCGCGGCAAAGTAGCGTTGAGGCGTTCGCCCAGCGCCTGAACCGAAGCCAGGTTGGCCAGGTCCACCGCTTCGAACTGCACCTGGGCGTAGGCAACCTGCTGCTTGATACGGGCAATCGCCTCCTCACCGCGCTGTGGGTTGCGTGCCGCAATCACCACCTGCGCACCGGCAGCCGCCAGGGCCTTGGCGTCTTCGTAGCCCATTCCGCTGGTGCCGCCAGTGACCAGAAAAATTCGGCCGCTCTGCGAGGGCATGTCCGCCAGGCTCCAGTCAGGCTTTGGCTGGCTCTGGGCGCTGCTGATACCGGCTTCCAGCATGCAGCTTAGGGCTAGGCCAATGGTTGCCAGGCCTTTGCGCCACCCAGCGCCGGCGGTACTGATGGGATCTATCCGCAGCGTTGTACATATCATTGTTCGATCCTCACGTAGGGAATGATCTGACTAACCGCTACAAGGCGGTGCGTCGACGTGAGGCATTCTTCATCCGTGGATTGCTGGCGATAAGCCGTATAGAAGTGGATGCTATGTACGCTCATTCGTACAATCCTTTATTCCTCTTTCGGAGAGCCGCCATGCGCCAGCCCAACCTGACTGATGTCGCACTCTTTGCTGCGGTCGTGGAAGCTGGCGGTTTTCGAATGGCCGCGCAGAAACGCGGTATGTCGGCTTCATCCATCAGCGATTGCGTACGCCGGCTCGAAAGCGACCTGAGCGTTCGGCTTCTCAATCGCACCACACGCAGCGTATTCCCCACCGAAGTCGGCGCACGCCTGTTGGAACGGCTACGCCCAGCGCTTGAGCAAATAGGCGCCGCCTTCGGCGACCTTGATGACAACGCGCTAAGCCCGGTTGGCACCCTGCGCCTTAACGTCCCGGTGCCCGTCGCCCGTTTCGTCCTGCCAAAGCTGATCCCCAAGTTTCTTGAAAACTGCCCAGGGGTAAGCATTGAAGTGACGATGGATAACACCTTTGTTGATGTCATCGCAGGAGGCTATGACGCGGGCGTGCGCTACGAAGAAAGTCTGGCCAAGGACATGATTGCCGTACCCATCGGCCCGCGCCGGCAGCGCTTCGTGGCCGCCGCATCGCCTGGTTATCTGGAGCAGAACGACACGCCGCTACATCCCCGTGACCTACTTAACCACCGCCTGATTGGTCACCGCTTCGAGAGCGGCAAGCTGGGGGTCTGGGAATTTGAAAAAGACGGCGCCACCATACGCGTACCGCCGAAGGGCCCGCTGCTCAGCTCATCCCAAGACTTGGAGGTGGGCGCTGCGATAGGCGGTGTCGGTATTATCTACACCTTCGAGGAATACCTCGGGCCGCTGATCAAACAGGGCTCGCTATTACCGGTACTGGAAGACTGGTGGCAGGCATTCGACGGCCCCTACCTGTACTACAACGACCGTAGGCACGTGCCTTCGCCCCTTCGTGCATTTATAGATTTTCTAAAAATCGAGACCTGGACAGGCTGAATCGCCCCTCGTTCCGTAGACGCCTCCGAGTCTCATTTCAGGGGCAAAAGTGCCTAAGGCAATACGTCCGCTGCTGGCCGAGGCTGTGTAAAAACGCAGGCTCCGTTTTAAAGTCTGCGTTGCGAATTAAAATCTGCAGCCGCTTGGTCAGTCAGCAGACCTGAAACTTGCGTAGGAACACGATTTTTTCCGACTCAGACCATCAAGCCGGCTCGAAAACGTTTTTACACAGCCTCGGCCGATAGCCGCCCATCCCGTCTCTAACCTGCCTCTACCCCAAGCCCACCCACCAAGCAAACCTACCCTTGATGCAACGCCCGATAATGACTCGGCGCCATGCCCACCACCTTTCTGAACAGCCGCGAAAAGTAATAGGGATCGTCGTAGCCCAGCTGTTCGCCGATCTGCCGTACCTCCAGCGTGCCCTGGTCGAGCAGGCGACAGGCGTGGGCCATTTTCAGGTTGATGAAGTCCTGAATCGGCGCATGCCCGGTCAGGGCGCGGTAGGTCTTGGCGAAGTGGAAGCGCGACAGTTTGAACTGCGCCGCCAGCTCGTCGAGGTTGAGGCTGTCGTGCAGGTGCGCGCGCATCACCGCTTGCACGGCGTCCACGTCGAGCACCCGGCCGGACTTGAGGTTGGCCCGCGCCGGCAGCACAGCCAATGAGCTGAGCAGCGCCTGCAGCTGATGGGCCGCATGGATGAAATGCGGCAGGTTAAGGCCTTTGCGGTGCAGGCCCAGCAGCATGTCGAAATCCGCCAGCAGGCGCGGCTGTACGCCGATATGACGCAAGCGCGCAGGGCCGAGCAAGCGCAGAAAGTCGTCGCAGCTGCTGCCATCGAAGTGCACCCAGTACAGGGTCCAGGGCCGTTCGGCGTCGGCGCCGTAAGCATGCGCCTGGCCTTTTGGCAGCAGCAGCAAATCGCCACCACCAACTTCTAATCGTCCATCCTCGCTATCCAGCCAGCCTCGCCCGGCGCGGCAGTAGATCAACAGGTGGTCGTCAGGCTGCGGGCGCTGCATACGGTGCCCGGACGCTTCCGGGTAGTAACCCAGGGCCAGCGGGTAGCAACCGGCGGATAACCCATGCCGCGCCAGCACCCGGCGCAGGCGCGGCGGGGTGATAAAGCGCAGGCCGTTGGCGGGAAGCGGCCAGTTGGAGGTTTCCACATACGCAGTCATAAGGTGCCTCGGTAGCCCGGATGCAATCCGGGGAATCCCGTCCCGGATTGCATCCGAGCTACGAGTGATCGCCCTACAATCTCGATGGAGAGACGCAGAACGATAGGTGAATGGATCAACACTCAATCACAAGATCGTCCATCCAATCGGCAAGATCGTCAATCCACAAGTATTCGTGCAGTAGCTATAACAAGGGCACACAAGAACAAGCTCAGGAGACACCTGATGGCCCGCGTAATCCCCCAACTGATTGCCGGCGAGTGGCAGACCAGTCATTCGCGTGAATTGATCGAAGTGACCGACCCCGCCACCCAGGAAGTCCTGGCCCTGGCGCCCAAGGCCACTCATGAGGAAATCGAGGCGGCCATCGCCAGCGCCAAGAGTGCCTTCCTGACTTGGCGCGAAGTGCCGGTACCGGAGCGCGCACGACTGATGCTGCGCTACCAGCATCTGCTCAAGGAACACCACGACGAGCTGGCCGAAATTCTTGCGGCGGAAACCGGCAAGACCTTCGCCGACGCCAAGGGCGATGTCTGGCGCGGCATCGAAGTGGCCGAGCATGCAGCCAATATCTGCAGCCTGATGATGGGCGAGACGGTGGAGAACGTCGCCCGCGAGATCGACACCGCCAGCTATATCCAGCCGCTCGGCGTGTGCGTGGGCATCACCCCGTTCAACTTCCCGGCGATGATCCCGCTGTGGATGTTTCCGCTGGCCATCGCCTGCGGTAACAGCTTTATCCTCAAGCCTTCCGAGCAGGACCCGCTGACGCCCAACCGCCTGGCCGAACTGTTTATCGAAGCCGGTGCGCCCAAGGGTGTGCTGCAGGTGCTGCATGGCGGTCGCGAAGTGGTCGATGCCTTGCTGGTGCACGAAGACATCCGCGCCATCTCCTTCGTCGGCTCAGTGCCGGTGGGCCAGCACATCTACCGCACCGGCACCCAGCATTTGAAGCGCGTGCAGGCTTTCGCCGGGGCGAAGAACCATATGGTGATCATGCCCGACGCGCCCAAGGATCAGGTCATCAGCAACCTGCTCGGCGCCAGCTGCGGCGCCGCCGGCCAGCGCTGCATGGCGATCAGCGTGGCGGTGTTCGTCGGCGAGTCGAAAGCCTGGATCGACGAGCTGGCGGCGCAGATCGCCGAACTCAAACCCGGTTACTGGAACGACCCGAGCGCCGCCTACGGCCCGCTGATCAGCCAGCAGGCCAAGCAACGCGTGCAGCGCCTGATCGCCGAGGGCAAGACCGAGGGGGCCGAGTGCCTGGTCGATGGTTCGCAGTGCACAGTACCGGGCTACCCGAATGGCAACTGGCTGGGCCCTACCCTGTTCCGTGGCGTGACCACCAAGATGGGCCTGTACCGCGAGGAAATCTTCGGCCCGGTGCTGGTGTGCATGGAGGTCGACACCCTGGAAGAAGCCATCGAGCTGGTCAACGGCAGCCCCTATGGCAACGGCACCAGCATCTTCACCCGCTCCGGCGGTGCGGCGCGGCACTACCAGCACGCAGTGGAAGTCGGCCAGGTGGGCATCAACGTGCCGATCCCGGTGCCGCTGCCGTTCTTCTCCTTCACCGGCTGGAAGGGCTCGTTCTACGGCGACCTGCACGCCTACGGTAAGCAGGCGGTACGCTTCTACACCGAGACCAAGACCGTCACCAGCCGCTGGTTCGATGACACCCCGGTGACTGGCCCGAACATGACCATTCAACTGAAATGAACCCGCAGCAGGCTGGCTACCCGCCGGCCTGGCTGCTTTTGCCCGGGAACACCCCTTCCCCGCTGAGGATTGCCCATGGATTTTGAACTGAGCGACGAGCAACGCCTGCTGGTGCACAGCGCCAGCGCTTTTGCCGCGCACGAACTGGCGCCGTATGCCGCCGACTGGGACCGCGACCACCACTTCCCGGTGGACGTGATCAAGCGCGCTGCGGCGCAGGGCTATCTGGCCCTGTATATAAAAGAAGAGGACGGCGGCCTGGGGCTGTCGCGCCTGTCCAGCTCGCTGATCTTCGAGCAGCTATCGGCCGGCTGCGTGGCCACCACGGCTTTTCTGACCATCCACAACATGGCTTCGTGGATGCTCGCCAGCTTCGCCGACCAGGCGCTCAAGGATGCCTGGCTGCCGCGCCTGACCAGTGGCGAGCTGCTCGCCTCCTACTGCCTGACCGAGCCGGATGCCGGCTCCGATGCCGCACGCCTGCGCACCCGCGCCAAGCGTGACGGCGACGAGTATGTGATCGACGGCAGCAAGTGCTTTATCTCCGGCGCCGGCAGCACCGATGTGCTGATCGTCATGGCGCGTACCGGTGAAGATGGCGCCAAGGGCGTGTCGTGCTTCCTGGTGCCGGGCGATGCGCCGGGGGTGAAGTACGGCCGCAACGAACTGAAGATGGGCTGGCGCGCCCAGCCGACCCGCACCATCAGCTTCGAGGGCGTGCGCATCCCGGCGGGCAACCGCATCGGCCCGGAAGGCCAGGGCTTCGTCTATGCGATGAAGGGCCTGGACGGCGGCCGCATCAATATCGCTAGCTGCTCGCTGGGCGCGGCGCAGGCGGCGCTGGAGCAATCGCTGCGCTACGTTGAGGAGCGCAAGCAGTTCGGCAAGGCGCTCAGCGAGTTCCAGGCCCTGCAGTTCAAGCTGGCCGACATGCTTACCGACCTGACTGCCAGCCGGCAGATGGTGCGCCTGGCCGCGCACAAGCTCGATCACGCAGACGGCGAGGCCAGCCTGTACTGCGCCATGGCCAAGCGCTTTGCCACCGACCACTGCTTTACCCTGTGCAACGAGGCCCTGCAGCTGCATGGCGGCTACGGTTACCTCAACGACTACCCGCTGGAGCGCTGGGTGCGCGACAGCCGCGTGCACCAGATACTGGAAGGCACCAATGAAATCATGCGGGTGATCATCGCCCGCCGCCTGCTGGACCAGGGCGGCATGCTCGATCGCCTGCTGTAGCTTTGCTTTTAATCCCCTCTCCCCCCGGGAGAGGGCTAGGGTGAGGGGCTGATGGGTGACTAGGAGTTGCCTGATAGCTCCCTACCCCGGCCCCTCTCCCAAGGGGATAGGGGAGCACAATTACGAGGACACTTATGAGCAACGCTATCGAAGCTTACAAACCGGGAATCTTCGACCTGACCCACAAGATCACCGTGGAAAAGCACGGCCACACCGCGCTGATCACCATCAATCACCCGCCGGCCAACACCTGGGATCGCGACTCGCTGATCGGCCTCAAGCAGCTGGTCGAACATCTCAACCATGACGACGACATCTACGCCCTGGTAGTGACAGGCCAGGGTGGCAAGTTCTTCAGCGCCGGCGCCGACCTCAACCTGTTCGCCGATGGCGACAAAGCCCGTGCCCGTGAGATGGCCCGGCGCTTTGGCGAAGCCTTCGAGGCGCTGCGCGATTTTCGCGGTGTGTCGATTGCCGCGATCAACGGCTATGCCATGGGTGGTGGCCTGGAGTGCGCGCTGGCCTGTGACATCCGCATCGCCGAGCGCCAGGCGCAGATGGCCCTGCCTGAGGCCACCGTCGGCCTGCTGCCTTGCGCGGGTGGCACCCAGGCCCTGCCCTGGCTGATCGGCGAAGGTTGGGCCAAACGCATGATCCTCTGCGGCGAACGTCTCGACGCCGAGACCGCCCTGCGGATCGGTCTGGTCGAGCAGGTGGTGGACAGCGGTGAAGCACGCGGTACCGCGCTGCTGCTGGCGTCCAAGGTCGCCAGGCAGAGCCCGGTGGCGGTACGCACCATCAAGCCGCTGATCCAGGGCGCCCGTGAGCGCGGGCCGAACACTTGGCTGCCGGAAGAGCGCGAGCGTTTTGTCGACCTGTTCGATGCCGACGACACCCGCGAAGGGGTGAACGCCTTCCTGGAAAAACGTGACCCGCAGTGGCGCAACAAGTGAGCGCGGCGCACGGGGCTTGGTAGGGTGGATGTCGCCTTTTACATCCACCAGCAGGCCGTTCGGTGGATGAATAGAGCGACATCCACCCTACAGGGCATACCGGATACATCCGGGGGATGTCTTTTACATCCGCCGCAACACCGCTCGGTGGATGGATAAAGCGCCAGCTACGCGCCCCGATCCACCCTACGATGGACATGAAGATGAATGTAACTTTCGAAGAACGACCGGGCCTGCACGGCTACCGCATCGGCATCGCCAGCCTGGATGCAGAAAAGAGTCTCAACGCCCTGACCCTGCCGATGATCGAGGCGCTGGACGCCAAGTTGAGCGCCTGGGCAGCCGACCCACATATCGCCTGCGTGCTGCTGCGCGGCAACGGGCCCAAGGCCTTCTGTGCCGGCGGTGATGTGGTGCAGCTGGTGCAGCAATGCCGCGAACATCCTGGCGAGGTACCGCTGCTGGCGCGGCGCTTTTTCGCCGACGAATACCGCCTCGACCAGCGCATCCACACCTACCCGAAACCACTGATCTGCTGGGCCCATGGTCATGTGCTAGGCGGCGGCATGGGCCTGATGCAGGGCGCCGGCGTGCGCATTGTCACGCCGAGCAGTCGCCTGGCCATGCCGGAGATCAATATCGGCCTGTACCCGGATGTCGGCGGCAGCTGGTTCCTCGCCCGCCTGCCGGGCAAGCTCGGCCTGTTCCTCGGCCTCAGCGCCGCCCAGATCAACGCCCGCGACGCCCTCGACCTGAACCTGGCCGACCGCTTCCTGCGTGACGACCAGCAGGCCGTACTGATCGAAGGCCTGGTGCAGATGAACTGGCAGGAGCAGGCGCCCGCACAGCTCAACAGCCTGCTGCGTGCCCTGGAACACGAAGCCCGCGGCGAACTGCCGCCAGCGCAGTGGCTGCCGCGCCGCGAACGTATCGACAACCTGCTGGATACGGCCGATCTGCCCGCCGCCTGGCGCGCGCTTACCGCCCTGCAGGGTGACAGTGACCAGGCCCTGGCCCGCGCTGCCAAGACCCTGGCCGAAGGCTGCCCGCTCACCGCACACCTGGTCTGGGAACAGATCCGCCGCGCCAGGCACCTGTCGCTGGCCGACGTGTTCCGCATGGAATACGCCATGAGTCTGAACTGCTGCCGCCACCCGGAATTCCCCGAGGGCGTGCGCGCACGCCTGATCGACAAGGACCAGGCGCCGCGCTGGCACTGGGCGGATGTGGCGACCATTCCGGCGGCGGTGATCGAGGCCCACTTCGAATCGGTGTGGGAAGGCGAGCACCCGCTGGCGGATCTCTAACGCTCCCTCTCCCTCCGGGAGAGGGTTGGGGTGAGGGGGAACGGCGAATCGCCCGCAGCATCCCTCACCCTGGCCCCTCTCCCAAAGGGAGAGGGGAAACATCGGACATACGAGGAGAACAATAACAATGACTCAGATCGCCTTTATCGGCCTCGGCCACATGGGTCTGCCCATGGCCCGCAACCTGCTCAAGGCCGGTTTCGTCCTCAAGGTCTTCGACCTGGTGCCCGCCGCCGTCAGCGAGCTGGTGGCTGAAGGCGCCACTGCCGCCCGCGATGCCGCCGATGCGGTACAGGACGCCACGGTGGTGATCAGCATGCTGCCGGCCAGCCGGCATGTCGAAGACCTGTACCTGGGCGACAGCGGGCTGCTGACGCAAATAGCCCCCGGCAGCCTGCTGCTGGAATGCTCGACCATCGCTCCGGACGCGGCGCGCAGAGTACACACGGCAGCCGCCGCCCGCGGCATCGGCATGCTCGATGCGCCGGTGTCTGGCGGTACTGCCGGCGCGGCGGCTGGCACCCTGACCTTTATGGTTGGCGGCAAGGCCGAGGCTCTGGAAAAGGCCCGACCGATTCTCGCCGCGATGGGCAAGAACATCTTCCACGCTGGCCCCGACGGTGCCGGCCAGGTGGCCAAGGTGTGCAACAACCAGCTGCTCGCCGTGCAGATGATCGGCACCGCCGAAGCCATGGCCCTGGGCGTGGCCAGTGGCCTCGATCCGGCCGTGCTGGCCGAAATCATGCGCCAGAGCTCGGGCGGCAACTGGACCCTGGAGAAGTACAACCCCTGGCCGGGCGTGATGGAAAACGCGCCAGCGTCGAAGGGTTACAGCGGCGGCTTTATGGCCGAGCTGATGGCCAAGGACCTGGGCCTGGCCCAGGAGGCAGCGCAAAGCACCAGCAGCAGCACGCCGATGGGCGCCCTCGCCCTGCAGCTGTACCGCCTGCTGCTCAAGCAGGGCAACGGCAAGCTGGATTTCTCGGCGGTGCAGAAGTTGTTTGTCGAGTAACCAAGCACCTTCATCGCAAAACGTAGCCCGCCCTCTCCCATGAATGGGAGAGGGAGCAGTCCGTGTATTACCTGAAGCTTGCCCCCCCCCCGAACATGCCGGCTCCCGCCATTGTCGTAGCCCGGATGTAATCCGGGGAATCCACTCTCGGATTGCATCCGGGCTACAGGTGCTCGTTTACACGTCACCCCTCTCCCATTCATGGGAGAGGGGCCGGGGGAGAGGGAAAACAGGCCACTCAGCGTTCACGCAGCGCCTCGGCCTGGGCGCGGATGATGGGTTTGAGCAGGTAGCTGAGCACGCTCTTCTTGCCGGTGATGATGTCCACCGAAGCGACCATGCCGGGGATGATCAGCAGCGGGCGCTCTTCCGTTCCCAGGTGGCTTTTGTCGGTACGCAGCTGGATCAGGTAGAAGCTGTTGCCTTCTTCGTCGGTGATGGTGTCGGCGCCGATCTGCTCCAGCTTGCCCTGCAGGCCGCCATAGATGGTGTAGTCGTAAGCGGTGAACTTGACCACGGCCTTCTGCCCCGGATGCAGGAAGGCGATGTCCTGCGGACGGATGCGCGCCTCCACCAGCAGGCTGTCGTCCAGCGGCACGATTTCCACCAGGTCGCTGCCCGGCTGGATCACCCCACCGATGGTGTTGACCAGCAACTGCTTGACGATGCCGCGCACCGGCGAAGTGACCAGGGTGCGGTTGACCCGGTCCTCCAGGGCCTTGCCGGTCGCCTGGATCTTGCTCAGTTCGGTACGCGCCTCGTTCAGCTCGGTCAGCGCGTCGCTGCGGAAGCGTCCTCGGGTTTCGTCGATCTTGCGCTGCACTTCCTTGATCGCCGACTCGGCACGCGGGATCGCCAGGCTGGTGGCATCCAGCTGACCACGGTTCTCCGCCTCGGAACGGCGCAGGCGCAGCAGCTCGACCTGAGACATGGCGCCCTGCGCCACCAGCGGCTCGGACATGTCGATTTCCTGGCGCAGGAAGCCGAGGCTGCGGCTGTACTGCTCGCGCTTGGAGGCGAACTCGCGCAGTTCCTGCTGGCGCTGGATCAGCTGTTCTTCGAGCCCCGCCACCTCATCACGCAATTGCTGCTGGCGGCTGGCGAACAGCGCCTGTTCACTGGCCGCCAGATGCGGCACGGCTTCGACTGCCTTGGCCGGCATGTCCAGCGCGCGTCCGTCGATTTCCGCACTGAGGCGCTCGATGCGCAGCAACAGGGCAAAACGATCAGCCTCGGTCTCACCGACATTGGAGGCAAAGCGCGTGTCATCCAGGCGCAGCAGCGGCGCGCCCGCCTCCACCACCTGACCTTCACGGACAAACAGCTCGGCGACGATGCCGCCTTCGAGGTTCTGGATCTTCTGCAGCTTGGACGAGGGAATGGCCTTGCCATCGCCACGGGTCACCTCGTCGACCACGGCGAAGTGTGCCCACAGCACGCCGAAGATGAAGAAACCGAGCAGACTCCAGATGGTCAGGCGCACCAGGCGTGGGGCATCTTCGATCAACGCCTTGCGCACTTCCGGCAAGGGTTGGCCGACGAGGGATTCACGGCCACGGAAATAGCCGCGCAGTTGCTGGAGGAACAAGGATTCACGCCACACTGATGCGCCCTCCCTTGAGTGCGTCCATAACGTCGGCCTTGGGCCCGTCGGCGACGATGCACCCACGGTCGATCACCACCAGACGATCCACCAGGCTGAGCAGCGAGGTGCGATGGGTGACCAGCACCAGGGTCTTGTCGGCGATAAAGGGTTTCAGGCGTCGTTTGAGGCGCTCCTCGCCGGTGTTGTCGAGGGCACTGGTGGGTTCGTCGAGCAGCAATATCGGCGGATCGAGCAGCAACGCGCGGGCCAGGGCCACGGCCTGACGCTGGCCGCCGGAAAGCAGCTGGCCCCGCTCGCCCACCGGCATCTCGTAACCCTGCGGGTGCAGCCGGGCGAACTCGTGCACGCCAGCCAGTTCGGCCGCCTGCAGCACCAGCTCGTCCTCCACGTAACGGGCACCACTGACCAGGTTGTCGCGCAGGCTGCCGGAGAACAGCTGGATGTCCTGGGCGACGTAGCCGATGTTGTGGCGCAGGTCGCCGACATCCAGCTGGCGCACGTCCACACCATCCACCAACAGATGGCCGGAGTCGGCCTGATAGAGGCCGACCAGCAGCTTGGCCAGGGAACTCTTGCCCGATCCGCTGCGACCGATGATGCCGACCTTCTCGCCGGGAGTTATGCGCAGGTCGATGCCACTGAGGGCGGCGTTCTGCTGTTGCGGATAACGGAACTCCAGCTGACGGCACTCGATGGCACCGCGCAGCTGCGGGCGGTTGAGGCCACGCGCCTGCTCCTCGCGCTCCTGGGGCAGCTCCATCAACTGGTCGATGCTGGCCATGGTCACCCGCGCCTGCTGGTAGCGGGTGAGCAGCCCGGAGAGTTGACCCAGCGGCGCCAGGGCACGGCTGCCGAGCATGTAGCAGGCAATCAGCCCCCCCATGCTCAACTCGCCGGCAATGATCAGGTAAACACCGATAACGATGGTCACCACGCCAGCCAGTTGCTGGATAAACCCGGTGAGATTGAGCGCCAGGCCGGACAGCATGCGGGCACGCAGTTCCAGGCGCCCCAGGGTGCCGATGGTCTGCTCCCACAGGTACTGACGCTCGCTCTCGGCATTGTTGACCTTGACTGCGTCGAGCCCGGCCAGAGTCTCGATCAGGCTCGACTGGCGTTCGGCAGAAAGCGCCATGCTGCGCTCCATGGTCTCGGCCAGCGGTCGCTGCAGCAACCAGCCCAGCCCCAGAGCCAGGGGGAAGGCCAGCAACGGCACCCACACCAGATGACCACCGAGCACGGCGATCACCAGCAGCACCAGCAGGGTGAACGGCAGGTCGATCAGACTGGTCAGGGTCAGTGAGGCAAGGAAGTCGCGCAGCACCTGAAATTCATGAATGTGCTGGGCGAAGCTGCCGACCCGCGCCGGGCGCATCTTCATGGCCATGCCGACGATGCGCTGAAACAGGCTGGCAGAGATGATCAGGTCGGTCTTCTTGCCGGCCAGATCCAGACAGAGGCCGCGCATGGTCTTCAGCAGCAGGTCAAAGAGGAAGGCACCAGAGATGCCCAGCGCCAGTACCCACAGGGTCGCCGCGGCCTGGTTGGGTACCACGCGGTCATAGACGTTCATCACGAAGAACGGGGCGAACAGGCCAATCAGGTTGATCAGCACGCTGGCCGCTATTGCATCGATATACAGCCAGCGCGAGCGCTTGAGGGTGTCGCGAAACCAGGAGCGGGTTCGCGGAATCAGGCTCTCGCGATCCTGATCAAAAGCGTGGCGCGGCTGGGCGAAAAACACCTCGCCGCTGTAGTCCTCCTCCAGCAGATCGAGGGCTACACGCACCTCACCACCTTCGCTCTCGCTGAGCAGCAAGCGCGCCTGCTCACCCTCGTGAGCCAGAAGGATGGCCGCACGCCCCTCCTTGAGCAGCAGCAGCGCCGGCAGGGCGATGGCCGGAATCTGCCGCAGCGGCCGTTGCAGCCAGCGCCCCTGCAAACCGGCACGGGCGGCAGCGCGCGGCAGCAGCTCGGCTGACAGGCGTTGCGCCGGCAGCGGCAGGCCGGCACTGAGCATGGCGCGACTGGCCGGACGCTGGTGCAAGGCGCAGAGGGACAACAGGCTGTCCAGCAGCGGGTCATCGTGACGAGCGCGCGGGTCGCCCAGATGCAGGGTCTGGCTGGTGGTGGACATGGATGCACTCTCAGCTCTTGTTGTCAGGTTCCATCCGGCGAGTTGCCCCGCCATTCCATGCCCTTTTTCCTTGCAGCGGGCCTGCACCGTCCCTGATGCAGCACTGTGATTGTCAGTCGTCGTTCTCTTCCGCCGACAACCGTGGCGGCAGTAGAAATGCCTCTCTGCTTGTCACTCTCTTGGTAAAACAGGCAGTTACGACAACAACCTGTGACTCTTTGGTCAGCCCCGCCAGCCGGGGCTTCTACCGTTGATCGGAGAGTGCCGTAAAACGCAGCAATAGCAAAGTGACATACCGGGATCGATTGTTTAGCATCAAACGCGATTGGTCAATAAATTGTCATTTAAGTAATAGCAAAAAGAAATAAGCCAATAGATTGACTCGCTATTTCTGCCGCGATTTATAGAACAACAGACCATACGCAGGCACCCGTGGCGGTCGGCCGCAAGCCCGCTGAGTCAGACGAAGGAGAGTCCGCCATGAGCAGTGTCATTGCTGTTGTGAAAAGCGTTGTCGGCCAAGTAATCGCCCTTTCCCCGGAAGGCGTGCAGCGCCTGCTGATCGAGGGTGACCGCCTGTTGCGTGGCGAACAGGTGCAGACCGGCCAGGCTGGCATGGTTAGCCTGCAACTGCAGGATGGCCAGACCCTCGACCTCGGCCGCGCCAGCGAATGGCTGGCAGTCAACCAGACCGAACAACCGGCGAGCGAAGAAAAGACCAGCGCCCCCGCCGATGACGAGCTCTCCGAGGACGAACTGCAACAAGCCATCGCTGCCGGCATGGACCCCACCGCCGAGCTGGACGCCACCGCTGCCGGCCCCGGTGCGGGCACCAGCGGGGGCGGCGCTGGCGGTATCGGCGGCGGCCATAGCTTCGTGCTGCTGGATGCCACTGCCGGCCAGCTCGACGTACAGCTGGGTTTCGCCACCCAGGCGGCGCCGCTAACGCCCCCGATCGGCACGACCCAGGACGTGATCGACACTTTCACGCCCGCCCTCTCCGCCGCAGAAATTCCGCAAACCCCGGAAACCCCGGAAGTACCCGTCACGGAGAACAGTGCACCGCAAGCCGTAGCCGACAGTTTCACCCTGCTCGAAGACGGCACGATCAGCGGCAACCTGCTAGGCAACGACAGTGATGCCGACGGCGATGCCCTCACCGTCACCGGTTTCAGCCTGAGCCTGCTGCCCGCCATCGGCTTTCCGCTCGGTGTGCCAGTCAGCATTCCCTTCATCGGCACCTTGCAAATCGACGCCAACGGCGATTTCAGCTTCACCCCGCAGCCCAACTACTCAGGCCCGGTGCCCAGCTTCACCTACACCATCAGCGATGGCAGCAGCAGTTCCAGCGCCACCCTCAATTTCGACATCACCCCGGTCAACGATGCACCGGTGCATGTCGTTCCCGAGCCACAGATAACCGCAGAAGACACGCCGCTGACCTTCTCCCTGCTGACCCAGAACGCCCTGGGCGCCTTCGACCCGGAACAGGACAACCTGACCACCACCCTCACCGTGGAACATGGCGTACTCAACGTCGGCCTCAATCTACTCGGCGCCACGGTCAGCGGCGACGGCACCAGCACCTTGGTGCTCACCGGCAGCCAGGCGGCAATCAACAACGCCATGGCCCAGCTGCAGTACACGCCGAACGCCAACTACTCTGGCCCGGACAACCTGAACATCAACAGCAGCGACGGCCAGCTGAGCGTCACTGACAACGTCGCCATCACCGTCACCCCGGTCAACGATTTGCCGGTCGCCATTGCTGACAGCATCACGGTCAGTGAAGGCGGTACAGCCAGCATTCTCATCGGTGGCGCGACCAGCGTGCTGGCTAACGACAGCGACATTGAGAACAGCCCCCTCAGCGCCATTCTGGTCACCGGCCCGAGCAACGGCACACTGACCCTGAATGCCGATGGCACCTTCAGCTACGTGCACAACGGCAGCGAAACCAGCACCGACAGCTTCACCTACAAGGTCAACGATGGCAGCGCCGACGGCAACACCGTGACCGTCAACATCGACATCACCCCGGTCAACGATGCCCCGCTCATTCGGGTACCGGATGCGCAGACCACCCCGGAAGACACCGCAAAGGTCTTTTCCCTGGCTACCAGCAACGCACTCGGCGTGTTCGACCCGGAACTGGACAGCCTGAGCGTCACGCTCACCGTGGACCACGGCATCTTGCAGGTCGGCCTCAACCTGCTTGGCGCTGGCGTCAGTGGTGATGGCACCGCCAGCCTGGTGCTCACCGGCAGCCAGGCGGCAATCAACAACGCCCTGGCCCAGCTGCAATACACACCGAATGCCGACTACCACGGCCCGGATGAACTGAACATCAGTGCCAGCGATGGCACGAACACGGTGACCGATGCGGTGCCCATCACCGTTACCCCGGTCAACGACGCACCGCTGGCCGCAGACTTCGACGCCAGCGCCGTGCAGGGCGGTGCGGCGATAACCATCAGCCTGAGCGGTAGCGACCCGGACAGCGGCGATGCCGTGGAGGACTTCCGCATCACCTCGCTGCCCAGCGAAGGCAGCCTGCTGATCAACGGCGTGGCGGTGACTGCTCCGGCAGTGAGCGCCGGCACCGCCACCATCAGCGCTGCCGACGTAGCTGCTGGCGGGCTGACCTACCAGCCACCGGCCGGCTATGACTCGGTCAACGACGGCCCGCCACCGAGCTTCACCTACCAGGCCCACGACGGCGAGGCCTACAGCGCCGAGGCCACGGTAACTATCGAGGTGGCCGACGCGCTGCCCGATGCGGTAGACGACAACCTCAGCGTGGTCGAAGGTGAACTGACCGAGACGGTCAATCTGGTGATCATGCTCGACACGTCCACCAGCATGATCGACCCGACCTTCGGCGGCGTGGTCAGCTTGCCCGGCGGCGGCACCACTACCCGTCTGGCGCTGGCCCAGGAGGCCCTGGAAAATCTGATCAACAGCTACGGCGGCGCACTGCAGAACGTCATGCTGGTCAGCTTCAACGGCACCAGCACCTTCCACGGCTGGCTCAGCCCAAGCGATGCCATCGACGCCATCCAGGGGCTGAGTACCGGCAACGGCACCGACTTCGACAGTGCCCTGCAGACCGTGCAGCAGAACTACGGCACGCCACCGGACGCCGACCATAGCTACGTCTACCTCCTCTCTGACGGCTTCCCGGCCACCCCCATCGGCGCGATCTCGGCCAGCACCTCGGTGTCCGCCAGCGAGCGCGACGACTGGGTGGATTTCCTCGCCAGCAACAACATCGACGCCGCCTATGCCATCGGCATGGGCAGTGATGTGATCAGCGACTACGCACAGAGCAACCTGGACACCGTAGCCTGGTCACCCAGCGGTAACCCGAGCCTGACCTGGAACAGCAACGACGGCCTGCTCTATGACCCGGGCGACATTGTGGTGCCCCAGAACACGCACAATAGCAACACCCTGGTGGTGGCCGACCCGCTCGATCTGGAGGGGCTGCTGCAGGGCACCCTGCCGGTGCTCGAAGGCGGCCTGCTGGACGGCAGCATCTCCGGCAGCGTGGCCGATGATTTCGGTGCCGACGGCGCCGCCGCGCAGAAGATCGTCGAAGTGATGCTCGATAGCGACGGCGATGGTATCGGCGATATCGCCGCCAGCTTCGACGGCAACTACTACAGCCTGGACCTGGGCGCCGCCATCGGCACTCTGAGCATCGATGCTCACAGCGGCGACTACAGCTTCCAGCCGGTGCCGGGGCTGGACGTGCAACAGGACACTGCCTTCCAGGTGATCTACACCATCGAGGACGCCGACGGCAGCCGCGACAGTGCCACCCTGACCCTGAACATCCTCGACAGCAGCGAAGTACAGGCCTACGACAACCTCGCCCAAGCCACCCTCACCGCACAGCCCAGCACCGAGCAGACCCTGGCCAATTTCAGCGTATCCGACAGCCTGCTCAGCAGCGGCCCGAGCAGCAGCCCCAGCGCCAGTTTCGATGTGACGGGTGGCAGCGCCAGCCTGAGCTTTACAGCAGCGGTGAGTGGACGCAGCAACGAAAGCTTCGGTTACCAACTGCAGCAATGGAATGGCAGCGGCTGGGGTGTCGTCGCCGGTCAGTCCGGCAGCCTGAGCAATGGCTCGCTGACCCTGAACGGCCTAGCCACTGGCACCTATCGCCTGATGGTGACGGTGCTGGACAACCGCATTGACCTCAATCAGGCCAGTGCCAGCCTCAGCAACCTGCTGGTCATCACCAGCCTCAGCGTGCCCAACGTAGTGGTAGGCGAAGCCAGCGGCAACCTGATCGCCGATGCCAACCAGGACCCGGCCAGCAGCCACGCCTGGGGCGCAGTGGACAGCCTGGGCAGCGAAGGCGCCCTGCTCAGTGCCATTGACGGCGTAGCCTTCAGCGGCTCGACCACGGTCAGCGGGCTGTACGGCGAACTGACCGTGCAGGCCGACGGCCACTACAGCTACCGACCCTTTGCCGACCTGGGCAATCTGGGCGCCAGCGAGAGCTTCAGCTACACCCTGACCCAGGCGGACGGCGACAGTTCGACCGCGCAGCTGCGCATCGAAGTACTGGCCAATACCCAGACCACCACGCCCATCACAGGCAGCGGCCTGCTCAATGGTACGGCCAGCGTGGATGTGCTGCTTGGCAGCAGTGGCGCCGACGAGCTACGCGGTGAGGGCGCCAATGACCATCTGGAAGGTGCGGCGGGTAACGACCTGCTGCTGGGTGGCGACGGGGCCGACATCCTCATTGGTGGTGCCGGCGACGACGAGCTCTGGGGCGGCAGCGGCGCCGACACCTTCGTCTGGCATGCCGGCGACACCGGAGCCGATGTGCTCAAGGACTTTGATCTGGGCGAGGACAAGATCGACCTCAGCGACCTGTTGCAGGGCGAGGAAAATGCCAGCGACATCGGCGCTTATATCCAGCTCGATGCCGACGGCGAGACCCTGCTGATCAGCACCAGTGGCAACCTGGAGGCCGGCGGCGGCAACGCCGACCTGAGCATCCAGCTGGAAGGTGTCGACCTCGGCAGTCTGGGCGCCACCCCAGCGGCCATCATCAACTCGCTGGTAGCCGGGGCGAACCCGACCATTCACCTGGATCAGTGAGTGACTGGCGGCAGGTACGCAAGCCTGCCGCCTACTTACCTGGAAATGCTCCAGCGCCGCCCGTCGTCGCGATTGCTGCGCTCATGTGGGCGCTGGCGTTCCTGGTTACCGTCGCGGCTGCGCTCGTGGCGCCGCTCACGCTCCTGGCTGCGATGGCGCTGATTGCCGTCATAGCGCTGGTTTCCCGAGCCCTGCCAGGAGTGCTGGCTGCCAGTGCGGTACTGTTGATACCAGCCTTGGCGCGGCAGTTGATAGCCCTGCTGGCGATGATCGCTGCGGTACTCATGGCGATCATTGCGCTGTCTGTCGTCGTGCCATTGATAGCGACCGTCGTAGCCGGGCGCATAGTGGGAGTGACGGCGATCCTCGTAGCGATCATGGTGCCAGCGGTAACGATTGCGCTCATCGTCGTCGTAGTAGATACGGTACGTCGGATAGCTCTGCTGGTACTGCACGCTGTAACCGGAGTGGCTGGGATAGCTGGGATAGCCGTAATCACCGCCGTAGACAGCACAACCGCTGAGACTCAAAGCAAAGACTGCAAGGATAAGGACTAGACGGGTCATGGCGGCCTCCTTCGACCGCGGGGAAGGAGCCGGCAAGTACCGGCTCCGGGACTGCTCCCACCTTATCTGACCGCGCGCCGGGAACTCCGACATGGAGCCCCTGAGGCTAATTTACGTTGCAAGTTGTTACAGGGCCGGCAGCTCGATGTCGTCGCGGTAAGGCGACTGCAGGTCGCGCTCGGGGATCTCCCAGATCAGCAGCTGTGGCGGCGTTTCGCGGAAGGCCGGGCTGGCGAAGTAATCCTTGGCGGCACCGGAGAACTCGCCGCCGTCCTTGGCGAAGTTACCCAGGCTGGCACCCAGCGCCTGCTCAAGCAAAGGCACGAAGTTGGAGTTGCGCGAGAAGGAGGTACCGATCAGCGCCACATTGGGCAACTGGCTGTCGCCGAACAGGTCATCCTCACTCATGGCAGCGGCTTGCTCGACCTTGTCGAAACGCGACTCGGCGACCTGCTCACCTGTGGGTTGCAGGCTTTGCGGCAGCCAATCGAGACCAGCCAGGCGCACCAGGTCACCAGGGCGCAGGGCTGGCGGCTGCAGCTGACGCGTCAGCTGCTGGGCCGGCGTGGCGCTCACCCCCAGTTCGGCGATCTTTGCCGCCACAGCCTTGGCCGCGGCCTCGGCGCCGGTTTCACTCCAGTGGGTGTCTGTACGCAGGTAGGCCGCACTGCCCAGCGGTTGCAGGACAGGAGCCAGATCGAGCACCGGCAGCGCATTGGCCTGCAGGGCGACCTGCCAGGCCTGCGCCCGCCCTTCCAGCAGCGGCGAGCGGCTGATCGTGCATAGCTGCTCGGCGGCGATGCGGCTCTTGTCCGGCACCAGTACCACCAGCAGTTTGACCCCGCGCTTGGCCAGCTGGCCCTGCAGTTCGCTGACCTTGCGCGCACGTGCCTCGGCATTGACCGTAGCCTGCGGATGAATCTTCAGCTCATCAGCGAGAAACAGCCAGCCCGGACAGCCCTGGCGCACCCGGCTGCCGGTATCACCAATCGCCAGCCAGCTGGCAGCCCGCTCCAGATCGGCAGCGCGCTTGGCGAACGGCACGTTGGCCAGTTCCTTGTTGATGCGATGGGTGATCTCGCCATTGCGAATCTCATCCCAACTCACCTTGTTCGGCAGTAGATCGACCTTGCCACTGACGAACATGGCCCACAGACAACAGGCCAGACCGACCAACAGGAAGGCAAACATGACCAGCCCGGCCACCGGGCTCAGGCGGATCATCATGGGGCTCGGCAGTACGGGCGCGAGGGAGTTATCTTTCTTCGACATGGTCGCAGCCCTTAAAACTGGAAGTACAGGAAGGGCACGGTTTCGCGGCTGGCGATCAGAGCGAACGACAGCAGAAAGCCCAATATCGGCCAAAGTGCGCCGACCGCGCGAAACGCCCATATTTCACCGAAACGAGCTTCGGCACGCGCCTGATACAACGGCAGCAGCAGGCAAACGATGCCGAGTGCCGTGGCAATCCCATGCGCCGGGCGCAAGGTAGCGGCCAGGGCATCGCCCAGGGCGAAGCCATGCAAGCCAAACTGTCCGGCGTACATGTTCAATGCAGCGTCGAAAGTCGGTGCGCGGAACAATGTCCAGGCCAGGAACACGAACAGCAGGGTCACGGTATGCGCCAGCCAGGCCGGCAGGTCTGGCCAGCCGGCGCGACTCCAGGCACGGTCGATACACAGCGCAATACCGTGCGCCGCGCCCCACATAACGTAGTTCCAGCTGTCACCACCGTGCCATAGACCGCCGATAGCCATGATCAGGAACAGGTTGCGGTAAGTCTTCCAGGTGCCGAAACGGTTGCCGCCCAGGCCAATGTACAGATAGTCGCGCAGCCAGCTGGACAGCGAGATATGCCAGCGCCGCCAGAAGTCCTGGATATTGCGCGCCCAGTACGGCCGGTTGAAGTTCTCCGGGAAGTGGAAACCGAGCATCAGGCCCAGACCGATGGCCATGGCGCTGTAACCTGCGAAGTCGAAGAACAGCTGCAGCGAATAGGCCAGGCAACCAATCCAGGCATCAACGAAGGACGGATTTTCCAGGGCAAACGCCACCGCCACCAGCGGCGACAGACTGTCGGCCACCAGCACCTTCATGCTCAGACCGATCATGAAACGGCGCGAACCGAGGGCAAAGTTCAACGGGTTGAAGTAGCGCTGTTGCAGCTCCTGACGCACCCAGTCGTAGCGAATGATCGGCCCGGCAATCGAGTGGCCGAACATCGCCAGATAAGTGGCGAAGTTGGCAAAGCTGCGCTCCACCGGCACCACCTTGCGGTGCACGTCGACCAGGTAGGAAATCACCTGCAGGACGATGAACGACAGGCCCGCCGGCAACGCCACCTTCTGCCATTCGACAGGCATCGCGCCGTAGGCGGTCAGCAGCTCGTTGAAGGTGGCGGCCAGGATGTTGGCGTACTTGTACCAGCACAGCACCAGCACGTTGAGCACGATCAGCCCGGCCAGCAGGCGGATGCGCCGACGCGACTGGGCGTCGGTCAGTTCCACCAGCAACCCACCGAGCCAACCGACCACCGTCAGCACCACGTGCAGCAGGAGGAAGGTCGGGCTCAGCCAGCCGTAGAACAGCCAGCTGCCGAAAAGCAGGACATGGTTGCGCCCACCCGGTCTGACCAGGGAATACACCAGCATGAAGGCTGGCAGGAACAGAGTAAGAAACTCGAGCGAGGCGAAAACCATATCAGCGGCCGTTCCCGTTTCAGTTAGCCAGATTGTCTAAAGCCTGGAACAGGCGTGGCCCCTGGGCCGACGGCACCAGGAACAGGGTATAGCGCTGGCCGGCAGCCAGTTCGCCGAGCGCCAGCGGCTCGCCCACCGAAGCACCGCCGCAGCGCAGCTGCACCGAGAGATTCAGCGGGTTGATCGAGCGACGCTGCAGGGCACCATTGGCGACATCCTTGAAGATGTCGACATTGCGGCCGGCCGCTTGCAGACCGGCGTTGGCACAGGAGGCATCGAGGCTGTAGAAGGCCAGCGAGGCCTTGAGTGCGTTGAAATCGTCCGGCACCTCGCGCACGGTGACCAGGTTCAGGCCCTGCTCCGTGGCAATACCGACCACGCTGGCGAACTCACCCGGCGCCACGCTGATGTCCAGCGCCTGCTGCGCCTCGCCCTGCTTGAGGCTGCCCTTGATCGGCTTGCCAGCCGGCACGGTGAGGAAGTCGGAGGCGCGCACATCGCCTTCAAGGCGCAGGCTGGCACCATTTTCCGCACTCAGCTCCAGCGCGGTGTCACCGGCATTGAAGAAGCGCAGGAATGCCGAGTCCTCACTGGGGCCGGTGGGATACAGGGGAATCTCGGCGGCCTGCAACAGACTTACCGGCAGCAGAGCAAACAGGCTAAGCAGAGCGCGCATCACTTGCCTCCCTTGAGGCTGGCGGCTGGCAGCTTGGCCATCGCGTCGGCAATCGCATTGCCCCAGGCCTTGTAGCCGGCCACGGTGAAATGCTGGCCATCGGTGGTGATCCACTGTCCTGGTTTGGACATCGTCAGCGAATCGACATAGGTGCACGGCGCCACGTTGGCGGCGAGAAACTTCGACATCAGCTGGGTACGCTGATCGTTCTTCTTGTACATGCCACCGACCTTGCCCCAGGCCGGACCAACCCACACGCACTTGGTGCCGGTTTCGGCAATCGCCTTGGTCAGGTTGGTCACGCTTTGCCAGGCCCAGGCCTTGGGAAATGCCGGCTTGTCGTACGAGGCCATGGTGTCGCCGATGACCAGCACCACCACGTCCGGTTTCTGCTGTGCGATCAGTTGCTTGATCGGCGTGGTGGTGGCGCCACTGCCCTTGAGCACCAGCTTGCCGGTGTTGTTCTGCACGGCGCCGCAATCGACTTTCTTGGTGATCAGCCAGTCGGCGGCACTGGCGCCACAGGCACCGATGGAATGCACCTTGGCGCCTTTGGCGACCAGCGCGGCATTGAGCGGCTCGGTCAGGTGGTTCTGCAGGCTCATGTGGCTTTCGCCCAGAACCATGAGGGTCAGGCCGGCGAGTACGGAAGAAGACATCGAAGGGCTCCTCGACTAAGTCATTGCGAAAAAGAGATCCGGAACCTGCGCCGGCCTGGCTGTTGACCAGGCCGCGTTAACACAGGCTCTGAGGCTTGAATTACTTGGCAGCGCTCTTGCGCACGTCTTCCAGTGCACCACTGATGGCAGTGCCCCACTTCTGGTAGCCCTGGGCATTCAGGTGCTGGCCGTCGGTGGTGGCCCACTGGCCAGGTTTGGACATTTTCAGCGAATCGACATAGCTGCAGGGCGCGACGTTGGTCGAGAGGAAAGCCGACATCTGCTTGACCTTGGCGTAGGTCTTGCCGTACTTGCCACCCTCGGTTCCCCAGTTCGGCCCGATCCAGGCGCACTGGGTGCCGGTCGCAGCAATAGCCTTGGTCAGGCTGGAGGTCTGCTGCCAGATCCAGGCCTTGGGGAACGACGGCTTGTCGTAGCCGGCCATGGTGTCACCGATGACGATCAGCACCAGGTCCGGCTTGTCTTGAGCGATCAGCTGCTGGATCGGCGTGGTAGTAGCCTTGCCACGCAGCACCACGGCGGGTTCTTTGCCACGCCGTTCGGCCGCGCCGCAGGCACCACCCGGAGTGGCCTTCAACCAGTCACCGGCATTGGCACCGCAAATACCAATCGAATGCACATTGGCGCCCTTGCGGATCAGGTCGTCGTGCAAGCCACCGATCAGGTAGTTGGGGGTGGCCATGTGGCTGTCGCCGATGATCAGAATGGACAGGCCGGCAAGCAATGAAGAAGCCATCGATAAACCTTTAGTTAGCGTAAGGGGATTGATAGGGAGAAACGGGCAGCGCCATGGGACCGGTCTGGTCTTCGAGCATGTAGCGCAGGTACAGGCCGCCTTTCCACTGGCGATAGTCCTGGGCGTTATCGACGCCGGCATGCCCGCCAACGAAGAAGTTGCTACCCAGACGGTACTCGGCAGCGCCGGACAGGTTGTAGCCGATGCCGGTATCGCTGGAGCCCTCGTACACGGCTTCACGCCCCAGCACATTGCTGGCTGCGGCCTGCAGGGCGGCATCGCCAGGGTGGAAATCGGCATCATCCTGCTTGATCGACTGCACGCCGACGGAGCCCTTGAGCTGGAAGCTCAGGTTGTCGTAGCGCCGCGCCCAGGTCACCGGCACACCAATGGCAAAGAAAGTTTGCGGACTGAAATAGCCGCCATGGCCGTAAGTGAAATGGCTCAGGTTTTCCTTGTAGCCGATGCCCAGCAAGTCCAGACCGATGGTCGACTGACTGTTTTCATCGTTCTGCAAGTACCAGTAGACGCCAGCACCCAGCTCGGCACGGTCGTTGTCCTCGACGTTATGCCCCATGAGCCGATGCACACCGCCATAGCCATAGGCGCCTATTTCACGGTCATCGAAGCTGAGCTGAGCCCGGCCGCCGTTGGCGGTGACGCCACCCCATTGCTGGCCGGTGCGAGTGTCTTCGGCGCCGGCGAAGGACAGCAGGCTATCAGTCACTGCACGCCGCGAAACCTTGGCGCTCCAGTGCAGATCCGGGCTACCGGCAACGGCCCGCTCCAGGCTCACGCCCCCCACTGCCGTGCTGTAGAGAAAGCCTTGCGGGGTGGTGCCGATGTCGGCCTTGAAGCCTTCTGCCGGATTCTCGAAAGCCACGGCCAGGCCGACGCCAGAATCCTTCTGCGAGCGCGGCGAGATGCCGGGGTTGGCCAACGAAGCGGCCGGCCCGCCGCCAAAGCGATCCAGTGCACCCTCATCAATGCTGCCAGCATCCAGCGACACCGGGGTAACGCGCACGGCCACGCGGTTGTCGCCCAGCGGCATGCTGGCCTCGAACGGCGCCTGCACGTCAGTCATTTTACTCAGCCCGGACTCACTGTCGTTGCTGCGCACCGTCACGCCCTGCACCAGGTAGGGGCTGCGCTGCTGCATGATGTCGTCCAGAGCCCGCGCGGCATCGCTCATACCGGCACGCGGGTCGCTTGCCTCGTCATCCTCGGCAGTCACCACAAAAGGATTGCCTGTCGGCTGCGACTGCGACTGCGACTGCGACTGCGACTGCGACTGCGACTGAGTATCGAGCGGCAACGGTGCAGCGCTGTATACAGGCTCACTGGCGGCTAGCAGCGGGCCATGGCCGAGCGGCTCCGGGATCTCATCAGCGGCCGGCTGACGCACCGCTGCCCGAGCCACCGGTAGCGTCTGCACCGGCGCGGGAATCGCCTCGACTGCAGCCGGCGCCGAGCCGATACCGGCAAACGGGTTGCGCGGCGCGGCAGCAGGTCGAGTACTGGCGGCAAAGCTCGGTGTCTGCTCGAGTTTTTCCTGGGCCACCACTTTGCCGAGCAGCTCGGCAGCCGTCCCGGTGCGCCCCAGGTAACGGTAGACCCGGGCGGCCGTGGTGAGGATATCGACATCGTTGGGCGCCAGTTTCAGCGCTCGCTCCAGCGCGTCTTCGGCGTAGTCGTTCTCCGCTTCCTGCGCGGCCATATCGGCCGCCCCCACCAGTAGGTTGGCATCATCGGGATGCCGTTTGACCAGCGGCTTGAACAGCTCCAGGGCCTTGCCGGTATCGCCGTTGGCCCCGTACATGCGCGCCAGGGCAGACACCGCCAGACGGTCCTGCGGGCGCTGGGCCAGGGCTGGCGCCAGGGTGTCATAGGCGGCGGCCAACTCGCCGCGCTGGCGCAGCTGTTCGGCCTGACGCACGCGGTAGTAGAACAGTACATCGTCGTACTGCTGGCGCTGCTCGACGGTCATCTTGCGCCCCTGCAGATCACGCAGGATGGCCGCCACTTCGACATCTTTCTCCGCCTCCAGCAAGACACTGGCATAGCTGAGGGTCAACGTCAGATCCGGGCGCGGACTGCGGGCCAGCAGATCACGCATAATGGCAATGGCGCGTTGCGGATCTGCCGCATCGGCATAGGCCGCCGCCAGGGCGGAAAGACGCGCCGGCTTACCTTCGGCCATCGGCTCGATGCGCCCAAGGAAGGCACGCGCCTCGGCCTTGCGGCCATTGCGGCTGAGCTCGTTGATGCGCTGCAGCTGCAGGTTGAAGTCCACCTCTGCCACCAGCCGGTTGATGTCGGCGTTGCGCGACTCGCGGGGAATACGGGCCAGGGTGTCCTGCGCCTGCTTCCACTCATCCAGCTGAATCGACAGCAGGGCACTGGTGTAGAGCGCATCACGGTCGTTGGGCTTGTTCGCCAGCAACCCGTCCATCAGGCTGCGCGCCTCTTCGACGGCACCCAGGTCGACATACAGGCGGGCCAGGGCAAAGCGCGCCCAGGCGTTGTTCGGGTCATCGCGCAGGGCGTTTTCCAGCTCGCGGCGCATGCCCGCGCTGTCACCGCGCTGCTCGGCGGCACGCGCCCGCTGCAGGGCCTGCTCAGCTCGCAACTGGCCGAGCCCGCCGAGTTTTTCGCGCTCGGCTTTGGGCAGGCCTTCAAGCAGGCGCAGCGCCTCATCCGGCTTGCCCTGCTCGCCCAGCACCTGGGCCAGGCCACGCAAGGCACGGGCTTCCTGGGTGCGCAGCGTCAGGGCCTGGCGGTAGCCGGCCTCCGCTGCTGCCAGTTCACCCTGCTGCGCTTGCAGCTCGGCAAGCGCCAGCAGGGCTTCGCTGTCCTTGGGCTTGAGACGTCGCGCCTGTTCCAGCTGCTGGCGGGCATCCAGGGTTTTGTCACGGGCCAGGTTGTCACGCGCCTGCTGCAACAGCGACCAGTAACGCACATCATCCAGCGCGCTCTGCCAGGCACGGCCGCCGCCTTGTCTGACGGCTTGGGTCAGCAGCAGCTCGGCATCTTCATAACGCTCCTGGCGCTGACGCAGGATGCCCATGCCACCGAGGGCATCGGCATCCTTCGGGTGTGCCTTGAGATAGGCCGAGAGCTCACGCTCGGCCAGCTCCAGCTCGCCCTTTTCCAGGGCCTTGAGGCCACGGTCAAGCTGCGGATCACGGCGCCAGGCGGCGGCTCCGCTGGCGGGCTGGCTACGGCCCTTGACCAGCAGCGCACGGATTTCCTCGTCGTCCGGGTGACTCTTGAGGAACTGTTCGAACAGCGCCTGCTGGGCCGGCTTGGGCGGGCCGATCCAGGTCAGGGCCAGGCGCCAGCTCTCGTCGGCGTCACCACCGATGTCTTCGCGCTGCGCCAGTTTGGCCAGGGCGCGGATGCCTTCCTCACGTGCGCCCTGGTTGCGCGCCAGGTGCTTGGCAAGGAACAGCGCAATATAGGGGTCGTTGGGGTATTCCCGCTGCAAGCGCTCCATGCCACTGCGCGCTTCACTCCAGTGCTGATCGACATAGCCCAGGTTGTTGTAGAACTCGAGACCAACCTGCCCCTGCCCCGGCTTGTTGCCGAGTGCACGACGGTAGACCTCGACAGCCTTGGCGCGCTCATCGGACTCAACCAGCAGGCGAGCCTCGTCCAGCAGCTGCTGGTTGGCCGGATCGAGCAAGCGAATATCCTGCTCCAGCAACAGAGCCTGGCGCGGCACTGGCTGCAGCGCCTGCAAGCGCTGCAGATACTGGCCAGCCTCGGCCGGCTTGCTGGCTTGCACGGCGATCAAGCCCAGGCCATACAGCGCATCCGGATGGTTGGCATCGAGCAGCAGCAGCTTGTTCCACACTTCTGCTGCGCGCTTGGGCTTTTCCTGGCTCTGCCAGAATTGCCCCTGCTCGATCAGCAGGCTGCTTGGGTCTTCGGGCTCGGCCTGAACACCGCTATGGGCCAGAACGGCCAACAGCGCCAGGGTCAGCGGGCGGTAGCGGAACATGAAGACTCCCAAAGCGTTTGCACACGGCCGTCAGCCGCGAATCGATAGTACTTGTCGGCCCAGCCGAGGCCGAACAGGCTGAGCATGTAGTCGTAATAAAAGGGTGCCGGGCCACTGCCGGCATGCCAGTTGTCCAGGGCTTCGCGGGCGCGCTGTTCCTGCAGGTCTGCCAGCCAGGGCTGACCCTTGGCGCGGAAGTACGGCACCAGGGCGGCAGAAAATCCGCTCGGGCTCTGCCCTTCCGTGGCCCCACTGCGCACATTGACCTTCTCCGGCGGCAAGCCGCTGGATGCCGTGGCGCGGGCCATGCCGAAGAGACTGTCGAGCACCGGCTTGGCCAAGGGGTCAGCGGGGTGGGTCACACCGGCCCAGAGGTAAACGCGGATGGCGTCGTAGCTGCCGCTGTCGCCGCGCATCGGGTCACTGGCGAACAGCCCTTTCTTATCAGACACCGCGCGGTAGCCCACCCAATCGGCGGCAAAACCGTGTGCACCCGCCTCCTGTTGCAAGGTCGCGGTATGCCCGGCGATGGCTGCCCAGGGACCGGTGGGGTCGACCGCTGCCAGGCGGCGCATCAGCGGCAGCGGCTGGTAACTGGGGTTGATCCGCCACAGATGGCCGATATGCGAGAAACCGATCGGACCGGGCAGCAGCACCGGGCCGAGACCCGGCAATACGGTGGTTTCCCGACTTTTGATCTGCGCCAGCAGGGCCAGGGCATCGGCACGATACGTCGGTTTCTGCCACAGGCGGTCGGCCTCCAGCAGGGCATAGACGAACCACAGGTCGGCATCGGACGCCGAGTTGGCATCCTGCACCTGCCACTTGCCATCCTTGCCCTGCCCCCACAGCCAGGCCGGCAAAATGGTCTGCGGATCATTACCGGCGAGGTTCTCGCGGCTCCAGCGCCAGATGCTGTCGAAGCGCTCCTGGTCGTTGGCGACCAGGGCAAAGAACAAGGCGTAGGACTGGCCTTCGGAGGTGCTGTGGTTCTTCTCCAGGCTGGACTCCAGCACGCGGCCGTCCGGCTGAATCCAGCGTTCGGCAAAGCGCTGCCAGTGCGGCCAGTCGACCGTACAACTGGCCTGGGCGGTACCGCCAGCCAGACACGCCAGCAAGCCCGCACACAGGTTAAGCGCCGACCTCCGCATGGGCAGCATCAGTCGCGCAGCCGTGCACGTGCACGCGCACGCAGGCTGAAGAACAGCAGTACGCTGGCCAGACCAACGCCAAGGGCTGTCAGCAGCAGCATCCAGCCGAGGTTATGCGCCAGCAACCATTGCATATAGCGGAACCAGCCAAGCTCACCCACGTAATACTGCTCGTCGGCCACTAGCGAACTGATGCGTTTGCCATTGATCACCGCCAGGCTGCCCTGGATCGACTCGTCATAGTCCTCGCCACCACGCAGTGCAGCGCTGATGTCGACCAGCTTGTCCGGGGTGGCAGCGGCAATCACCACCACGCTGCGCTCGCTATCCAGCGGCGACTCGAAACCGGTCAGGTACGCACCGGCGCCACCGGCACCCAGAGCCAGATTGCTGCGTGCCTGGCGCAGGTTGGCACGGGTGTCGGAGCCGACCCAGTTGCGCATACGGTGTACCAGGTCAGACAGCTCGAAACTCGCGCCGCCATTCAGGCTGGCCGGCAGCAGATCCGCCCAGCGCTGCAGCAGCGGTTGGTTGCCGCCAGAGGCCAGCACCAGCAGATCCTTGCCTTCCAGAGGTTCATCCTGGTCGCCCTGGACAACACTCACACTGGTAGCCGGCAAACCGGTGGAGTCGCCGAAACGGCCGAGCACATCCAGGTACAGGGAGAACTCTTCGACACCGGCAGCGTCCGGCATGACCACGGCGGTTTCGGCCAGGTCGGCCATACGTGTGAAGGGGAAGCCGCTGCTCTGGAACACACCCAGGTTGGGCATGGCAATGAAGTGCTCATAACCACTGAGGTCCAGCGTCGAATCTGCCTCGATGGTGCCGCGCATGTTGTCGATGATGATGTCGCGGCATTCACCCTGCTTGATGTAGTCGTACATGAAGCGCAATTGCAGGGCCGACTGCAGCGGCAGGCTGTCCAGCGGCAACAGCAGCTTGCTCTCCTGCAGCAGGCTCTCATCATCCTGCAGCTTTGCCAGCAGCGACTGGTCGTCCTTCAGGCTTTCCTGCGAGGGCAACGGCAGTGACTTGATGAACTTGCCACTGGCACTGATCAGCAGCGACGAGTTGGTCGATACCGGCTGCGGGGTGAAACGATACTTGAGGTGCAGCGGCACGCCTTTCTCGCGCCAGTTGAACAGGTCCGGCGGCAGGCGCATGGGCAGGTTGATGGTGCCTGGGTCGTAACCGGAAACGCTCAGGCGCTTGGCATCAGTGAGTTCACCGAGCTGCACCGGACGATCGCTGGGTAGCCAGTTTGGCGCGTCATATGCCTTGCGCGGCTGCAGGCTGTCGATGCGATCAACACGCGCGCTTGCGCCAGCCAGCACCTTGCTGCCACTGACCAGCGCCAGCGCCGCCTGCTTGAGCTGCTCGCCATCACGCCCGGCCAGCACCAGCAGCTTGCCATAGGGGTCATTGGGGTTGGCTAGCAGACTCAGGCTGGGCGCACTTTCCTGAGGCAGTTCGATGCCGGGAATGCTGGCAGAACCGACCACCAGGACAATCGCATGGCCCTTGGCCGGCAACTCGCCGAGGCTGACCGGGAAGCGCGCACCACGGTAGCTGGCCAGGGCGCCGAACCAGGAAGACACCGCGCCGGCCGCTTCCAGGGTGCGATTATCAGGGCTGCTGGCAAACACGAACGGCAGCTCCAGCGCACGCGAATCACGCCCATCGAAGAACGGCAGCGGCAGCTTGGCCAGGTCGTCCGGCATGACAATCTGCGTGGTTTCCAGTTCCAGCTGGCTGCTGTTGCTGATCTTGGCCCACAGGCTGGAGTGCAGCGGATCCTCACACATCATGGTGTAGTGACCGATCAACTGCAGCGTCAGGCGGTTGAACTCGGTCACCAGGTGTACCGGGATATCCACGGTCTGCTGCAACAGCGTGCCGGCAGTTTCCTTGGGCACGGGCAGGCTGACCGCCAGCTGATCGTTGACCATCACGTTGATCTGCGACAGATCGCTGAGCAGCGCGGGCGAATAGCTGTACTCGAGATTGACCCGGGCCTTGGTTACCACCTGATCGGCACGCACATCAAAACTGACGCTGTCACTGCCTTCGATGCCACGCAGGTGCATCGGGTAATTGGCGCCCAGCTGTTTGAGCGTGGCGCTGTAGGTCGGCACGAACTCGGGCACCAGCACTTCTGCGGCGGCCTCACCAGCCTCGCCACCCTCCTCGACCACAGGCACTTCAGACTCGGCCAGTTCCTCAGCCCAGGCTGAGGGCAGGCTAGCCGACAGCAACGGAATCGATAAAGCGAACCAGAGGGGTAGCATGCCTTTGCGTGTCTGACTCATGGATTCCTCGGAGCGGATCTAGCTGAAAGGGATAGGGTGCGCAGCTGGCGAACAGACTCTGCGAACGTGGCGCGAGAGAGCAGGCAAATACCACGCCAGCCAATGCTGGTGACTTCGCCAAGGGCACTGAGCGGTGTATCGACCGCACCCTTGCCCCAGGTGCTGGCCCAGGTATCGGCACGGGAGAAAGTCATTCGCGCCAGCTCGCTCTGCAGTTGCAGGCTCAGATCGTGGAAGTGCAGCCCCAGGGTCTGGCCCTGGCTGAACACCACGCTGGCCGGAAACACACTCTCTTCGCCGTCACGAAACAGTGACACCTGCACCTGTTCGCCACTGGGTACCTGAACGCCTTCTGGCAGGTTGATGCCCACACCACGCTGGGAGAAGTCATTGGTCTGGCAGACGATGGTCTTGCCATTGGCCAAACCGAGCATGGCGGGCAGGGTCGCGAACACTCGCGGCTCGGCACGGACCTGCCGCGCCTCGCTGGCCACCGCGACAGCTGCGGAACTGATGATGATGTTGTAAACCGTCCAGACCAGGTTGATCAGGATGGTCGCCGCGCTGGCGTCCGGATCGAAGCCCAGCTTGAACATCCCGACCAGCATGCCGATCAGGTTGAGGATCAGCACCACGATATACGGACGAGCCATCTTCCAGTCGAAGTAACCCTTGTCGATCACCCCGCCCTTGGCCGTTACGTTGAACTTGCCGAACTTGGGGTTGACCATCGCCAGCAGTACCGGGCGCATGATGTACCAGGCCAGTACCGACTCGTAGACCTCGTTCCAGAACGAGTGGCGGAAGCGCCCCTGCACGGTCGAGTTGGTGACGCTGGCAATCAGGATGTGCGGCAAGGCATAGGCGATGATCAGCAAGGCCGGGGCTTGGAAGATCTGCGCCTCGAACACCAGGTAGGCCAGCGGTGCCGTGAGGAATACCAGGCGCGGCAAACCGTAGAAAAAGTGCAGCATGGCATTCAGGTAGCACAGCCGCTGCCCAAGCTTGAGCCCCTTGCCAAGCAACGGGTTGTCGGTACGGAAGATCTGCGCCATGCCACGCGCCCAGCGAATACGCTGTCCAATGTGACCGGACAGGCTTTCCGTGGCCAGGCCTGCTGCCTGAGGCAATGCCAGGTAGGCGGTGTTGTAGCCGAGGCGATTGAGCTTCAGGGCCGTATGGGCGTCTTCGGTCACCGTTTCCACGGCGATACCGCCCACCTCTTCCAGCGGGCCGCGCTTGATGATGGCGCAAGAGCCACAGAAGAAAGTGGCATTCCACAGGTCGTTGCCGTCCTGTACCAGCCCGTAGAACAGCTCGCCTTCGTTGGGTACCGAACGGAAAGTATCGAGATTTCGCTCGAACGGGTCGGGCGAGAAGAAAAAGTGCGGCGTCTGCAACATCACCAGCTTCGGGTCCTTGAGGAACCAGCCCATGCCCACCTGCAGGAAAGAGCGGGTCGGCACGTGATCGGCATCGAAGATGGCAATGTATTCGCCCGAGGTCTGGGTCAGGGCGAAGTTGAGGTTGCCGGCCTTGGCGTGATTGTTATCCGGCCGAATGATGTAGCCGATACCGGCCATCTCGCAGAACTCGCGGAACTCGGCGCGACGGCCGTCATCGAGTACGTAGACGTTGAGCTTGTCCTTCGGCCAGTCGATGGCCTGGGCAGCGAAAGCGGTGAGCTTGATGATATCCAGCGGCTCGTTGTAGGTCGGGATGTACACATCCACGGTCGGCCACAGGCTGGTATCACGCGGCAAGGGATAGGGTTTGCGCTGCAGCGGCCAGGCCGTTTGCACGTAGCCCAGCAACAGGACCAGCAGGGCATAGAACTCGGCCAGCACCAGGCCATAGCCAAACAACATGTCCAGCAGGTTGTCGAAGCCCAGCGAAGAAGTCAGGCGCCAGTACATGTAACGCAGCGAGGCAATCACCGAGAGCACAATCATCGCCAGGATCGCCAGGCGGTTGGCCCGACGACGAAGCAGCAGCGCAGCCCCCATGCACGCCGCACAGAACAGCATCTGCTGCTCCATATCCAGCGGCGCAGCGATGACTACCCCCATCAAGCACAAAGCCAGGAACGTCAGAAACGCCTGGCACTTGCTATTCGCGAGGAGAGTATTCACCCAGGAGGGCGGCGCGAGCGCGCCACCCTCAACCAGCTTGAATCTCATGCTGGCTGCTCGACGCGAGTCTCCGCAGTCAAACGGTGCAGCAAGGCTTGCGCACAGTTCAGCAGATCGAGACAGCCACGACCGTTTGGATCGTATTCCAGCACGTTGCGGTTGTAGGCCAGCGCCTCGGTGATCGACTGATCGCGATGTACCACGCCAAGCACCCGCTTGCCGAGCTGCCCCAGCATGATCTGGGTAATGTCTTTACTGAGCTGACGGGAGCTGTCGAGCTGATTGATCAGGTAAGCCGCGCCGAGAAAATCCTCGCGCTCGGCGGTGTAGGTCTTGATCAAGCCATCGATCAACGGCAGCGCGGTGTAGGACGCCGCATCGGACAGACTGACCACCAGCGCAACATTGGCCACGGACAAGGCCTGCTGCAGGTACAGCGAAGGACCCGGCGGGGTATCGATAACCACGATCGCACCATCGGCCAGTTGCAAATCGCTCAGTTGCTGCGCCAGCCACAGCGGATCACTCTCCAACTGCTGCTCAAAGGAACGGCGCTGCTGCTCATCGACCGTACCGTACGGCAGCACGAAGACCCCTGCACTGCTGGGCATGCCGACCAAACGCCAATTCTGCTCAAGGTGAGCAATGCCCTCGCCGGCAGGATTGCGCGCATGCCCGGGCACGTTTTCGAAGTGGTGGTGCAAGGCATTCTGCGGGTCCAGATCGATGGCCAGTACCGGGCGACCCTGCTTGTGCAAGGCAGACGCCAGGTTAGCAGCCATGGTGCTCTTGCCCACGCCGCCCTTGGCCGACACCACGGCAACGACCTTGATCTGCGACAACTGCGGCCGCGCCTTCACCGCTTGCGGCACAACCACCTCTGCCTCAGCGGCCTGACCACGGCCTTCCTGAGCCAGCTTCGCCAGCAGGCCTTTCAGGCTATCGCCCGACCAGGCAGCTGGTTCCGGCTCGGGTTCAGGCGCAGCAACTGCCACGACCGGAGCTGGCGTGCTGGCTGCAACAGCGGCAGCCACTGGCGCTGCAGCAACCGGCTCCACGGCAGCAGCGGCACGCGGCGCGAACAGCGAGGCCACCCCGGCAACCTGGGCGGCAGCCGGTGCCGCCTCAAGCTTGGCCACACTGGGCCAACGCTCAAGCGAGGCCTGCTCGCTGTCTGCTTGGGTAATTTCCTGGTACTGATCCGGGCGACCACCAAACTGCTTGAACAAACTAGAAATATCGCTCGAAATACTCATATCACGTACTGCCTGGAGAGGGCTGGGGCAGAAATTCACTGCCAGAACAAATTTCTGGCGTCAAAAATCAAACAAAAACAATATAACTTTTGGGAGTTACGTCAATTCTACAGCGTACTAATGACTTGATGTCAAGGTGCCACTGTTGTATGCGATCAACCATAAGCAAGGCATATGCCGTCCCCGCAATGCAGCGCATATTCCCTCTCCGAACTGGCATGCCGCACTGCAGCGCATTGCTGATGCCACATTAAGTAGCAACACCAACCACCCAGCGCACCAACAAAGAACACCCAACGAACCAGCACGGTGCACAAATCGCCAACCATCACCGCATGCCCCTCCAGACATGCCGAAAGTACCGGGATAGAGCAGCCTGGCACGCCATTCGCTATACACTTTGCGCACAGGATTGCTGCGCCATATGGCGCTGCTGCAATACCGCAGCACAATGGTCGACTAGGGTTCCGGTTTGCTCACTCTGCATTGAGTTTGGCAAGCGACTGGTCCGAGAGTGGACAACCTCACACGAGGTCACACGGCGGGACAAAAGCCCGGGAGAACGCGCAGCACATGGCTGCCTAAATCCCGTGCACCTTTTGTTCAACCTGCCTGAGGCCCCTCATGTCATTACGCGCCCTTCTCCCCTGCCTGCTCGCCCTGCTACTTTTGCAGCCACTTGGCGCCAGCGCGGAAACACCCAAGTTCAAGGTCTGCTGGTCGATCTACGCCGGCTGGATGCTCTGGGGGCAGATGGCCGAGCAAGGCATCATCGACAAGTGGGCAAAAAAGTACGATATCCAGATTGAAGTCGAGCAGGTGCCGGACTACGTCGCCTCCATCGAGCAATACACCGCGGGCGACTACGCCGCCTGCGCCATGACCAACATGGACGCCCTGACCATCCCGGCTGCTGCCGGAGTCGACTCCACTGCCCTGATCGTCGGTGACTTCTCCGCCGGCGCCGACGGCATCCTGGTCCGTGGCGGCAACCGCGACATCAAGGACCTCAAGGGCAAGACCATCCTGCTGGTGGAAAACTCGGTATCCCATTACCTGCTCAGCCGCGCCCTGGAATGGGCACACCTGCAAGAAAGCGATGTGATCATCGAGAACGTCTCGGACAAGGATCTGGCCCAGGTCTGGCGCAGTGGCAAAGGTGACGCCGTGGTCACCTGGAACCCGATTCTCTCCGACCTGCGCCAGGACGGTGATACCACCCAGGTGTTCAGCTCCCACCATATCCCAGGGGAAATTCTCGACCTGCTGGTGATCAACAGCAGCACCCTGGCCGCACACCCGGAACTGGGCAAGGCGCTCACCGGCGCCTGGTTCGAAGGCATGCGCCTGATGGGCATGCCGACCGCCGCAGGCAAGGCCGCCCGCACACAGATGGCAACTGCCGCCGACACCACCCTGGAAGACTTCGAGCAGCAGCTGAAGACCATTCGCTCCTTCTACGCCCCACGCTCAGCCTATGCCTTCGCCAGCAGCGACAAGATGCCGTTGCTGATGGAGCGCGTGGCCGGCTTTGCCGACGCGCACAAGCTGCTCGGCAACGAGGGTCAGGGCTTGCAAAAGCTGGGCATCGCCTTCAGCGGCAACCGCATTCTGGGCAATCCTGCACAGATCAAGCTGCGCTTCGACCCCAGCTATATGCAGCAAGCGGCCGAAGCCAAGCTTTGAAGCAGGCGGGATTTACCCGCAAAGCCAGAGCACAGGGGCCTTGGCGCGGGTAAATCCGACAGCGTCCGAGCTTGCTCTACACCAGCTTCCCGCGCGCCGCATGCTGGCGCAGTAGTGGATAAGCACAGCGTTATCCACCCTACAAAACACGCCAACCTGCCTAAGGTGGAAAACTGCGCAGCGTTTTCCACCGAACCGCTAATCGGCCGCCTGCATCGCAAGACTTTGCACTGGCGCCAAGAGCCCGACGAGCCGAGCCGCAGCTATAACCGCGAGGTATCGGCTACGCCAGGCCACTGCGCCAGTTGCTGGCCATTCAGACGATGGGCGCGCAAGTGCGGCAATACTGCCGCCAGCAAAGGCTCCTTGAAGGCGTTCTGGAAACGATGGGCCAGACCGGGAATCAGTTTCAGCTCGCTACCCTTTATATGGGCGGCCACATGCACGCCATGCATCACCGGCAGCAGCGGGTCGGCAGTGCCATGCACCACCAGGGTTGGCACGCGCAGGCGATTGAGCAAATCGACCCGGCTCGGCTCGGCGAGAATGGCGAGGATCTGCCGCTGTACGCCCTGTGGATTGAACGCCCGGTCATAAGAGCGCGCCGCCTCACGGCGCAGCCCTGCCAGATTACTGTCGATACGCGGACTGCCAAGAGCCGCGAGCAAAGCAGCCTGCTGGGCAATAGCCGCCTCGCGATCCGGCGCCTCGCGCTGGGCCAGCAACTCCAGCAGCGCCGCCTGCGGTGCCGGCAGGCCCGGCGCACCGGAGCTGGTCATCAGCAGGGTTAGACTCTCTACCCGCTGCGGCGCCAGATCAGCCATGTGCTGGGCAATCATCCCGCCCATGCTTGCGCCCAGCAGATGGAAGCGCTGGATACCCAGGGCGTCCATCAGGCCCAGGCTGTCGCCGGCCATATCACGCAGACTGTAAGGCGCGCTGACGCCCAACCCCAGCCGATAGCTCAGCACGCCGTAGGCCAGATTGGCGCTCGGCGGCTCGCCCTGCCAGGTGGACAGGCCAACATCGCGGTTGTCGAAACGGATCACCCGAAAGCCTTGAGCGCAAAGGCGCGCCACCACTTCGTCCGGCCAGTGGATCAGCTGCCCACCCAGGCCCATCAACAGCAGCAGGGCCGGATCACTGTCGCGACCGATGCTCTGGTACGCCAGGCGCACCTCGCCAACGCTGGCCATGGCCACCGGCACCTGAACATCGCAACGGGACGCCGCCACAGACGGCACGCCACACAACAGCGCGACAAGGAAAAGCAACGCACGCATAGCCAACACCAACACGCAGAACCCCAGTGAAGCGCGAGTGTGCGGACGTTTGTTGCAGCGCGCTGCCACACTAGCGTGACAGTTTGATGAAGGCCGCCGAACGGTAGCTTCCTCCCCTCTCCCACTTGTGGGAGAGGGGCCGGGGGAGAGGGTGAAGGCCCACTCACCCTCTCCCCAACCCTCTCCCGTAAACGGGAGAGGGAGCACAAGCGCTTCGTGCCGACTCTACCTATCGCAAACGACCTTAAGCAGTCTTATGCCCGCTCCACACCCTCCTGCTGCCGCGGCCAGACCAGACTGAACCGCGCCCCGCCCAACCCAGCACTGCGCCCGACATGGGCACGGCCAGCGTGCCAGTAGATGATCCGCCGCACGATGGACAACCCCAGGCCATGCCCACCAGAAGCGCGGGTACGGCTGTCGTCCAGGCGCAGAAACGGGGTGAAGATGCGCTCCCAGGCCTCTTCCGGCACACCAGGGCCATCATCTTCGACATCGATCCGGCAACGTCGATGGCCGACGCAGTAAGACAGACGCACCCGCGAGTCGGCATGGCGCATGGCGTTACTCACCAGGTTCTGCAAGGCGCGATGCAGGTAGCGCGGCTCGGCTTCGACCCGCGCCCCGCTGCCATCCGGGGCATCCTGCGACTGCGCCAGCTCGACCCGCACGCTGGCGCGCAGCGGCGCCAACTCGCCGATCACCTGCGCGAGCAGTGCACGCAGGTCGACCTGCTGGTAGTGCAGCTCCGGCGCGCCCTGCTCCAGACGCGCGTAGACCAGCATCTCGTCGACCAGCTTGTCGAGCTCCTGAATATCGCTGTCCATGCCATCCATATACTTGCGCCGAGCCTGATCGCTCTGCGCATCGCCAATCATCTCCAGACCGAAACGCAGGCGCGCCACCGGTGTACGCAGCTCATGGGACACCGCACGCACCATCTCGCGCTGAATACCCAGCAGGCGCTGCAACTGCTCGGCCATGGTGTTGAAGGTCGCCGCCAGACGTCCCACCGAGTCGGCGCTGCGGGTCGGTACGCGGGCATCCAGATGGCCGCTGGCAATTCGTGCGGCAGCGCTTTCCAGGCCGAGCAGGCGGCGCTCCAGGCGGCGTACCAATAAATAGAGGATCAGCCCGGTCAGGCTCAGGCCTAACACGCCGACCAGCACCAGTAGTTCGGTGGGATAGGGGTTCATCTGGTACAGCGGGCCGACTTCCAGCACCCAGGGCGTGCCGACCATACCGGCGATCACCCGGATCGAGTCGCCGCCCTTGCCCAGCGCCAGCACGGTATCGCCCTCGTCCACCCGGCGCTGCTGGTCATCGTCGAGGTCGACCTTTTCCAGGGTGACCAGGCGCAGGTCGAAACCGAAGTTCTTCTCCGCCTTCAACGCAGCCAGGCGCTTGGGCTGTTCGACGATCGGGTAGCGCACCAGTTCATCCATCAGCAGGTAAACCGTGGCCCGCGCCAGCTGCTCGCTGATCTGCTCCACCTCGGCGGTCAGCACCAGTTGTTCCTGCTCGCTGACCAGGCTGTAAACCCGCGCCGCATGCGGACCGGTCTGTTCCACCAGCACATCACCGCGCAGCAGCGAGCCACGGGCGCGGCCATCCAGTGGCTCGGCCTTGAGTGACTCCAGGGCCAACGGCACACCGAGCAACCGGCTCCAGGTCACCAGCGCCCGGCGCCGGTCAACCGACTCCATGCGCTCCAGGTTGTCGGCCATCAGGCGGAAGGTGCCACGTGCCAGCTGCTCGCGGTACTGATCGCTGCGCACCTCGTTGGTCAGCTGCAGCACGCTCACACCGAGCAGCGCCACCAGCACCAGGGCGGCAATGATGCCGCCATAGATACGCAGGAAGATCGAGTTCATGCACCGTGCCTCACAACACCGCCTCGGCGGCCTCGGCGACGAACAGATAACCCTTGCTGCGTACCGTCTTGATCAGGCGCGGGTGCATCGGGTCGTCACCGATCTTCGGCCGGATGCGCGAGATGCGTACATCGATGGAGCGGTCCTGGCCGTCGTACTCGATGCCGCGCAGGGCGGTGAAGATCTCCTCACGGGAGAGAATGCGCCCGGCGTTGGCGGCCAGCAGCCAGAGCAGATCGAACTCGGCACTGGTCAGCTCGATGCTCTGCTCGCGTAGCCAGGCTTCGCGCATGGCGCTGTCGATCACCAACTGACCGAACTGCAGGCGCCGCTGGCTTTCCAGCGCCACCTCGGTATTGCCCTCGCTGCGCCGCAGCAGCGCACGAATCCGCGCCAGCAGCACGCGCGGGCGCACGGGCTTACACACGTAGTCGTCGGCACCCATTTCCAGGCCGAGCACTTCATCCATGTCATCGGTGCGCGCAGTCAGCATCAGAATCGGGCCGTCATACTGCCCCCGCACCTTGCGGCAGATGGTCAGGCCATCTTCGCCGGGTAGCATCAGATCAAGCACCACCAGATTCGGCTGCTCCTTGAGAATGCGCGCTACCGCCTTGGCCCCATCGGACTCGATCGCCACCTTCAGGCCGTTGCTCTCCAGGTACTCCTGGGTCAACTCGGCCAGGCGCTGGTCGTCCTCGACGATCAGGATTTGCCAGGCTTCTTGCTCCACACACCCTCCCGAAAATTCAGTCCAGCCAAACCGGCCGGCATTGTAACAACGCCACCCCGGCAATAGCGCTATCGCCGATAACCAAGGGGCACCAACCGGGGGCGCGACCCTTTGCACATTGCAAGCCAGAGCACGGGGAAGAGACCCTACATATTGTGTTTGTGTGATTGACTGAAAAGTCTGTTTAAGGGCCGAGAAAAAAGCCTCGTCACGCTCGACGAACGGTGTACAGGGGGGAATCCCAGCAAACGCGGGGGATTGCGAAAGTTACCCCAAAGTAACCCACAGATTTATCCACAGGGCGCTGGCTTTTGTCGGCTTGCCATCGGCCGCACACCGCACTATCTTGTATCCCCATCGCGATAAACACCTACATGTTGGGTTTTTACAGCAAAAACGACACAAGCACATTTGCCCCAAAACAGTCCACACCCTGAACTGAAAAAATGCAGATGATTGCTCAGTTAAGTGCTTTAGCTCCATTGCTTCAGAGCAGGACCCTGTACCGCCAGCAGAGCGAGGGCGTCCTGATCGGCGCACGCAGCCCCAGGCTGCGTGACACAACATCTAGTGGTGCCAGCTTGAACGCTGGCACAAGACTTGAAGAGCCAGGAAGGCGCTTGGTCGTACCTTCCTGCCCAGATTTGCAAGTCCCGCGCGCCCGGCATTACTGCCGTTCGCGCGGCGTTGTTGAAATGGAATGAACGGCGGTACGGCATAGCAATCCACTGCTAAGCGCCTAACTAACAATTAAGAAAAACACGGAGACCTCCATGCATACCGACACTACTCGCGAGAACCCGCAGGCCGTCGCGCCGCAGGCCGCAGATGCCAACCTGGATCTGGCTGCCACTGCGCCTGGCCAGCTGCGCGTGATCAAGCGTAACGGCACCGTCGTGCCGTATACCGATGACAAGATCACCGTCGCCATCACCAAGGCGTTCCTCGCAGTAGAAGGCGGTACCGCTGCCGCCTCGTCGCGTATCCATGAAACCGTTGAGCGCCTGACCGAGCAGGTCAGCGCCACCTTCAAGCGCCGCATGCCGTCCGGCGGCACCATCCACATTGAAGAAATCCAGGACCAGGTCGAACTGGCCCTGATGCGCGCCGGCGAGCAAAAAGTCGCCCGCGACTACGTGATCTACCGCGAATCCCGCTCCCAGGCGCGCAAGACCGGCGCCGCCAGCGACGTTGCCGTGCCACACCCGAGCATCCGTGTCACCCGCGCCGACGGCAGCGTGCAGCCGCTGGACATGGGTCGCCTGCAAACCATCATCACCGAGGCCTGCGAAGGCCTGGCCGAAGTCGATGGCCAGCTGATCCAGAGCGAAACCCTGAAGAACCTGTACGACGGCGTAGCCGAGAAAGACGTCAACACCGCTCTGGTGATGACCGCCCGTACCCTGGTCGAGCGTGAGCCGAACTACTCTTACGTTACCGCCCGCCTGCTGATGGACACCCTGCGCGCCGAAGGCCTGGGCTTCCTGCAGGTAGCCGACAGCGCCACCCACCACGAGATGGCCGAGCTGTACGCCAAGGCCCTGCCGGCCTACATCGCCAAAGGCATCGAGTTCGAACTGCTGAACCCGGTACTTGCCAGCTTCGACCTGGAAAAACTGGGCAAGGCGATCAACCACGAGCGCGACCAGCAGTTCACCTACCTGGGCCTGCAGACCCTGTACGACCGCTACTTCATCCACAAGGACGGCGTGCGTTTCGAACTGCCGCAGGTGTTCTTCATGCGCGTGGCCATGGGCCTGGCGATTGAAGAGAAGCAAAAAGAAGAGCGCGCCATCGAGTTCTACAACCTGCTGTCGTCCTTCGACTACATGGCCTCGACCCCGACCCTGTTCAACGCCGGCACCCTGCGCCCGCAGCTGTCGTCGTGCTACCTGACCACCGTGCCGGACGACCTGGGCGGCATCTACGACGCCATCCGCGACAACGCCCTGCTGTCCAAGTTTGCCGGCGGTCTGGGCAACGACTGGACCCCGGTGCGCGCACTCGGCGCCTACATCAAAGGCACCAACGGCAAATCCCAAGGCGTGGTGCCGTTCCTCAAAGTGGTCAACGACACCGCTGTTGCAGTTAACCAGGGCGGCAAGCGCAAAGGCGCCGTGTGTGCCTACCTGGAAACCTGGCACATGGACATCGAAGAGTTCATCGAGCTGCGCAAGAACACCGGTGACGACCGTCGCCGTACCCACGACATGAACACCGCCAACTGGATCCCGGACCTGTTCATGAAGCGCGTGTTCGACGACGGCCAGTGGACCCTGTTCAGCCCGTCCGAAGTGCCGGACCTGCACGACCTGACCGGCCGCGCCTTCGAAGAGCGCTACGAGTACTACGAAGCCATGGCTGGCTACGGCAAGATCAAACTGCACAAGACCATCGCCGCCAAAGACCTGTGGCGCAAGATGCTCTCCATGCTGTTCGAAACCGGCCACCCATGGCTGACCTTCAAAGACCCGTGCAACCTGCGCAGCCCGCAGCAGCACGTGGGCGTGGTGCACAGCTCGAACCTGTGCACCGAGATCACCCTGAACACCAACGCCGACGAAATCGCCGTGTGCAACCTGGGTTCCGTGAACCTGCCGAACCACATCGTCGACGGCAAGCTGGACACCGCCAAGCTGCAACGCACCATCAACACTGCAGTACGCATGCTCGATAACGTTATCGACATCAACTACTACAGCGTGCCGCAAGCGCGTAACTCCAACTTCAAGCACCGCCCAGTCGGCCTCGGCATCATGGGCTTCCAGGACGCCCTGTACCTGCAGCACATCCCGTACGGCTCCGATGCCGCCGTGGAGTTCGCCGACAAGTCGATGGAAGCGGTCAGCTACTACGCCATCCAGGCCTCCTGTGACCTGGCCGACGAGCGCGGCAGCTACGAAACCTTCGACGGCTCGCTGTGGAGCAAGGGCATCCTGCCGCTCGATTCGCAGCAGATCCTCATCGAACAACGTGGCCAGAAGTACATCGACGTCGACCTGAGCGAGTCCCTGGATTGGGCCCCGCTGCGTGCCCGCGTGCAGAAAGGCATCCGTAACTCGAACATCATGGCCATCGCACCGACCGCCACCATCGCCAACATCACCGGCGTATCGCAGTCGATCGAACCGACCTACCAGAACCTCTACGTGAAATCGAACCTGTCGGGCGAATTCACCGTGATCAACCCCTATCTGGTGCACGACCTCAAAGCGCGCGGCCTGTGGGACTCGGTCATGATCAACGACCTGAAGTACTACGACGGTTCCGTGCAGCAGATCGAGCGCATCCCGCAGGAGTTGAAAGACCTCTACGCCACCGCGTTTGAAGTGGACACCAAGTGGATCGTCGACGCCGCCAGCCGCCGCCAGAAGTGGATCGACCAGGCCCAGTCGCTGAACCTGTACATCGCCAGCGCTTCCGGCAAGAAGCTCGACGTGACCTACCGCATGGCCTGGTACCGTGGCCTGAAAACCACCTACTACCTCCGTGCCCTGGCCGCGACCAGCACCGAGAAGTCGACCATCAACACCGGCAAGCTGAATGCCGTGTCCAATGGCGGCATCGACGAAGGCTTCAGCGCCGCACCGATAGCCCCGGCCGGCCCGGCACCTGTGCCAAAAGCTTGCGCCATCGACGAACCGGACTGCGAAGCTTGTCAGTAAGCGCACGAATCTGAGCGGCTCCCGCGTCGTTGCCCGGCAGCTTGGACCCCATCACGTACAGACGTACGCTCAGGGGCTCCAAGCTGCCAGGCGCCTAGCGCTCACTCGCTCAGCTTCGCGCTTACTCCACGCTGCTTTTGCAGTTTTCCCTCTCCCCTCGGGGAGAGGGCCAGGGAGAGGGGGCCCGGCAACACCAAGCGAGCCCTCCCCCACGAATACCGCCCCGCGCCAGCCCACCGGCGCGGAGCAACGCCCAGACGGGCGGTACAGCTTTACCCTTGCGCGCATACCGCAACAGAACATAATTAGAATTACTGGATATTCATACAGGCCGAGAAGAATGCGGCCCGCAGATCTCGCAGGAGAACATGATGCTCAGCTGGGACGAATTCGATAAGGAAGACGGCGCAGAAGCCGCTGCCACTGCCGCACCCGCCGCCGCTGTAGTGGGCGCCGCCCTCGACAAGCTCGACAACGAAGCCGCCGGCTCCGTGCAGGAAGCTCGCGCCGTATCGGCCGATGACTCCGCCGCCATCGCCCGTGCCAAAAAAGCCCTGGACGACCTGGACATCCAGGAAGGCCTCGACGACCTGGAAGGCGCCAGCGCCCGCGTGCACGTCGGCGACAAGCAGATGATCAACGCCCGTGCCGACCTCAACCAGCTCGTACCCTTCAAGTACGACTGGGCCTGGCAGAAGTATCTGGATGGTTGCGCCAACCACTGGATGCCGCAGGAAGTGAACATGAACGCCGACATTGCCCTGTGGAAGAGCAAAGACGGCCTCAGCGAAGACGAGCGCCGCATCGTCATGCGCAACCTCGGCTTCTTCTCCACCGCAGACAGCCTGGTTGCCAACAACCTGGTGCTGGCCGTGTACCGCCTGATCACCAACCCCGAGTGCCGCCAGTACATCCTGCGCCAGGCCTTCGAAGAGGCGATCCACACCCACGCCTACCAGTACTGCATCGAATCGCTGGGCATGGATGAAGGCGAGATCTTCAACATGTACCACGAGATTCCTTCGGTCGCGAAGAAAGCCTCCTGGGGCCTCAAGTACACCCGTTCGATCTCCGATCCGAAGTTCGAAACCGGCACCCCGGAAACCGACCGCCAGTTCCTGCGCAACCTGATTGCCTACTACTGCGTCCTGGAAGGCATCTTCTTCTACTGCGGCTTCACCCAGATCCTCTCCATGGGCCGCCGCAACAAGATGACCGGCACCGCCGAGCAGTTCCAGTACATCCTGCGCGACGAATCCATGCACCTGAACTTCGGCATCGACGTGATCAACCAGATCAAGATCGAAAACCCGCACCTGTGGGACGCCGCGATGAAGGACGAAGCGACCCAGATGATCCTGCAAGGCACTCAGCTGGAGATCGAATACGCGCGTGACACCATGCCGCGCGGTGTACTGGGCATGAACGCGGCAATGATGGAGGACTACCTCAAGTTCATCGCCAACCGCCGTCTGACCCAGATTGGTCTGAAGGAAGAGTACCCAGGCACCAGCAACCCGTTCCCGTGGATGTCGGAGATCATGGACCTGAAGAAGGAGAAGAACTTCTTCGAGACGCGGGTTATTGAGTATCAGACTGGTGGGGCGTTGAGCTGGGATTGACTCCTGAGCCTAGACCGTTAGGACACAACAAACGCTTTACCTGATTACGGATGCTCGGGGTAACAAGCATAAAACAAAGCCCCGCCTTGTGCGGGGCTTTTTATTAAGCCGAAAAGTGCAAAAAATGAACTCAAAGATCATAACTACTATCGCATGCACCACACTACTTCTTACTGGCTGCGTCTCATTCGAGATGGAGAAGCCTGCACCTACGCAACAAGCTCCAATAGGAATAAACTTTACAGACGAGCAAGTTTATAGCCGCCTTTCCCTGCCAACTAACATCTACACCGTACCTAACAGCAAAGCACTAATATCCGGCAGCCAGACCAGTAACTCTGGGCTGTGGCTTGCATTTGGAGCAGCTGGAGCATTAGCCAAAACAGCAGTGGAATCCAATGCAACCAAAAGCGAGTCTGAAAGCATAATTTCGCCTCTTCAAATCGACATCAAAGCAGAGGCAACGAAGGTAAAAAATCGATTAGCAATCACTGACGCCTTCAAAAACAAATTCTCCTCGTCAAACCAAGCCAACCAACCACTTGTAGATGTAGCCTCTGCAGTAGTCTTTTCTTTCGATAACGAAACAGACGCCAGAATTTATCTTGTACTAAAAACTGACTTACAGAGCTCAAATTCCAGCACGCCAACATGGAGCACCCGCTACATCTTCTCTAGCGAGCCTCGACCAGTTAGCGGCCCGAATAGCTGGTCAGCAAATCACGGAAAAGCCATCCAAGAAGAAATAAATCACGGCCTAGAGAAATCTATAAGCTTCATGATGAATGACATTGCCACACCATATGCCCGAAACAGTTCAAACCTAAACGTAGTTCAAGGACAATTCCTCTTCGTCCCCATACGCGCTCAGATACTTGGCCACAAACTAAGCGAAGACAACGAATCAATTTCCTTTATCCCGAAACACGGCGACGGCGCACTTTTCGCCGGGGTAAATATTATAAACAAGAAAGACATAACCTATAGGCCTGCCAAGGAAAGCGATCCGATCTTCATGCCTATCCAAAAACTGCAGAATAACTGAGCAACGCGATGGAAGTGGCCTAGTCATCCAGTTGCGCCCTCCCCTCTAGGCCACACGAAACTTTCTATGCAGTTGAACCATTGGTTAAAGGGGACAGATTTATTTTCTGCCATTTACTGTCCCCAATCTCGGCCAAACCATCTGTTTTATATCGCCACACTTTCCTCGGCTTCCGGCTACAGATTTCGCCTTGCACGGCGAGTCACTTTCTCTTTGCTCGCGCAGAAAATAACCAAAGAGAAAACGCGTCCAACATCCGGGGTTCGCTACGCGAAACTTCTCTTACCTGGCCAGTGGTCTGGCTAAAACCGCCATCACAGGCAAATTGCCATCACACAATGTGATACAAATCACACTAAGCCACCAGCCAAGGTGTCGACGCCGTCACATTCCTTGCTAGGCTTGCGGTGCAACTCACCAAGGAGTTTTCCGATGAAGGAACAACGGAAATTTGTCGCGTTACGTGCCCACATTGACGATCTACTCAAGAACGGAGCCGAGGTAGTCGGACGCTATCCGTTCACCATTCGAGTCAATGGGCGCCTGCTGCGAGCTCAGCATGGCATGCTGATCGGCTACTCGGCCGCGGCATAGCCCGAAGCACAGCACGCGAGCAGCTGCACCGCTCGAATTCGAAAGCCCCTGACGGCATAGCTGTCAGGGGCTTTTTTTCATTTCAGCAGCAAGTACCCGGGACAACCGCCGCAACTGTGGATGAATAAAGCGTCATCCACCCTACGATCACCAACACGTCGACGTAGGGTGGACAACGCGAAGCTTGTCCACCGAGGGCACACACCGTCAGGCAGCTCCAAGCGTCCCCTTTCGGCGAGTCGCCCGGACAACCGCCGCAACGGTGGATGGATAAAGCATCATCCACCCTACGATCACCAACACGTCGACGTAGGGTGGACAACGCGAAGCTTGTCCACCATGGTTCAACGACCCTACCGCTCAAGGATGAGCCGCCATGTCCAACTACCGCCGTGCCCGCGTGCCGGGCGCCTGTTACTTTTTCACCGTCAATCTGCGTGACCGCAGCAGCGATCTACTGATCCGTGAAATCGATCTATTGCGCGAAACGGTGCGCGCTACGCGGTTGCGGTATCCCTTCCATATCGATGCCTGGGTGGTACTCCCTGAACACATGCATTGCATGTGGACGCTACCGCCAGGTGACGCCGACTTTGCGCTGCGCTGGAAGGTCATCAAATTCGCCTTTGCCAAACGCTTGCCAATCACCGAGGCGCGCACGGTGAATCAACAACACAGACGTGAGCGCGGCATCTGGCAGCGGCGTTACTGGGAACACCTGATCCGTGATGATCGGGATTACCAACGCCACTTCGATTACATCCACTACAACCCGCTGAAACATGGGCATGTCGAGCGGCTGGCGGACTGGCCCTATTCGAGCTTTCACCGGGCCGTGGCAATGGGGATTTATTGCGGCAATTGGTGCGCCGAGCCGGAGCAGGTCGACAGCGTTTACAGTGAGTGAGCCCGTAACGCGTCAACCATCGCAACAGTGGAGGTAAAACGTCATCAATCCTTCGGATCAGCGCTAGGCCAGGGTTTGAGCTCGGTTGCTGCTGAGCAGGCAGCCCTAACGCTGTTTGTATTGCGTTGGGCAATACCCGCGCGACACTGAAGGATCACGTAGTTTGACGTGTTTGGTTTGCCGGCCATTCACACGCTTGCGCCACAGCTTGAAGCTGCCAGCCTTAAGGCTGCTACGCATAAATAAAATAACTTGGCTTTCATTCAAACCAAACTGCAGCTCTATCGCTTCAAAGGGCGTCCGGTCCTCCCAGGCCATCTCGATGACGCGCGAGCAATCCTCTTTACTCAGTTGCATATACCCATGACTCCATGTGGCAAAAATCAAGCAAGAGCAGCCTGCTTTCGCGGGATGTTAGCAAGTAGCCCGGGTAACCGCCGCAGCGGTGGATGAAAAGGCATCACCCATCCTACTCGCTCGATAAGTCCGTGCTCGGCGTGCGACTTCGGCTGGCAGCAAGGCCTTTACGCACAGCAATTAGCCCGGCTGCCCACGGTGGAAAACGCTTCGCGGTTTTTCACCCTACACACAGATCAGCTTTTGTAGGGTGGACAACGCGCAGCTTGTCTACCGATTGCACACATCATCAGGCAACGCCAATCGCCCCTTTCAGGAAGCTGAACGGAATCGTTGCGCAAGTGGTTGAGCCACATGCCAAAAACACAACTTCCCTTACCGCCCACAATCGCTAAAATGTCGCCCGCCCAAAACAGTGGCACATCGCCTCCATGAACAAGGACGCTCAATGAAAACCCTGCATTACCTGGCTGCAGCCCTGCTCAGCCTGAGCCTTACCGGCTGCGTCTCCTTCAACCCCGCTGGCCCCATCAGTGAACCCGTGCAGAAAGCCAGCACAATCCGCCAACAGGCCGTCATGGTCGATGACGTAGTGGTCTCGGACAGCAGCATCAACGCCGAAGTCCGCAAGAATCTGAGCAGCCAGTTCACAGCCCAGCTGAACAAGCGTATCGAGCGCGGCGAGTACTTCCGTGAAGTGATCAGCTTCCCGGCCAAACTGGGCGAGCAGGATGCCCTGCTCAAGCTGGAGTTCAGCTCACTGAAAGGTAAACGCACACCGCACCCAGCTTATTTCCCAGGCGCCATCCTCACCCTGACCGGCTGGATCTGGTTCAACGGCCCGATCTATGTCGACAAGTACGACCTGACCGGCACCCTGGTATTCGAGGACGCGCACGGCAAAACCCTCGCCAGTAGCCAGAAGACCCTGCAGCTCAAGCAGAACACCGGGCTGTGGGATGATGACTACTTCAACCTCGCCCTCGGCGCCACCCAGCTCAACCAGCTGGTCGAAGAGCTGCTGCAGGACAGCCTCCAACAACTGCCCACTGCCCCACAAGGAAGCGCCCAATGAATCGGATTCTTATCCTGCTGCTGACCGCGCTGCTGCTCAACCTCACCGGCTGCGCCACTTACTCCCATGACGATCTGACCCCGGTCAAACAGTGGCCGCCGGTCGCCACCAGCGACGCCAAGCCCAGCCTCTACCTCAAGGTGGAAGGCCAACACCTGTTCAATGGCAACCCCACCGGTGCCAACCTGGATCAGGCCAAGTTGGCGGCGTTCGTGCTCAAGGAGTACCAGAGCAGTCAGCAGTTCGAGCGCGTCACTCTCGAGCAGCAGACCTCCGATATCTACGCCACCGTACAAATCACCAACCACGAACGCGGCAGCATGGTCGGCGCTTTCATCACCGGCTTCACCCTGTTCGTCATCCCCGGCAAGTACGACAACACGCTGACCATGGAAACCGTGTTCAAAGATGGTCAGGGCAAGGTACTGGGCCGCGTCGAAAAGGAAGAAACCACGACCACCTGGATGCAACTGCTGCTGATCTTCGCCCTGCCCTTCAACGAGTCGCTGGACAACGTGCTGACACAACTGGCGCGTAGCAGCCTGGAAGACGCCGTGCAGCAAGGTCTGCTCACCGATCAATAACTCCGGGCGCTCATTCGGTGGGCATGGCCTTACAATGCCATGCCGCCGTTTGACCTTCCGGAGCCCTCTCTTCGATGTTTACCCTCGTCCACCTCACCACCCCACCACCCGAATCCCTGAAAAGCCAGGTGCTGCAAATGGTGGTGGACTGTTTCAGCGACATCAGCCCGGTACCGCTGACGCCCAGCAATCCGCTCTATCAGCTGTACCAGTACGTGATCGGCTACGAGGTGCATCTGTATCTGCAGGCCATGGACGCCGCCGTGGACAGCAGCGCACGTCTGATCCTGGCCCTGGATGATGAGGATCCGTCCCAGGTGCTCGGCTTCGCCCTCTATCTGCCGAGCCCGGACGACGCCGAGGCCTGCACCCTGCTCTACCTGGCCGTGCAGACCAGCCGGCGCAAACACGGCATGGCCCGTGCCATGCTGCAGCAGATGACCGCCCGCCATCCCCATGCCGAACTGGCCTGCGTGGCAGGCAAAGTGCCGATCCTTGAGACCATGGGTTTTAAGGTGCTGGCTGCTCGCGGACCGCAGGTACTGATGAATACCCGCAATCAGCGCTCGGACGGCATGGTCGCCGTGCAGGATCTGGCGCCGATCTTCCAGTCCAAGGAAGTCCGGCAAATCCATGCCTATCTGCTCAAGCAGTACGGTAACAAGGCCATGGGCGAGGCGGAGAAGAAGCGCGACCGCCTGCTCGACCAGCTGGCCCGCCAGGCACAGGCGCTGGTGGATGAGCGACTAGCCTGAGCAGCGCCTGAAATAAAAATCCAGGCTACAGGCAGCGTCAGCCAACACGCTCCACCGCCGGGCCAGATTGCAGCGTAATACTACTTTTTCACCTCCCAATAGATTGATTTCTCGACATTTCCCGATAAGGTGTCGGCGCTGGCACATTGCTATTGCGCCACATTCAACTCACTACTCAGGAACGAGTAATTCATGTCTAAGAAACTGATGATGTGTGCAGCCGCGCTCGGTATTGCGCTGCTGTCCGGTTGTGCATCCGTACCAATGGAATCGGCTGAGAAAAACCAAGCACTGAAGGCTTTCCCAACCCCGCCGGAGAACCAGGCCGGGCTGTACATCTTCCGCGATTCGGCGCTGGGCCCGATCCTGAAAAAGACCGTCAAGATCGACGATCAGGTTATCGGCGAAACAGCCACTAACACCTATTTCTATCGCACTATCAGCCCCGGCCCGCACGTGTTGGCAACCGAGTCTGAGTTCAGCGACAACACCCTCAACCTGAACGCCGAAGCGGGTAAAAACCACTACGTGCGTCAGTCCATCAAGTTCGGTGTTTTTGTCGGTGGCGCGAAGCTGGAAGAAGTCTCCGAGGCCGAAGGCCAAAAAGGCGTAGCAAGCACTGAGCTGGCACGCTAATTCAGAGCCATTGATCGCTCCCAGGCTTAACTGGGGGCGATCAAGCCAAACCCTCCAGCTAGAACCCCACAAGAACCAGCAGATGGTGCTGACCGCGAAAGCAAAGAAAGCCCACACCCAAAAGGGCTAGCCCATCGGACTGAAGCCATTTCCGGCGCTGCAATAGCGATCTTCCAAACGTTTGCTACTGGCCTCTCGGTTTGCCTCCCAGCGTTTACCCCACGCGCGACACAGGTCCTTGAAGTACTGCTTGGCGCCCTTGCGGCACTCGCGGTAGTCGATGGAGCCGCGCCGATGATTGGCGCAGACACTGGTGTAGTCGATACGGTTATCCAGCACCCGCCATGCAGCTTGATAGGTGCCCCCACCACTCCACTTGGGCACGCGCTGTATCACCCTTTCCATAGAAGTTCCTGAGCTTTTACCGGAGCTCGCAACGGCCGTCTTTTCTTCGCGATAACGCGCCAGGTATTGCGCACTGACCATGCCCTGGGTCTGCTCCGGTGGTGCTGAACGAGGCAGTTCGCCATAGCGACAGCGCACAACGCTCTCGTCGATTACCTTGTCGGCGCCCATGCAATCAACCAAGGCGCTGGGCTCACTGGGCTGCAGCGCGGTACTGCTGGGCTGGATCGGCTCCAGGTGCTGGGGGATGCGGTAGGCATCGGGGGCAACAGGCTGCGGCTCGGCGGTCTCGACCAGCGGCGGCGATGAGAGCCCATTGCGCAGAGGCCCGTGGGCATACAACAGGTACAGCGCCCCGGCAATCACACCGAGCACGGCAACCCCGTTGAGCAGAACAAGTAGATTTAGTCCGCGTCGACGCGACAGGCCTTGCATACGCTCGCGGATATAGTCCGGGGCGTCATCCCAGTCATTGCCCTGCCAGTCATCGCGCTTATCCATATGCCATCCCTTCCTGATTGCTGAACCTAAGTGCGCAGCTACCCTTGGCGCATCGCTCAGTCCGTGGCGCAGCAGGTTGCGGTCGTCAGCTTGGCCTCAAGGCGCACCGAACAACGCCGTCCAGTAAATTCCTGCATCGCTTTTGGGATCGACTGCATAGGCTGCACCCAACTCGCTGAACTGCGCAGCCATCAGATTGGCGCAATGGCCGGGGCTGGCCAGCCAGCCGTCGACTACCTTGCGCGCACTATCCAGGCCGGCAGCGATGTTCTCGCCGATGCGCTGGCCACTGTAGCCAGCCAGCTCGGCGCGGTCGCCAGGGGTGCGGCCGTCGCGGTCACGGTGATCGAAGAAGTTGCCGTTGGCCATCGCCCGACTATGGCTCTCGGCGGTACTGGCCAGCGTAGCGTTCCAGCTCAGTGGCGCCGCCGCAGCGAACGACTGATCGCCACACTGACGCGCCTGGGCACGGGCGGCGTTGATCTGCTGTAGCAACTGCTGCCCTTCCGCCTGCCAGTCACCCAGGCGCCCCAGCAGGGGCCGCGCCAGAACGATGCGCCAGTCGCGGTCCATACGGCTGACGCCGATATCGACGAACTGCGGATTGAGCACCACCTGGCAGAAGCTCTCGCGCAGCGCCTGCATGGCCGACTGCGCATCACGCAGGCCGGACAGGCTGATGGCCTGCACGTTGACCATCGGATAGCTGGCCCGCGCCAGCGAGTCCTGCAAGTCGGCGCCGCCGGTGGCCGGCAGGATCAGGCGTGGGTCGGCGGCCAGCGGTGGCAACTCCGCCGAGGCCTGGCCGGCACAGCGTTGCACCTGACTGCGATAGGCGTTGATCGATTCGACCAGTTGCGCCTCTTCGGCAGCCCCGGCAGTGGCGACAACCAGCAGGCTCAACGACAGCACAGCAAGACGCGAAATAAATGACGTGACGCGCATGAACAGCTCCCTCGACATGACTGCGCACATGATGCGCGATTACGCGCTGTTGCGAACCCTGTTCGGGAGCAGATTGGGTGATTTCATCGCGGGGAAACAACCGGCCCAGACAGGCATGAATGCCACGCCACCCAGCCCTGCACCGCCTGGTCGCGCCGAGTAGCTGGCGGCATGCCCGTGCATCGAGGTGTGCATGGCCATGTACAGCGCGGCAGTGGTCAAGGACTCAGGCGAAGACGCTGACGCCGCCCTTGGCCTGCAGCCAGTCACGGTAGGTTTTCAGCGAACTGGTTTGTTCGTCGCCGTTATAGCCGACGAAGGTGTCGTTCTCGCCGAAGCCCCGGTCGACCAGCTTCTGCACCTGGGCCAGTAGCTTGGTGGCATCCTCGCGATCCAGTTCGGCCACATCGGGTAGCTGGATCTTTTCCCGCGCGCCACTGGCCTCGCTATTGAGCGCGGCACGCTCACTGGCCACCAGGCCGCTGGCGTTGTTCTGCATGGCCCGCAGCAGGCCACCGCGACTGTGCGCCACCAGGTCGGCCGCATAGCGGCGCAGCTCGGTGACCGGGTCGCTAGGGCTTTGCGCGGGTTGCTCCGGCGTCGCGCCCACAGGGCTGGCACTGCTCTTGCCGGTATTGGTGACATAGCTCGCTAGGGGCGAATAACTGGAAATGGTGTTCATGACGGCGTCCTGCATCTGCTCACAGCGAGTGCTTTAGCAGGATGCGGGCCAGCTCAGCTGAAATCCTCGCCACACTAGGCTTGGCGCCCAAGGACTCAGAATTCATGGGGCTAGCTTTTGCCGGATGGGGCAACGCCTTGCCGCTACTCTCGAAGCCAACCCTGCCCGCATACGGCAAGGTACTCAGGATATTTCTCACGGCCCGACTAACCTGTCGACGTCACGTACAGGCATGATCCACCAGGCCATCTGGCCTCTGCCCACCAAGGAAACCCGCCATGCACCTCATTACCGCCCAGCTCAAGCTCATCATGCTGATCACCGGCGTCCTCACCTGCACTATGGCCTATGCCCTTATCGCACCGCAGGCGGCGTTGCTGTCGATGTTTGGTGAAACCCTGCCGGATAGCCCGCTCATGCATATCGTGGTACGCAGTTGGGGCATGCTGATCACCCTGCTCGGGGCGGCGCTGATCTACGGTGCCTTCAACCCGGCCGTGCGCCCGCTGGTCCTGATCCTCGCGGGGCTGAGCAAGCTGGTCTTTGTCGGCCTGTTGCTAGCACTCGGCGAGCAGTACTTGCCGAAGACCCTCCCGCCGATTTTGATCGATGGCCTCGCCGTTCTGCTTTACGCCATCTGCCTGCCACGCGCGCATCGCGAAGCCACTGCGGTTTGAGCCTTACGCGCCGAAAGGCGCGCCCCCTTGCACGAGCATGACTCAGTCACGCACATAGCCCTGCACGATGCGTTCATAACTGCCATCGTCGACCAGCTGCTTCAACGCCTGGGCATAGTTCTGCACGAATTCCTGGGTGTTGCTCTTCTTGCTGAAGGCCACCTCGGCAGCCTCGGCTGAAACCACCACCGTCGTCGGCTGAATGCTGGCGTCAAAGCCCAGCTGGTGGATTTCGTAGAGGCCCGTGCTCTCGTCGGCAATCACCCCGTCAATGCGCCTTTTGTTGACCATCCGCCACAGATTGGCGCGACTGGAACTGAACGATACCCGTGAGGCAAAGTCGGTATCATCCATCAATTGTTGATAGATCGGCCCGTAGGACACATCGATCTGCGCACCCAAACGAAACGTGGTGTTCTGCAGGTCAAGCAAACCGCTGACGGGCCAGCGCGCGAGAGCGTCTTGGTGCATGAAGAGGATATTGCGCGAGGGTTTCAGCACTGCGCCGGAGAAGTGCGCATATACCTCGCGCTCGGGCTTGCGGAAGGCGCCTGGCAGGATATCCAGGCGTCCCAGCTCAAGTTCCTTGAGCGCGCGCGCCCAGGGCAGCTTGACCAGCTTTACCGTGCAGCCGAGGCGCGCCAGCGCCGCCCGGTTGAGGTCGACATCGATGCCACCAACCTCGCCGTTCGCCCCCAGCATGCTGAAGGGCGGGTCATCGTCCCAACGCAGGGACTTCTGACAGGCCTGCGCCACGCTGGGCGGGCTTATGAGCAATAGAAGCAGAGTGCCAATACACAATCGGCGTAGAGAACCCCAAGCGTCGACGGCAACTCGATTCAATATCAGCACTCACAAGACTCGTCCGATTGACTGGAGTCTAGTGAAGGGCACGAACAACGGCCATGACTTCCTTTAGCCCCCGAAAACACGCTCAACAGTCGGCAGAACACAACGGCACAACATACGGGGTAATGCCCACAATCCCCCGCACACCTTCACCCCAGGTAAATCGGTGCTCCGCACAAAGGCACTACGCCAGTTAAACTGCAGCCATCACGCCTGACCCGAGATTGCCCAATGTACGACTGGCTCAACGCCCTGCCCAAAGCCGAACTGCACCTGCACCTGGAAGGTTCCCTGGAGCCCGAACTGCTGTTTGCCCTGGCCGAACGCAACAAGATTGCCCTGCCCTGGAACGATGTCGACAGCCTGCGCCAGGCCTATGCCTTCAATAATCTGCAGGAGTTTCTCGACCTCTACTATCAGGGCGCCGATGTGCTGCGCACCGAGCAGGACTTCTACGACCTGACCTGGGCCTACCTGCTCAAGTGCAAGGCACAGAACGTGATTCATACCGAACCGTTCTTCGACCCGCAGACCCACACCGACCGCGGCATCCCCTTCGAGGTCGTGCTGCGTGGCATCAAGCAGGCACTCGACGATGGCCACAAGCAACTCGGCATCAGCCACGGCCTGATCCTCAGTTTTCTGCGCCACCTGCCCGAAGAGCAGGCATTCAAGACCCTGGAACAGGCCATGCCGTTTCGCGATGCATTCATTGCCGTGGGCCTGGATAGCTCGGAGATGGGCTTTCCGCCGCGCCTGTTCCAGCGCGTGTTCGACAAAGCCCGTAGCGAAGGACTGCTCACCGTTGCCCACGCTGGGGAAGAAGGCCCGCCCGAATACATCTGGGAAGCCCTCGACCTGCTCAAGATCGAGCGCATCGACCATGGCGTACGAGCCAGCGAAGACGAACGACTGATGCAGCGCATCATCGACGAACAGATCCCGCTGACCGTCTGCCCGCTGTCCAACACCAAGCTCTGCGTGTTCGACGACATGCGTCAGCACAACATCCTGCAAATGCTCGAGCGCGGGGTGAAGGTGACCGTGAACTCCGACGATCCGGCCTACTTCGGCGGTTACGTCACCGAGAACTTCGCCGCCCTGCACGACAGCCTCGGCATGACCCAGGAACAAGCCCGGCGCCTGGCGCAGAACAGCCTGGATGCACGTCTGGTCAAGTAGTGGGCGACGCTGCCTGAGCAGTTGGCATTGGGAAGGGTTGGGACGGACTGGCTACCCAAGCGTTTCTAGCTTCCCCGCGGACAAGAAAAAGCCCCGTAACTCATGAGCTACAGGGCTTTTTTGTATGGCGGGAAGATAGGGATTCGAACCCTAGGTGCACTTGCGTACACAACGGATTTCGAATCCGTCCCGTTCGGCCACTCCGGCATCTTCCCACGGCGGCGCGCATCATATCAGCTCACAGCGCTTTGGCGAACCCCGTTTGGCGTTTTTTTCGCATGGATTCAGGTGCTTGCGCACTCGCAGCGCGAAGCTGGCTTTTCCCGGAATGAAAAAGAGTAGCCAAAGCTCCTCTTTGCTAGCGCCGGCAGAAACGCCGGTCAGTTGGTCAGACGGGTCAGCGCTTCGCGGTATTTATCCGCAGTCTTCTGCGCCACGTCGGCCGGTACGGCGGGAGCTGGCGGCTCCTTGTTCCAGCCGGTGGACTCCAGCCAGTCGCGCACGAACTGCTTGTCAAAACTCGGCGGGTTGCTGCCTTCGGCGTAGCTGTCGGCCGGCCAGAAACGGCTGGAGTCGGGGGTCAGCGCCTCATCCATCAAGGTCAGGGTGCCGTCTTCATCCAGGCCGAACTCGAACTTGGTGTCGGCGATGATGATGCCACGGGTGGCCGCATACTCGACCGCTGCACTGTACAGGGCGATGGCGGTGTCGCGCACCTTGGCCGCCAGTTCGGCGCCGATGATCGCTTCGCATTGCTCAAAGCTGATGTTCTCGTCATGGTCACCAACGGCGGCCTTGGTCGAGGGGGTGAAGATCGGCTGCGGCAGCTTGGCTGCCTCTTTCAGCCCGGCTGGCAGCTGGATGCCACAGACGGTGCCGCTCTTCTGGTATTCCTTCCAACCGGAGCCAACGATGTAGCCACGCACAATTGCTTCCACCGCTACCGGCTGAAGACGCTTGGCGACTACAGCACGGCCTTCCACCAGCGGCAGCTCTGCAGCCGGCACCACGTCTTCGACGCGGTCGCCGGTGAAGTGATTGGGCACCACATCCTTGAGTTTGTCGAACCAGAAATTGGAGATGGCGGTGAGGATCTTGCCCTTCTCCGGGATCGGCTCGTTGAGGATCACGTCGAAAGCCGACAGGCGATCGGTGGCAACCATCAGCATGCGCTTGGCGTCGATTTCATAGAGGTCGCGGACTTTGCCCGAATAGATTTTCTTCAGGCTCAGGGTGCTGGGAGTGGTCATGTCGGAATTTCCGCCTTGTTCAAACGAAACAGGCGAAACCCACCGGGTTTCGCCTATCGAGTTACTGCTCGGCCGGCACCTGCGGTACCGGCACGTTGCAACTTAGCCGAGGTTGTCCTGGATCAGCTGCAACACGCGGCGCGCAACGTCTTCTGGCGCAACGGTGTTGAGGTCTTTCTCCACGGAAACCTGCACGTCGCCGCTGGCCGCAGTAGTCAGGCGAACCTGATAACGCTCGGCGCGGGCGTCGATTTCTTCCTGGCTCGGCTCGCTGCCGAACAGGCCGCTGATGAAGCCTTTCTCTTCATCAGGCTTCTTCGCACCTTCGGCCAGGTTGACGTAGTACACGCCGAGGCTGCGGTTGATGTCGTCGATACGCACATTGGCCAGTTCCAGGGAACGACCGACACTGGACCAGGCACGATCGAAGTCGGTACTGAGGTTGAGCACCAGGCTACCGTTACCGTCCTGAGACATACTCACCCGACTCGGCGCATCGAAATCACGGGCCGCCAGCAGCGATACCGAGCCATGCTCAGCCGTGCTGCTCAGGTCAGCCAGCATACCGTCTAGCAGCGATGCCTCCAGCGGGGCATTGCCGGTACGCGCCGGGAAGGCTACATCGGCAGTGCTGCCTTCATCGCGCTCGGCACTGACCACAAACACTTCGCTGGTATTGCGCACCACACCTGGCTCAATGCGCACACGCACGCGTACTTCATTGTCACTATCGCTCAGCAAACTGCCCAGGCGACGAGCCATGGACGGTGCCAGTTCTTCAGCCGGCTGCCAGGCACTGCTGAATTCGCCGGTTTGCGGACGCTCTTCAGCAATACGGAAGCCGTTGTTTTCGAAATACTGGCGTGCAACCGGCCAGACTTCTGCCGGGCTGCGCTGAGCAACCAGCCAGCGCGAATCACTACTCTTCTGCAGGCTGAACTCGCTGGCAACATCACCCACCGGCATGGCCTGCGGGCGCGGCACTTCGAATTTTTCCGGGGTTTCGGTGCTGGTGGCTACGTTCATCGGCACCGGCAGCAGAGAGTCGATACGCTTGGCATCGACATTAGCCGGCATCTGCATCGGCGCAGTCTGGCGCGCATCCAGATAATCGGTACCGCGGTCACGGAAATAGCCTTCATCACCCCACAGCCACCCACAACCACTGGTGCTGGAGATAATCACGGCAAGGGCGGAAAGTCCGGCCAATCGCTTCATGCGTAATGCTTCCTCGGTTAAACCAGTACGCCGGACTGGCGCAGGGCCTGACGCAGCGGCTCGTGACAACGCGGGCTGAGCCAGGTCAGGGGCAGGCGGATGCCATCCGGCATCATGCCCATTTCATGCAGGGCCCACTTCACCGGAATCGGGTTGGATTCGATAAACAGGGTTTTGTGCAGCGGCATCAGGCGTTCGTTGATCGCCCGGGCGGTGGCGGCATCGCCAGCCATGGCCGCGGCGCACAGATCAGCCATGGCGCGTGGGGCGACGTTGGCGGTGACCGAGATGTTGCCCTTGCCGCCCATCAGCATCAGTTCGACAGCAGTGGCGTCATCACCGGAATAAACCAGGAAATCCTTGCTGACGCGATCCAGTATTTCCTGGCCGCGCTGCAGGTCGCCGGTGGCTTCCTTGATACCAATGATGTTGGCGATCTTGGACAGGCGCTCGACGGTCTCCGGCAGCATGTCGCAGACAGTACGACCGGGCACATTGTAGAGAATCTGCGGAATCGCCACGGCTTCGGCGATGTGGCGGAAGTGCTGGTACAGGCCTTCCTGGGTCGGCTTGTTGTAATAGGGGGTAACCAGCAAGCAGGCATCGGCACCGACGCTCTTGGCGTTCTGGGTGAGCTCAACCGCTTCGCGGGTGCTGTTGGCGCCGGTTCCGGCGATCACCGGGATGCGTCCGTTGACCTGGTCGACCACGCGACGGATGACCTCAACATGTTCGTGGACATCCAGGGTGGCGGACTCACCCGTGGTGCCGACGGCAACGATGGCGTTGGTGCCCTCTTGCAGGTGGAAGTCCACCAGCTTGCTCAGGCTGTCCCAATCCAGACCACCCTGCGCGTCCATGGGCGTGACCAGTGCCACCATACTGCCCGAAATCATGCAACCGCTCCTGCCGGAAAAAGAGAGCCGTAATGGTACTGACGCTACCAGGGTTGTACAAGCAAAGGACTGCACCTGCCGACTGTTAAACAGAATGTGGTGCCGGCCACGCCGTATGCCGCGCCGGCATTCCCCTGGGCGGTGCTTTTCGCTACCCTTCTTTCTTTGTTCGCTACGTCATGTGGCGATCACTCTTCGCTTTAGGAATGCTGCATGTCCACCCCTCAGGTTCGCGAACAATTCCTCGTTATCAGTGCCCTCGGCGCCAACCCCATGGAGCTGACCAGCGTGCTGTGCCGGACCAGCCAGGAAAACCGCTGCGCCATCGTCAGCACACGCCTGACTCGTCATGGCGAATACAGCGCGCTGATCCTGCAGGTCAGCGGCAGCTGGGATGCCCTGGCTCGACTGGAGGCAGCCCTGCCGGTATTGGCCAAAAAGCACAGTTTCAGCGTCAACATGACCCGCAGCGGCGCCCTGGAGAACCGCCCACAGGCCCTGCCTTACGTGGCCTACGTCAGCTGCGTGTACCGCCCGGACATTTTGAATGAGCTGTGCCAGTTCTTCAGCGACCACCACGTCGAGCTGGAAAACATCACCTGCGATACGTATCAGGCCCCGCAAACCGGCGGCACCCTGCTCAATGCCACCCTGACCGTGACCTTGCCGGCCGGTACCCAGATCAGCTGGCTACGCGACCAGTTCCTCGACTTTGCCGATTCACTCAATCTCGATGCGCTGATCGAACCCTGGCGCCCACAGAATCCGTAACCCCAAGGAGCAGCAGATGGCCGTTACCCTCGACCAGCCAGTCGCCGACTTCAGCGCAGCCGCCACCAGCGGCGTGCAGGTGTCCTTGAGCGCCCTGAAAGGGCAAAACGTGGTGATCTACTTCTACCCGAAGGACAGCACACCAGGCTGCACCACCGAAGGCCAGGACTTTCGTGATCATCATGCAGCCTTCCAGGCAGCCAATACCCTGGTGTTCGGTGTATCGCGCGACGGCATGAAGTCTCACGAGAACTTCAAGTGCAAGCAGGCGTTTCCCTTCGAGCTGATTTCAGACAAGGACGAGGCACTCTGCCAGCTGTTCGACGTGATCAAGCTGAAGAAGCTCTACGGCAAGGAATACCTGGGCGTCGACCGCAGCACCTTTCTCATCGACAAGAACGGCGTACTCCGTCAGGAATGGCGTGGGGTGAAGGTGCCGGGGCATGTGGATGAAGTATTGAGTGCAGCACAAGCACTGCAGAACAATAAATAAGTAATGGAGCTTATCGGGTTATGAAAATTGATTTTCTGGTTCCCGGAATCAGTAAATGCGGGACAACAACACTCTGCTATCTACTCAGTGAACATCCCGGAATTTTCATACCCGAAATCAAGGAGCCTCATCACTTCATCAGAGATGACCTAGAGTCGAACCGCCCCCTCTATGAAAGCTTGTTTGCACCTGCCAACCCCGGGCAATTGCTGGGCGAAGGTTCGCAGATGTATTGCACAGTTGAATTTGAAGAACGGGTTAGTGCACGTGTTCATCAGCACAACCCCGAGATGAAGCTGATTTTTAGCGTACGAAATCCCTTCAAACGCATCGAGTCGAGCTATCGGGAGTTTCATCACAGCGGCCCCTGCTATGCCGTTAATGCTCCATTTGGAATTGACGATGCCCTTACGGGTCTTCCAGCGCTGCTTGGGGACTCGCTCTATTGGCAACGCCTACAAAGCTATCGACGCCACTTCCGAGACGATCAGATTCTGGTTGTTTTCCTCGAAGACTTACAGAAAGACCCGCAAACAACCCTGCAGCGTTGCTATCAGTTCCTCGGCGTTGACGACACCTTTGTCAACGCCGAGGCAAGTACAACCCAGCTAAACTCTGGCGACGAAAAGCTGTATGACACTCGACTACTGCGCTTCCTGAGAACAAACGAACTAACTGGCTACAAGCTGGCGCGACTGTCGATACCCACTCAAGACAGAATCTTCCGCCGCATGGGGCTGCGCCGCCCCTTTACCAAACCCATAGAGTGGGATGGCGCCTCCAGAGCCCGCGTGATCGATACGCTGAAAGCCGACATGGCAGAGTTCCTGAGCTATTGCGGAAGACCTGCTAACTTCTGGAAAGAATTTGCTTAAAAAACTGCAATAAAAGCGCAGGGCCTGCTTTCAGGCCTTGCGCAGCCAGTAGCGAAATACCCCGCCCTGTTCTTCTTCGCGTAGCAGCTCATGCCCGGCCAGACGGGCAAAGGCGCGGAAATCACGCTGCGAGCCGGCATCGGTGGCGATTACCTTGAGCACCGCCCCGCTGGGTAAGCGGTTCAGCTCCAGCTTGGCCTTGAGCAATGGCAGCGGGCAGTTCAGGCCGCTGGCATCCAGCTCGGCATCACAGGCAACAGAATCGATCATTGGAGCTCTCCACAGGATCAGCAAGCATACCCAAGGCCGCACAACCCTGGCCAGCTGACCACCCAGGCGGCTACAGTAAGGCCTTTGTTCGCCATGAGCCCCGTGCATGAAGCTTCTGCGCCCCTCCCTGCTCGCCCTCGCCTGCCTGCTCGCCCACCCCGTCACTGCCGATGACCTGCCGTCGCTGGGCGATGCCAGCTCGTCGATTGTCTCGCCAGAGCAGGAACATCAGCTCGGCCGCGCCTGGCTGAGCATCCTGCGCGGCCAGGTCGCCCAACTGTCCGACCCTCTGCTCAAGGACTACGTGGAAGGCAGCGTCTATCGCCTGGCCGAAACCAGCCAGGTACAGGATCGACGCCTGGAATTTGTTCTGCTCAACAGCCCGCAGCTCAACGCCTTTGCCGCGCCAGGCGGGATCATCGGGGTTAACGGCGGCCTGTTCCTGTATGCACAGACCGAGGCGGAATACGCCTCGGTAATGGCCCACGAACTGGCGCACTTGTCACAGCGCCACTTCGCTCGCGGCATCGAAGCCCAGCAGCGCATGCAGGTGCCGGTGATGGCTGCCATGCTCGCCGGCATCGTGGCCGCAGCAGCCGGCGCCGGCGATGCCGGCATTGCCACCATCATGGGCGCCCAGGCCGCCGCCATTCAGGAGCAGCGACGCTTCTCCCGGCAGAACGAACAGGAAGCCGACCGCATAGGCCTGCTCAACCTGGAAAAAGCTGGCTACGATCCGCGCGCCATGCCGAGCATGTTTGAGCGCCTGATGCGCCAGTATCGCTATGACCGCAAACCACCGGAATTCCTTCTCACCCACCCGGTGTCCGAATCGCGCATCGCCGACACCCGCAACCGTGCCGAGCAGTTCCAGCCTGGCGGCATCGAAGACAGCCTGCGCTACCAGTTGCTACGCGCCCGCGTGCAACTGATCTTCGAAGAAACGCCAGGCATCGCCGCCAAGCGCTTCCGCGCCATGCTTGAGGAAAACCCGCAACTGGATGCTGCGCGCTATGGTCTGGCCATCGCCAAGATAAAGGGCGGCCAACTCAACGAAGCGCGCTCCGCGCTGCAGGAACTACTGGCCAAAGCGCCGGAGGACATTACCTACAACCTGGCCATGGTCGACCTGGACATCACCAGCAACCGCCTGGACGCTGCCCGCCAGCGTGTCGAGCGGCTGCGTGGCCTCTATCCGAACAACTATCCGCTGGATCAGGCACGCATCGATCTGATGTTCAAACAGGGCCAGGGCAAGGAAGCCGAAGTCGCGCTCAACGAAATGCTGAAGAACCGTCCGCATGATCCGGATGTCTGGTATCAGGTCGCCGAGGCCCGCGGCCTGGCTGGCAATATCATCGGTTTACACCAGGCGCGCGCCGAGTTCTTCGCCCTGGTTGGCGACTATGACCAGGCCCTGTCGCAGCTCGACCTGGCCAAGCGTCGTGCCAGCAGCAACTTCCCCCTGGCTTCACGTATCGACGCCCGTCAGCTGGAGCTAATGGAAGAGAAACGCGCGATAGACAAGATGCTGCGCTAACCAGGCGCATACAAAAAAGCCCGGCACTGCCGGGCTTTTTTCTACCTGTACTTCAGGCGTTACCAGAAAGCTTCAAGCGGGCCGCCTGGGTGAAATCCAGCATGCGCTTGAGCGGTTTAATCGCCCGCGGGATCAGCGCCGGTTCAACCAGAATCTCGTTACTGCCTTCGCGCAGGCACTGCAGGGTGCGCTGCAGAGTATTCATGGCCATCCAGGGGCAATGTGCGCAGCTGCGACAGGCGGCACCATTACCGGCCGTCGGCGCCTCGATAAAGACCTTGTCCGGACACAGCTGCTGCATCTTGTAGAAGATGCCGCGATCGGTGGCGACAATGAAGGTCTGGTTTGGCAGGGTCTGCGCCGCCTTGATCAGTTGACTGGTGGAACCCACCGCATCGGCCAGTTCGATCACCGCCTCCGGCGATTCCGGATGCACCAACACGGCGGCATCCGGATACAGCGCCTTCATGTCATGCAGCTGTTTGGCCTTGAACTCCTCGTGGACAATGCAGGCACCGTCCCACAGCAGCATGTCGGCACCGGTCTGCCGCTGGATATATCGGCCCAAGTGCTGATCCGGCGCCCAGAGAATGGTTTCGCCGTTGTCCATCAGGCTCTCAACGATTTCCAGCGCGCAGCTGGAAGTTACTACCCAATCGGCCCGCGCCTTCACCGCCGCCGAGGTATTGGCGTAGACCACCACGGTACGTTCCGGGTGTTGGTCGCAGAAGGCCGAGAACTCGTCAACCGGGCAGCCCAGGTCGAGCGAACAGGTGGCTTCCAGGGTTGGCATCAGCACGCGCTTCTCGGGGTTGAGAATCTTTGCCGTCTCGCCCATGAACTTGACCCCGGCCACCACCACGGTCTGCGCTGCGTGCTGGTTGCCGAAACGAGCCATTTCCAGAGAGTCGGATACGCAGCCGCCGGTTTCCTCGGCCAGCGCCTGGATTACCGGATCGCAGTAGTAGTGAGCGACCAACACGGCATTCTGCTTCTTCAGCTCGGCGGCGATTTCACTGCGGTAGAAAGCCTCCTGCTCGGGCGTAAGCGGCACGGGCTGCTTGGCATCGAGATGGGCTTGAACCAGAAGGCGTTCGGAAATATGCGTCATGTTGATCAGACCTGCAGGCGCGGGTTGGCAAGGAGCAAGTGTACCATTGAGCCCCTCGCCCCCAGTGCCACAGGGACAATGCGGCTGCACCTGAAAGCGCCGCCAGTCATTTATTCGAGGCAAAAAAAAGCCAGTCTTGCGACTGGCTTTTGTGATTTGGTGGGTCGTGTAGGATTCGAACCTACGACCAATTGGTTAAAAGCCAACTGCTCTACCAACTGAGCTAACGACCCGACGCGGTGCGCATAATACTGATTTAATTCAGAAAATCAACACCCCACAAAAAACTTTAGCAATAGCGGGTCGGATCCACCACTCCGGCCGCGATAAAACCAGCCGCACGCAAACGGCAACTGTCGCACTTGCCACAAGCTCGACCATCTTCGTCGGCCTGGTAGCAGGACACGGTCAAAGCATAGTCAACGCCATGCTGCATGCCGATCTCGACGATCTGCGCCTTGCTCAGGTTCTGCAGCGGCGCCTGGATGCGAAAACCCTCACCCTCCACGCCTTCACGAGTCGCCAGATTGGCCACCCGCTCGAACGCGGCGATGAAGTCGGGGCGGCAGTCCGGATAACCTGAATAGTCGACCGCATTGACCCCGATGAATATGTCATGGGCGCCCAGCACCTCAGTCCAGCCCAGGGCCAGGGCGAGAAACACCGTATTGCGCGCCGGCACGTAGGTCACCGGAATGCCCTCGGTAGGGCTTTCCGGCACGGCAATCGAGCTATCGGTCAGGGCCGAGCCACCGATGCCGTTGAGATTGAGGCCGACCACCTTGTGCTCGACCACACCCAGCTGCGCCGCCACCCTTTCAGCGGCCTGCAGCTCGACGCGATGGCGCTGGCCGTAATCGAAACTCATGCTGTAACAGGCGAAGCCCGCCGCCTTGGCCTGAGCCAGAATGGTGGCGGAATCAAGGCCGCCGGAAAGCAGCACTACAGCTTTCTTGTCAGTCATATCAGCTCCTCAATCAGTGGCCAGGCTCATCGTTCCACAGCAGCTTGTGCAGCTGCATCTGGAAGCGCACGGGCAGGTTGTCGGCAATGATCCACTCGGCGAGGGCCTGAGCACTGACCTGCTGATGACTGGGCGAGAACAGCACCTCGCCGGCACGCTGGTCGAGGCGGTATTCGATCAACTTGGACACGGCCCAGTCATAGTCCTCGCGCGAGCAGATGACGAATTTGACCTGATCGTTACGCGTCAGCTGATCCATGTTGCTGTACAGATTGCGCGAGACTTCCGCCGAACCCGGGGTTTTCAGGTCAACCACGCGACTGACGCGCGGGTCGGTGGCCGCAATATCGATGGCCCCACTGGTCTCCAAGGACACCTCGTAGCCGGCATCACACAGGCGCTTGAGCAGCGCAATGCAATTGGGCTGAGCCAGCGGCTCGCCACCGGTTACGCAGATATAGCGCGGCTTGTAGCTGGCGATCTGCGCGCAGATAGCATCCAGGCTCATGAGCTCGCCGCCACTGAAGGCATAGGCGGTGTCGCAGTACTGGCAGCGCAGCGGGCAGCCAGTCAGGCGAACGAACACAGTGGGCAGGCCACTGCTGCGCGTTTCGCCCTGCAACGAGTAGAAAATCTCGGTAATGCGCAGGGTTTCTTGCATATCGGCACCGGGCGTGACGGCGAAACAGGCCATCCGCCTCCGTTGCGGGAAAGGGGCCGGAATTCTAAACGAAAAAATTCAGGGGGACAGTTTTAACGTCGCCCAGCCGACGAGGCGAATAACGCGCGCCACGCAGGACAAGACATAAAAAACCCGCGACTAGCGCGGGTTTTATGGTCGGCACACCGTTCGATCAGGGCAGACGCTGCAAATCGCGCTGCGCCAACTGCGCGGCCGAAGAGCCAGGGAACTGCGCAATCAGCTGACGCAGAATGCCCTTGGCCTTGTCGGTATTGCCCAGACGCTGCTCGACATCAGCCAGCTTGAACAGCGAGTCCGGCACCTTGGCATGGGTCGGATAGCTCACACTGACCTGAGCAAATGACTTGCCGGCCTCTTGCAGATTGCCATTAGCCAGATTGACCTCGCCCAACCAGTACTGGGCGTTACCGGCGTACTGACTCTGCGGGTACTTGCGCAGGAAGGCGCCGAAGGCCTGACTGGCCTTGTCGAAATCCTTGGCTTTGATCAGGTCGAAGGCAGCGTCGTAATACAGCTTTTCCTTCGCCGGGTCAGCCGGCTCATTGCTCGCCGGCTGGTCTGGAGCTTGTTGGGCCGGAGCCGTTGGAGCACCGCCGGCGTTGATCGCGCCGTCGGCAGGGGAATTCTGGGTAGGAGCTGCGGCGCCAGTGGCACCACCAGCCAAACGGCTGTCCAGATCCTGGTAACGCGCCAAGCTTTCTTGCTTGAGGCGCTGAATCTCATTCTGCTGTTCTTCAACCATGCCGCGCAGCGAAGCAATCTCTTGCTGCATCTGCTGCAACTGCATGAACAGCTCACCCTGCGCCGAGGCTGGGGCCGTAGCCCCACCCCCAGCGTAGGCGCCATTCGTGCCGTAACCCACTGGCGGATAACTGCTAGTACCGTAACCGGCACTACTATCCACCACAGGAACCTCGGCCACTGCCGCAAGCGGCAGGGCGAGAGCCAGAGAGGTTACGACGCGAAGGCACTTGTGCATGGCGAATTACTTACGCAGTTCGACGCGACGGTTCTGAGCCCAGGACTGCTCTTCGGTGCCAGTGGCAACCGGACGCTCTTCGCCGTAGGAAACCAGTTCCAGCTGAGCCGGGGAAACGCCCTGCAGAACCAGGTAGCGCTGTACAGCCTGAGCACGACGCTCGCCCAGAGCCATGTTGTACTCACGGGTGCCGCGCTCGTCGGTGTGGCCTTCCAGAACGACGCGAGCGCCGTTGCCTTTCAGGTCCTTGGCGTGAACGTCCAGAGCGCGCATGGCTTCCGGCTTCAGGTCAGAGCTGTCGTATTCGAAGTAGAAGGTGGTGATGGCGCGCAGAGCAGCTTCTTCGCTCAGAGCGCTGTCCATGCCGTTGGCGTTGGCGTCGTAGCCAGCGTTCGGGTCGATGGCGCCTTCGCCAGTGTTGTCGCCGCCTTTGGACGAGCAACCAACGGTAACGGCCAGAGCCAGGCCCAGTGCAGCAAATTTCAGCATTTCCATGGTGTAACTCCTAATGGTGTCTAGGTGTGTTTAAAGCGAAAGTCTTATATCCGCATCAGTTCAGGTAGGGAGACCAGGACGGTTCCCTTACATCACCTTGAGCGGTGGGAATCGGGAGTCTGACACGCCCGTTGGTGGAAACGAGCATCAGCACTCCGCGACCCTGCTGGCGGGTGGCGTAGATTAGCATGGTGCCATTGGGCGCAACAGTGGGCGAATCGTCCAGACTGGTCTCGGAAAGGATGCGTGGCGCGGAGCCTGCACGGGTCAGATCCTGCGCTGCCACCTTGAAGTTAGTGAAACCATCCTGCCGATGGATCATTACCAGCATCTTCTCGTCAGCCGAGAGTTTCGGGTTAGCGTTGTAGTTACCAATAAAGGTCACGCGCTGCGCCTCGCCACCGGCAATGTTCTGCTTGTAGATCTGCGGTTTGCCGGCACGGTCCGAGGTGAAGTACAGGGTCTGGCCGTCCTTGCCCCAGAAGGGTTCGGTATCAATGGCATAGTGATTGGTCACGCGCTGCAGCTGACGGCTGCCGAGGTTCATCACGTAGATTTCCGGATTGCCGTCCTTGGACAGCACGAACGCCAGGCGATTGCCATCCGGCGACCAAGCTGGTGCACCGTTCAGGCCCTGGAAGTTGGTGATCTGCTCACGGCGGCCGGTGTCGATGTGCTGCACGAAGATACGCGGGCGGCGCTGCTCGAACGATACATAAGCAATACGGCGACCGTCCGGCGCATAACGCGGCGACAGGATCGGCTCGCGCGACTGCAGCAGGGTCACGCCACGGGCACCGTCATAGTCGGAGCGCTGCAAGGTGTAGCGGGTGTTGTTGACCGAAAAACGCTCGGCGGTGACGTACAGCATCTTGGTCGAATAGGCACCCTTGATGCCAGTCAGCTTCTCGAACGCCTGATCGGCGACATGGTGAGCCATGTCGCGCAGCTGATCGGGAGTGCCGGCCACATTGCCGGCCACGATCTGCTGCTGACTGGCCACGTTGAACAGGGCGAACTGCACCTGCAGACGGCCACCCGTCGGAGCGATGCTGCCGACCAGCACGTACTGGGCACCCAGAGCCTGCCAGTCACGGTAGATGACCTCGCTGGCCTGGGTTGGCAGGCTGATCATGTTCTGCCGTGGAATCGGCTCGTACATACCGGAGTTGCGCAGGTCGTTACCGATGATATCGGCCATGTCCTCGGGCAGCACGGTACCGCCCTGCCAACCGAAAGGCACGACGGCAATCGGGATGGCCCGGTTGGCCCCTCCGGTTACGGAAATGTTCTTTTCATCTGCCACGGCCAGACTGGCTGCGCAGCAAAGAATGACAAGCAATCTTCTAAGCATATTGGTCACAGATCCAGATCCTCTGGTGTAAATGTCATTTTGAACGAGCGATAAGGCGCAAAGTCCGCAGGGCTGATGCTCTGCATTTCAGTAACCTGGCCCACGTTACGCACCGCCGTTACGGCGGAGCTATCGAAGGCAGCATCGCCACTGGAGCGCACCACCGAGGCGTTGACGATGGAACCACCCGGCAACATATTTACCTGCACGGTCACACTCATGCCATTACGTGCCGACGGTGGGCGAATCCAGTTCCGCGTCACCAGTTCACGAATCAGGTCATCGTAATTGCCGGTTACCTGATCCCCCACCTCATCGGCTAGCGCCTGCTGCCGCTCGGTCGTGTCAGAAAGCAGGTCAGCCAAGGCCGCGGCCTTCTGATCGGCAGCTGATTTACGCGCCGCTTCCTGAGCCTTTTTCTTGGCCGCTTCGGCAGCCGCCTTCTTCTTGGCGTCTTCCGCAGCTTTCTTCTTCGCCGCTTCAGCAGCCTTTTTCTTGGCCTCTTCGGCGGCTTTCTTCTTCTCTTCCTCGGACTTTTTCTTGGCGATATCGGCGAGCTTCTTCTGCTCGGCTTTCTTGGCCTCTTCTGCCTTCTTAGCCTCAGCCTTTTTCTCGGCTACTTCCGCCTGTTTGGCTGCCTCGGCTTTCTTTTGTTCCGCAGCCTCCTGCTTCTTCTGTTCTTCCTTCTTCGCCTCGAGCTGCTCCTGCTCATACTGACGTGCCGCCGTTTTCTTGGCTTCGCCAGCAATCTTCTGATTGGTCTGAGTAGTAGCCTGACTCTGCGACTTAGGCGAATACAGGGTCACCTGAACGATCGGCTTGGGCGGCGGCAAATCAGGAGCAAAATGAAAGCTGACGAACAACATGGCAAACATCAGAGCGTGCAGAGCCACAGCCCAGATGGTCGGCCAGAAATAGCTTTCCGAGGAGGAGCGAGCGCTCTGCTGCATCAGGGCGCCTCAGTGATCAGCCCGACGTTGCCCACGCCGGCTTCTTGCAGACCACCCATCACCGCCATCACCGAGCCGTAGTCAACGGCCTTGTCGCCACGGACGAAGACCTGCACCTTCTTACCCTGACTGGCGTTCTGGCTCATGATTGCGGTCACCGTCTGCACAAGTTGCGGCAACGCGGTAGCGGTCTCGCTCTGCTTGCTCTGATCCTGGTCGACTTCCTCGCCCATGTTCCAGTAGTAGGTCTTGTCGGCCTTGATCGAGATGGTCAGCACGCGGGAGTTGTTGTCCTGCGGCAAGGCCTCGCTGGAAACCTTGGGCAGGTCGACCTTGACGCCCTGGTTGAGCATCGGCGCGGTCACCATGAAGATCACCAGCAACACCAGCATCACGTCGATATACGGCACGACGTTCATCTCGGCGACTGGCTTGCGTCTATTGCGAATTCTGGCCATGGGCAGCCTCAGTCCTCGCTGGTGTGCACTTTGCGGTGCAGGATCGCCTGGAACTCGTCAGCGAAGGTGTAGTAACGGCTGATCAGACGCTCGCCTTGCGCGGAAAAACGGTTGTAAGCGATAACCGCTGGGATGGCGGCGAACAGGCCGATGGCGGTAGCGATCAGCGCCTCGGCGATACCCGGAGCCACGGTAGCCAGGGTCGCCTGCTGCACCTGGGCCAGGCCACGGAAGGAGTTCATGATGCCCCACACGGTACCGAACAGGCCGATGTACGGGCTGGTCGAGCCAACGGTGGCGAGGAACGGCAGGCTCTGCTCAAGCTTCTCTTCCTCACGCGAAATGGCTACGCGCATGGCCCGCGCCACGCCATCCATCACCGCATCCGGATCGACGCCGGACTGCTGACGCAGGCGGGAGAATTCCTTGAAGCCGGCGCGGAAGATCTGCTCCACGCCACAGTCCGGGTCCGGATTGCTGCCTGCTTGGCGATACAGCTTGGACAGGTCAATGCCCGACCAGAAGCGCTCTTCGAACATTTCCAGCGACTTCTTGGCGGCACGCAGCATGGTGCTGCGCTGGAAGATCATGATCCACGACATGACCGAGGCGGCCACCAGGATGAGCATGACCAGCTGCACCACGAAACTGGCGTTGCTGATCAGGCTCCACATGGACATATGGTCTACGGCGGCGTTAGCTTCCACGCTTACTCTCCTGCAGGGGGTAGACCCGCGACACTGGCGAAGGCCGCACGCAGCGCTTCGGGAATGGCACGGGGTTTCAAACTGTCGGCGCGCACACAGGCCACCACGAACTGCCCTTCACAGAGCAGCGTTTTATCCGTGACCCGCCTTACCTGTTGACGAAAGCGCAGGCTGGCACGGTTTAACTCGATTACATCGGCTGTCACAAAAAGTTCGTCATCCAATTTGGCCGGCGCGTGATAGCGCGCTTCGGCTGAATGCACGACGAACAGCAGGTCTTCCGCCACCAGCGCAGACTGGGCGAAGCCCAGTTCACGCAGGCGCTCGGTGCGAGCCCGCTCCATGAATTTGAGGTAGTTGACGTAATAAACGATGCCGCCGGCATCGGTATCTTCGTAATACACCCGACAACGGTGGGCAAAGGGCTGAGCCTCGATTTGCGCGCGCATACTCTAGTGCTTACTCCCGGCCTTGCCAATTGGCCAAGCCCCTGTTTTTTTAAACTATTCGTCGCTTCCCGCGAACAGATCGGCAACCGGCGCCTCGACCATGCGTCCCGGCACATTGAGGCCGAAGTGCAGGTAGGCATGCCGCGTCACCACCCGCCCGCGCGGCGTGCGCATGATATACCCCTGCTGGATCAGATAGGGCTCGAGCACATCCTCGATGGTGCCCCGCTCCTCACCGATAGCGGCCGCGAGGTTGTCGATACCGACCGGGCCACCGTCGAACTTATCGATCATGGCCAGCAATAGACGTCGGTCCTGATGGTCGAAGCCACGTTCATCGACATCCAGCATATTCAGCGCCTGATCGGCAACGGTGCAACTGATACGCCCGCCCGCGCGAACCTCGGCGAAATCGCGCACACGACGCAGCAGACGGTTGGCGATACGCGGTGTACCGCGGGCGCGACGGGCAATTTCGAAAGCACCCTCAGCATCCAGGGCCAGACCGAGAATCGAGGCGGAGCGACTGACAATGGTCGCCAAGTCGGCACTGGAATAGAACTCCAGGCGCTGGACGATACCGAAGCGGTCACGCAGCGGATTGGTCAGCATGCCGGCCCGGGTGGTGGCGCCCACAAGGGTGAATGGCGGCAGATCAAGCTTGATCGAACGAGCGGCCGGCCCCTCACCAATCATGATGTCGAGTTGAAAGTCCTCCATGGCCGGATACAAGACTTCCTCGACGATTGGCGACAGGCGATGAATCTCGTCGATGAACAGTACGTCACCAGGCTCCAGATTGGTCAGCAGCGCGGCCAGATCGCCCGGGCGCTCCAACACCGGGCCAGACGTACTCTTGATCGACACGCCCATTTCCTGGGCAATGATGTTGGCCAGGGTGGTCTTGCCCAGTCCTGGCGGGCCAAAGATCAGGGTGTGGTCCAGCGCCTCGGAACGCCCCTTGGCGGCCTGGATGAACAGCTCCATCTGCTCACGCACGATGGGCTGGCCAATATAGTCGGCCAGCGACAGCGGACGAATGGCGCGATCCAGCTGCTCGTCACGCTCGCGGCCAGTGGCGGTTATCAGGCGGTCGGCTTCAATCACTTTTAGAACCTGTTTCTGATCTCGCGAGCTAGCGCGAGACAAGGCAAAAACCGCCGAAGGGGCGGAGTTTACGAGCTGTAAATGAGCACCCTGAGGCGGTTTTGACCAGCGGAGCTGCTACTACGTTTAACGCAGTATCGCCGACGCGCAGCAGATCAGAACAGGTTCTCAAACCATTCCTTTCAGGGAGCGGCGAATCAACTCTTCACTGGAGAGGCCGTCTTCCTGCACTGCGGCCACGGCCTTGCTGGCCTCCTGCGGTTTGAAGCCGAGGGATATCAGTGCGCTAACGGCGTCGCTCTCCGCGCTTGAGACTGCCACGCCAGCACGAGGTTCCACCACCAGGGTGGCGATAGACGGCACGGTTTCCCAGGCCTTGAAACGATCTTTCAGTTCGACCAGCAGACGTTCGGCGGTTTTCTTGCCCACGCCGGGGACTTTTACCAGGGTCGAGGTATCACCGGCCTGTACGCAGCGCACCAGCTCGTCCACTTCCAGACCGGACATCAGCGCCAGAGCCAGCTTGGGACCAACGCCGTTCAAGCGAATCAATTCGCGGAACAGCTCGCGCTCGCGCTTCTCGGCAAAGCCGTAAAGCAGATGGGCATCCTCGCGCACCACCAGATGGGTGTGCAGGGTCACCGGCTCGCCCAGCGCCGGCAGGCGATACAGCGTGGTCATCGGCACTTCCAGCTCATAGCCGACACCATTCACATCCACCAGCAGGTGTGGCGGCTGCTTTTCCGCCAGGGTGCCTTTCAGGCGTCCGATCACGATTTGTCTTCCTTCTATCTATTACAGACGCAGGCGGCCGCCACGCCGCTTGGCGCCGGCCAGGCCATGGGGAATCAGGCTCTGTCGATGGTGAGCGTGACAGAGGGCAATCGCCAGGGCATCGGAGGCATCGATCTGCGGTTTCTGCACCAGCTTGAGCAGGTGCATGACCATCATCTGCACCTGTTGCTTGTCCGCCCCGCCAGTGCCGGCAATGGCCTGCTTGACCTGGGTGGCGGTGTATTCGCTGATATCCAGCCCCGCCTCCACCCCGGCGACTATCGCGGCGCCGCGGGCCTGACCAAGTTTGAGTGCCGAGTCAGCGTTCTTCGCCATGAACACCTGCTCGATGCCCATGGTCACCGGCCCGTGCAGGCGAATCACTTCACTGACGCCGCGAAAAACAATCTGCAAGCGCTCAGGCAGCGGGCCATTACCGGTGCGAATGCAGCCCGAGGCAACATATTCGCAGCCACGACCGGTATCACGCACTACGCCATAGCCGGTGATACGAGAACCGGGATCGATACCCAAAATCAGCGTCATGCCCTGCCGTTCGCTCCGGGTGCCGGCAAACGCCGCCACACTGTTTATTTATCCAGCCTTGGAGTATACGGGCCGACTACCCGCGGCGTCACCCGGCCCGCACAGATAAAAAAGCCGGAAGCGCCAAGGGCGACTTCCGGCCTGCTGGTCACGAACCAGATCAGTCCAGCTGTTCCATGATCTCGTCGGAAATTTCGGCGTTGTGGTAGACGTTCTGCACGTCATCGAGGTCTTCCAGCATGTCGATTAGCTTCATGACCTTCTTCGCGGTTTCCAGGTCGGCAACCGGCGCACTGATCGAGGGGATCATGGCGACTTCCGCCTCCTCGCCCTTGAAACCGGCCGCCACCAGCGCCTCGTTGACCCCAAGAAACTCGGTGAAACTGGTGGAGACCAGCGCGGAACCATCCTCGCCCATTTCCACGTCGTCGGCACCGGCCTCCAAGGCCGCTTCCATCAGGGCATCTTCACTAACGCCCGGGGCGAAACTGATCTGTCCCTTGCGCTCGAACATGTAGGCCACCGAACCGTCGGTGCCCAGGTTGCCACCGCACTTGGTGAAGGCATGGCGCACTTCGGCGGCGGTGCGGTTGCGGTTGTCGGTCATGACCTCGACGATGATGGCCACGCCGCTGGGCGCATAGCCTTCATAGCTGAACTCGACGACATTGTCGGCTTCGTTGTTGCCGGCGCCACGGGCGATGGCCCGGTCGATCACGTCTCGCGACATGTTGGCAGTCAACGCCTTGTCCACCGCCAGACGCAGACGCGGGTTGTCCGCCGGCACAGGGCCGCCATGCTTGGCCGCGACGGTCAGCTCACGGATCAGCTTGGTGAAGATCTTGCCGCGCTTGGCGTCCTGACGCCCTTTGCGGTGCTTGATGTTGGCCCACTTGGAATGACCAGCCATAACTCACTCCGATTGTTGCGTTGGTTCTTGAACCCGTCCAAAGCCTGCTGCGCGTCGGACATGCTGCGCTGCAACGCAGTAACAGCCGCAGGCTGGTCAATCGGGCTCAGGATGCTCATTTACAACCCGTAAACTGCGCTTCTTCGCCCACTTTCGCCTTGCCTGTCTTTAGCTCGCGAGGCTTTGGACGGGCTCTTTATATACAGAGCCCATAACGAAGAAGCCTGGAAATCCAGGCTTCTCGTGTCGGCTTATTCGGCCTTGGCTTGCTCGCGCAGGCGAATGTGCAGTTCGCGCAGCGCCTTGTTATCCACCGCACCCGGGGCCTGGGTCATGACGCAGGCCGCACTCTGGGTTTTCGGGAAGGCGATCACTTCACGGATCGAGCTGGCGCCAGTCATCAGCATGACCAGGCGATCCAGACCGAAGGCCAGACCACCATGGGGCGGCGCACCGAACTTCAGCGCGTCGAGCAGGAAGCCGAACTTCTCCTGCTGCTCGTCTTCGCTGATGCCCAGCACGCGGAACACGGTCTGCTGCATGGCCTTGTCGTGGATACGAATCGAACCGCCACCCAGCTCGGTACCGTTGAGCACCATGTCGTAGGCACGCGACAACGCAGCCGCCGGGTTGGCTTCCAGCTCTGCCGGGCTGCAGCTTGGCGCGGTGAACGGGTGGTGCATGGCGGTCAGGCTGCCGTCGTCGTTTTCCTCGAACATCGGGAAGTCGACAACCCATAGCGGCGCCCACTCGCAGGTCAGCAGATTCAGGTCATGGCCCAGCTTGATGCGCAGGGCACCGAGGGCTTCGCTGACGATCTTGGCCTTGTCCGCGCCGAAGAACACGATGTCGCCATCCACCGCACCGACGCGATCGAGGATCACGTTGATGTTATCCAGCGGGATGTTCTTGACGATCGGCGACTGCAGGCCTTCGACGCCCAGGGCGCGCTCGTTGACCTTGATGTAGGCCAGGCCCTTGGCGCCGTAGATGCCGACGAACTTGGTGTAGTCGTCGATCTGCTTGCGCGGCATGCTCGCCCCGCCCGGTACGCGCAGCGCGGTGACGCGGCATTTCGGATCGTTGGCCGGACCGGCGAAAACCTTGAAGTCGACGTCCTTGAGCTGGTCTTCCACATCCACCAGCTCCAGCGGGATGCGCAGGTCCGGCTTGTCCGAGCCGAAGCGACGCATGGCTTCGGCCAGGGTCATGTGTGGCAGCTCGCCGAACTCGACATCCAGCACTTCCTTGAACAGGTTGCGCACCATGGTCTCGGTGATGCCCATGATGTCTTTCTCATCGAGGAAGCTGGTCTCGATGTCGATCTGGGTGAATTCCGGCTGGCGGTCGGCGCGCAGGTCTTCGTCGCGGAAGCATTTGGCGATCTGGTAGTAGCGGTCGAAGCCGGCCACCATCAGCAGTTGCTTGAACAGCTGCGGTGACTGCGGCAGAGCAAAGAAGCTACCGGCGTGGGTGCGGCTCGGTACCAGGTAGTCGCGTGCACCTTCCGGAGTGGCACGGGTCAGGATAGGTGTCTCGACATCGAGAAAGCCGTTCTCGTCGAGATAGCGGCGGATACTCGAAGTGATGCGCGAACGCAGCTTGAGCTTCTCGGCCATCTCCGGGCGACGCAGGTCGATGAAGCGGTAGCGCAGGCGGGTTTCCTCGCCGACATCGGTGTATTCGTTGAGCGGGAACGGCGGGGTTTCCGCTTCGTTCAGCACTTCCAGCTCGTAACCCAGCACTTCGATGGCGCCGGATGCCATGTTGGCGTTACGCGCGCCTTCCGGGCGCAGGCGAACCTTGCCGGTAATCTTGACCACGTACTCGCTGCGCACACGGTCAGCCTTGGCGAAGGTCTCGGCGCGATCCGGATCGAACACTACCTGAGCCAGGCCTTCACGGTCACGGATATCGAGGAAGATCACACCACCGTGATCACGACGGCGGTGCACCCAGCCGCAAAGAGTGATTTCCTGGCCGTCCAGGGTCTCGTTCAACTGGCCGCAATAGTGGCTGCGCATCATGGTCGTGGTTCGCTTCTCTAATCAGTCTGAATTCGTCGGGGCGGCCAACTGGCGGCGCCGGGGCCGTTTACACAGCACTCGCCAGCCGTGCAGGGCTTGCCACAAGGGCTGGAGCGAGCATTTTCTTCAATTCGGACGCGGAACAGGTCGAACAATCGACCAGCGGTGCAGCAGGCAGGCGCATGCCCGCATCCGGGGCAAGGGGCGGGATTATATATGGTTAATTGCCACCGCGCAGCCGCTCGCCCCGCCGCCTTCGCTACTGCTTTCTATACTGACTGTTCACCCCCTTGCGGAGACCTGACATGGCCACGCCACGCCCTGCCGACCTTTCCAGCGATCTGCTGGATGATTTCCGCCTCGACACGGCCGAACAACTGCCCCGTTGCGAACAGTTACTGATCGAGCTAGAGCGCCACCCGCTGGACAACGCCCGACTGCGCGAGCTGTTTCGCGTGGTACACACGATCAAGGGCAACCTGGGCTACGTAGAATTGAACAGCCTGATGCCCCTGCCGCAAGCCATGGAGGATGTACTCGCCCGCCTGCGCGAGGGTGAGCTGGAGTTCGACAGCCTGCTGGGTGACATCCTGCTGCTCAGCCTCGATCATCTGCGCAACCTGATCGATGCAACCCTTGGTGGCACACCGATCACGCTCGATCAACGTGCCTTCAACAGCCTGTGCCAAGCCCTGCAAGCCCTGGCTGCCGCACCAGCGGCCAGACAAACGGAAATTCGCCGCACCCTGCTGCAGCACCTAGACCCGGCCACCCGCCTGCAACCGGTGGAACTGCCCAGCCAATCGCACACCCATAAGCTGCTTGCCGAGCACGGCATCCAGGCTGATGCCGACCTGCTGTTTTTTAGCGAACTGATGGAAGCAGGCGAACATCGCTCACACTACTGGCATGGTCGCGGCCAGCGCTTGCTCAGCCTGGCATTGAGCATGAACAGCACGGCCGGTGAAACGGTCGAACCCGCGCAACTGGCTGCAGCGGTTTGCCTGCACGACCTGGGCATGGCCTTCCTACCACTCGATCTGCTGCACAAGGAGGAAAATCTGAGCCGCGAGGAGCGCCGGCAGATGCAGGCCCATCCGCGCCAGGCCTTCGAACTGCTCAAACGCATGCCGGCCTGGGCCAGCGCAGGCGAAATCATCCTGCAACACCAAGAGCACGCCGACGGCAGCGGTTATCCCAAAGGCCTACGCGAGCACGAAATCCACCCTGGCGCCCTGATTCTCAATATCGTCGACACCTTCGACGCACGCACCCACGAGCGCGCTCACCAGACCCTGAGCAAGCGCCCGCGCCTGCGCGCCATCTTGGAGATCAACAACCATGCAGGCCGCCAGTTCAGCGCCTATTGGGTTGAGATATTCAATCGAACACTGCAACAGAACCCAGAACTCTCCCGCCTTTGAAACCCAAAGAATCCAGGGCCATAGGCTCAGAACATCGCATTCATTGACACAAGCCAAGGCCAAGCAGACAGCCCCTTGTGATAGGCTCCAGCAATCACGGGGAGCGTCTACCCCGGCCACCTGAGAGGAGAAGCAAGGAATGGAAATCAACATCGGCATCGCCGAACACGATCGCGCCGCCATCGCCGAAGGACTTTCCCGCCTGCTGGCCGACACCTACACCCTGTACCTGAAGACCCATAACTTCCATTGGAACGTCACAGGCCCGATGTTCAACACCCTGCACTTGATGTTCGAAGCGCAGTACACCGAACTAGCCCTGGCTGTCGACCTGATTGCCGAACGCATCCGCGCCCTCGGTTTCCCGGCGCCCGGCACTTACGCCGCCTACTCGCGCCTGTCCTCGATCAAGGAAGAAGAAGGCGTGCCAGGCGCACAGGACATGATCAAGCTACTGGTGCAAGGTCAGGAAGCGGTGGTCCGAACTGCTCGCGGTATTTTCCCGCTACTGGAAAAGGTCAGCGACGAACCCACTGCCGACCTGCTCACCCAGCGCATGCAAGTGCATGAAAAGACCGCATGGATGCTGCGCAGCCTGTTAGCCGCCTGATATTCTGCACAAATGAGACAAAAGCCCCGGCTAGACCGGGTCTTTTGTCAGGCGCAACCGAGCCATCTAATCTAATCTTTGCCTATTCGCCACCCTAGTCACAGTGACGTGCATGAGCCAGCCGCCAAAAGCACCTTCCATTCTCGAACTTTATCCGGAAGAGACCCGCGAAGCTGCGGCGCTGCTCAAACAGGCTGTGCCGCAGATGATGCGTCACGACATTCCGCCAAATCCGATGCATTACGCCCTCTGGTACACCTACAGCAGAGGACAGGAACCGGAGCTGAATCGCCGCCTGGACAAGATCGTCAAGGACTTCGACAGCTTCCCACCGGAAAGCGCACTCAAGCTGTTCCGCGACTACATCATCCGCGGCGAACTGGAAGATGCCCGCGTAGGGCAACAGCAGGTACTGGAGTTGGTCGACGACATTGAAGTCAATGTGTCGCACAGCGTTACCGGCAGCCAGCACTACCAGAACAGTCTGACCCAAGGCCTGGCAGCGCTGCAGGAACCCATTACAGAAGACTTGCCCAGCGTACTCAGCGACCTGCAGCAAAGCACCCATGAAATGCAGGAGCAGCAGGAAAAATTCCTCTACCGCCTGCGCGCCGCCCAAACCGAAATCCAGCACCTGCGTAGCCAGCTGGAACGGGCGCACATCGCCGCGACCCTGGACAGCCTGACCAATGTATTCAACCGACATGCCTTCACGCGCCTGCTCGAACAGGCACTGAATACCGACCAGCAAGGTCTGGCGCTGGTCATGCTCGATATCGATCATTTCAAGCAGTTCAACGACCAGTATGGCCACCCACTGGGTGACCGCGTCCTGCAACATGTCGGACAGCTACTGCGCGACCTGCTGCCCGCCCGCGGGATCGCCGCGCGCTATGGTGGCGAAGAATTCTGCGTCATTCTGCGTGATTGTTTCGACCTGCATAGCGCCCACGCTTTTGCTGACCAACTGCGCCTGAAAATTCAGGCCTTGCGCATCAAGGTGCGCAGTACCGACAAAATTCTCGACACGATCACCGCCTCTTTCGGCATAGCCCTGGCCAACAACAGTGACACCTTTGAGAGCCTGCTGACTCGCGCCGACGACGCTCTCTATCAGGCCAAGCGTAATGGCCGCAACCAGATCCACCCCGCGGCGCCGGAAACTGCGCTAAGCGCATGATTTGAGTAGCCATCTGCTTTGCTGTTAAATACGCCCGTGCCGCACGACACCAAGTCGTTGCGACATAGGCGGGCACTCCCCGCTTCACCCTGCCCACTCAATATCCGGGCACCGCGCAACACATCGCCTGTCTTTTTTTGCCAGCGCTTAACAGTGAGTTCATTGAACATGTTGAAGATCGTCCACCTCTTTACGGGCATCACCGCCCTGCTGCTTTCCTTCATCCCCAGCCTGCACCCTGAAGCACTGCCCTATCTGCAACAGGCTGACGCGCTATATCTGGCCTTCCTTGGCCTGAGCAATCTGCTAGTTGCACCACTACTGTCAGGCCACCAACAAAGCCTGCGCAATCAGCTGCAGACACTGGTTTCCGTCCTGCTGGTGCTAGCCGTCATTCTTCAGGCCCTGGTACTGCTGGCCCCGCTGCCATTGGTAAGCGGCCAGCCGGCCGTCCTACTCAGCTTGATTACCGCCATCCTGGCCGTAGCACTGCACCTTGGCATCAACTGCAAACTGCGCAAGAAGTACTCGACAGCCGCTCCTCAGGATCTGGGCAACCGCGAAACCGGTACCGTGAAGTGGTTCAACACCTCTAAAGGCTTCGGCTTCATTTCCCGAGACATGGGTGAGGATATTTTTGTCCACTTCCGCGCCATTCGCGGCGAAGGTCATCGCGTTCTGGTCGAAGGCCAACGCGTGGAGTTCTCGGTTATGCAGCGTGACAAAGGCCTGCAAGCCGAAGACGTTACTGCCGCACTGCCCGGCAGACGCTGAACCAACTGACAGAAAAAAGCCCGCTGAATGCGGGCTTTTTTCTGTCAGTAATGCGGTGGCGGCGCTTCATCTTCATCCAGGCCAAACTGCCCCTGCATCTCCTCCTGACGCCGCGCCAGAGCAGCGAACTGCAACTGCAGGCGCTCGACAATTCGTTGCTGCTCAACCAGAACATCATTGAGGGCGGCAATGGTGTCATCCTGAAACGCCTGACGGCTTTCCAACTCGACAACGCGCTGTTCCAGGCTCATGCATCAATCCTCGGCAAAGCAGAAATCCTCAGTCAAAACCAGTCGCAAACGCTCACGAACAGCAGCAATCTGCCCAGCGTCGTAGGCCTTAGCCGGATTTTTGCCCCAAACAGGCGCTGGCCAGGCCGCATCCTCCCGACGCCGCACAATCACATGCATATGCAGTTGGCTGACCACATTACCCAATGTTGCAACATTCATCTTATCGGCCACAAAGGTGTCCTTGAGCGTCTCTGCCAGACGCGTGGTCTCCAGCCAGAGCATCTGCTGATCCGCGCTATCAAGCTGAAACAGCTCGCTCACGGCCTCACGCCGCGGCACCAGGATGAACCAGGGGTAGCTGACGTCATTCATCAACAACAGTCGGCATAGGGGGAAATCTCCGATCAGCAAAGTATCCTGCTGCAAGCGTGAATCCAGGGTAAACATCAGATTTTTCCTCAAGCTCCAAACTATGGATATCAGCTACAAAGAATACCGGCAGTGTCAGGGCAATTCACTCACCTTAGCGCGCCAACCTGGAACAGCCATGACGCGAGACGCCCTAACCCAAGGCATGCATAACACACCCTGCACAACAACAAGCCATACTGCTACCCACAGCGACCAAAACCAGCACACTAAACCAGCTCGAGCAAACAGGTCAGGAGCCGCACACTGCAGATCGCGCAGAGTGCGCAACCAAAAGCTCGCTGCACCCCACGCGCAAGCCGGGGCGATGCCCTAGCAAAACGCAGCACCGCACCACAATCGTGCATAACCGCAACACAACCGTGGACCAGCGTTACCTAAGGGTAGTTTTTTCCTTCTGAAATCAAGCCGAGGTAACGAAAACAGCTAACGACAGCCTGCACCCTCGCTTGGTTCAATGCTTAGCGCACCGCGCGAACGCCTGAAACAGGAGCTAAGCAGTCAGCAAACAAGCCTTTCAGACAAGTTTTTCCTGGCAGAAAGCATTTTGTGCACGGATGTTGCTATACAACCAGCATTCGGCAAAACCCGCTTCCTGTAGGCTTGCCAAGCCAGCTCGCCAAGTCTCGGAGACGAGCTCTAAGCGATTGGATTTGCAGGCCTTTCAGGAGACGCAAAGCTGATGAGCGAAGCGACCGAAACCTACAAAATTGCGACATGGTGCATGTGCTTTTGCGACACCACTGCAAATAAATCGTAGGGAATAAGTGGCAACTGTCGCCAACTAATTCGTCGTGCTATAAGTTAGCGCCGACACAAAAAGAAAGAGCCGCCCATACAACAACTAATTGGGTAGCACAACTCTTCAAAACCAAAGGAGCAATCACAATGCAAGTGATGAAGTGGAGCGCACTGGCCCTGGCCGTAACCGCCGGTACCACCCAGCTGGCTTTTGCCAGCGCACAATCCGAGTCGAAAGGCCTGGTTGAAGACAGCAGCTTTGATATTTTCAATCGTGCTCTTTATATGAACCGTGACTTCCGTAACGGCGCATCTAACGGCAACAGCACTTCGGCAAACCCGGCAGGCTATCGTGAAGAAACCGGCCTGGGCATTCGCCTGCTGTTCGAATCCGGCTTCACCCAAGGCACCGTTGGTGTTGGTGTTGACGCCCACTCGCTCTCCAGCATCAAGATCGATAGCGGTCGCGGCAAATTCGGCAACGGTCTGTTTGACCAAACCGGCGATGGCCGTGCAGATGACACCCAAACTGAAGTTGGCGGCGCTGTCAAATTCCGTGTTTCCGATACCGTACTGAAGTACGGCAACATGTTTGTCGGAAGCCCAGTTTTCTCCACCGACGATAGCCGCCTTCTGCCAGAAGTTGCCACCGGCACCTACCTGGTTAGCAACGAAATCGAAGGCCTGGAGCTGAGCGCTGGTCGCTTCACCTCCCTGAGCAGCCAAGCATCTAGCGATCGCGACACCTTTGAGCTCACCGAAGGCGACATCTTCGGCGCCAGCTACGCCTTTACCGATAACTTCAGTGCAGCCCTCCACTACGGTGACTTCGAGGACTATCACAAGAAGACTTATCTGAACCTGAACTACACCGTACCGCTGGCCGAAGATCAGTCCCTGAACTTCGACTTCAATGGCTACCGCACCACCGACCAGGGTGACAAACTGGCCGGCGAGATCGACAACAAGATCTGGAGCCTGGCAGCAGGTTACACCTTTGGCGCTCACACCCTTACCCTCGCTCACCAGCGCTCCTCCGGCGACACCCGCTACTCCTACGGCTTCGTAGACGGCGGTGGTACCGTATGGCTGAACAACTCCGTTCAGTTCTCTGACTTTGACGGTCAAGATGAGAAGTCCTGGCAGGCTCGCTATGATCTGGACATGACTTCTTACGGTGTACCGGGCCTGAGCTTCATGTCTCGCTACATCACTGGTGACGACATCACCACCAGCTCTGGCGAAGAAGGCAAAGAGCACGAGTGGAACTTCGAAACCAAGTACGTCATCCAGGAAGGCGCCGCGAAGGATCTGTCCTTCCGCGTTCGTCATGCCATCTGGCGTGCTAACGATGCCTACAACGCTGACTACAGCGCTGACGTCAACGATACCCGCCTGATCGTTGAGTACCCGCTGGACGTGCTGTAAGTCCAAGCAGTACTAAAATCAGTGCAAAAAGAACCCGGCCTTGGCCGGGTTCTTTTTTACATTTAGATTGGCAACGCATAAGTCCCCGTGACATGCGCCACCAACTCATCCTCCGCACCGAGCGAATAAAGCTGCACCTCGCACACAGCCTGACGGCGTGACAAACGCAAAATACATGCTTCGGCCAGCAGATCCACCGGCTTAGGCTTGGCCAGGAAATTGATGTTCAGATTGGACGTCACCGCCATCTCTACGCGCCCCAGACGCCCCAACACCACCGCATACATGGCCGCGTCGGCCAACGACATGATGGTCGGCCCGGACAGCGTTCCCCCCGGACGCACCAGCTTGCCGTGGAATGGCACTCTAGCCACAGCCAGATCAGCATCCAGGCGATCAATGCGCAGATCGATATCCTCGGCCATCGGCACCCCGGCACGAATCAGCGCCTGTACCTGCTCAGCGGTCAATTCAGCCACCTTCAACTCCCGGTCTGATCCTGTACGCCACAGGACTGTGCCCGTACAATGCCCAGTCATTCTTTGCCCTCGCAACCGACAGAACGGCCAAACATGCGTACCAGTCAGTACCTGCTCTCGACCCTCAAAGAAACCCCTTCCGATGCCGTGGTGATCAGCCACCAGCTGATGCTGCGCGCGGGCATGATCCGCAAGCTGGCATCGGGTCTCTACACCTGGCTGCCAATGGGACTGCGCGTACTGCGTAAGGCCGAGGCCATCGTGCGCGAAGAAATGAACGCCGCCGGCGCCTTGGAGGTACTGATGCCGGCCATCCAGCCCGCCGAGCTGTGGCAGGAGTCAGGGCGTTGGGAGCAGTATGGCCCCGAGTTGCTGCGCATCAAGGATCGCCACGGCCGCGAGTTCTGCGTCGGTCCGACCCATGAAGAAGTGATCACCGACCTGGCACGCAACGAGCTGAACAGCTACAAACAGTTGCCGATCAACCTGTACCAGATCCAAACCAAGTTCCGCGACGAGATCCGCCCGCGCTTTGGCCTGATGCGTGGCCGCGAGTTTCTGATGAAGGACGCCTACTCCTTCCACCTAGACCAAGCCTCGCTGCAGCAAACCTACGACCGCATGCACCAGGCCTACTGCAACGTATTCAGCCGCCTGGGCCTGCACTTCCGTCCGGTGCAAGCCGATACCGGCTCCATCGGCGGTACCGGCTCCCATGAATTCCACGTGCTGGCCGCATCCGGCGAAGATGATATCGCTTTCAGCGACACCTCTGATTACGCCGCCAACATCGAGAAAGCCGAAGCCATTCCGCGTGAAACCAGCCGTGCCGCCGCCAGCGAAGAACTGCGCCTGGTCGATACGCCGAACGCCAAGACCATCGAGGAGCTGGTCAGCCAGTTCAACCTGGCCGTCGAGAAGACCGTCAAGACCCTGGTCGTGCATGCTGCCGAGGAAGGCAAGCTGATCGCCCTGATCGTGCGCGGCGACCATGAACTGAACGAGATCAAGGCAGCCAACCACGAGTTGGTCGCCAACCCGCTGATGTTCGCCTCCGAAGCCGAGATCCGCGCCGCCATAGGCGCCGGCGCCGGCTCCCTGGGCCCGCTGAACCTGCCGATCACCTGCGTGGTCGACCGCAGCGTGGCACTGATGAGCGACTTCGCCGCCGGTGCCAACATTGATGACAAGCACCATTTCGGCCTCAACTGGGAGCGCGACCTGCCGCTGCCGGCGGTCGCCGATCTGCGTAACGTGGTCGCTGGCGACCCCAGCCCGGATGGCCAGGGTACGCTGGTGATCAAGCGCGGCATTGAAGTCGGGCACATCTTCCAGCTTGGCACCAAGTACAGCGAAGCCCTGGGCTGCAAGGTGCTGGGTGAAGGCGGCAAGCCCATCACCCTGACCATGGGTTGCTATGGCATCGGCGTCTCGCGTGTTGTGGCAGCAGCCATCGAGCAGAACTGGGACGAGCGCGGCATCCTCTGGAGTGACGCCCTGGCGCCCTTCCAGATCGCCCTGGTACCGATGAAATACGAGAGCGAAGCCGTACGCGAAGCCACCGACAAGCTGTATGCCGAACTTACAGCAGCCGGCTACGAAGTGCTGCTGGATGACCGTGACAAGAAGACCAGCCCCGGCGTGAAGTTCGCCGATATGGAGCTTATCGGCATTCCGCATCGTATCGTGGTCAGTGACCGCGGTCTGGCCGAGGGCAATCTCGAGTACAAGAACCGTCGCGATGCCGAGGCCCAGCCCGTATCTGCCGCCGATATCCTGTCGTTCATCAAGGCCCGCACCGGTCGCTAATCCAGGCAGTCAACAAGAGCCATCATGTTCAAGCGAAGTACCCTGCGCCTCGGCGCATCCCTGGCTGGCGCCCTCCTTTTGGCGGGCTGCGCCAACCATCTGCCACAACGTAGTGAGCAGGAGGAACGCTTCGAGCGCAGACTGCTCGACCACAGCCTACAGATCGATGTCGGCGAACCACGCGTGCTCGAACTACCCCAACGACGGGTGCGCGTGCACGAGCAGAAGACCTTCGAAGTCACCGAGTTCGAAGTCACCCGTCGTTATGACCGCTACACCCCCTACCAGCCCTGGCGCGAACTCTATGAAGTACCGCTGGGGGCAGTTGCGGTGGTTGCTGGCGTGGGCGCCAACGTGCTCAACGTGATCCTGCTTGGCCGCCTGCCCGACAGCGCAACCAAGGACTGGATCAGCTACGGCTTTGCCGGGCTCAATCCGGTGATGAACGTCGAGTCCAATGGCCGCTCACAGCAGAACCTGGCCAGCCTGGATGAACGTCAGCTGGACAAACGTATGGACTACTCGAGCCTGCCTTGGATCGAGCGGCCGGTACTGGTCAAGGCGGGAGACATCACCCACGAGCTCAGCACCGATCGTAATGGCGTGCTGCGCCTGAACTTGCTCGACGATCCGTTTGCCGAAGAAGACGTGACCCGTATTGGTACCTTGCTGCTGAGTGTCGAAGACCCTCAGGACAACACCCGCGCCGACGCCAGTCTGCTGGTCAGCCGCACCCTGCGCAGCAAGCTGCAGGAAGCCCACGGCCTGATCTACGATGATCTGGAAGATGACGAGGTGGCGCAGTGGGTTCACCGAGTCAAGCGCCTCTCCGACCTGGGCCTGGAAGAGGAAGCCAGTGAACTGGAGCAGAGCCTGATCGAGCTGACGCGCAACGATCCGGAGCTGCAGCAGGAGTTCCTCGGCAAACTGATGAAGGATGCCGGGCGTCTGGTTGCCGATCCCGGCAGCGACTAAGAACCTGCCTCGGATCTCTTGATCGTCGGCCATGCTGCGTTGCAACGCAGTAACAGCCGAAGGCTGGTCAATTGGGCTCAGAAAGTCGCTTGCGACTAACGCGCTTCAGCGCGGCCCGAAGGGCGAGTGCAACGAGTACTGCTCATTTACAGCTCGTAAACTCCACGTCCTCGCCCAATTGATTCGCTGGTGCTTACCCTTCGGGCCAGCCTGCGGCTGTTACTCCCGTTGGTCGTTGCGCCTTGTCTGGCTCTAGCTCAAAAGATCCTCAACAGATCCTGAAACTCAAGCCAAGCACAGCAATCTGCACTCAGCGGCGCGCGATGAAACCGGCAATCCCCTGCAGCGCATGTTCCTGCAGTTCGACACTACTGACCTGAGCCTGCTCCGGGCCCTGCTCGAGCCAGGTGGTCAGTTCGCGCACCGCGCCCTCCTCACCCTCGACCAACACCTCGACGCGACCATCGTCCAGGTTACGTACCCAGCCGTCGAGATCGAGACGCTCAGCCTCGGTACAGGTGCACTGACGAAAACTCACCCCCTGCACCTTGCCGCTGATGTAGCCATGCATACAGATACGCGCCATCGTGCTACTCCTTGCCTTGCAATTCTGTGAGTCGTGCCAGCAACCCTGCAGCAGTCTGCTCACCGAGCAGGCGTTCGCGCACACGACCTTGATCATCAACAATGTAAGTCACAGGCAGCACATCGTTACGCGGCAACTGATAGCGCGTTGCCGGATCTTGCGCCAGCACGGTAAAACCGATACCCAGCTCATCAACCGCCTTGCGCAAAGTTTCACCTTGCAGGGCATCAAAGTTGACACCCAACACCCGCACCGCGCGCCCTTGAACCTGCTCGGCGAGGCGATTCAGCTCCGGGATCTCGGTACGGCAAGGACCACACCACTGCGCCCAGTAATTAATCACTAACCACTGGCCATCCAGTTGTTCAGCCGTTACCTTTCGTCCATGCTGATCGACGCCCAAGTCCTCGGCACAGCCGGCCAACAGAAGCCCGGTCAGAATTCCCACTACAAACTGGAGCCGCACTCCCATGCATTCGATCCTCGTACTGACAGGGTTGATATGACACTGGACGCCTTGCGCCTCGAAGTACCGGACATCCGCGAAGAGGTTGTCTTGCCGTTGGCTGACCTTGGCGAACAGCTGGCGGCCGCCCGCCAACAGTCTGCGGAAAACGCCTTGCAGCAGGCACTGACCCTGTTGTTCCAGCTCAATCGCAGCGCCATGACCTTACTTGAAAGGCAGCGCGCCCTGCAAAGCTTCAGCGAAGAATACCGCCACTATGCTGCCCGCTATGTCGCCAGCACTACGCCGCCGACACTGTTCCTACGCTTGTGCAACGAACTGGCAATCGGCTTCAAACGTCTGCTGCTACAGATTCTCCAGGGCCGTCAGCCATCACGCCCGCACCTGGCCTGGTGCCTGTACATGGCCGAGCATTTCATTGCTCAGACCCTGATGCGCCATTATCAGCTGTATCAGGAACCGCCTGAGGAGCTCTGGCGCGACAGTCACCTGCTCTACTGGATCGGGGAGCATCAGGCTTGCCTCGACGAACATGTTGCTGCCGCCTTCCAGCCGACGCCAGCCGCCACGCTGCGCGGCCTGTATCAGCAAACCCTGCTGCTGGCCATGAGCAACCCGTTTCATCTGGCCGAAGGTGAGTGTCCTATTCTGTTCGGCGCACTGACACCCTTGGCCAGCCTGGCGAGTTTGCTGCAGTGGGAAGAGGATGAAGACAACGACGCACCTATCGTCGATCTGAGCCTGCCCCAGCCTTGCCTGGCCATCAATCAGCCACCGAATGAAGACCCCACCAACCTGCGACGCCTCGAACTGGGCGCCCTGCTGGTAGCACTGCATGAACCCGCTCCATTGCAAACAGCAGCAGAACGAGAACTGCTCGAGCGGGTGAAACCGCACTGGCTTGGTCGCCAGCAGCGCCGCCACCCACGCGCCGACTTCAGCGCCGATTGCAGCCTGGTCATTGGTCTGCTCAACATTCATGCGCAGCTGCTGGAAAAGCGCCCTCAGGCCTGTCCTGCACAGATGCTCGATGCCAGCCCTGGCGGCGTTCGCCTGTACTGCAATGCCGACCAGGGCGGACAACTGCCCGTTGGACAACTGGTGCTGGTCCTGGCCAGCAAAGGCACGCCAAGTCTGGCAATGGTGCGCTGGCGCCATCTCAACAACGAAGGCCTGCACCTGGGCTTACGCTACCTGAAGGGCTTACCACGCCCGGCCTGGCTACGCAGGACGCCCAGCGCGCAAACTCACCCTGGCGTCCTGCAGAGCACGCCAGCTCCGGGCAACGGCTGGCATCACGGCCTGTGGTTGCCCGGTGGCCAGTTCGTCGAAGGGGAAAACCTCTGGCTGCAACTGGCCAATGTAAACAATCAGGCTGTGGTGCAATTGCCAGCAGCAAACCTGACTACCCCGTCAGTGGTGCGCCACCCGCTGCGTCTGGCCTGAAACTGCGAGCAAGGTCACAGCCATCGGCGCTGAAGCGCACAGTTTCGCGGCTTGGCACGCCCCTATAATCGCTCCACTCCAACACCTAAAAGAGCTAAGCGGAGCCCGCCTAATGTCCCAAGCCCACGACAAGCTGATCGGCCCTGTACCCTCCAGCATCGTCAATTGCGCCCGTACCAGCGTTACCCCGTACGAAGGCCGCGTGGCAGAGTTCAACGTAGCCGCCTGGCTGCAACTGCCAGGGCTGGCCAATCTGCCAGTATCGCTGATGGTCAGTTACCACGATGGTGGTCAGCAGCGTGATGTGGCGGTAGACCATGGCAAGGTCAATGCGCACAACAAGGTCATGCTTTCCGGCGTAGCACGCCTGCCAGTCAAACAGAAAATCGAGAACATGCAGGTACGCTTGCGCTGCGCCGTGGAAGCCAAAACCCTGGTCGTCGAAGAGCTCTTCGTTCAGGCGGTTGAACTGACCAACAGCGATACCCGCCAAGCTACGGCCTGAGATTCAGCCCCAGCCCTCAAACCCCGTGCCTTTGCGCGGGTTTTTTATTTTCCTGATCAGGCACTCTCCACCGTACGCACATCAGGCGCCAGTGGCTGGCATGCCTGCGCCTCAACGACCGCATCGCGCACCAGAGGCACCAGCGATTGCGGCCAGCGCGCAAAGCGCAAACCGGTAATACGGTTGAGGCGCTCCAATGCCCCTTCCGCATCGCGTTCGCGCAGATGAATCACTTTAGGTTCAGCACTGTTCATGACATCCGATTTCCCTGAGCAGCCAGAAGTTACTGGCAGTCTGCCAGCAAGTCCCTGATAGATAGCCAGAAGCATGCCAGCGCTGCATGCCCGTAAAATGCGGGTGTGACGGTGAATCTCAGTCACACCGCCACCAGTGCTACGCCCTAAACTGACTTTTTTTGTCACCTGACGAACCAGGTCAATACGGAGCCGACCGAATCTGCCCGACTGGGCCTGAATGTTCCTGCCCTGTATGACAATCAGCGTCTGCTCGCAGGCAGGCCTAACCGCAGCACATCGGGCAACCTGTAAGTAACCTGACACGCTTTTTATCTCGCCTGCGCCCCCAGCTTTGTGATATTTCTCAATCGTTTACCTGACCTGGCCTGCCAGGGTGCACGCAGTCACCGAACAGAACGAACTGCGGCACGGTTAAACCATTGCAAAAGGGGATGGCGAGCTATGGCACGCCAGAAACAGACAAGCCAACCGGGGACCCTCATGAACAGGCTTGTGCTGCTAATCGTTATGCTGGCGCTCACCGGTTGCTCTGCAACTGCCCAAACCTATGAGAAGAAGGGTCGCAAAGGCCTGCACATCAATTGCTCCGGCCTGACCTCAAGCTGGGAACAATGCGAGAAGAAAGCCACCATTGCCTGCGGCAGCAAGGGCTACAAGGTCATAGCCAAAGCTGGCAGTGAGAGCGGCGAAGATGATCCTGCGGATTTTGTCTTCGGCCTCAACCCGGCCGGTTTCTCCAGTCGTAGCATGATCGTGCTGTGCAAGTAGCAGATCGCTGAGCAATACCCCGCTCGCGTACCAACCTGCTCTATCTCTGCGGCTAGTGTCGCCCCGTTCCGCGCTGTGCTTCTTGTGAACACGCCACAGACCGCTGAAGCATGGCAGGCAATCCACCCGTTCCTCGCAAGACCATATCCAGAACGAGCGCTGTCACTGCGATCACCGAACCACTGCAAGTGGATACCCCATTCCCTGCAGCAGCACCGTTCATATTTCCTCGCCTCTCTTCGTGAAGCGAGCAGCTATCCGACCCAATATCTGGCGTGCGCCGCAGGTGCTGAACAGAAACGGGGCGATTTTCTCGCCAACACGCCAAAAAAATCGTGAAACCACCGGTTTAGAGCCCTGCGAGGCGAGTGGCACAAGCCTTGCTCTCTCGCCAAAGGCGCTTATTCATACCTCACGATAATTATACGAACCACCTGGGTACGCCCTACCTCTCGATCTGCCGAACAAAACCTACGTCTAAAAACTGCAGCGAGGATTCAGCACATGGAACAGGCCACCCCAACCCTGGAGGAGCTGCATCAGCTCATCCGAATGTCCGACACCATCAATATGGAAATCTTCTATTGGTGGTGCATCGCCCTGATGGTCGTCATTCATGCCGGCTTCCTCTCTTACGAAATCGGTGCCTCGCGCCTGAAGAACGTATTGACCGCCGGGGTGAAGAACATTCTCGCCTTTGCCTTCATCGTGCCGACCTTTTTCTTCTTCGGCTGGTGGATCTACAACGGCTTCGCCACCGGCATCGTGCCGAACCTGGAAGGCGCCGCGGCGAGCCTGCCATGGAGCGGCAGCATGGGACCAAATATCAAGGACAACGCCACCGGCATCTTCTGGGCCGCATTCGCCCTGTTCGCCGCCACCACGGCATCGATCATGTCCGGCGCTCTGATCGAGCGCACCCGCATGAGCGCCTTCATCATTCTCGCCATCATCCTCGGCTCCGGCGTGTGGATTCTCGGCGCGGCATGGAGCTGGCACCCGGCCGGCTGGCTGACCACGGAGTGGGGCTTCCATGACGTTGGCGCGGCAGGCTGCGTGCATACCATTGCCGGGTTCTTCACCCTCGGTGTACTGATTAACGTCGGCGCACGCATCGGCCGCTTCAATGCCGATGGCAGCGCCAATGAAATCGTCGGCCACAGCATGCCCATGAGCGTGATCGGCCTGATGCTGGTGATCGTCGGTTTCTTCGGCTTCCTCGGCGGCTGCATCATCTACAACATCGGTGGCCAGTGGACCAACATTTACGGTCAACCCACCACCCTTTCCGCCTTCGCCTTCAACACCCTGATGGGTTTTGCCGGCGGCCTGATCGGCGCCTACCTGACCACCCGCGAACCGTTCTGGATGATGTCCGGTGGCCTGATCGGCATTATCTCCGTAGCCCCCGGTCTGGACGTCTACTATCCACCGTTCGCCTACGTGATCGGCATGGGCGTAGCCGCTGCTGCCCCCCTGGTGCAGAAGTTCCTGGTCAAGCGCGGTATAGACGATGCCGTCGGCGCATTCGCCGTGCATGGCTTCGGCGGTTTCGCCGGTATCGTGATCAGCGGCATCTTTATCGCCGGCTACCCAAACATCGGTGAAGGTGTGCCACCGGTGAATTTCCTTGGCCAGACTGGCGGTGCCGTGGTTCTCGCCCTGCTGGGCTTTATCCCGGGCTACCTGATCTCCCTGCTGATGAAAAAACTGGGCGTCCTGCGTGTACCGGCGCATGCCGAAGAGCGCGGCCTGGACCTGGTTGAAGTACCTGCCAAGGCTTATCCGGAATGGGCACTGACCGGAGCCAGCGTCACCGTCACCAGTACGCCTGTTGCCAGCGATGTCGCTGTCGGCGAAGCCAAACCCGCCTGAAACTAAAAGCTGTCGCGCGGCGCACAAGCCCCGCGCGATCTACCTTGGAGAAATGCCATGAGCAGTCCGATTTCCAGCTGGGAAGGTGCCAGCACCATCTTTACCTTTGCCGACAAGCCCGCAGTCATGGGCTTTATCCTCGCCGTGGCGGTGGCCCTCACCGTATTTGCCATCTGGGCCACCGTGCGTCACGAGAAACACAGCTACAACAGCCCCATGACGAAATAAGGGTTACGGGCCGGCACCTTTGGAGCCGGCCCAGCACCAAGGTTGTGCCCATGCTTAGTCCGGTTTTCCTGGTCGATATTCCCCCCAGTCTTGGCCTAAAGGCCAGTGTCTTCAGCCTCCACGGCCTCGCCAATCAGTACTACTCCAGCGCCCTGCAACAGCGCCTGGAGCAGCTACGCAGCGAATTCAATCCAGAGCACAGTTGGCTCTGCCAGTCCGGTTTTCTCGACATGCGCTTACGCACCGGACGTTCAGCCAAACGTTTCCCGCCATCGCCACTGGCCCTGTTCGAGCAGTATCAGAGCACCGGGCGACTGCGGGCAATTTCACCACTGGTGGATCTGTACAACCAGTGGTCGCTGAACAGTGGCCTGTCCATCGGCGCCCATGACCTGCAGTGCCTGGAACTGCCGGTCAGTCTGGCCCTGAGCCAGGGTGGAGAGTCTTTCAGCGCGCTCGGTAGTGACGTTGCCACTCGGCTTCCGGCCGGCGAGTACACCTACTTTGATGGCCGCGGCCAGGTTCTGTGCCGTATGGAATACCGCCAGTCCAGCAGCAGTGCCGTAAGCGCACAGACCGACGCGGCACTGTTTATCATTCAAGGCCACTCGCGCACTGATGGCGATTACCTGCAACAGGTCACCGAAGGCCTCAAGGCTGATCTGCAGCGCTATTGCAGCGGCCTATCACGCGCTGCCTGACAGCCTGTGCAATGCCCACGAAACCGTCGATAAGGGCCTCACATAGCATCAGGCTGGCGAGATATGGCCAAGGTTCTACTGCACGTCTTAGTAGCAGACGAGCCAAAGCCGCTATTTCGGCCTATGGTTGCACTATCTTCAACGAATAGAAGTAGTTGCGCCCATGCCGTACCGCCTCAAACTTCTTCTACTGATCCTCAGCGCTCTCCTTGCCGCCCCCGCCATAGCCGAGCAGCGGAGCATCAAGGTCGGGGTGTATGCCAACGAACCGAAAATAATGCTCAGTCAGGACGGCCAGTTGTCCGGCATTTTCGGCGATCTGCTGCGCGAGATTGCCCAGCGCGAAGCATGGCAACTACAACCCGTAACCTGCGAATGGCAGCAGTGTCTGGAACTGACTCGCAGCGGGCAAATCGACCTGATGCCGGATGTTGCCTGGAACGAGGAGCGCGCCCAGTACCTCGACTTTCACGAACTGCCGGCACTGTTTAGTTGGTCGCAAATTTATACCCAGCAGGACCGGCAACTGAACTCCCTGCTCGATCTAAACGGCCTGCGCATTGCCGCTCTGGCGGGTTCCGTGCAGGAAACCTACCTGCGCACGCTACTCGACAGTTTTGGTCTGCATGCCGGGATACTACCCGTACAAGACTTCCAGCAAGGCTTCGAACTGGTCGCCAGTGGTAACGCGGATGCCGTAGTGGCCAACCAGCGCTTCGGCGACTACAACACCGATCGGTTCGGCCTGCGCAGCACCCCCATCATCTTTCAGCCGGCACGCCTGTTTTTCGCCACCCGCAAGAACCACAACGATCAACTCCTGAGCACGATCAACGGTCACCTGAAAACCTGGCAGGAACAGGCCGACTCGCCCTATTACCGGATCATCCAGCGCTGGGGCAGCAAACCACCGCAACTGGATATCCCGCAGAGCTTCTGGTGGGCCCTGGCCACCCTGACCAGTCTGTTGCTAGTGACCCTCGGCGGAGCCATCCTGCTGCGCCGTCAGGTTGCCCGGCAGACCCATGACCTCAGCGCCAGCGAGCTGCGCCTGAATACCATCCTCGACAGCGTCGAGGCCTACATCTACATCAAGGATCCGCAGTTGCGTTACCAGTATGCCAATCGCAAGGTCTGCGAGCTGTTCGGCCAGCCACGCGAACAGGTGCTGGGGCAAACCGACAGCAGCTTCTTCGACGAAGCCACGGTCAGCAACCTGCGTAATAACGACCTGCGGGTACTGCAACAGGGCGAGCGGGTACAGTTGGAAGAGGTCAATCGCAGTAGCGATGGCCAGTTTGAGAACGCCTACCTGTCGGTGAAGCTGCCACTGCGTCGCCCGGACGGCAGCATCTATGCACTCTGCGGTATTTCCACCGACATCACCGAGCACAAGCGCAACCTCGAACAGATCCACCAGTTGGCCTTCTTCGACTCGCTCACCGACCTGCCCAATCGTCGTCTGCTGCAAGACCGGCTGCAGCACGCCTTGGCCTACCACGTCCGCACAGGCCAGGAAGGCGCGCTGCTGTTCATCGATCTGGATAACTTCAAGACCCTCAACGACACCCAAGGCCATGCCATGGGGGACTTGCTTCTACAGCAGGTGGCAAAACGCCTGCGTAGCCAGATTCGCGAAGAGGACAGCCTGGCACGTCTGGGTGGCGACGAATTCGTGCTGATGCTGGAGCGGTTGGCCACTGACCCGGCGCAAGCCCTGAGCGAGATCGAAACCGTCGGTAACAAGCTGCTGGCCAGTCTCGCTGAACCCTATGACTTGCAGGGTCACGAACACACCAGCACGGCCAGCATCGGTGTGGCGCTGTTCTCCGACACGCACAGCACAGTGGAAGAACTGCTCAAACGCGCCGACCTGGCCATGTATGAAGCCAAAGCCGCCGGACGCAACACCCTGCGCTTCTTCAACCAGCAGATGCAAACCGCCGCCATGGCGCGTACTCGTCTGGAGAACGACATGCGCCAGAGCATTGCCGAGCAGCACTTCCTGCTGCACTACCAGCCACAGGTCGACCAGCATGGACAACTGATCGGAGCCGAAGCCCTGATCCGCTGGCAGCATCCACAACAGGGGCTGATCGCCCCCGGCAACTTCATCCCGGTCGCTGAAAGCACGGATCTGATCCTCCCGCTGGGCCGCTGGATTCTGCAAACGGCCTGCCGCCAGCTGGTGGCCTGGAGCAGCGACCCGGCGCGGGCCGGACTACCCCTGGCGGTCAACGTCAGCGCCCGCCAGTTGCACCATCCCGACTTCGTTGCCGATGTGCTGGCCATCCTCGCGCAAACCGGGGCCAACCCCGAACGTCTGGAGCTGGAACTGACCGAAAGCCATCTGGCGGTCAATATCGAGGACATGATCCTGCGCATGCAGCAGCTGGTAGAACATGGCGTGCGCTTCTCCCTTGACGACTTCGGCACCGGCTATTCCTCTCTCGGCTACCTCAAGCGCCTGCCACTAAGCCGACTGAAGATCGACCGCTGCTTCATCCGTGACCTGCTTACCGATAGCAACGATGCAGCGATCGTGCGCACCATTGTCGCCCTGGGGCAGAGCCTGGACCTGCAAGTGATTGCCGAAGGTGTGGAAACCGTCGAACAGCGCGATGCCCTGCTGCAAGCGGGCTGCTCGTTGTATCAGGGCTTCCTGTTCGCCCGGCCCGGCCCGGCCGCTGCCCTGCAGGACTGGGCAGCAGAGAGGCAGCACACCAGCATCAGCTGACTCAACTCAGAGTACAACTGTTCACTTGAATTCCGTATAGTGGCGCCGGCTGGCCATAGCCGCCAGCCCACAGTCATCGCGGTTCGAGGTTGCAGCATGTATCACGGGGAAAAATTCAACGCCTGGACCCACCTGATCGGGGCGCTTCTGGCCTGCGTCGGTGCCATCTGGCTGCTGGTGCTGGCGAGCCTGGACGGCGAACCACGCAAGATCGTCAGCGTGGCCATCTACGGCCTGGCTCTGGTCCTGCTGTACAGCATCTCCACGCTCTACCACAGCCTGCGCGGATCGAAGAAGCTGGTGATGCGCAAGCTCGACCACCTGTCCATCTACCTGCTGATTGCCGGCAGCTATACGCCCTTCTGCTTGGTCACCCTGCATGGCCCCTGGGGCTGGTGGCTGTTCGGTATCGTCTGGGGCCTGGCCATCGTCGGCATGCTGCAGGAGATCAAGCCGCGCTCGGAGGCACGAGTGCTGTCCATCGTCATCTACGCGGTGATGGGCTGGATCGTGCTGATCGCCATCGACCCGTTGCTAGCCGCCCTCGGCCGCGACGGTTTCATCTGGCTGGCCAGCGGCGGCGTGCTGTACACGGTGGGCATCATCTTCTTCGCCTTCGACAGCCGTTTTCGCCACTGGCATGGCATCTGGCACCTGTTCGTCATGGCCGGCAGCCTGCTGCATTACGTGGCGATACTGCGCTACGTCCTGTGACGGACGTCCACACTGAGACAATCAGTCAGTCAGTCAGGGTCAGCAGAATATCCGCGTACCAGGTGCAGTTGAGCCCCAGGGCTTCATCCAGTTGCAGATCGCGACTGCCCAGATCGAGGCGTGCCGAGTGTACGCCGAGCAATAGCCAGGGCAGCTCGCCCGGCACGCCGGCCGCGCTGGGCGCCCGCATGACCACCGGCGCACCACTGGTGCCACGATGGGTACGTGCATCGGTGAGGAAATAGCCCTGGCCCTGGAAACGCAGGCCAAAGGACGACGCCACCACGGCATGACGTACCACCGGCATATGGTGCAGGGTGTCATGGAACCCCAGCGGGAAACCCAGCACCAGCAGCGAGGTGCCGACTTCGACGGGCTGCTCGGCACGGGGCAGATGTTCGGCAGTGAAGGCGCAGTAGATCATCGCCGCCGGCAAGGCCGCACGCTCGATCTCGATCACCGCCACATCGATCTCGCCGGCACCATCCTCGCCCTGACGCCACAGCCCCTGACCGTCGCGATACAGCGGAATGGAGAAGCCCGTGGACTGCGCCACGTTATGCAGGTCGGTATGCACTTCGATTTCGAGGCGATCAGGAAAATGCTGACTCGGCTCGTCAATCATCACGTGCCGGCTGGTCACCAGGAACAGCCGCTCGCCACGGGCAAAGAAAAAGCCGCTGGCGCTGGTCAACGGGCAGTTGCCTGCAAAGGTGCTAATACGCGCGGCAGTGAGGAGCAGGGATTCGATCATTGGTACAGGGTACAGGTATTCGCCGCACAAGACGCCTGCTGCCCCAGACGAGGAGCAATTCAGCGGCGTCGGTCGAGCAGATTGACCACCAGGCGATCTAGCCAGCCCCACAGGCGCTGACGCAGGCGACTGAGCAGCGGCCGCTGGTTCCAGTCCTGCAGGGTGATTTCTTCACTGGCAGCAAAGTCGCTGACGAAGCACTCAGCCACCTCGCCGCTGAACGCCAAGTCGAAAGCCTCCAGATTGGCGTCGAGGTTGAAGCGCAGGTTCCAGTGATCGAAATTGCACGAGCCGACGCTGACCCAGTCGTCCACCAACACCATTTTCAGGTGCAGGAAACGCGGCTGATATTCGTAGATACGCACCCCCGCCTTGAGCAAACGGGGGTAGTAGCGTTGACCGGCATAACGGATCGGCGGATGGTCGGTATGCCGACCCGTGAGCAGAAGGCGCACTTCCACACCGCGCTGCGCAGCCTTGACCAGAATACGGCGCACCTTCCAGCTGGGCAGGAAATAGGGCGTTGCCAGCCAGATCCGTTGTTTGGCGCGGTTCACATTGCGCACCAGCGAATGGACAATATCGCGGTGCTGGCGGGCGTTGGCATAGGCCACCCGGCCCATCCCCTGCCCTGCCTGCGGGCTGGGTGGCAGGCGCGGCAGTCCGGAATTACCGTCGGCACGCCAAGGCTGGCGCCCTTCGCAGGCCAGCCACTGGAAATCGAAGAGCAGCAGCCAGTGCGTCACCAGCGGCCCCTCGATGCGCACCATCACCTCATGCCAGGCACTGATACTGGCTTGCGGGTCCCAGAACTCATCGGTGGCGCCGGTACCGCCAACAAAGGCGACTCGTTCATCCACCACCAGGATCTTGCGGTGATCGCGGTACAGGTTGCGCACTCCGCGCCGCCAGCGTAGCGGGTTATACAGGCGCAGCTCGATACCTGCATCGGCCAGGCGCTGGCGCAATACGTTGCCCAGGCCCAGGCAGCCAAAATCATCGAACAGGCAATGCACCGCCACGCCACGGCGGGCAGCCTCGACCAGGGCGCTGACCAGCGCCTCACTGCAGCGACCGTCTTCGGCCAGGTAAAGCTCCAGCGCCACGCGCCGCTCAGCCAAAGCAATCGCAGCCAGCATGGCGGGAAAGAATGCCGGTCCGTCGACCAGCAACTGAAAGTGGTTACCGCCCTTCCAGGGGAAGATGCTGCCTGTCATCGACTGGTGAAGATCATCACGGCACCCACCGGTACCGACAGGCTGATGGCGGACAAGCGGGCGGCGTTGCGCAGGGCCTCGATGCCCTCACCCAGACCGTATTCGTCAGCATGCAGCACCAGCGGCGCCAGGGTCACCACCTGAAAGCGCTGGTCATCCAGGCGAGTGGCCAACAGCTCGGCCATGTAACCATGTTTGCGTCCGTGGATTTCCACCTGAATCGGCAGGCTCAGTTCCAGTTGTGCACCAGGGGCCAGATCGGTGATCGGCGCCAGGTTGAGCTGGGCCATGATGTGCGCGTCGGGAAATTTCGCGGTATTGAACAGCAGACTGCGCAGGCGTTCATCACGCAACGGAATGCCGGTACTCACCGACTCCAGCTCGACACGCAGACGCACCGCGCCCTTGGCATCGACCTTGCCGTGCAGGGTGAGAAAACGATGCACCTCGGAGAGATTGCCGGCCTTGGTGGAGATGAACGACAGACGCGAGGATTCGTTATCCAGGTACCAGTCAGCCTGCGCTGGCAGAGCCAGGCAAGCGGCAATCAAAAAGGCATAGAACTTGGACATGGGCGCACTTGTGTCAGCGGTTTGAACGCAACGATAGCGGCCCGAGCCGGCAAAGCAAAGCCTGCCGGCCTTAAGACTCAAGGCAGCGTCGCCGCCTCTGGCTGCAGCTGGCAACCTTCCCGCACACCTAACCAGACAGCAGTCTGGCTACTGCCCAAGCCACGAGCGGTCACCCGCTTGCCGGCAGCATCGTCGAGAAAATCACTGAGCGGCAGGTACTGTTTGACGTAGCCCATGCAGTACTCGGCCGGGTTGCCGACCACATAGCGGCAGGAACAGTACTCCTTGGCCGAGTAGGCGCCGATGATGCCGGGGAAGGCAGCCAGATGAACGCGGTTACTCCAGCCCAGCAGCCCAAGGAACAGCAGTACCAGCAGCAGAATGGCAAGAAACGGATGGCGCTTGATCATGGCTGTTCTCCGGCGAAGGCGGCCAGGGCGTGCTTGAGCAGTTCGTTGTGCTGGTAGCTGCCGTCACGGTCGTCGGCAAAGCGCACGATCACCAGTTTTTCCTGGGGTAACACGTAGAGCCCCTGCCCCCAGTGACCGAGGGCGGCAAATGTGCTTTCCGGCGCATCCGGCCAGGGTTTGGTCCTCTGTGGCAAGGCTACGTTGAGCCACCACTGGCCACCGGGCACGGCCTCGCTGGGCTTCTGCGGATCGGGCTGGTAGTTGGCAAACGGCGTGCGGTTGAACGCCACCCAGGACGCAGGCAATAGCTGGCGCTGATCCCAACGGCCATCACGCTGCATCAGCAGGCCGACACGGGCCAGGTCGCGCGCTGTCAGGTAGGCATAGGACGAAGCCACCAAGGTGCCACTGGCGTCGCGCTCCCAGGTCGCCGAGGTGATCCCCAGCGGCTCGAACAGCGCAGTCCAGGGGTAGTCGCGGTAAGCCGGCTCGCCGAGCATCTGCTTGAGGCTGGCAGCCAGCACATTGCTGTCGCCACTGGAGTAGCGAAAGCGCGTACCGGGCAGCGCATCCAGCTCATGGGCCGCCGTGAAGGCCGCCATGTCGCCGCGGCCACGGGTGTAAAGCATGGCCACCACCGAGGACTTCAGCGGCGCGTACTCGTAGTCTTCCTGCCAGTTCAGACCCGAAGCCCAGTTGAGCAGGTGGCCCATCTTCACCGCCGGGTGTTTGGCGAACGGCGGATAGTGCTGCGCCACCGGATCATCAAGCTTGAAACGGCCTTCACCGTAGGCCACACCCAGTACCGTGGCGAACAGGCTCTTGCTGATCGACCAGGCCAGGTGTGGCGTCTGCGCGCGGGTCGGGGCGGCATAGCGTTCGTAAACCAGCACGCCATCCCTGATCACCAGCAGCGCATCGGTGCGCACGCCCTGACGGGTTACGTCATCGCGGGCAGGAAAGGCATAAGCCTCCAGTGCGGCCAGCGCTGGACTTGGCGATACGGGTTGGCTGGACCACTCAGACGCTGGCCAGCTTTCGGCCAGCGCCGGGCTGGCAAACAGGCCGCAAAGGCCGGCAAGGCTCAGGCGACGCAACAGGACAAGGGACATCGGGCGCTCTCGCGGCAATGGAAAGCCGCGACCCTAGCACGCGCACGATGACCGATGACATGGCCACAGCGGCCGAATCGTGAACCATGCGGCTCAATCTGGCAGGCGATAGTCCTGCTGGGTCATCAGATCGAGCCCGCACTCCAGGTGCTCGATCCAGTCGAGGAAGGCATTGATCATCGCCTCGCCGACAAAAGGCCGGCCGTGCTGCGGCACAATCATCGACACGTTCATCTCGCGCACCATCTGCGCCCAGAAGCGACAGGCCTTGTTGCTGGCCATGTAACGACGATGGAAGCCGGCCATGCTGGGAATATGGTTGACGAAGTCATTCACCGGACTGGCGTCGTCGACCATCGAGGCGCCCATGTCGCCCGAGAAGAGGATGCGACTGACTGGGTCGTACAGCTGAAAATTACCCACCGAGTGCAGAAAATGCGCCGGCACCGCATGCAGTTTGCACTTGCCGAGGGCGAACGACTGGCCGCGATCCGGCAGGGCAATGATGCGGTCGTAGGTGTTGATGCCATGGCTCAGCGCCAGGTAGTTGGCCGTCAGGTGCGGCAGAAAGCGCGCCCACAGCTTGGAGCAGATCACCCGCGCCTTGGTGTGCAGCAGCCACTTGTCCAGCGAGGCAATGATGTCCGGGTCTTGGTGCGAGGCGAAGATATAGGTCAGCGACTGCACCGGGATGTGCTTGGACAGCTCCAGCGACAACGGCGTATAGGTCAGATCGCCACCCGGATCGAGCAACAGATACTGCTCGTTGTCGGTGATCAGAAACTGGTTGGACTGTACACCTTCGCCGCTGACCAGGTCATCGAACATCAGGCATTGGTGGGTGCCGTTATCAAACAGCACGATGGGCTCGCGGCGCATGGAAACCTCACAAGAAAATGCGAGGCGACCATAGTCGAAAGCCTGGTGGCGCTTACTGATCTGGATCAAGCAGGGGTTTAGCCTTGGGTGGATGGCTTTCGGCTCACCCGCAACCCGCTCGCTAGATCGGCACAGCTCGACCCACCTGAACAAGGCTTTGCGATGCGCGGCACTGCAACTCAAGCAGACCCTGGGTGGATGACGCTCTGTTCATCCACCACCGCATCGCTCGGTGGATCGATGAAGCGTGATCCACCCTACAGCTGCAGTAGCGCCAACGCCTTCTCCAGGCGCTTGGCGCGCGCCGTGCGGGCAATTTCCAGCAGCTTGCCATCACGCTGCCATAACGCCGCCCACTCGGCCGGCCCCGAGGCCATGGCCGCATCGACCTCACCATGCAGAGCCGCAAACTGGGCAAACAGCCCAGCCAGCAACACATGACTGGCCGCCGCACTCGGGCATTGCCGCGCCACCTCGGCGCAACCGGCGAGCAGGCCCAGCAGGCGCAGTTGCAGGGCTTGTGGCCAGGCGCTGTCCTGACCCACGCCATACAACCAGGCCGTCACGGCGCTCAGCACATGCACATCTTCGATACTGCGAAAGGGTTTTACGTAGGCATCCCAGCCATCGCCGGGCAGTAGCTCGCACAGGGCATGATCCAGGTGCAGACGCGCGTGACCGATATCCGGCATCAGCGACAGCGCCGGTAAAGGCTCGATGCGCACGCCCGGGGCGCCATTGCGCGCCACACCCAAGGCCAGACGTACAGGGCTGCCCGCCTCCTCGCAGCGCGCCGCCACCAGCAGCCAGTCGGCAGCTTCGGCGGCAGTCACGAAATCCTTGCGCCCGGACAGGTGCAGGTCGCTGAGGCAAGTGCCCATATCCGCCGGACGCGTGCTCTTGTTCTCGGTTACGCACAGTGCCCCCAGCGACCACGGCGCTGCTGGCCAGAGGGCGCGCAAGGCAGCCTGATAACCAGCCAGAAAGGCCAGTCCTGGCGTCGCCGCCAGACGCCCGCCGAGCACGGCCAAGGCAAACGGGCTGACCTCACCAAGCCGTTCCAGCAAGCCCGCGTACCAGCTCTCAAGGTCACTCGCTGGCAGGCGATCACGGGTTTGCAGCAGGGGTTGCCATGGCATGGGAGGGACTCCTTGTTATCGAATCGAGACTGCGCGGCAGAAACCGCTGTCATGCAAGCATCACCAAAGCTTCACGGAGGTGACACCGGCTCTACCTAGCCTGAGCTTGCCCAACAAAGTCGACTGGCCGCAACTCTTTGAAGGCCGGCTTACGGAGGCTACACGATGACCGAGATCGCCCGCACCCGCGACACCACTGCCGAACGCCGACTGCAAGCCGAACGCCTGCTCGGGGCTGCTGCCCTGCGCGAAGCCCAGGCTCTGCGCTACAGCGTATTCAGCAGCGAATTCGACGCCAAGCTCAATGGCGCTGAGCTCGGCCTGGACATGGATGACTATGACCCGCACTGCCAACACATCGGCGTGCGCGACCTGAACAGCGGCCGCCTGGTCGCTACCACTCGCCTGCTCGACCATCGCGCCGCCGCCAGCCTGGGGCGCTTCTACAGCGAGGAAGAATTCAGCCTGCACGGTCTGGCCCATCTCGAAGGCCCGGTGCTGGAAATCGGCCGCACCTGCGTCGATCCGGCCTACCGCAACGGCGGCACTATCGCCGTGCTGTGGAGCGAGCTGGCCGAAGTACTCAACGAAGGTGGCTACCGCTACCTGATGGGCTGCGCCAGCATCCCCATGCAGGACGGTGGCATCCAGGCCCAGGCGATCATGCAGCGCCTGCGCGAGCGCTACCTGTGCAACGAACACCTGCGCGCCGAACCGAAGAAGCCGCTGCCGAGCCTGGATGTGCCGAGCAACGTCATTGCCGAGATGCCGCCCCTGCTCAAGGCTTACATGCGCCTGGGCGCGAAGATCTGCGGCGAGCCGTGCTGGGACGAGGACTTCCAGGTCGCCGACGTATTCATCCTGCTCAAGCGCGACGAGCTGTGTCCGCGCTATGCACGGCACTTCAAGGCGGCGGTCTGAGCCCCCGACCTGGGTCTCTTGAGCGTCGGTCAGGCTGCGCGGCAACGGCGCCAGCTGCTCGGATCAACCCCTCACCCCAGCCCTCTCTCTGGGGGAGAGGGGGCAGTCCGAGGTATCGGTAAGCTCAGTGCGCCAGTCGACTTCACTCAAGCCCCCTCTCCCTCCGGGAGAGGGCTGGGGTGAGGGAAGCCGATGGCGAACAGCCCCTCCGATAGATCTCAAACATGCCCCCAGCACCCGAGTGCCACGATGAACAAACTCCGTCTTTATTTGCGCCTCGCCCGCCTGGTGGCCGTGCTGCTGCTGGGCATGCTGTTGGCCAGCGCTGTCGCCCTCACCGAGCGCTTGCGTCGCCATGACCTGCTCGACCTGCGCCAGCGCCTGACCTGCTGGTTCCTGCGTCGCCTGAGCCATGCTCTGCCCTTCGACGTCGAAGTGCAGGGTAAGCTGCCAGGCGAGCCGATGCTGTGGGTCAGCAACCATGTGTCGTGGACCGACATTCCCCTGCTGGGCCAGTTGCTGCCGCTGTCGTTTTTGTCCAAGGCTGAGGTGCGCAGCTGGCCGCTGGCTGGCTGGCTGGCGCACAAGGCCGGCACGCTGTTTATTCGCAGAGGCTCGGGTGACAGCGCCCTGCTCGCCCGCCAGCTGCAGCGTTACCTGCAGGGTGGTCATGCGCTGCTGATCTTCCCCGAGGGCACCACCACCGATGGTCAGCAGGTACGCACCTTCCACGGTCGCCTGCTGACCGGCGCTATCGAGGCCGGCATGCCCATACAACCGGTGGCGATCCGCTACCTGCACGCCGGCCAACCCGACCTCATCGCGCCCTTTATCGGTGACGACGACCTGCCCTCGCACCTCCTGCGCCTGTTCGCCCAGGATCGCGGCACAGTACAGATCCAGTTGCTCGAACCCATCGCCAGCCACGGCCTGGAACGCAATACCCTGGCCCGCCAGGCGCAGCGTGCGGTGCAGGTAGCACTGTTCGGTGAGAGCGAAGAGCGCGAGCAGGTAGCCGCGTAGGGGGAAGCACGGGCAGGCAATCCAGTACGCGGTAGCGGCAAAGGCAATGTCGCTACCCGCTTGGGGCACTGGTGTAAACGACCTAGCTATTGATGCGTGGGATCGTTGGCATGTTCGCTGTTGTCATCACCCGCATCGTGGGCAGCATCTCCGGCATGGTCACCATGATCATCACCCGCATCATGGCCAGCGCCATCATCCCCCCCAGCCCCATGGCCATTTCCATTGTGGCCACCACCGTCGTGCCCACCACTATGACCGCCACCATGCCCACCACCACCATCATGCCCACCGCCATGCCCACCGCCATTTCCGCTTCCATGCCCGCCACCATGTCCACCGCCATTACCACCACTACTGCCTTCACGTGCAAAAGCGCTGGTAGCTGGGGAAATATCCGCTGGCAATAGCAGCACTAACGCATACATTGCCAGCAGCGCGGTCAACATCAATTTGCGGCCAAAGATATTCATCGTCGAGGCTCCTGCACCAATAAGGGAAGCCTTGTTAGTTTAGCCAAGCCGAATACCATCAATTGACCGGACGACCAGTGGCCTACCCTGGCGAACCAGAGCAATATTTTGCGCTGGAGAACATCTGTAGTTGTGGGTAGAACACCCGAAAATCCTCACTGAGCAGTTCGTACAAAAGCGCCAGCTCATCCATGGCGCCGTCCAGCAATTGCGGCCGCGACAAGCGCCGGCGCATGCCCCACAACACCTGTTCCAGCACGGCAAAATCACGGTAGCTGCCCAGCCAGTCCTGCGCCGCCATGCGTGGGGCTATAAAGGCCAGGCACTCGGGCAACTGCGTTTCGGCACCCAGTACGGCGTAAACCCTCGCGGTAAAGACCGGCAGCGGTTCACTGGCGTAGTCCGGCCAGTGCCGCGCCAGGCAGTGGTCGAAGAACAGGTCGAGAAGAATCCCCGCCGTACGCCGCCGCTCGGCCGGGAAGCGCGCGCGAGCCCGTTCAGTCAGCGGGTGGCTGTCGGTAAAGGCGTCGATGCGCCGATGCAGGCGAATGGCGGCCTCGATCTGCGGCGAGAAGCGCCCCTTCAGCCGACCTTTGACGAAGTCGCCATACAGGCTGCCCAGCAGTTGCTCGGGCTGCTCGCCGCCCAGATGCAGATGGGCCAGGTAGTTCATGGTGCAAGTCCGGCGAGCTGACCATTGCGCCAGGCATTGGGCGTCACACCCAGCCAGCGGCGAAAGGTGCGACTGAAGTTGCTGGTGTCCTGATAGCCCAGGCGCTCGGCCACCGCCTCAACGCTCAACGGGGTATTCAGCAGCAGCCAGCAGGCCAGTTCCTGACGGACCTCGTCGAGCAGTTGCTGGTAGTTGCCGCCCTCATCGCGCAGGCGGCGGATCAGCGTGCGCTCGGAGAGGTGGTATTCCTCGGCCAGCTGACCCAGAGTCGGGTAGCGGCCTTCACAGGCCAGCAGGCGCAGCTGCACGCGTGTGGTCCAGTCACCGCCTTCGCGCACGCCAAGCAACTGGTGTTCGCAATCGCGCAGGGCGATCCGCGCCGCCTGCGGGTCGGCACTCAGGCTCGGCCGATCCAGCCACGCCAGCGGCAGGCTGACGCTGTAGCAGTCAGCGGAAAACTCCACGCCCGGACCGAGCAGATCGCGGTAATGCGCCCCCCAGGGCGGTTCGGCGAAGGGAAAGGTGAAGCGCAGCTCACCTACAGGCAACGTGCCGCAGACCGCTTCGAGCAGACGCAGAAAAGTCCCGGCGATGGTAGAGAGGATGTGCTCACGCACATCGCCCAGGTCGAACTCCTCGTCGGCGCGCACACAATAGCGCTCGCCCTCCAGGTAACCGGTCAGGCGCAGGCTGCTCAGGCGCAGCACGCTGAAGCGCTCCAGCACCTGCAGCACGCCGCGCAGATCGGCGCAGGCCAGGGCCGCATAACCCACCGGACCATGGGCGGAAACCTGGGTGGCGCAGCCGACCTGCAGGCCCAGCCAGGGGCAGTCGGTGAGCTGCACGGCACGCCGCACCAGGCGCTGTGCCTGGGCGAAGCTGAGCGAGCGGTTGTCACTGTGCAGCTGGGCCCAATCCAGTCCGGTGCCGAGCAGGATTTGCACCTCGTCGAAGCCGCGCTGGCGCAATGCGGCGCACAGCAGCCGCGCATAGATCGGGTGCAGGCAGGGTTGCAACGGGGAGACGGTCGAGCTCATGGCGTGGTCCACCAGTCAGTCAGACTGTCACCATATGACGATTAATTGCCCGACACAACGGTACGCGCCCTTCCCTGCCACGCGCATGCTGGCCACAGGTCAAAGAACCTCTGGAGAAAACAACATGACGACTCTCGCTCCAACCCCGGCCATGGATCAGCCCTACCGCGACCGCAAGCGCTACCTGTGGTTGATCTCGCTGTTCGTCCCCACCCTCGGCCTGCTCGGCCCGGCGCTGTACCTGCTGGTTTCGGCCAATGTGTCCTGGCTGTGGCTGTCGCCCGCGTTCTTTTATTTCGGTATCCCGCTGCTTGATGCGCTGATCGGCGAAGATCAGAGCAATCCGCCGGAAGAGGCGGTGCCAGGTCTGGAGGCCGACGCCTACTACCGCTGGATCACCTACCTGCTGGTGCCGCTGCTGTGGCTGGGCTTCATCCTCAATGCCGCGTTCGTCGCCACCCAATCGCTGCCCTGGTACGGCGTGCTGGCGATGATTATCTCCACCGGCGGCGGCATGGGATTTGCCATCAATCTGGGCCACGAGATGGGCCACAAGAAGAGCGAACTGGAGCGCTGGCTGGGCAAGCTGGCGCTGGCGTTGTGCTGCTATGGGCACTTCTTCGTCGAGCATAACCGCGGCCATCACCGCGACGTGGCCACCCCTGTGGACCCGGCGTCTTCGCGCATGGGTGAACATATCTACCGCTTCCTCCTGCGCGAGATGCCCGGTGGCTACCGCCGCGCCTGGCAGCTGGAGAAGGAACGCCTGGCGCGCTGCAATAAATCGGTCTGGAGTCTGGACAACGAAGTGCTGCAACCGGCGCTGATCAGCCTGGCGCTGTATGGCGGGCTGGTCGCCGTGTTCGGCCTGGCCCTGCTGCCCTACCTGCTGCTCACGGCCTTCTGGGGCGGCTTCCAGCTGACCTCGGCCAACTACCTGGAACACTACGGCCTGCTGCGCCGCAAGCTGGACAACGGCCGCTACGAGATCTGCCAGCCTCAGCATTCGTGGAACAGCAACCACCTGTTTTCCAACTGGGCGCTGTTCCACCTGCAGCGGCATTCCGACCACCACGCCCACCCGACCCGGCGCTACCAGTCGCTGCGCAACTTCGCCGATCTGCCGCGTCTGCCCAGCGGCTACTTCGGCATGTACCTGCTGGCCTACTGCCCGCCGCTGTGGTTCCGCGTGATGAACCCGCGCCTGCTGGCGGCAGTACACGGCGATGCCGCGCGGATCAACTTCCAGCCTGGCCTGCGTGAGCAGCTGATGCAGCGCTATGGCCTGCAGGAGCACGCGGCATGAGCCAGTACCAGTGCCCGGAATGCGGCTACCGCTACGACGAGCGCCACGGCGAACCCCATGAGGGCTACGCGCCTGGAACCACCTGGGAGGAACTGCCGGACGACTTTACCTGCCCGGACTGCGCGGTGCGGGTAAAAGCAGACTTCTCCCGTCTGGAAGACTAGCGCCGGCAACTCGCCTGCATGTTTGCCGGGGCGAACTCATGCGCGCCCGGGACAGCTGGTTTCTCCCACAGGCAATACAGGCTCCTCGCATTTGCCGAGGCAAAAAAACGCCGCGATCCCTCAGGGATCGCGGCGTTTTTCTTGAGTGAACAGGCTTACCGCCAGCAGCAAGGCCCGTTCATGTCGCCAGCACTCAGCGGGCGTTGATCTGCTGCTGCAGGTTTTGCACCTGAGCCTGCAGGGTGCTGATGTTGCGGGTCATCTGCGCGCGGAAGGCATCGAACTCGGCGGTGTTCTGGGTGGGCGCCGGGCGGTTGTCCAGCTCGCTGCGCAGCACCAGCAGATCCTGCTCCAGGCGGCCGATGGCCTGGTTCGGATTACCCAGTTTTTTCAGCGCATCGATATCACCGCCGAGCGCCTTGACCTGTTCCTGCAGCTTGCCGACGCCGACCAGGCCGGTTTTCTGTTCGCTGGCCAGCTTGTCCAGCTGGCTGTCGAACTGGCCGGTAAGCGTCTTCTGGTTCTTCAGCTCAGTGGCCAGCTGCTCGATACGCTTGCCCTGGCCGCTCTGCTGACCGGCGACGTTCTGTTGCGACTTGTTCAGTTCGGCCAGCTTGTTCTCCAGCTGCTTGACCCGCAGTTTGAGCTGCTCGCTGTCAGTGGTGACGCTGGACTCGGTGGCCACCACCTTGCCAGAGATGTCCTGGATACGTCCGGCGGCATCCTCGCTGATTTTGACGAAGCTCTCCTGGGTCGCCACCAGCTGCTGCTCCATCAGCGAGATCTGCTGCAGGCTCCACCAGCTGAGCGCACCCAGGGCGATGGCCAGGGCGCCGACCAGGGCCCACAACGCGCCAGTGCCGCCGGAAGACTTGGCCGGCGCAGACGAGGCACGCGCGTAGCCTGGCTGGGCATGATCGGCTGGCGCCGCCTGCAGTGGCGCGAAATCGTCCTGGTTACGCCCTCCGGCAGTCAGGCTGGGGATATGGTCGAGTTCGTCGCGAGCATCGTTGCGCATGGGTAAACCTTCAGGGAAAGCACGGCGGCAAAAAACAGAGCCGGCAGTATACCGGTTACTCGCCTCGCCTTCAGCGTCGCGCCAGACGAGTGCAACCTGCACCAGCGGTGCGCAGTGCCAGCCGCTGGTCACTGTGACAGGCCGCACAAACCGTGGCTTTGCGCAGCTGGTACGGCCTTTGCTAAAGCTCAAGCGTGATAGGGGAAAACAGCCGCCGTTTAACCGGTAGGCAAGGTTCAACTGTTTGGGGGAAGTGCCATGGAACTCAACAAGGCCGTACTGGACTGCATGCAGGCGCTACGCCGACGCATACGCGACGAACTCTGTGTGGATATCCGTCTCAGCCAACCGGATGCCGTGGAAGCCATGCTCATGGCCTGCCTGCGCTCCTCCGATCAGGAAACCCGCAACCTGGGGATCCGCCTGGCCGAAATGAGTGACTTCCAGGGTCAGGCCAAAGCCACCGAACCTGCCGCCCCAACCCAGCAGTACCGTGGTCATGTGCGCTCCATCGACAGCGTGACGTCCGTCGTCAGCGCAACCCCGGTCGCACACGAAGAAGCCCCGCGCGGCTCGGTACGCATGTATCGCGGCCAGCGCGTCTACGCCTGAGAACCTGTTTAGATCCTGATGACTGGACGAGCCTGACGCCGCGCGTTAAAAGCTAGGCAGACAGCTCCCCGTCACAGGAGACCGCAATGAGTTCACGCCCAGCCTGGCTCGACTGCCTTGATGCTCAGCCCCCCGCCTTGTTCGAGGCGGCCCTGCACATCGCCGCCGAACACGATACACAGCTGCAGCCTGCAACGATCCTGCGAGAGTTCGCCAATCTGCGCCAGCAGGTACAGGCCGGCTTACCCAACCTGCCAGCCAGCGAGATGGCGCAGCCGCTGCTGCGCCGCCTCAACGAGCTGGATTTCCACGAAGACGATGACCTGCCCACCCGCCCCCAGGCCGCCCTGCTGCACCGAGTACTGCAGCGCCGCCGCGGACAACCGTTGTCGCTCGCGCTGATCGCCCTGGAGCTGGCCCGGCAACTGGAGATTCCACTGCAGGCGGTGAACTTCCCCGGTCATCTGCTGCTGCGCGTGCCGGGTGCCGATCACCTACTCGACCCCTGCAGCGGCCGCCGCCTGTACCCAAAGGACTGCCGTGAACTGCTGCAGCGCGTTGCCGGCCCGTCCGCCGAGCTCAACGCTGCTCATCTGTTGCCCTGCGACGCCCACGCCTTGCTGCTGCGCCTGTCGCGCAACCTGTGCCATCTGCATGGCGCTGCAGGCGAGCCCCTGGCGGCGCTCAAGGACGCCGAACGGGTGCTGCAACTGGCACCGCCGAATGTCGCCGACCATCTGGTGCGAGCGATGATCTACCGCGAGCTGGACTGCCCGCAGGCCGAACGTTTCGACCTGGAGCGCGCCCTGCTGCTGTGCGACAACCCCCAGGAAAGCCTGCGCCTGAGCCAGCGTCTGCACGAGCTAGAGCGCTCGCCAGCGCTGCACTAACGAGAGCCTGGACAACCCGAAAAACTCTCGGCTTAATCGGCACGCCCCAACACAATAACAACATTAGGGACGTCCACGATGCGCAAGCTCATATTGCTGTGCCTGCTGTGTTTTTCATCGCTGCTTCACGCCGCCCCCGGCGTCTTCCCCGACTCCACCTTCAACAACCTTGACTACGGCCTGTACTGGTTCGGCTATGGCGACACCTGGCAGAAAGCCGTGCCCGGTCAGAGCAACGCCTACTATGGCGCCAGCAAACCTACGGTGATCTACATCCATGGTTGGCAAAACGGCTCCACTGCGCGCAAGGATCGCGAAACCTTCAACCGCGAAGGTGCTGGCGGCCCGGCCCTGGATCTGGCCGATGCCTGGCTGCGGGCCGGCTACAACGTCGGCGTGCTGTACTGGAACCAGTTCGCCGACGAGGGCGAAGTCACCGATGCCGAAGCCAAGATCTGGAGCGCCACCGGCCCACGCGCCATGCGCTGGCGCAACAGCAGCGGCGCCTACAGCAGTGGCCCGACACAATCGGTTGGCGATCTGCTGTTCAAAAGCTACAAGGACAACATGGCTGGCTACAGCGGCAGCAACATCCGCATCCTCGGCCACTCCCTGGGCAACCAGGTGGCCATCGTCCTGACCAAGAAGATCAGCGATGCGGTCACCGCCGGCACCGTCAACAGCAAGCTGCTGCCCAAGCGTGTAGCCCTGCTCGACCCCTTCTACTCCAACAATGCCAAGAGCTGGCTCGGCAACCAGTGGACCGGCGCGGTCAGCCGCAGCTATGTCAGCGAATTGAAGGGCAAGGGCGTGATTTTCGAGGCGTACCGCACCTCGGCAGTCACCAGCACCATTTTCGTCGGCGACGCCAATACCGGGCTGATGAAGATGACCGCCTTCAGCGAGCTGAAGCCCTGGTATTTCAACACCGCGCAGATCACCGAAAAACATAATGCGGCGGTCTGGCATTACCTCTGGTCTTTCAGCTTCAACCCACCGCTGGTGACCGGCACCAGCAACCAGGCGGCCTCCGCGAAAACCTCGGACAGCCGCATCACTACCCTGATGAATGGCACGCAGAAGCTGGTACATGACCAGGGCGCCTACACCAAGGAACCTTCGGACGATAACTTCAAGCTACAGGCCCGCTGACAAGCTGGCGCAGGCCACCCCGGGGCAATCCGGCCTGCGCAGCGTCTCCATGCGGTGACAGGTTTCTGTCCTGGAAATGAAAAGGCCGGCATCACTGCCGGCCTTTTTGCAGCTGCATCAACGCGCGAATCAGCGCGCGTGTTTCTGCAGGTTGGCCATCATCTCGCGCAGGGCGGTGACGTTGTCATCCGGGTGCACCGCGCCTTCGAAATCACCGATCTGCTTCCAGCTGGCGGCCACGTCGTCCGGGCTGAAACCGGACTGCGGGTCGAAACCGGCGCCCAGGCTGCGCTCCCAGCGCACCTTGCCGATCCAGCCACCGCCGACTTCATAGAGACCGCCAGTGTCCTGACACTGAGCGCTGCCGAGGAATACCACCAGCGGGCTGACCAGTTCCGGCTTGAGCTGGTCGAACACCTGCGGCGGAATCAGGCCTTCGGTCATGCGCGTGCCGCCGGTAGGGGCGATGGCGTTGACCAGCACGTTGTTCTTGCGCCCTTCGATGGCCAGGGTGCGGGTCAGCCCATACAGGCCGAGCTTGGCCATGCCGTAGTTAGACTGGCCAAAGTTGCCGTAGATGCCCGAGGTGGAGGCGGTGAAGATCACCCGGCCGAAGTTCTGCTCGCGCAGGTGCGGCCAGGCGGCGTGGGTGACCTTGTAGGCGCCCTCGACGTGAACCTTGTAGACCAGGTCCCAGTCGGCATCCTCCATCTTGACGAAGGACTTGTCGCGCAGGATGCCGGCGTTATTGACCACCACGTCGATGCGGCCGAAGGCATCCAGGGCGTTCTGCACGATCTTGCCGCCATCGGTCACCGAGTCATGGTTGGCGACTGCGGTACCGCCAGCGGCGCGAATTTCCGCGACCACCCGATCGGCTGCCGAAGCGTTGGCGCCTTCACCATGAGCACTGCCGCCCAGGTCGTTGACCACCACGCGCGCGCCATGCCTGGCGAACTCCAGCGCGTGGGCACGGCCGAGGCCGCCACCGGCACCAGTGACGATCACGACCTTGTCTTCGAAACGGATGGCATCGCTCATGAAACAGCTACCTCGGCAGGTGGGAAAGGCCTTGAGTGTCCGGCAGATGCCGACACCGGGCAATCATCTGCCGGGCGACTGAATGGTGCCCGATAAGACAGCAGGATGATCAGTGCGCGCCAAAATCAGGCAGGTTGATCCGCCACTCGAATCAGACTCAGGTGGTTGTACAGGTGCAGCACATGGGCCTGGGTATATTCCGCATGGCTGAGCACGCCGTAGGCAAAATGCGGCTGCAGCTCGCCACTGTAGGCGGCAAAGCGCACCAGCGCCGCCTGCAGACGGACGATCGCCGCCAGCGTGCTGGCTGGCTCGACCAGGGGCGCCGCGCCAGGGATTACTTCGTTGAGCGGATGGCGCATGGCGCCGCGGGCATTGAATACGCTGAAGGCCAGCGGCCCGACGCTGTGGCGGAACCAGGCCGGTTTCAGCTGCGGGTAGCCATCCATGGAGTACTCGACGCTCTGCGCGCAGTGGTTGAACACCTCGCTCGGGCTCCAGCCCTTGAGGCTGACCAACTCGCGCGTGGCCAGCGCGACCAGCGCCTGTTGCGCGCCCTCAAGCGTCAGTGCCGCCGGCGCCACGCCGGTGGGCAACGCCCAGAACCCTGCCCCCAACACCACTGCACCGCCCACGGCGGCTCCCTTCAAGACTGTACGTCGCTGCATGTTTTGGCCTCCAGCCATTCACGGAACTGCAGATAGTGAGCGAGCACCTCTGCGGGAGCCTCAGTTTGCGGATAGTGGCCGATCTGCGCCAGTAACACGGTGTCGGCGTTCGCAATCAGCTCGCGGTAGCGCGCCACCATGTGCGCCCCGGAAATCGGGTCGAGCGCGCCATCGATGACCCGCAGCGGCACCCCGCCCTGCTGCATGGCCGCCACCCAGCGTTCGCGCTGCTGGCGGCGTTCGGGCATGTAGCGGATCAGCCGGTGCATCACCGCCGGCCCGCCGTTATGTCGGATCAGGCTCCAGAAAGCGTCCAGCTCCAGCTCGCTGGGTGGGGTGTGCGGGCCGAACACCTTGGTCAGGTTGGCTTTCAGTTTGCCGCGTGAAAACAGCTTGCCGAGCAGTGGCCCCAGCGGGCTGAGCAGCAACTTCTGCATCAGCACCGGGCGATGGGTTTCCGGAAACAACCCGCCATTGAGGAACACGCAGCTGGCCAGTTGGATACGCCCCTCATGGTGCCGGGCCAAAAGCTCTTGGGCCACACTGTCGCCATAGTCGTGGGCCAGCACATGCACCGGCCCGTCGATATTCAGATGTGCCAGCAACGCCTGCTGCAGGTCGGCCTGCTCCAGCAGGCTGTAGGCATGCCCGCGCGGCTTGGCCGAGTAGCCAAAGCCGAGCATGTCGCAGGCGATCACCCGGTATTTCTGCGCCAGCGCCTGCCACAGGTAATGCCAATCCCAGCTGGCGGTAGGGAAGCCATGGATCAGCAGCAGCGGCTCGGCATCCGGCGCCCCCGCCACCCAGTAGCGGATGGCGTGGCCCTTGAAGCGAAAGTCCTGCCCCTGCGCCCGCCAATCTTCCAGGGCAATGCCTGACAACGTGGTCATGCGGCGTAGCCCGGCATCTGCTGATCGAGCTTGCGCAGCAGCGCCGGCCAGGGCAGCGAACCGCCCATACCCTGCGGGCTCTTCATCACACCGGCGACCATGGCCTTGGCGCCATCAAGAATTTGCTGCGGGATATGGATCAGCTCGGCACCACCGCTTTGCGCCATGACCTGAATCTCACAGGCGCGCTGCAGGATGAACATCATCAGGAAGGTGTCGGCGATGCTGCCGCCAGCGGTGAGCAAGCCGTGGTTGGGCAGGATCATGAAGTTCTTGTCGCCCAGATCAGCCTGCAGGCGGGCCTTCTCGTCATGATTCAGGGCCACGCCCTCGTAACCGTGGTAGGCCAGGCTGGAGAGGACAAACAGAGACTGCTGCGACAGCGGCAACAGGCCCTGTTTCTGCGCGGACACGGCGATACCGGCCGGGGTGTGGATGTGCAGCACGCACGCGGCATCGTGACGAACCTCATGCACCGCACTGTGGATGGTGTAGCCGGCCGGGTTGAGGTCGAACGGGCTGTCCATCAGCTTTTTGCCACTCAGATCGACCTTGACCAGGCTGGAGGCCGTGATTTCGTGAAACATCAGGCCGTAGGGATTGATCAGGAAGTCTTCGGTGCCGGGTACCTTGGCCGAGATGTGAGTGAAGATCAGGTCGTCCCAGCCATACAGGGCGATCAACCGATAGCAGGCCGCCAGATCGACGCGCGTTTGCCACTCGGCGGCGGAAACCTGGTCACGCACATTCAGTTGGGGCAAGGCATGGGCAGCAGTCATCGGGTAATCCTCGGCGATTTGTTGTGCCGAGGAGTCTAGCGCTCGCTGCGTGGCGAGCGAGTTGCCTTGCAGGCCAGCTTAGTGGCCCTGGAGGATGTTTAGCCCCCTCTCCCACTTGTGGGAGAGGGACTGGGGGAGCAAAAGCGATCCGCCCCGGCCCCTACACGCGCCCAATGGTGCCGCAAAAAAAACGTACACCGCTTCTAACGCTCACAGCAGCTCGGGGTAATCGCGCGCCAGCAGCGGCCAGTCCTGCTGCGCCTGCGCATCATCGGCGAGCAGGCGAAAACCCTCGAAACGAAACTCCGGCGCCACCGTGCAACCGACCAGGCTGAAGGCGCCGAGGCTGCGCGCCGCCTGCCAGGCGTGCGCCGGCACCGCCCGTTGCGGCAACCGGCCCTCGGCCACCGGGCCGAGCACTTCGCAGCGCACAGCGTCAGAGGTTTCGCCGATCAACAGTTGCAGCGGCTCGCCTTCGTGAAAGTGCCAGAGTTCGTCCGCATCCACCCGATGCCAGCGGCTGACCGCGCCGGACGGCAGAAGGAACAGAATCGCGCTGGACGCCGCGCGGCCATCGGCCAGCAGCTGCGTCGAGGTGAACATACGCCGGTAATAGCCGCCCTCCGGATGGGCGACCAGCTGCAGCTGGCGAATCAGCTCGACGGCGCGCGAGTGCATCAGGCGTGCAGGGCCGTGATCAGCTCGCCCAGCCAGGGCTGCGCGTCGTCTTCCGGAGTCACGCTTTCGCTGGCATCCAGACGCAGCATCGACAGCGCCTCGCGCATGCCCAGCTCGGCGAACAGCTCGCGCATCAGCTCGCCGCCACCGCAAAAGGTGTCGTAGCTGGAATCACCGAGAGCCAGTACCGCAAAAGGTTTGCCATTCCAGGCCGGAAATAGGTCACGCGTCTCGTAGTAGAAGCCCTGCAGGTTGCCCGGCAATTCACCCATGCCGGTGGTTGAGGTCACCGCCAGCAGCGCGTCGGGGGCGAAAGCCTGCACTTCAGCCAGGCTCGCGCCGGCCTTGTGCCAAGCCTCGAAACCGGCGGCATTGAGCAGTTCAACGGCGCAACGGGCAACTTCTTCGGCGGCGCCGTAGACCGAACCGGACAAAATGGCGACTTTCATGCAGAACTCCGAAACATGCTGATAAACGCCGGACATTATGCCGTAAGTGGACAGCCAACCGGGATGCCATAGAATGCGACGGATATGCACGAGGGAACTGGCGCGATGATCAATGCAAAATTGCTGCAACTAGTAGTGAATGCTTCCAACGATGGCATCGTGGTGGCCGAACAGGAAGGTGATGACAACATCCTGATCTACGCCAACGCCGCCTTCGAGCGCCTGACCGGCTATAACAGCGATGACATCCTTTACCAGGACTGCCGCTTCCTGCAGGGCAGCGACCGCCAGCAGACCAGTCTGACCGCCATCCGCGAAGCCGTGCGCCGGCATGAGCCGTGCCGGCAGATCATCCGCAACTACCGCAAGGATGGCAGCGCCTTCTGGAACGAGTTGTCGATCACCCCGGTATTCAACGAGGGTGACCAGCTGACCTACTACATCGGCATTCAAAAGGATGTCAGCGAGGAAGTGGAAGCCAAAGAGCGGGTACGGGAACTTGAAGCCGAAGTCAGCCGTCTCAAGGACGAACTCGCAGCACTCAAGGCCTCGCGCTGAGCCCCGCCACGGCGTGCTCTGATGCCTGCCCTGCAGCTTGCGCCAGCCGGATTGATAGTCGGCAAGGCGCAACGGCGCCACAGGCGCATTTTTTGCTTGCGATCAGCTAATCCATGCCCTTTGGAGGGCAGCATGTCCGAGCAAAACGTCCTGTCCAGCGAAGAGCTGGATTTCCTCCGCCAGGTATTCAACAGCCAGTTGATCGGCAGGCCCCTGCATATTCCAAGCTTCAAGGTCGATGGCGGCGCGCTGGCCAACGCCCTGCTCAGCCGCCTGGGCCGCCATGCTCAGCTTAATCTGCAAGCCCGCACGGACAACTACAGCATGTCTTTCCCCCTGCAATTGGTGGAAGACGAGATGCACGGCCTGCAACTGGAACTGGGCGCGCCGGATATCTACGACGAGGGAGCCGTGCGACGCGCCTGGCGCCTGGTACTTGACGCACCATTGATCCTGCAGGATCAGGATGGTGCAGACACCGACCTGCTGGTGCACGAAGTGGCACCCGACAGCCTGCTGATCGGCCCATGCGGCAGTGCCGAACTGCCCGACAACTTCAGCCTCTGGCTGCCCCTGCCAGGACTGGAGCCAATGCCAGTCAAGGCTCGGCGCATCCGCGCCAGCTCCGGACAACGAGCGGCCTACAGCCTGCAACTGCGCCACAGCGAACATGCCGAACGCATCCGCCAGTTCATCTTCGAGCAGTATCGCCAGCAGAACCCGCAATTTCAGGCGGTCAGCTGATACCCTGCAGCACGCTTGCGATGAACTGCCATGACTACCGGTCAAACTGCCAGTCGCCATAGACTGCACCGCAGGGTTTGCCGTGCTGCCATAGGCCGAAGCAATCGTTATCATGGTTTCAATCAATTATCAGAAATGAGCCATCGCCATTAGGATGGCGCCATCAAATTACTAACCCCCCTAAGGAGTTCACTGATGAACCTCATCAACACCCAAGTTCAGCCTTTCAAAGCCAACGCTTTCCACAACGGCGAATTCATCGAAGTGACCGAGCAATCGCTGAAGGGCAAGTGGTCGGTACTGATCTTCATGCCGGCAGCCTTCACCTTCAACTGCCCGACCGAGATCGAAGACGCCGCCAACAACTATGCCGAGTTCCAGAAGGCTGGCACCGAGGTGTACATCGTCACCACCGACACCCACTTCTCGCACAAGGTCTGGCACGAAACTTCGCCGGCTGTAGGCAAGGCTCAGTTCCCGCTGATCGGTGACCCGACCCACGCTCTGACCAACGCTTTCGGCGTGCACATCCCGGAAGAAGGCCTGGCCCTGCGCGGCACCTTCGTGATCAACCCGGAAGGCGTGATCAAGACCGTTGAAATCCACTCCAACGAAATCGCCCGTGACGTATCGGAAACCCTGCGCAAGCTGAAAGCTGCCCAGTACACCGCTGCCAACCCGGGTCAGGTTTGCCCGGCCAAGTGGAAAGAAGGCGAGAAGACCCTGGCTCCTTCCCTGGACCTGGTCGGCAAAATCTAAAAATGGTTGTAGAGCTGCTGCGCTAGGTATTGCAGCGTTGAAATCAGGCTCGGGCTGCTCATTTACAGCTCGTAAACTCCGCGCCCTCGCCTGATTTCGCCTTGCACTACCGTCGCTCGCGACGCTCTCCACTCCATTTTTCGCCTGCCGGAGCCTTATCAGGCTCTTAAAGGCGCCCGAACGCCCGGGCGCGATCCGCCCGGGCGTTTGTTTGTCCGCAATTTATCGTTATGAAGGAATCGCAGTCATGTTGGACGCCACTCTTAAGACCCAGTTGCAGGCCTACCTCGAGAAGGTCACCCAGCCGTTCGAGATCGTTGCCTCCCTCGATGACAGCGAGAAATCCCAGGAACTGCTGGGCATGCTCAACGACATCGTCGGCCTGACTGACAAGATCACCCTGAAGACCGACGGCAGCGATGCGCGCCGGCCGTCTTTCGCCCTCAACCGTCCGGGCGCTGATATCGGCATCACCTTCGCCGGTATCCCCATGGGCCATGAGTTCACCTCGCTGGTGCTGGCCCTGCTGCAGGTCGGTGGTCACCCGTCCAAGCTGGACGCCGAGACCATCGACCAGATCAAGAGTATCGAAGGCCGTTTCGAGTTCGAAACCTACTTCTCGCTGAGCTGCCAGAACTGCCCGGACGTGGTCCAGGCGCTGAACCTGATGGCGGTGCTCAACCCCAATATCCGCAACGTGTCGATCGATGGCGCGCTGTTCCAGGAAGAAGTCGAGCGTCGCCAGGTGATGGCCGTGCCGAGCATCTACCTGAACGGCGAAGTGTTCGCCTCCGGCCGCATGGAAGTGAAGGAAATCCTCGCCAAGATCGACACCGGCGCCGCCAACCGCGATGCCGAGAAGATGAGTGCCAAGGACGCCTTCGATGTACTGATCATCGGCGGTGGCCCGGCAGGCGCCGCAGCAGCCATTTATGCCGCGCGCAAAGGCATCCGCACCGGCGTCGCCGCCGAGCGTTTCGGCGGCCAGGTGCTCGACACCATGGCCATCGAGAACTTCATCTCGGTACAGGAAACCGAAGGGCCGAAACTGGCCCGCGCTCTGGAAGAGCACGTCAAACAGTACGAAGTCGATGTCATGAACCTGCAGCGCGCCAGCGCCCTGATTCCGGCCAGCAGCGAGGGCGGTCTACACGAGGTCAAATTCGACAGCGGTGCCAGTCTCAAGGCCAAGACCGTGATTCTCTCCACCGGCGCACGCTGGAGGGAGATGAATGTACCGGGCGAGCAGGAATACCGTGGCAAGGGCGTGGCCTACTGCCCGCACTGCGACGGCCCGCTGTTCAAGGGCAAGCGCGTGGCGGTGATCGGTGGTGGTAACTCTGGTGTGGAAGCGGCCATCGACCTGGCCGGCATCGTTGCCCAGGTCACCCTGATCGAGTTCGACAGCCAGTTGCGCGCCGATGCCGTGCTGCAGAAGAAGCTGCACAGCCTGCCGAACGTCAAGGTCATTACCAGCGCCCTGACCACCGAAGTCAAAGGCGACGGCCAGAAGGTCAACGGCCTGGTGTACAAGGACCGCAACAGCGACGAACTGCATACCGTCGAACTGGAAGGCATCTTCGTGCAAATCGGCCTGCTGCCCAACAGCGACTGGCTGAAAGGCGTGGTGGAGCTGACCCCGCGTGGCGAAATCATTGTCGACGCCAAGGGCGGCACCAACATCCCCGGCGTATTCGCTGCCGGCGACGTGACCACCGTGCCCTACAAGCAGATCGTCATCGCCGTGGGTGAAGGCGCCAAGGCCTCGCTGAGCGCCTTCGACCACCTGATCCGCCAGAGCTGATTGCAGCTGGTCACAGGTAAAGCGCAGGGCTCCGCCAGGGACCCTGCGCTTTTTTGTTTGGCCGGCGTTTATCGGCAGAGGGTTGGTCAGATACCCTAGGGTGGATGACGCGCTTTTCATCCACCAAGACGCTACCCGGTGGATCGGTGAAGCGCGATCCACCCTACGCCCCAGCGCCAATTCCGAGCCTGCAATGAACCCCGAAGACCTCCTCCTGCTGGTCACCCGTACCATGCCCTTCGGCAAGTACAAGGACCGCCTGCTCGCCGACCTGCCGGGCCACTACCTCAACTGGTTCGCCCGCGAAGGTTTCCCCAAGGGCGAGATCGGCCGCCTGCTGGCCCTGATGCAGGAGATCGACCACAACGGCCTCAAGCCACTGCTCGACCCACTGCGCCAGCGCCGGGGCTGAGCCTACAGCCCCTGCACCGCCTACCCAGCAAACTGCTGAGCCAGCGCATCAACCTAAATCTGCTAGCCCCAGGCCTGCCCCGCACTTCGCTCTACAGGCTGTGTGGTGCCGCGCGAATGATCGTGAACGGGCTCTGAGGCAATTTGCCACGCGGTGCACTGCACTCCCGGCTCCTAAAGTGAGATCAGTAGATATTCTCCAGGAGCCAGGGAAATGGACAATGAAGATTCTGCACTCGCACGCGACTATCAACTGATCCATCAGGAAGCGACGGTATTGGCCGGTGGACTCGGCGACCTCTGTCAGCGCGCCTCGGTCTACCACCACCTGTACGAGGACTCCGGCGGGCGCAATGTCTTCCCGCTGATCGCCGCCCACGGTGCACTGTGGGGTGCCGGTTACTTTTCCCTGGGTCTGCGTGTCGGCACCCTGCTCTCCGCCCAGTACCTGCTCCAGCCCGCCGTGCGCCGCGACAAGCTGCGGCAACTGCAGGCCTTCGCCGATGCCTTTCGCGATATCAACCGGCGGGTATGCATTGAGGCTTACTGCGCTTATCACTTCAGCAAGCAATACGGCCAGCTCGCCGGCATCACCGGCTATGTGCCGCCCCGGCTGCTTGGCGCGCTGAACCAATGCCACCGCGCCCAGGCCGAACAGCGACCATTGCCAGCCGAGCAGCGCCGCGAACTATTCGAGGCGTTCTTTTTGTGGGAGCAGGAATTCATCGTTGGCCCGGCGGTCGAGCAGGCACTGGCAGCACTCGACTGGCCACTGATCCGCCAGGTCGCGCTGCGTCCGCGCATCGAGTTCGCCTATTTCAGCAGCAGTCGCACGATGAAGTTCAGCGACTTCGCCAGCACCGCCGAACGCATCGAAAAAGGCCTGCGCGCCTACGAGATGGCCGAGCAGGCCGGGCTGCCCCAGGTGGAGGCGGCGCTGAGTCACTATGCCATCCTGCCCAGGGCCTTCTTCACAGGCTCGGCCAGCCACTTTCGGGCCTTGCGTCGTCAGCTGCAGTTAGCGGAAACGCTGACGCCAGCCCTGGACAACCGCACGGCCTGACACACCTCCCAGCATACTCGGCGCACCCAACTCATCGGTTGGGTGTCGCAACGTCAGCCCCGATCCGAGGGACTCGGTTACCATGTGCGGCCGCGCAGACCGACCCATGAGCCATGCACACCGAAGCCATCCACACCCTGCAGCAACACCTGAACGCCGCCCTCGCGGATGTCCCTGACGAGACCCGCCGTCTGTTCCATGGTCGCGGTCAGTGCTGGCCGGGGCTGGAACAGATCAGCGTCGACTGGTTGCAAGGTGTGGTCCTGGTGGTGCTGTTCCGGGAGCCATCCACAGACGAACTGCTCGCCCTGACCCGCATGCTGCTCAACCTCAGCACATCAGCACAATGGCTGGCCAGTGGCGCCCAGGCCCTGTTGCTACAACATCGCTATCGCCCCGACAGCTCCAGCGAATGGCTATGCGGTGAGCCGGTCGAACACTGGCAGGTCTGCGAAAACGGCCTGCGCTTCAAACTGGATCTGGGCCGCAAGCAGAACACCGGACTGTTCCTCGACATGCGTTATGGCCGGCGTTGGGTGCAGGAACAGGCGCAAGGCCAGCGCGTGCTCAATCTGTTTGCCTACACCTGCGGTTTCTCGGTAGCGGCGATTGCCGGGGGCGCCGAACATGTGGTCAACCTGGACATGGCCAAGGCCGCCCTGAGTCGCGGGCGCGAGAATCATCGGCTGAATCAGCATGATCTGAGCCGGGTCAGCTTCCTCGGCCATGACCTGTTCAAGTCCTGGGGCAAGCTCAAACGCGAAGGCCCCTACGACCTGATCATCATTGACCCGCCGTCGTTCCAGAAAGGCAGCTTCGTGCTGACCCAGGACTACCAGAAGGTTCTACGTCGCCTGCCCGACCTGCTCACCCCGCAAGGCACAGTGCTGGCCTGCATGAACGACCCGGCGATTGGCGTGGACTTCCTGCTCGCGGGCTTTGCCAGCGAGGCGCCTGGCCTGGAGTTTGTCCAGCGCCTGGACAACCCGCCGGAGTTCCCCGACAGCCAGCCGGAAGGCGGCTTGAAAGCGCTGGTGTTCAAGCAACGCGGCACGACCCTGCCCGCGTAAAGGCGGATCAACGCCTCGATCGATTTGATTGCGTATCGCGCTAATGGTGGATAAGCAGAGCGTTATCCACCCTACACGGCTTGCTGCATGGATGCAGGAGGTAGAGGGAAGCAGGAAGGCAGCCCCTCACCCACAAGTGCGAGGGGGGCGTTTGCGTTATCAGCAGCAGGTTCCTAGCCTTCCGCAGCCGCCTTCAGCGCTTCATAAGCCGGCGCGGCGTAGATACCCACGGCCACTGCCAGCTCCATCACTCGCGGCAGGTCGCTGGTGTAGACGAGCACGCACTGCAGTTCATCATCCAGCGGCTCGCTGAGATCGATCAGCACGTAGCCACCCTTCTCCTTGTACATACTGGAGAGCTGCACCTGGATGCGATTGAGGGCTTTCAGCGGCTCGACCTTGGCCAGCTGCTTGGGCTTGATGTTGAAAGGCACGTCCGGGCCAAAAGACTCGATGATCTGTTGCAGCAGCTCTTCGTAGCTATCGGCCTGGAACAGCACGGTCTCCGGCAGGCTGCCGATCACCACCCACTCGCCCAGAGGAATGGGAAACGTGTCGTCGTAATTGATATCCGGGTTGGCCGCGAGGAAGGCGGCCGGATCGGCGTAAGCCTGAGCGGCTTCGTCGGCGATACGGGCGATTTCCTCGTCAGTCATGCAGCCGGAGCTGATCAGGGTAATGAGTTCGAGGAGTTGGGCTTGCATCGGACAATCCTGGTGGGCTGAAGAGGCGCATAGAATAGCCGCCGCCGACGTCAGCGGCTAACACCTAGCAGGCCGTTGAAAAATTCGGATTTAACCATCCCAACCTGTTTGGATTGACGTTTTATAAAAGAGAGTGTCGGAGACGACCTGTTTACTAGCGTAAGCCTGGGCCAAAAATTGGACTGGCCTGAGCCGAGCAGCGGGCCAGAGGGGGGGACAGCACCAGGGCGCTGAGCCGACCAGGCATACGCACTTTAGGGTCGTAATCAGCTGACCTTACGACGCTAAAGGGCTGACATCCATCGCATACAATTTCACATTGTGAAATTAAGCAATGACAAATACATCTATTCTTCAATTTAGTGAAAATTGAGAAGCTTACTTCAACGCCGGAGACGGCAACTAACTTGAAGGAAAGCCGACATGAACAACCTCAACGCAACTCGCCGCCTCACCCAAGCCCTGTCACTGCTGGCCGTCATCAGCGCTAGTCAACTGCAGGCCTATGAAGCCGTACAGCTTGCCGAAAACGGTAGCGAACGCACCCTGGATAACAGCCGCAAGCAGCGCCTGGAGCACAGTGTCGAACTGGCCGAGAACGGCAGCGAACGCACCCTGGATAACAGCCGCAAGCAGCGTCTGGAGCACAGTGTCGAACTGGCCGAGAACGGCAGCGAACGCACCTTGGAAAACAGCCACAAGCAGCGCCTGGAGCACAGTGTCGAACTGGCCGAGAACGGCAGCGAACGCACC